>NZ_CP011925.1:617402-1234804 GCF_000238315.3 Pseudoalteromonas piscicida
AATACGTAGTAGGTCACCATGTTTCATGTCTGGTAAGGTGAAACCGGGTTCACATTCAATAATGCCATGCTCTTGATTTGCTGAGGTTACTTTGAGTCCAGGCAACAAATTACCTTCTTGGTCACAAACGAGGCCATAGCCACAATCAAACGCTTGACTCGCGGTACCTCTGTCTCTTGAAAGCGCCATCCAGCCTGCATCTATAAAGAGCTTATTTTCACTACGTTTGATACCAGTGACACGCGTTAGCACGCTTAGTGCAATATCTTCGATGTCACATATGCCGACACCAGCCATCACAAGGTCGAAGAATGTATAGACCCCAGCTCGCACTTCAGTGATCCCATCGAGGTTTTGCGTTGACAGTGCCGTTGGGGTAGAGCCAATACTCAGCATTGTTGTTGTGATCCCAGCCTCTTCCAGCATGGATGCAGCAGTCACAACGGCTAAGCGCTCTTTCTCAGCAAACTGTATTAGTTGCTCAGCTGTGCTACACGCGTATGAGCCACCGGCATGCGTTAGTAAACCCCGATATAAACCACTGCTTTCCAGTATGGTTGCGATGGTCACGATTTCTTTGTTTTTAGGGTGCAGTCCTGCGCGATGTCCGTCGCAGTCTATTTCTATCAAGCAAGGAATCGTGCACTCATTTTCCGAGCAAAATTGAGAGACAAGCATGGCTTGTTCCATACTGTCTAGCAGTATGGTTAGATTGACACCTTGGTTGATTAGGGCAAGAACGCGTTGTAGCTTATCTTCTGTGATCCCTACCGCATAGGTGATATTGGTGTAACCTTGTGCTGCAAATGTTTCTGCCTCTTTTAGAGTGGAAACCGTACATCCCGCTTGTTTGTCGGCCAAAATATAGCTTGCGGCTGCAATGGATTTTACCGTTTTCAAATGTGGGCGAAGGGCCACATTAAAAGCATCAAGATGCTTTTCCATACGCGAAAGGTTATGTAAAAAAGCAATTTTATCAACAACTAAACATGGTGTTTGTAAAGATCCTAATGTCGTAAACATAGCTCAATCATACTCCTATGAGTTCTATTTCCTGTCGATTGCTTGGGGACCAGACGCGTTCACAAGCGTGTGTTTTGTTAAGCCAAATAAAGTCTGTATGTTCATCATCAGCAAGTACCACACTGATCCCTGACGGTACTTGGATACTAAAAACATGCTCAGTGTTTATGGTAACACCCGGCTCATACCGATGGCGCCACTGCGGTCTTATAGTGTATTGATTTGTTTTATTATGCGAGTGGATGGTGATCCCAAGCGCCGCGGCGTCAATACCGGTCTCTTCTTTTAACTCTCGATACGCGGTAGTGATTGGAGTTTCACCGGGATCTACTCCCCCAGTGACTGATTGCCAAAAGTGTTTATCGTCTGCTCTTTGTAATAGCAAAAACTCATTATGCTCGTTGTATATTACGACCAATACCGAAACAGGTTTACGTAGTGCCGACATGGATTACATCAAATCAGGAACATGTGCTTTGAGTTTAACCAGTTGAGTTGCACTCGGCAATTGGTATAAAGCGTAGATGGCGAATTTTGGACAAAAAAAAGCAGGCCATCTGGCCTGCATAAAAACTCCAATAGCAACAAGCTGTGCCAAGGAAATCCCAATAATGCCAACATCCCAGTCGGCAAGCTCTACTTCTCGGGAGTTCAATTGTGACTTTAGGCACGCCTAGATACGCAGGTAAAAAGGTGCAGCCCCAAAGGAACGAGACCAATGCTAATGTAATGTTTAGTACTTGTAAACTAAAAATTGAAAAAAATAGTTTAAACGGATTTTTTTTGCTCACTTTGAAATATAAAGCTTCTAAAATGATGGAATTACAACCGGTGTAACTATTTGTTATTTATCTGGTTGATAAGTTTTGTACCTTTAATGGTCTGATGGTTGTTGCAATTTTGTATCCATTCTGTATGTTAATGAGTTGTATAACATGTAACCTAGGAAAGGAAAAATGAAATTAACATCAGCAATTATCGCAACGTCATTATTGGCAACCAGTGTCGCAGTAAACGCGGCTATACCTTATAAAAATGAACAGTATCAATTTACTCAACCAAGTGGTGAGGTGATCACTCTTATTCTTAATGGTAATACGTACTTTGCACAGCAGCGTACCCCTGACGGCGAGCTTGTGGTGTATGATGCCTCGCTCAAAGGCATGGCTTACGCACAGGTGTCAGTCGATGGGGAGCAGCTTATATCAACAGGTAAGCTTGTGACCAAACGCAGTAAGCGGGGCATTCAACGTCACTCAGTAGATGCTATGCAGCAAGGGTTATCCTCTACTGCTATTGCAAAAAAGGTAAAAGCAGCGCAGCAGGTAATGCTGGGTCAAAACCAAACATCAGTCGACTTGATACATACGCATCAGTTTGAGCGTAGTGATAATGCAATGGCGTTGAATGCTGAGATCAGCGGGCAAGTAAAAGGGTTAACTATCATCATTGATTTCCCTGATGAGCGCGGCACTATCACAAAAGCGCAAGTTGAGCGTTTTTTAAATGACCAAAATTACACTGAATTTGGTAACGCGCAGTCAGTAAGAGGGTATTTTTCGTCGGTCTCTGGAGGCAAGCTTGATTATACCAATACAGTAACGGCTTATTACACCGCAAAGAAAAACAAAGCGTATTATGCGGATAGCGCATTAAGCTCAACAGTACGCTCGCAAGAACTCATAAAAGAAGCGCTAAATTGGCTTGAATTTCAACAGGGATTTGATTTTAGTTCGCTTACTACAAATAGTAGTGGGCAGATCCGTGGGTTAAATATTTTTTATGCTGGTAACTCTGATAGTGCATGGTCTAAAGGTCTGTGGCCACATATGGCAAGACTCAGTCCTCGTTTTTGTGCTGACAGCGTGTGTACCGATCGCTATCAAATCACTGATATGGGAAATAGCCTTGCAATTGGCACCTTTGTACATGAGTCTGGTCACTTAATCACAAATTGGCCTGATCTTTATGATTATGACGGAAGCTCAGAGGGCTCAGTCGCAAGTTTTGGCGTTATGGGGTTTGGCGCGATTGGTGCTTCCAACCGTTTTAAGCCGACGCCACCTGTCGCACACTTCAGGGCCATAGCTGGTTGGGATACGGTAACTGAACTTAATCCAGCCGTAAATGCCAATGCCCCAACGGGAAGGCTCAGTCATATTTCGGGCGCTAATAGCTCATATAAATGGACCAACCCAAGCAATACAAATGAAGCATTTTACATTGAGGCTATTCATCAATCGGGACAAAACTCAGAGCAACTCGATTCAGGTTTGGCTATTTGGCACGTTGATTCTGCCGGCAATAACTCGAATGAATGGTATCCATATATCCAAATGGAGCATGGTGATGCCAAACGAGATCCTGAAAATGGTCGCAACCGTGGGGATAATGGCGATTTATTTGATGTGGCAGGAGAGTTTAGCGCCACACTGCCGAATGCGTTGAGTAGCAAAGGGACGAATGCGCTATGGTGGAATGGAAGCGACTCTGGCTTGTCCATCAGCAATATTTCTGATCCCGCTGCAGAGATCCAATTTACCGTAAGCGGTAGTACAACCCCACCACCACCGGGAGATGTTTACACTGGATACTTAGCAGACAAGCAACAAGCCATACAACCTGACGGCAGTTGGTTTCAGTACAGCGGTGGCACAATAGCACTTACTTTAGAGGGACCAGCGAACGCAGACTTCGACTTGAAACTCGAAGCTTGGCAAGGTGGTACATG
The DNA here is from genome assembly GCF_000238315.3 of Pseudoalteromonas piscicida. Classification (NCBI taxonomy): domain Bacteria; kingdom Pseudomonadati; phylum Pseudomonadota; class Gammaproteobacteria; order Alteromonadales; family Pseudoalteromonadaceae; genus Pseudoalteromonas; species Pseudoalteromonas piscicida. The sequence goes on from NZ_CP011925.1 coordinate 621,157, forward strand.
GCAACAAGTTGCTATTTCGGAGACGCCAACCTCACAAGAGTCAATTAACTATACGGCAAATTCAGGTTATTACCGCATTTTGGTTTACTCATATAGCGGTGCGGGTGACTACCGTCTAACGTTACAGAAGTAGTTATCCAAAGCACTGGTTAGTCAATATAATTGATATAATGCCAAGTCGCGTTGCTTGTGTGGTAGGCGCGCGGCTTGTTTTGGTGCGTATGTTAGAACGCCAAACTCCACTTTCTTATCTATAATTCATACTTTATTACCAAAACTATGATAATAATGCAGTCATGCATATTGTTTGTTACGGAATAGCTTATGAACTTTTTTCGAAAGCCAAATCAAGAAGTTGAAAATTTGACCGCTGAACTCAACCGTGCTCGGGCATTACTTTCTGCGATTGATGAAGCGGTCGCAAAAATTGAATTTACACCCGATGGTCAAATAGCAGCAGTCAATCGACATTTTCTTGCTGTTGTGGGTTACACCGAGGCTGAAGTGATAGGACAGCACCATCGTATTTTTTGCCACAAGGACTACGTAAATTCTTCGGAATATCGCAGTTTCTGGGCAAGCCTTAAGCGTGGCCAAGCTCAGTTTGGTAATTTTGAGCGCTTTACCAAAACAGGTGACGTGGTTTGGCTTGACGCTACCTATTTTCCGGTTGAAGAAAATGGCAAAGTCACCCGTATTGTTAAAATTGCGAATGACATCACAGCAGAAAAACTCACCATAACGGCACAAGAAGCGATAGCTAACGCACTCAATAAATCCATGGCAACCATAGAGTTTACACCTGAGGGCGTTATTTTAGATGCGAATCCAAATTTCACCGCAACTGTGGGCTATAAACTCAGTGAGATTAAAGATCAGCATCATCGAATTTTCTGTGACGATAGCTTTTATAAAGAGCAGCCACATTTTTGGCAAGAGCTGGCAAAAGGACAGCATAAAAGTGGTCGCTTTCATCGCTTAGGTAAACATGGCGAAGATATTTGGATTGAAGCCACGTATAACCCTATTTTTGATGAACACGGCAAAGTCGTTAAAGTGATAAAGTTTGCAACAAATATCACGGCGCGGGTGCAAAAAGCGCATCGAGTCGCACAAGCTGCCGAAGTTGCGCAGGTGACATCAGAGCAAACTGAGCAAATAGCGGCCCGTGCGAGTTTACTGTTGCAAGAGTCTGTTAGTACCTCAGGGCTTATTTCTAATCAAGTGCAAAGTGCAATGGCCGCAATAGCACAGCTTAATGAACAGTCAAAAGGGATTTCGGCAATTGTGTCTACCATCAGCGCGATTGCAGAGCAAACTAACTTACTTGCGTTAAATGCAGCGATAGAAGCCGCCAGAGCGGGTGAGCAGGGAAGAGGGTTTGCGGTGGTAGCCGATGAAGTAAGAAGCTTGGCAGCACGTACTTCGCAGTCGACTAACGAAATCAATGATGTGGTCAATCAGAACGAAGTGTTAACTAAAGAAGCCACCGCACTGATGAATACAGTGTCTGAAAGCACCGCCCTTGGTCTTGCATAAATCGATGAAGTGAATAAAGTGATGAATGAAATAAAGCAAGGCGCAGAAAACCTCACAAATACGGTTAAAGGATTGTCAGAATAACCTAAAGATCGCCGCGTAAAGCGGCTCCCACCCAGAGCTTGAATATGGTGTAGGAGCGGATTCACCCCGCGATCATTTCATCAAAATCGCCGCATAAAGCGGCTCCCACCCAGAGCTTGAATATGGTGTAGGAGCGGGTTCACCCCGCGAGCTTTCCCCAATAATCGCGCGTAAAGCACCTCCCACCAAGGGCTTGAATATGTTGTGGGAGATGTATGGACTCCTCCCCCTTAACGGGAGAGTACGGTATAAAGATATTGCAAAACACTTTTACCAAATAAGGAGTCCATACATGACACAGTCTAATTTAATTGCTATCGACTTGGCAAAAAACATTTTCCAGGTGGCACAGCTGAAAGGCAATAAACTCAAATTTAATAAGTCAATGAAACGCGAACCTATGAGAGAAGGCACAAGGGCGCGAATACATCAAAGAGGCCGAGGTAGCACCTCATCAAGAGCCCGGATATAAGCACGCAATCACACTAATAATGCTAAAAGTGGCTTGTACAATTGGAGGAGTCCATATAAGCGGGTTCACCCCGCGATCTTTTTCCCAATAATCACCGCGAAAAGCGCCTCCCACCAAGGGATTAAATATGTGGTAGGAGCGGGTTCACCCCGCGATCTTTTCATCAAGATCGGCGCATAGAGCGCCTCCCACAGCGACTAATGTGAATGCTTTATTTTTCAGCGATTTGCCATACCGCAACTGAACCGGAAATTTCATTACCGATCACCAATAAGGCTTCGCCAGTTGCACTTTTGTCGGCAGGAATAAATGCCATGCCCTCTGGGGCTAAGTCGCCACTGATTTCGGCATCTTCAACTAATCCGCGGTTGTAAAAATAATCTTCAAACTTAACATCGTAAGGGTTGGTGATATCGTAAACCACGATACTACCCATACGCTCTAAGCCAACGAATGCAAAAGTGCGTTCACCAATTTGACCTAGCGCTAGTGCTTCCGGCTCTGGGCCTTTTGCATCAGATCGCGTATCGCCTTCATTGGTGTCTTCATCATTGTTAAATTGTGCGCCATGTACGGAGGCTGTGATCCGCTCGATTTGATCGCCAGAGTCGAACACCACAAGGCCGTTGCTATCCCAAATGGTGAATGAACGTGCACCATAGGTGTACAGCGCTTCATATTGGCCGTCATTATTTTCATCGCCTTTCACCGTTGTGACTTTAAGGCGACCAATGTCGTCATCGTCATTATTAAGATAAGTAAAGTTGCTTGCTAAGGTAAGATCTTCGGCACGGCTCTCATCAATGTACGCTAAACAACCATCGTCTTTATCGTAATCTAGGCCACCTTTCGCGGTACAGTCAGCTTCATCGGCAGCATCAAAAAAGTATTCTCTACCATCACCTTCATTGGCAGAGACAATAAAGTTCGCGCCTTTCCACGTGTAGCTAGAGATAGTGTCAGGCTGATACATGCCGTAAAGACCGGGGTACTTTTTAAAATTGATCTTTTTATCTTTATCCGACGCATCCATGGTGTAATTAGCCCAGTCTTTGAATCCCAAACCGACTAAATTAAGGCTATTGTCACTGAGATCTACGATAGCGAGTGCGTTGTTTTCTTGGATTGAAACATAAGCGAAGCGGTTGTCTTTAGAGATGGTGGCATATTCCGGTTCTAAATCCATCGCAACTGTCGTATTAATAAGTTTGCCATTGATAGTGCGACCAGTTGGATTGGCGAAGACAATGCCTTGAGCTTCTAGCTCAGCTTGCTTGGTGTTAAATGCGCTAAAGTTTAATTGTGTTGCTGTATTTGCAACTATGCCGTTTGTAATGTTGATAATGCTGATGCTACCTTCAGGATCAACGCTGTAGTCACCTGCGGGTTCCCCTTCATTTGCGACCACGACCTTGCTGCCATCATGAGTAAAGGTAACCATATCAGGTAGTGCACCCGCCGTTACATTTTTAACAAAGGCCGGAGTTGCACCTGAGATATCATAAAAAGCGATTAGTCCTGCGTCACCTGTAGTCTTGGCAGCCATTGCAACTGCCAGTAGTTGGTTGTTTTCGTCAACTGCAATACTGTTTGCGTCGCCGGGTGTATTGTCGTTTAAGTTGATGGTCATGGCTGATGTTAAATTTGTAGCGGTAATAACACCTTCATTATTTTTGACCAGAGCGGCCGTATCAAAGCTGGTTGCTGGAATAACTTCAACCACAGCGGCACTGCCTGAACTATTAATGGCATATATCCATTTTTTGGATGCTTGGTAAGCGACAATTTCTGCGGCGCCTTCAGGGCTTTCTGCATTAAGCACTGCGCGTCCCACAAGGCTTATTTCAAGCACGCTATTGGCGTTAGTGCCATCGGTTCCGTTTGCTCCATCTTGGCCGTCGGAGCCATTTGTACCATTTTGACCATCGTTACCATCTTGTCCGGCAACGCCTTGTTGCCCTTGCGAACCCGTGGCGCCATCGTCACCATCAAGTGAACAGCCAGTGAGAAGAGAAAGCAAAGAGAGCGCGATAAGTGAGTGCTTAAACATAAAATATCCTGATTATTATTGTTAAAGCAGCTACTTAATCACAAAAATATGACTCTTATATGGCAATGAGGTTTCACAATTATTGTGAGAAATTCATTGATATCACTGAGCTGAATGTAATGCCATTCAAGCGTTAGTATCATCGGTATAAATGGATGCTCAGGCAAAAATTGGAATTGCGATTGGTGCAATTAGGTACAGACAAAATATATACAATAATTTTGCAAATTTGATGAACTTTTATTCAAACCTGTTCGTAAGGGTTAGCTATGGGTGACAAAAGTCATTCTTTTTAACCGAGTCTACAGGATGAGTATAATGAAAAAGTTTATAGTAAGTGCCAGCCTCATGCTTCTTATGGCATGTAGCGATAACGACGATAACGATACGGTTACACCTCCGCCACCGCCGCCAGTCCAAGAGTTTTCAGCGACTAAGACCTTTGAATTGATGTTATCAGGAAAGCAAGAAGTACCGATGAATACGTCAATGCAAACCGCTTTTGCAACAGTTGAGCTTGATGAAAATCTGATGCAATTTAGAGCAACACTCGACTACAGCAATGTCGAAGGTTTTAGTGCTGCACATATTCACGATGGCGATTTAGGTGCGAATGGCGATGTGGCATTCGCCTTTGAAGCATCGGATGACAATAAGGTGAGTATTCCAATCACAGATCTGTCTGAGGATCTAATTGACGATATGCTGGACGGTGATTGGTATATTAATCTACACACCGAAGCCTTTCCAAGCGGCGAGTTACGCGCTCAGATTGTGCCTGACACGGTAAGCGTGATCACGTTCAAATTAGATGGCTCACAACAGGTGCCAATGAATGAAAGTAGTGCTATGGGGTATGGTTATGCGTCATACGACAGCACCGATGGCGAGCTCTACCTTCGCGCGGTCACTATGGGCGTTGATGATGCCACTGCTGCACATATTCACACTGGCCGCATTGGTATGAACGGCGATGTACTTGTGGTGTTAGAGCAGGACGACGAAGTAATGACAGACTGGGTAACGCCTGATGACACGATGATCGACGAAGCGACGTTGAATGTTTTGCTCTCGGGCGGACACTACGTCAATGTACACACGCCAGAGCTACCAAATGGTGAGATCCGCGGCCAAATTCTGGCGGACAATTACGCGGTTGCTACATTTGACTTATCCGGCAAACAGGAAGTGCCAGCAGTAGCAACAATGGCATCTGGTGATGGCTATGCCATTGTTAACACTGATACTTATGAAGTAGAGCTCAGAGTTGTCACTAACGGTGTTGAAGATGCAACGGCGGCACATATTCATACCGGTCGGATCGGCATGAATGGTGATGTTTTAGTTGGCCTTGAGCAAAGCACCGATGATATGAATGTGTGGATGACCCCAGACAACACCATGATCAATGCCGAGATTTTTGCGGTGCTCGCATCAGGTGGTCACTATGTTAACGTCCATACACCTAGCAATCCCAGTGGTGAGCTACGTGGCCAAATTCTTACCAGCAATTATGCACTCGCTACATTTTCGCTATCAGGACAGCAAGAGGTTCCTGCAGTATCGACAATGGCGTCAGGGGACGGCTATGCACTGGTTAACACAAACGACTATGAAGTTGAACTTCGTATTGTGACAATGGGTGTTGAAGATGCAACGGCGGCACATATTCATACTGGCCGGATCGGCATGAATGGTGATGTTTTAGTGGGCCTTGAGCAAAGCACCGATAATATGAATGTATGGATGACGCCAGACAACACCATGATCAATGCTGAGATTTTTGCAGTGCTCGCATCGGGTGGCCACTATGTTAATGTCCATACTCCTAGCAGTCCCAATGGTGAGCTACGTGGCCAAATTCTTACCAGCAAATATGCGCTCGCTACATTTGCGCTTTCAGGTCAGCAAGAGGTTCCTGCAGTATCGACAATGGCGTCAGGGGATGGCTACGCATTGGTTAACATGAACGATTATTAAGTTGAACTTCGCGTAGTGACAATGGGTGTTGAGGATGCAACTGCGGCACATATTCATACTGGCCGGATCGGCATGAATGGTGATGTTTTAGTTGGCCTTGAGCAAAGCACCGATGATATGAATGTGTGGATGACCCCAGACAACACCATGATCAACGCTGAGATTTTTGCAGTGCTCGCATCGGGTGGTCACTATGTTAATGTGCATACACCAGCAAATGTGAGTGGTGAACTTCGTGGTCAGATCCTCACTGACAACTACACTTTGGTTGCGTTTCCATTGAGTGGCGAGCAAGAAGTCCCAGCCGTTACAACCACAGCCACTGGTAGTGGATATGCTTTGGTAAATCGAAACGGCTTCAACCTTGAATTACAAGTCCTCACCTCAGGTGTTGCCGATGCAACGGCTGCGCATATACATACAGGCATTGCTGGTGAAAACGGCCCTGTTTTACTAACGTTAATGCAAGATAGTAGTGATGCCAATCGCTGGATGGCTCCGGCCAATGCAGCATTGACAGCGGAAATATTTGCGATTCTGGCAGGCGGTGGTCACTACGTGAATGTGCATACACCAGCAAATCCAAGTGGTGAGTTAAGAGGCCAAATAGTTAATTAACCTGAGGTTTGGATAAGGAATGTTCCAACTCATTGTTTCTAAAGAACAACTTAGTTTTCCCTTCTCTAGCCAGAGAGTTTTAGGGAAAACACCGCTTCCGCGTCCTGCTCTCGCTAAGGTACCTACATCCTGTAGGCAAGGCGAATTTACGCACCAATAGCTGGCTATTGGAAGTGAATTCAACGCAGTTAGCGCTAAAACTGGCTGCTAGAAAGGCATTAATTAATCGCTTAGATAATTATATCGCATCAAAGAGTCTGTTAAGTGCAGACTCTTTTTCTTTATATTCAAGTTACACAACCATTATTCAGTCAGGGGAGTTATATTTAGTTAAAAAGATGTAACCAAAAAATCATGATTTGTTCCTGTAATCGTAATGCAAAGCGTCTAGCGTAAGCCTTCTTTAAAATAATAATGGTATTACAATGAATAAGATAAGCGTTTGTTCTGCGATCATAGCTACATTATTACTGTGTGCATGTGATGATGACTCTGTGGAGGTTGTACAGGTTGAAAAGCCGGTGATCACAACGGAGACTGAAGTAAAAGTCGTTGAAGTTCCGGTAATTGTGGAGGTGCCTGCAGGTAGCGCAAGTGCCATGCAAGTGGGTACACGTCCTGATTTCTTAATTCAAGATATGGAAGAAGGTGCACTCAAAACCAAGCTTGAGCAGTGTGCTAACGGACCTTTTTATAAAACAGACTTTTCAATTGGACACCGTGGTGCGCCAATGCAGTTTCCTGAACACACCAAAGAATCTTATATTGCGGCCGCTAAAATGGGTGCTGGGATTTTAGAGTGTGACGTTGCCTTTACTAAAGACAAAGAGCTGGTTTGTCGCCACTCACAATGTGATTTACACACAACAACAAATATTTTAGCAACGGATTTAGGCCAAAAATGTACAACACCATTTGTACCAGGCGATCCTGAAAATGGAATTGCAGCCCAAGCTAAGTGTTGTACCAGCGACATTACTTTGGCTGAGTTTAAGACATTAAAAGGTAAAATGGATGCCGCGAACTCAATGGCGACAACCGTAGAGGAATATATGGATGGCACGGCAAATTGGCGCACCGATTTATATGCGAGCCGTGGCACTTTAATGACCCATGCCCAGAGTATTGAGTTATTTAAAAGTTTAGGCGTGAAAATGACGCCAGAGCTGAAGACTCCGTCTGTCGCGATGCCTTTCGACGGTTTTACACAAGAAGCCTACGCACAAAAAATGATCGACGAATACAAAGCCGCAAATGTAGATCCAAAAAATGTATGGGCACAGTCATTTAATCGTGACGATGTCATCTATTGGATAAAAGAAAATCCAGAGTTTGGCGCACAGGCAGTGTATTTGGACGACAGATACGAAGCGCAAGCAGTAGACAATGAAACCATGGTATCAGCAGAGCAAATCGTGCATAACCCGGAGCTATTGTCGCCAACAATGGAGGAGCTTGCAGCGGATGGTGTTAACATTATCGCACCGCCTCTTTGGATGTTATTAACCGAAGAAGGGGGGAAAATAGTACCTTCACCTTATGCCAAAGCTGCAAAAGCAGCAGGGCTTGGGATCATCACTTGGACATTAGAGCGCTCTGGTCACTTAGCCAGCGGTGGTGGCTGGTACTATCAAAGCATCAACGGCAGTCTGTCGGGTGCGGCGATGATAGATAATGATGGTGATACCTTTAAAGTGCTAGATGTATTGGCCAAAGAAGTTGGCGTACTTGGCGTATTCTCTGATTGGCCAGCAACGACCACCTACTATGCAAGTTGCATGGGTATGCCTGCCAGTATTTAAGCGGTGTTAATTGTGGTAGGAGCGGGTTCACCCCGCGATCTTTTTTCTAATAATCGCCGCCTAAAGCGGCTCCCACCACGATTTTGAGTATATGGTAGGAGCGGATTTACTCCGCGATCTTTTTCCTAATGATCGCAGCGTAAAGCGGTTCCCACCAAGGGTTTGAGTATATGGTCGGAGCGGGTTTCCCCCGCGATCTTGTCTCTAATGATCGCCGCCTAAAGCGGCTCCCACCACGAGTTTGAGTATATGGTAGGAGCGGGTTCACCCCGCGATCTTTTGATTTGGTTTTCACTGTTATTATGTCAACTCCGTTTGTTCCTAATTCTATGCTAGAAGAATCTCACCCTCTGCACTAGTCTTTATTGTGAACGCTTTAATAAAGGCTAGAATCATGAAGTTAAACTCTATCCGTATCCTCATGACCACTATCTTTGGTGGCATTATTGTTTTTGTCGTCATCGTTACATTATTGGTTGTTAACATGTACAACGCTTTGCTTGATTTTGAACAAATGGCGGACAACCGTTATAAAGCCTATCAACTGGCCGATGAACTAAGACAAAGCTCCGACGATTTAACGCGATTGGGCAGAACCTATGCGGTAACTGGCAACGATAAATACGAAAAGATGTATATGGATGTATTAGCAATTCGTAATGGTGAAAAGCCAAGACCTGAAGGTTACCATAAAATTTATTGGGATCTGGTGCTTAACTATGGTGAGAAACCAAAACCAGACGGTCAGCGAGAAGTATTACTCGATGCCATGAAAGCGGCGGGCTTTAGCCAAAAGGAGCTCAACTATTTAAGTGAGGCGCAAGCCAATTCCGATGGCCTCGTCGCATTAGAAGTCGAAGCCATGAATGCCGTAAAAGGTAAGTTTAAAGATAGTTCAGGAAATTACACCATCCAAGGCGAGCCTGATTTGAACAAAGCGGTTAAGCTTACTCACAGTGATGATTATCATCGCTATAAAGCCAACATCATGAAACCAGTTGAATCGTTTTTTACGGAACTTGAAAGTCGTACCAAACAAAATGTTGTGCAAGCTCACAGTGCTGTAGAGTCTTATGTTTTGTGGGCGATGGTGATGTTAGTCATAACCGTATGTTTTAGTTTATTCGGTGTGTATTTAGTTCGTCGTCGTATTGTGAAACCGATAGAGTTACTTGGTAGAACTTTTGAAGAGATAGGCAGTTCAAACGATCTTAGAAAAACGGTAGACGAAAGCGGCGCAACTGAGATTAAAGCGGTGGCCAATATCGTAAACCGTATGCTCAATAGCTTTAAAAATACAGTCACGAATATCGGCTCAGCGGGTGGCGCGATGTCACAATCTTCCAAAGAAGTGGCGCACTTTATTCGCAGTAATAAGGAGATAAGCGAAGAACAAAACGCCCGTCTTGAAACCATCGCTACGGCTGCGGAAGAAATGACCGCAACACTCAATGAGGTCACGTCCAGTACCGTGAGTACAGCAGATTATGCAAATCAGGTTGAACTTGAAGCACAGCGGGGGATGGAAGTGATGTCGCAAACCAGCCAGCAATTTAGTGATTTGTCAGTGCGCTTTGACGAAACCGCGAATATTATCTCTGAGTTGACTGAGCAAAGTGATCAAGTGTCAAATGTAGTGAGCGTGATCCAAGCTATTGCAGAGCAAACTAACCTGCTTGCATTAAATGCTGCCATCGAAGCGGCAAGGGCGGGAGAGCAAGGCCGCGGTTTTGCTGTTGTTGCAGATGAAGTAAGGACCCTTGCACAAAGAACCCAAAAGTCCACCGAAGAAATTCGCGATATTATCAACCAGCTGCAAACCAAAGCGGGGAGTGCGAATACCGCCATTCAGCAAAGCCAGCACCAAGTGCAAGCGACGGAAGAGCAGGTGATGGTATCTTCCGAAGTGCTTGATAGCATCTTTGAAGCGGTGAGCAAAATCAAAGACTTGACTCAAGGTGTTGCCACCGCTTCACAGGAGCAGTTATCGGTGACAGAAGACATTAACACTAATATCAATGGCCTGAGCGATATCTCTAAAGAAGCGATTAAGCGGATGAATGAGTTTATGGCCATTGTTGAGCAGTTAGAGCAAACCAGTCATCGCCTCAACGACAATGCAAGGGAGTTTACTGTTTAGCATGTAGGAAGTGTTTCACGCGGTGATCTTTTTCTACTGATCGCCGCGTGAAGCGGCTCCCACCAAGGGGGAATATGTCGTAGGAGCGGATTTACTCCACGATTTTATCTCTAATTATCGCTGCATAAAGCAGCTCCTACCAAGGGGGGGATTTGGTAGGTGTGGGTTTACCCGCACTTCTATCTCTAATGACCGCCGCTTTACGCGGCGATCTCTCCATGAGTAGAACCAAGAAAAATCAATAAATCTACAACTTCCCTTAAATATCATTTAGATCAAAATACAAATGAGATTAATTATCAATATTTTTGACTTTTGTTCAGTTTCCATTTAGAGTACGCGCCAAAATTTACTTTAATGCAATAAATTTTGGGATATTAACAATGACAAACACGCCTTTTAAACGTGGTGTACTTTCTGCTTTGGTGCTTTCTGCCCTTAGTCCAGTTGCTTTTGCTGATTCGGTAAAAGCGCAGCCGGATATGGAGCGCATCGTGGTAACTGCGACCGGCTTTGAGCAAAAAATACCAGAAGCACCAGCGAGTATTTCAGTGATCACTGCTGAAGACATTCAAGCTCAGTCCTATACGACTTTGCTTGATGCCGTGAAGTACCAAGAAGGCGTGGACATTGGCACAACTCGAGATAAAACCGGCCAAGGCAGCGTGAGTATGCGCGGTTTAACAGGTGAATATACGCTGCTACTTATTGACGGTAAGCGTCAAAACAATCACGGTGATATCTACCCAAATAACTTTGGTGGTAACGCGTTTAACCATATTCCACCTAAAAGTGCCATTGAGCGTATTGAAGTCATTAGGGGGCCAGCCTCTACACTTTACGGCGCAGATGCGATGGGCGGCGTAATCAACATTATTACTAAAAAGTCAGTAGATGAATGGACCGGCAGCATCGATTTTGGCCGAAGCCTACAAACAAACGACCAGTTTGGTGATGACATTACCACTGACTTCAGTATCTATGGGCCTTTAGTTAAAGGTTTACTCAACTTTTCTGCTCGCGGTAGCATTTATGAGCGTCAAGCTTCAAACCCTGAGTTTTCACCTGCAATCGATCCAAATGGTGAGCAGCATCATCGTGAACTTGGTTTTGGTAGTGGTGGTAGAACGGTTGATAACACTAATACGCAACTTGGTGCGACGTTTGTATTTACGCCAAACGACAACCACACTGTTACTTTTGACTACGATATCTCAAATCAAGAGTACGATAATACACCAAACTACGACGTTGAGTCGGGCAAAATTACCTATCCGCTTGGCACCAAAGACAACATCGAATCAATCTGGCAAGACCGTCGCGGTGTAGTAAATCCACGCGCAGGTTATGCGGCGGATCAAGAATTTGATAGAAGCTGGTGGTCACTAACGCATCAAGGTACGTTTGGTGATATTGAAACCTTTGTGTCATTGGCGTTTGTTGATACCGATAACAATGGCCGTACTATGCCGCTTTCTGTTACAGAGCGTAAACTACTACAAGCCATGTACGATGGCAGTGGTAAATATGCCGATATGGAAGAAGCAGAACGTAAAGCGCTTGCTGAAAGCACATTCTTACCACGTCCAAAGCGTACACTGAACAGTAACCAATATACGCTAGACGCGCGAGTGGATATTCCAGTTGACGACTTACTTGGCGATCATGTTTTTGTTGTGGGCGGCCAGTGGGTTGACGGTGAATTGCAAGATGGCGTATTTGGTATGGAGTCTGGCGTTGATCAAGGCGTTCAGAAACACCAAATGTACTCGCTATTTGTAGAAGATAACTGGCACTTAAGCGATCCGCTAACAGTTACAGTGGGTGTCCGTCACGATAACCACGATGTATTTGGTAGCCAACTTTCTCCGCGTCTATATGGTGTATACGAGCTGTCTGACGATTGGACAGTAAAAGGCGGGATCAGCACGGGTTATAAAACGCCACAAACGACTGACTTATACAACGGTATCACCGGCTTTGGTGGTCAAGGTACGTCACCGTTTGCAGGTAACCCAGATCTTGAACCAGAAACCAGCGTAAACAACGAAGTTGCATTGTATTGGACACACCCAACAGAGAACCACAATTTTAATATCACTTACTTCTCAACGGAGTTTGACGATAAAATCGCCCGTGGTGACACCATCAAGAGCTGCTCTGCAACCAATGGTGCAAAACCATGCGTGAATTTGGGCGTATACGACGAGCTTGGTTACGATACTTATAGCCAAAAAATCAATATCGACAAAGTTGAGATCCAAGGTATTGAGCTTGCAGGCCGTTACCAGTTCACGGATGCGGTTTCACTTTACGCAAACTACACCTGGACTGACAGCGAGCAAAAGAGTGGCCCTCAAGAAGGTCAACCACTAACCAATACCGCTGAGCACATGGCAAATGCCACGGTAAACTGGCAAGTAACAGACGAGTTCTCACTAACGCTAAATGCTGAAATGCGCTCCGATCGTTACCGTGGCTGGGACAATAACCTAGACAAAGCCATGTACTACAAAAACTACAACCTACTGCACTTAGGTGCTAAATACACCTTTAACGACAACGTTACTGTATTTGCGCGTATCAATAACTTATTGGATGAAGACTTTACGTCTTATAGCACAGATTACAACGACTTAAACGGTGATGGTAAATACGAATACCTAAGCGGCCGTGGTGTGGTAAGTGAAGTCGTATTTAGCGACGACTACAACGTAAAAGACAAAGCCCGCAATATTTGGTTTGGTGTAAACGTCACGTTCTAATATCCATGTAAAGCACTACTAGATTACAAAACTCAAAGGAGGTGCAATTTGCACCTCCTTCTTTATTACCACTTGTGCAGGACGCTGCGATCATTTCTCTACTTTTACCTCACTCGTAGCAGCGGCTTTACGCCGCGACAGTCATCTGTTTTAACAGAATAAATCCGCTTACTACCATGTGTAGGAGCTGCCTCACGCGGCGATCATTTCTCTACCTTTTTTACCTCACTCGTAGCAGCGGCTTTACGCCGCGACAGACATCTGTTTTAGCAGAATAAATCCGCTTACTATCTTGTGTGGGAGCCGCTTCACGCGGCGATCTTTCCAACAAGACGCGCGAACATTTCCTAAACCTCAATCCAACGCGGTCAACGCACGATAGGTATCATACGCAAACTGATCAGTCATACCGCTAATAAAATCCTGAATAAGGCGGCAACGATAATAAAACTCAAAAATCGGCTCAGCTTGCTCAGGCTCACTAAGCTGCGCGACCGTTTCGCGGTATACCGCAATATACTTTTTGGAAATTCGATTAATCAATCGCGACTCTATCGCAAAGTCATGGTCGCCACTTAATGCTGCGTTAAATTCATCAGCGTCTAAATCAAGCACCCGTTGATATTCATTCAATATGCTGCTGGTGATCTTGTAGCCTTGAAGCTCCAACTGCTCGACTTCTTTATTCGAAAACACCTTGTTGGCCGCCACTGTTTTCAACGACTTTACAATAGCGTGAAGATGGCTATTATCTTCCAGTAACGAAGCATTAAAACTCCCTTCGTAGATTGCATCAATATTATCGATAAAACGCGTTTTGGCATGTTCTGCAAGCGGGTGCAACAACCCCACGCGGAGCCAAATAAAAAATTCATTATCAAAATTCGCCATATGCTTGCTGGCTTTGTCATTGACATAGTGCAGCTTTTTACTCATAAGCTCTAACTGCTTGTCATCGGTGATCCCAAATCCAGCGGCGATATTTTGATATTCCTCTATTAAACAGCCTGTTAACTCATCTACGCTAATAATGCCTTTTTCTACAGCGTCTTCCATATCAGCAAGGCAATAAGCAATATCGTCAGCCGCTTCCATGATATAAGTCACAGGATGGCGATTACCCACTTGGATCTGCAATTTGTCGCACAGCTCACTGACAAAACCACTTTCACTAAAATAGTATCCTGCTTTCTTTTGCAGATAAGACTTATCAATGGCCACGGTTGATTTAGGCGTGGTTGCGCAGCGGGTATATTTCATCACAGTGGCACATTGTGAATAGGTAAGATTGAGTCGAGAAAGCGTATGAATAACGCGAATGGCTTGGGCGTTACCCTCAAAACTACAAATATCGAGCAGTAACTCCATTTCTTGATTCAGTACCGCCAGATCCGACGCTTTGCTCTCTTCTGAGCCATACCTAAGCGCCGCTCGAGCACTTTTTGCAAGTTGTTGATGCTGGCTCAAATAGCGTTTAAACCAATCATTGATAGCGGCCTCGCCAAAGTGACCAAACGCAGGGTTACCAATATCGTGCATCAAACAGGCCATTTCAGACAGAGTAACCAAACACTCAGACAAATCCACCTGCTGGCCGTTTTTATCTTCATATTGCAGCAAATCTTGCCTACCTTGCTGCACCAGCGCATCAACAATTTTTTTAGCAATGTAACGGCCGTTTTGTTGCACCTCCAGCGAGTGCGTTAAACGCGAACGCACAGCCGCATTACGCTCAAGCGGAAACACTTGGGTTTTTTGTTGCAGCCGTCTAAGCGCTGCACTGTTGATAATACGCCCACGGTCGCTCTCAAGGCTACTCGCCTCACTGCCACCGGTATTATAAGAACGCTCGTTTGTTATTTTATTTTTGAAGTGCATGCCACTTTCCTGTTGAAACCCAAGCTACATTTCCAATGTAGGTGAATGTGGAAAAGTTGTAAACCGAATCGATACCTCGCATAACCAGCCTACAAGCAAACCATCATACGAGTTAAGATAGCGCAGTACCTCAACACCGAGCTACCAAAAGGGAAAACACCGACTAAGCCAGTAAAGTGATAAAAATAGCTGTAATACGTTGTAATGGGCTAGCCCATCTATATTTGTTACTTTTAACAGTTTGAGTTAACCCTAGTTTTAACGGTCTGGCAAAAAATATCTAACACTTTGGTGGCAAAGGCTTAGAAATTTGACGCAAATCACTACAAAACTTACGGATTTTCGGGTTTAATACTCTCAGCATTCGTTTACATCTAATTTCAAATGAATATATACAGCGGTTAAGGATGAAGTAACCGCTCACGAACAGGATCTTTATGCGCTTAAAAGAAGCCCTCAGTGTCATGTCTATGGCATCTCCCTATGCTGTGTCTACAGAAAGAAGTGAAGACAAAACGAATCTTCAACGTCGAATAAAGGAAGAGCTATATATTGAAATGCCAATTGAAGTTGATGTTAAAAAGCAACTTTCAAGTATGGCTTCTGGTTCTAAAGAAATTTTCTTTTTATGTGGTAGTAGTGGTGATGGGAAATCTGAATTACTTACTAAATATAAAAAGCAGTTTGATGCCCGTATAAAGTTCCATTTAGACGCTACACATAGCTTTGAGCCAAATAAAAATGCGATTCAAACACTAGATAAAGTATTTTCTGACTTTGATGAAGGTACCTACCCACTTGTGGTGGGAATTAACACCGGTATGCTTGGTAACTATGCCGAAGAGGGCGAAAATGAAGCTTTCAAACAGGCAATTAAAGCTTACCTTTATGAAGGTGTTAAAACTTCTGGCAATATAACTTTTATTAGCTTTGAGGATTATCCAAAATTTTATATTGACCAAGCTGGTTACACGGCAGAATTTGCGCAAAAATTTTTAGCGCGTTTGACGGCGAGAGATAATAACTTAATCCGCCAGCTTGTGGATAAAGATATTGCAGAATACAAAGATAAAGAAAGTCGCCGTATTCAAGCTAATTTCGAATTAATAAGCATTCCGGCAGTTCAAAAAAACATTATCGAACTTCTTTTTAAGGCTTGTTTAATGCGCGACCAATTTTTAACTGCACGAGCACTGCTAGACTTTACCTTCTCGTTAATTGCTGGACCTAACTACTTATTTGATAACTTATTTGCTGGTGGCGATAACGAGCTAGCAAATAAACTTGTTGATTTCGATCCTGCACATATTCGAACTAAAAGTATTGATTCATTTGTGATAGAGAAAGACTTAGGTCTTACAGATCAAATGTTTAATGAATATCGTTCAGAGCTTACACAAATTGGTATAGAACCGTTATCAAGTGCGCTTTCATATTTAAGGCTTTTCTATGTGCTTAAGGGAGCTGAATTTAGCAACAATTATCACGCGAAATTTGCACAAGATTTTAGTGAAAGTCTTATTGAGCAATATGTTCAGATTTACCAACTACATAGAGACTTCGATAATAGTGCTGAGCAGCGAAAACTCTTAAAGCCTTTTTATAGTGAGTTACTTCGCTCGGCAATTAGAAAGTACAACAACCGTAATGCGCCGCAATTAGATAAAAGCCAATATTTGATTAAAGAACTTAACGGTTACCAGTTAGTTGCAGAGCTTGAAGTCAAAGCTGATAATAAAAATATAATCAACCACTTACCCAAAAGCTCGGCCAGTTTTACAGCATGTCTAAATGTAGAAGGTGAACCGCTAAAAATTCCTGTTAGTTTAAATTTACTTAAACTTATAAAGCGTATAGAAGACGGTTACCGACCAAATAAACACGATAAAAATACAGTCGTTTTGTTAGACGAACTAATCGAAGACATTTCTAAAGTCGCAAATAAGGTTAATACACTCAAAATAGTGAAGGGCAGTACCAGTATTGGTATCAAAAAAGTTGATGAAGATGAATTTGAAGTGAGTGGTATTTAATATGTTAAAAGAAACACTAACACCACCAGATAAAAATGGATTTGGTTCATTCTTACCACTAAGAACAAAGGATAAACACTACAAGTTTTGTTGGGATACCATACTTGGTTTTTTTGTACATTTGCTCTATGACAAAGCGCTTGTAACTGAAAGTACAGACAGCTTTAAAGAGTTATGCAAAAAACGCCTTACAGAAAAAGTAGATGAAGCTGAGCTTTGGACGGTGCTTGAAAAAATGTACTTTGAGAACGACCAGCTTTTTAAAGTGTCGCCCGAACTACTGATTTTTAAATCAGTAAAAGAGGAAATTAGTGAAAATGATAAGAAAATGGGAGCGATGTTTGCTGGGTTGTTAAATGGTTTTAGCTTAGTCAAGTCACCTGAAAGCGAGTTAAACTTTTTAGAGAAAGAAATAAAAGACGAGTTTGACAATTTTTATGTAACAGGTAAAAAAGCTGATGCAAAGTATAAAAAGCTTCCTACCTATTTACCTTTTCTCACTGCTTATTTTCAAAAAGACTTAGCCTTTTTAAACGAGCACCCACACTACTTGCTTAATAACTTCAATGCGATGATCAGGTTATACGGATTTTTGTATATTGCACAAACGGCATTGAATATAAAAGATTGGTCAAACGGGGAGCCTAAAAGTAAGCCTTGCTTTTTTATCGTAGATAATGAAAGAGCAAGTGAAGAGCGTACAAAAGTAAAAACCTTTGGTTATAAACAACTTCATGAATATATACACTTTTTATTCCCGTATTTGTTTATGAATGAAGCGCTCCAACCGGATGACAATATTCGCCCGCTGTGGCAGCTTTATACTGAATTACAAGAGCAAAGCAACGACGAACAACAAAGTACTTTGGCAAAGCTTAACCAATTCGGGAGAGAGTTTGTTGAACAACGTGTTGCAGCTAAGCGTTTTAACAACGAGCAAACTTGGCAAAATCAAGAGAGTATTGAAGACGCAATTAGCGGGCTATTAAAAGTAACTTATGCTCAGTTTGATAGAAAAACAGGGCGACTAGCGCAATATAACGAAACACCTGTAAAGGGCATGATTAACCATATACTAAACCCTTTTATTCAAAAAAGAGGTAAAGCGGGGCAAGTACTTACCTTTAATCAAGATTTAGTCGTGCTACTTACAAACCTAGCAATAGGTACACTAGAGAAACTTCGTTTTCACGAGCTTATAAAAGAGTTCGAAGCCAGAGGCGTATTTTTTGATAAACAAAGCCAACAAACCCTAATCGATTTTTATGAGCGCATGGGCAATGTTGAAAGAATGAGCGATAGCGGGGATGCAGTATATGTTAGAAAAACAGTTTGAGGAATTTTTAGTCGCTCATTTTAACCAGTGGGCAAATACTGAAATAAAAGTCGGTTTCAGATACCAGTTCACATGCCCAGATGCAGAGAAAGGTTATAAACTTTATCAAGCGTTTATCAAAGAATCACAATCTCACATTAATGTAAAAGGTATCGATTTACCTACGATAAAGTATGGTGATGTTGAGCTAATTCCGGTTTATGAAGGTGAAAACTTTACCGAAAACTACATTGCACATTTACGAGATGAAGTATCAGCGCTTGAAGGAGAAACCAAAGGCACAGCTTTACTTGTTATACATAATTCATTGCTTGATACGCTTAAAAACTCAACTGAAGACGTTGCGCAACTAGGTGCTGTTTGGCATCCACAACAAATAAAGCTGCTTTTACATGGTTTAATTGACCAAAAATGCGATCTTGCACAAATTTCTGAATGCTTACTTGAAGTTAGCTTTGAAGAAATACTTGAAGACGGTGCGACCATGTTTGGCTTTGAAAAGCTGTATTATGCAATTGCCGATGGTGATTTACGTGTCGAAGAAACCGGCAGATTGCCAGATGAACAGCTTAATAAGGGCACTTGGGATAATAAAGAAGCAATTAGGGAGCGTTTGGAAGATAACAGGAAGTTAAGTGAGCAGCTTGATTTCATTACGCACCATTATCCTAATGAGCTTGAGGACAAATTAGCTGCACTTGATTTTAGCGAAAAGTTTGTAAGAGAACACTTCCCAAAAGACGATGTTGAACGATATAAAACAGACCTAGATCTAGAAGAATGTTTTGATGAACAAAGAAAAAACCGCACCGAGCTTTTAGAGCTTGAGAATATTAAAGCTCCGCATGTTGAGTACATTGCAAAAACAAAAACTGAAAGCAGTGCAGGGCTTAGAGAAAACCACATTTTGTTATTTTTAGAAGCAGAACAAAATGCATTTGAGTTAGATTTAAGCTTTATCAAACAAAAACTAAAAGATAGTTATTGTTCGGTACAGCATGATAACTACGAGCAAAAAGCCGTGGTCACAATTAAAAACTTAGGCGGCGTACGTAGCCGTGCGACAGTAACTGGCAGCTTTAACGGGCAAGCAAGATATATCGCAGTACAAGTTAAAACAGATAAACCCAAAGAAACCCACAAGTTTAAAATTTTAGTACTGCGCAAAGGTGACTTTTTTGAAGAAGGATTCAAACACAACTTTTTGATTGAGGCAGATAAAAAAAAGCAATACATCACATTACAAACTGACGATAACTCCCTACAAATAGCTGAAGAGGGTAATGTAGTTACCGTACAAAAAAACGAAGAGTGTTTTAGCAACCAAGAGTTTGCCACGATTGATTTTAAAAAGCTTGCCAGTGAGTCAGACGAAGTATGCTTTACGGTAGAGGGTAAAGAAGCAAAACTTACTTTTAATGTTGAAGGTGAAGTTTCAACTGACTCCTTAGCGTTACCGTTATTGCTGGACCAAGGGCGTTTTAATCACTTATTTGAAGACAATTACTACGGGCAATTTAACCGCAGCAAAAATAAAGTCCAAATTGATGGTAAAGAAATTGCGCCAAAAGCTAAGCGACTAACCATATTGCAATATGAAGCCGAGCTGGTTGATAGCGCTATTTTATGTCAAAAGGGTAATGAGCAAACGCTACTGCATGATATCGAAGGTGTATATAACGAGCTATTTTTAGCGTATCGCGATTTATTCGATTACTTACAAAAAACTAAAACACTTATCAGCCTTGCCGGTTGGGGTAATGAGTTACGTCAAATCATTAGCAAAGTTGTAGCGGTTTACCAGCATGAGATTAATCAAATCCCTTTTAATGCGCCATTAAACGAGTCACAAAAAACGTTGGTGAATATTGGTTTTGCTGAATTTGCAGAGCAGGAATATATAACACCCTTACACCCGCTTGTTCTAGCTTACAATGCCAATCTAGCACGAGTGTTAGCGGAAGATAAGCAAACCAGCGGCAGCTTTAAAAAGCTACCGCCAGTCACAATTAACCGTTTAACTGCGCAAGGTTTAATGCCGTTTGTGTACGATGCGAAACATGATTTCTCATACAACCATTCAGAGAAAGAAAATGTTTTTTGGTCAAAGCTTATTCCGCAGCAAGAAAGCAGTTATGACTTTGTTCGCAGTTTAGTAAAAGACAAGGTAAACAAGTTCACAGCTGCCTTTAAACATCTGTTTGTTGCAGGTAATAAAACTACCTTGATTATTAACTCAGTTAACAATCAACAAAATAAAGAAGTCTTTTTAGGGTTAATTGACTACATTAAACTGAAAAAGGACAAGGTCACAAACATACATGTGAATTTGTACGACGAAACCGAAAGCTACTGTTGGTTTGATAAGTTTGCAGACACAGCAAGTTATGATGAACTAAAAGACCTGTGTGAACTTAATAAAGGTCCAGCTAACACTCAAGCCGATAGCATTATTGATTTGCTACGTACACGTTTAACCTATAGCAAGTTTACGCACGACAAAGGTGAAAAAGCGCAAGCATATGCCCATATTAGCTTTTTCAAAAATAATGAGCGTGTAAAAGCAACCGATGTTGATGTGTTAAAGCAAAAAACGGGTGTTGCGTGTCATGGTTTGATGCCAGGCGAAGCAGCTTCGAATGTGAACGGGTATTATTACACTGCTTTTGGTTTAAAAGGTATTGATACTAGCGAAGCACCGCAGCTTGAACTTATTGCCAAGTACAGTGGCTTAGTCAAACCTGCGCGCAGCCAACACGAAGAATACAACCCATCACGCTCACAAGCGCTTGTGGTGACAGAAGAGTTTAAAACGCTACTTGAGCGCTCTTACGAAAACTCTATTTGGACAACAATTATTGACCCTAAAGTCACTTTAGAGTTTTTTGAAAGCCAAAAGAATATGGTGCTTATTCATTACTCAGATAACTACACAAACTCAGTAAATTACGACGCGATTACCGTAACTAAGCAAACAGGTTTGTATAACAAGGTACTTGAAAGTGATAACGGCGGTATTATTGAAGAGTTCAATGCCTTTAACGGCGAATGGTTACTTAACCTCGTTACTGCCAATGACAACGAGCGTAAAGAAAAACGCGGCATTATTTGTGCCTACAAATATGTAAATTGTTTACTCGCTAAAAGTGATATTACTTGGGTGCCGCTTTCAATTGCAGAAGTAATTCGTGTGGCAGGCAACCTTGGTTTAAATATGGCTGATAGTGACTTGTCACGTTTGGCGCAGGGCTTTAAAAAAGGCGTGATCTCTGACGACATCTTGTTTGTTGGCTTTAAAGACCAACAAATTATTTTACTGCCTGTAGAGGTTAAAACCGGTAAACGCCAAACCCACAGTAAAGGTGTTAAACAAGCACAAGAGTTAAAAAGCTACTTTGAATCTTTACTTGGTCAACAAACATTAGCAGGACACTTATACCGTGGTTTGTTTATGCGCCAAGTGTTGATGCAAATTGATAAATACAAACTTTATAACGTGTATAGAAATGATTACTTTAATGTAATTGAAGACAACAGCGAGTATTGGCTACAAGGTGATTATCAACTTGCTGAGTTAACTGATTATCCAGCTGGGTTATTGTTTGTAAATGTTGAAGACACTGACTTTACTCATGCTGCATTTACACCAATTCAAAATATACTCAAAGTCGAGCTACCAGCAGCGTGCCTAAGCCATTGGGTAAAAACCCCAATGCAAACACTGTTTAAAGAGCTTACACCAGCCAAATTACACCATATTAATGCGCGATATATTTTAGAAGCTGAGGCAACAACTCAACTTGTAGTACTTGATGATAAAGTTACAAGTGAGGAAAGCGATAAAGAAGACAGTAAGCTGAAAACGACGACAGGTAGTCGTATTATCGAACTTGCAGATATTGGTTCACTGAATGAGATGAAAGGCGAACAGCCGACTCTGAGCCAAGTTGCAGAGCCAAACAAATCACTTGTTAAACGCAAAACAATGAGCGAAGAAGAACTAGAAGCATTTTATCAAAGGGTTATTGACTGCTACTACAGTTACAATATTCCCGTATCAAGGCCTATCAGTGAGGCTCCTTATGTTGAAGGGCCTGCGTCTATCTTGTTTAGAGTGGAGTTAAACCCCGGCACCGACCCACGTAAGCTTTTTGAAAAGGCGCAAGCGTTAAAATTAGATTTAAAGCTAGAGCAAGAACAAGAAGTCGGTTTTGCTATTGATAAAGGTTGCGTGACTTTTGATGTGCCTAAAAACGATAGCCAACGCTACTATGTTGATCAAAATGATATTTGGCCGGCTTGGCAGCGCCCAGAGAATGCCCTTGAAGTACCACTGGGTGAAGATAGATTTGGCAATGTTGTAAAAATTAACTTTTCTTCTTCAAACTGCCCACACCTTTTAATAGGTGGTACTACAGGTAGCGGCAAATCTGAAGCGCTTAATACCATTCTCTATGGCATGTGTGAGCATTACTCAGATGCTGAGCTTAAGTTAATGTTGATTGACCCCAAAGGTACAGAGCTTAATGACTTTGAAAAATACCCACACTTACTTGGTCAAATAGGTTGGGATGACGAAGATGCGCTTACTCTTTTAACGCAAGCCGTAGAAGAAATGCAAACCCGCTACAAGCAGTTTAAAGAACAAGGTGTGCGTTCATTGCCGGAGTACAATGCAAAAGTTGACAAAGAATCTCGGATTCCTTGGTGGGTGTTAGTACTAGATGAGTACGCTGATCTCACGTCTGACAAAGATATGAAAAAAGATATTGAAGCTGAGCTTAAACGCTTAGCTCAAAAAGCCCGTGCTGCGGGTATTCATTTAATTATCGCCACACAAAAACCAAGTGGCGATGTCATTAGCACAAACTTACGTTCAAATTTACCAGCCCAGCTTGCGCTGCGAGTTAAAAATGGTACTGAAAGTCGCGTTATCTTAGATGAACAAGGCGCAGAAGTACTAAACGGTAAAGGCGATGCTTATCTTAAATCAGAAGGTAAGTTAGTAAGGATTCAGTGTGCTAGAGTTATTTCCATTTAAGCAAGGTTATTTTAAATGATACAGACTAGGGATATCAGCGTTAGATTAGAACAATTAGTTCTTGATCCTAATAACTATAGATTGTTCGGGGAAAAAAATACCAAATTAATACTTGATGAAAAAGCTGAAGAGTTTCAACCACAAACTTTCAAAAGGCTTGAAACACAGCGATTGGGTGAGTTAAAGGACTCAATCCGAAGTCACGGCTTTCTTGAAATGGAACGTATAGTAGTAAGGGTTCTAGATACAGTAGAGAACCAAGAATTAGAATTAACTAATGCTGATAAGAAATTTCTTGTAGTTGAAGGTAACAGGAGAACTGCGGCTCTTAAAAGTTTGAAAAATGAAGCGAGCCCAGAGCTTGCAGAGAAATTAAAAAACATCAACGTAATATTAATCGAAGGAACTAAGCAAGATATAAAGGTTTATTCAGCTACCTTAATGGGAATAAGGCATGTATCAGGTGCAAAGAAATGGGATGGTTTTCAAAGCGCTAAACTGATCCATGATTTACATATGGAAGGTAAGAAATTTACTGAAATAGGTTCTATCTTAGGTATTACTAATAGGGAAGCTGGTCGAAGATATCGAGGTTTTAAGGCATTTGAACAAATGAAAGAATCTACTTTTAAAGATAAAGTTGAACCTCGACATTACGGATTATTGTTAGAGTTTTTATCACCTTCAAAAAAAGGTCGCGAATGGTTAGGTTTGTAGTGGCATCAAGAACGGAATGGCCAGTCCCCATTAGCTTCACCAATGACACCCGAACAAATTGAAATCCGCGAACTTAAAAAGCAAATCCAACGTATTGAATTAGAAAAGGATATATTAAAAAAGGCTACCGCTCTCTTGATGTCCGACTCCCTGAACAATTCTCGTTAATTGAGAAATTAAATCAACGAGAGCGTTACCCAATTAGCGTGTTGTGTAGCGTATTCAATGTGCATCGCAGCAGCTATAAATATTGGGCCATACGGGATACAACGCCTACACCAGAGCAAATAAGGCTAGAAGCTGAAGTTAAAGCCATACATGCAATGAGCGGCGGTTCAGCTGGGGCACGGACAATCGCAGCAATCGCAACGAATAACGATTTTGAATTAAGCCGTTATCGCGCCGCTAAGCTAATGGTTAAACTAAAACTAGAGAGCTGCCAAGTACCACAACATCAATATAAAAGGGGTGGTAATGAGCATCTTGAAATCCCAAATTTGCTAGACAGGCAGTTTGATGTTGTTGAGCCGAATACGGTGTGGTGCGGTGATGTGACGTATATTTGGACAGGCAATCGCTGGGCCTATTTAGCGGTCGTTGTTGATTTATTTGCACGTAAAGTCGTTGGTTGGGCAATGTCGTTGTCGCCAGATACTAGCTTAACGCTAAAAGCGCTTGAACTCGCGTATGAAAGCAGAGGTAAACCAAGTGGATTGATGTTTCACTCAGACCAAGGAAGCCATTATACAAGCTTGAAGTACCGCCAACGTTTATGGCGCTATAAAATTACACAAAGTATGAGCAGGCGCGGAAATTGTTGGGATAATGCGCCAATGGAGCGATTTTTTAGAAGCTTTAAAACGGAGTGGATGCCAAAGGTTGGATACGAAAACTTTAAAGATGCTAAATATGGTGTGAGTGATTATATCAACGGATATTATAACAACGTTAGGCCTCATCATTATAATGCTGGTTTAGCGCCAAATGAATCTGAGGTTAGATACCAAGATTCTAAAACTGTGGCCAAAATTAGTTGACCACTACAGTTGGAATGATACGACTTATCAATTTGAGAATAAAACCAAACTTGATATTGTGTATAGTGCGATAACAGTGAATGACGAAGGGATTTTAGAAGTCAAAAATCCCGGCGACGCAAGAAAGTTCGTCACACTTATAGATACTAAATATGTAGATGATTTAGAAGCAGGCACATCAATACATAATTTACCTGATCCAGATGATTTAAAGGAAAGTGGTAAATTAAAAAGAATTAAGTCCTTTATTGCTTTTCTTGATAAAAATTCGTTTAACACTCTTGAAATGGAAAGCTTAAATGATCTTCTTAGTTCTCTTAATGAGGAATTAGGAGGTTAACATGGAGCATGAAATTGATTACCAGTGTTTCGTGACTTTCTTGAAAGAAGGACTTGAGGACACTGATGATAAAAAACTTAATGAACTAGAAACATTAGTAGAGTTTTATGAAGAGTTCCCACCAGATGAGATTGATGACACGGATAGTGATTACGCTAAAGAAGAGTTAGAGAGGATAGCTAGAGCTGTTTTACCGAATTTACGAAGGAAATTGCATACTGAAGAAAAGCAATGGCTAATGATAAAAGATGGTAAATTTGTTTTAGTTACCCAAGCAACTGATGAGGTAGAACCTAAAGATATAAAAGCGCAACTAAATAATAAACAGCTTGATCTTATAGATAGAAGTTTAACTGAAATTGATAATCGCCATAGAGAAGCATTGCTTAGCTTATTTTCTGAAATGTACGAAAAAAGCGCTACCGTCATAGAGCAATTTGAGCTGCTTGAAAAAATATATTTATCTTATCAATACAGTATTGAGAAAGATGTTAATTATATTGAATTCCTTCGTAAGCTGTGTGACTTTTGCGAAAAATATCCAAGTGAAGTTTTTTATAAGGATTCTTATAAATATTATGAAGACTTAGCAAAATACTATCGAGCGAAATATGAGCATGCTGACTCTGCTCAATCTTTAAAATCTGCTTTGTTAGTATTGGAAAAGACAAGCAAAAAAGATGATTTACTACCACTAAAGTTAAAATTTACTCGTGCAATGCGAATTCAATATGGCTTAGCAGGTGATGAACCAAATGCGTCTGAAACCTTTATTGAGGAAAATAAGTTAAATCGAAGGATACTTGGCAAATCTGAAAAAAGTTGGATTCATATAATCTCCGATAACTGTCAAAACCCTTCAAAAGTTGCTAAAAGCGCTTTTTGGTTGGTATTACTCTCAACAATTATTTTTTCTTTCGTCGGAATAAAGTCAGCTTCAGACATACAGTCATTTTTCGAAGGGGATAAATATTGGTACATAGTTTTATGGGACTCTTTTTACTTTAGTGTTGTAACGTTTACAACTTTAGGGTACGGAGATTTTTCACCTGGTAATGGAATTAGTCGGGTAATGGCTAATATAGTTTCGGTTTCGGGCTTGTTACTTAGTAGCTTATTCTTGGTTACTTTGGTAAGAAAATACGGAAGGTAACGACATTAAATGATGTGGGGTTGAAAATTAGCCATTTGTATAGCTGACATTTAGGTTATTATCAACTATACAAAATAAGATGTTCGGTAGTTTTTTATAAGTTAAGGCTATAACTAATACCTCTATTCAAATGTAACTTAACAAAATCACCAAAGTGCACACTTTCTAGTTGTGCACTTTGTTTCTGAAAAGCCTCTCGTAAAACCGCTAAATACACATCAGCATATTCGCCAGCAAATACCTTCCACGTCATTTCAACATTGCTGTCGCTTGGTATTTCTTCAAACGGTGGTACAGAGTCTTCAGCCAGTGACATGCACAGTGCCCAGCGGCATAGTACATTCCAGTTTTCGATGCCTGTTTTGCTTTTTAAGCGAATAAGCTGCTGCTTTTGTTTTTCAGAAAGTTTGATAGTGTCGATTGTATGTAACATTAAAAATACCCTTCTGAAATAGTCGATGTAGTGGCTTGTTCGTTGTAGCTAATGTGGTATTCGCGGCTAATTGCAGGTTTAAGCTTATTGTAGTAATCACCCATGATTTCTTCATCGGTAGAGAGCAGTAATACTTGGTTTGCTGCAAACGGGAAGTAGCCTTCAATTAAACGAGTACGGTGTTTTCCGTCTAATCGCCCAAGTGGGGTGTCGATAACAGTTGGTAGCTCTTTACCCGACGCTTCTGAAAGCCCCCATAAAATTGCAATCGCAAGTAGTTGTCGTTCACCAGCCGAAAGCCTGCTGGGTGAGAGTTCTTCACCGGTTTGTGCAAGTAGTGTAAGAGAAAAGCTGGTAGGGCAAATATGCACACCACTTATTAACTGCTCTTTACGAGTAAGGGCAATAAACTTTTCAGTAATTGTATCTTGCAGTAGTTCGATATTTTCTTTTATTAAGCTTTTTGCAAAACCTTGCATGGTTTCTTTTAACTTACCAATATGGTCAACCACTTGTAGCGAACGTTTTTGTTCAAAGGTGTCTTTACTTTGTTGCGTAAGTAGGTTGGTGTAACGCTGATTTAGCACGGCGTGCTTTGCTTGTGCTTGTTCAAGCTCGGCTGATTTGGCTTTAATCAGTGTTTGTGCGTTTTTAAATTCAGCTTCAAACTGTGCCAATTCACTTAATACGTGTTTTACAGTTTCGTAATCAGGAATTGATTCTTCTTTTTTCTCAAATAGCGCTTTTTTCTCAAGTAGTAATTCTCGCTCTTTAATAAGCGCTTCGCGCTCTTGTTGGTCAAGCTCAAGCTTTGCTTCAAGCCCATTAAATAAGTTACTTGGTAAACCCACATAGCTTTCAACATTGGCAAGAGCTTTGCGTTCAGTAGCCATGCTTGCCATAGCGTTTTCAAGTGCAGTGCGCGCTGCTTCTGACAGTGTTTGCCCTTCAAGCGATTTAAGTAAAGTTGCCTCATAGCTTTCAATGGCTTTATTAAGTGCGCTGGCTTCGCTTGCTTGTTCTTCAAGTGCTGTTTGTTTTTGTGTTTGCTCAAGTAGTGGCTTAATTAAGCCAAGCGGCCCGATGCCGGAATCTAGCTTAACGCGTTGTTGTTGGTTGTCTTTTAACTTTTGCGCTATTGCACCGAGTTCAAAGCGAATTTGGTCACGCTCTTCAATGAGGTGTGCGCCTGAGTCACGTACTTTTTGTCTTGCTTTGTTAATATCAACATTGATTTTGCCTTGCTGGTTTTTCAGCTTAGCAATTTCAACGCTTAGCGCTTCAATAATATCGTTGTTTGCTTCAATATCGGTTTCACAGGTTTCAACCTTTTCAATTACACTTGTATCTAGATTTTCTGCTTTGCGTTTGCGCTCAATGTTATTCAAATCTAGGTGTAATTGGCTGAGCAAATCTAACCCTAGCAGGTTTTCAATGCCTGTTTTAATGAGTTCATTACTGCGCTCTGGGTGCGCGAGGTTCTCTATTTTTTCGCCATCGAAAAAGAATAAGTCAGAAAGTGACATAGGTATAAACTCGTTTACAAATTCATCCCAGTGTTCGCTGATGTATTGGTCGTGTTCACCATTGCAGCTTACTGTGACTTTATCTTTTGAGTTTTCAACTTGCTTTGCTACTTTCCACTCGCGGCGCACAGTAAATGTTTGTGCTTCTGTGCCTGTGGTGTGGCTAAATGTTAGCTCTAATGAAGCTTGCTCTGATTTAGCGACGTATCGGTTTAGCGTACTGGCTAGGTATGTACCATAAGCTAGATTTCCTCTGTTAGAGCATTTGGCATGTTTGCCGTATAGCACGAGCTGCAATGCATCTAAAAAAGTGGTTTTACCGCCACCATTTAGCCCACCAAAAAGAATAACAGGTTTGTCGTTTGAAACAGATAAATCAACCGTGTGTGTGCCTTTGTAAATACCAAAGTTATGTAATGTAAGAGACTGCAATAACATTATTCTACCTCCACAACTTCAATTTCTGGCAGGGAGCTATAACCTTGTTCTTTAATACACTTAGTGATCATGTGGATCTTGTCTTTTATTTCTTCTTCTTCTTTTGTTGTGAGGCTTTGATCGTTTGTTAGCTTAATATGTAAACGATGACGTTCGCGCTCTAGGGCAAATTCTTTTGCTTCAAACATGCTGTTGAATGCACCTTTGTCGAGCACATCATTAAGTTCATCGCCCAGTTTTGCTCTGCGAAGCTGGTTCCGGTATTTGTTTGCAACGCTCATGGTGGCGCGAATTTGCTGATACAGTAAGCCTTCTTTATCGCCATGTTGCTCACAATAAGTTTTTAATTTACTTAACGTGTCATTGTTTAAAATAGGGTGGTGCGCGCGGCGTTTACCTGGATATGGCTTTTTAATTACTTTCTCATATATTTTTGGCAAGTTGTCTTCAATTTCGTGTTTATCTTCAAGCCAAATTTTTCGAATCGCTTCTAACTCTTCAATTGGTAGTAGCTCTAGGTTTTTGACTTCAGGCGGCCCCATGTGCTGCACAGCTACTTGTGCTTCAAGCACTTTTTTGAGCATGTGCTCACGGAATGACTGAATATAAGGACCGTGCACTACGTCTGCGCCATGTTTAGATACGTGCACGGTAAGTGTGCCATTCATACGGCGGAAATCTCGGTTGTTGCGATCTCGGCGCAGCTTTTCGAGTTTTTTCTCTCGATTACTATCGTTAATCTCCAGTTCGTTACGCAGTGAAACAAGCGGATACATCCACTCTTTTTCTTCGTCGTTTGAGATCATGGCGTTCATTGATTTGTCTTCAGTTACCATAGTACATACGTAACAGCCAAATCGGCTATCGCCACAACTTTGGGTTGACTTGTCTACTACTAGTGGGCATTCGCCGCCTTCTGTCGCGCCTTGGTACATGCCCATTAAATCGTGATTAGGGAAATTCCATGGATTTTTAACGCTGTTTAAGTAAACCCAAACATCATCGTTACTCCATGTTGAAATAGGCGTATACACCCAAACTCGCTCTAGTGACCCATTCTCAGTTAAGCCAAGGGCTTTACGGGTATTGGTGGTTGAGTTCTCAAATTTCTCCATTACAGCTGCACGGGCGGTACTCTCTGCTTTACGAGTACCGAGTATTAAAATAGCTTCACCATTTTTATTCGCAAGGTTTTGGATAAAGGTATTTGAAGGTGATATTTTCAAACGATCAGTACACCAACGAAACTTCATTCGCGGTGCGGGGTAGCCTTTGCCAATTAAGTTAACCCAAAAACGGTCTTTAATTTCTGGCGTTAAGCGGTGTGGCACGATTGGTAATTGTTGTTCATCTGCAGAGGCTTTCATTCTATCGAGTGATTTTTCAACCCATAAAGCAACAATTGGGTTTTCAACCAACGTATCTGTACTAATTACATGTACTTTTTTGTTTGCTTTGCCTTCTTCTTTTAGCTCTTGCAGGGCATACCAAACCAACTGCAAAATGGCCGTTGAGTCTTTACCGCCACTGTAACCTAATACCCAAGGAATACTGTCGCTCATGTAGAGCATTTTAATATGGTCGATACTTTGCCTAATGGCTTCTTTTAGCCCGCCAGCAAAAGCAGAGTGTGACTGTACTACACTATCAGTCATTATTTGCCCCTTTGAATGCTTGTTCAGCACTTTGCTCTTTGTTCGTAAGCGTTACTTTTAAAAATTCTTTAATTTTGATACAGGTAAGTTCAGCAGCTTTGCGGTTATTGGTCATTGCATTGTTGTTTACGCAGCGTCCGCGCCATGCATTATTGCTACGCGACCAATTAATCTCACTTAAGCCTTTGAGTGTTTTTTGCCATTGCGAATCGTGTTTTAGTAAATAGGCACCAAGCATTCCTAAAGCATGAAGTGTAACGGCGTGTGCGTGAATTGATTCGTCACGTAAATCTCCGCCAGATGCTTTGTCTTCACATACCAGCTGCCATGCAGGCATATTGTTTAGCACTTCATGCCAAAACTCAGTTGCTATAGGCATGAGTGACTCATAATTTTTTTGATTTATGGTCCCAAGTAGGTACTTGGTGGCTTTATTAATTGCGCTGTGACTAACTAGCTTTTTAGAACGTACACCTAGATTACTTTTTTCCATATGAACAAGCTTTGTAAACTGTTCACTTCTAAACACTACCGTTTTTGAAAGTATGGCATCAGGCTTGTCATCGTAAGTGATACTCAGTGACGAGTCTGTTTTCACCGGATAAAGGTTTAAGTCTTTAAAAATGCGTTGGCGTTCTTCGAGCGTTTTATTGCTAAAAAACACTACGGATATAGATTCATCAGCCAGTGAAGGGTCAGCCTTTATTGCTTCTAAAATAGCGGCATTACGGTGTTGCCCGTCTGTGATAAATAGTTCAGCGTCTTCATCAATTAAAAGAGTACCAATTTTTTGTTCGTGCTTGCTTTCGCCAATTGGCACAAACTCACTTACACCACTAATACATGCGGTAAGCGCTGAAAAAACGTAGTTTTCTCGGTTATCGAGAATATAGTTTGCTATATCAGGTATACGCTCTTCATTAATGATACGCTGTGCGCGTTGGTCTACAGGTAATTGGCTTTCATCAAAGGTAAATATTTTATTTAACCTTTTTAGTGGGCACATAACGATGTAATATTCTGTTTTTGCTTGGGTTCCCCTGATTGCAGGAAAGGAAGTACCCGATACGATTTGGCTCATTGCTACTTTTTGTATTGTGTTTTTTCTGTTTAGTTCGTAGTTTATTGTTTTTGTTCGTACGAACAGTTTGCGCAAATTCTACAGTATAGTGACTAAATTGTCTGTGAATATTTATAAGTTTTTTTGGAGTGATAATGACTGCCTATCTTGATATGAACGCAACTTCGCCAGTCTCTAAAGAAGTTGCTGATTTAGTATACAAACTGATGGTTGAAGAGTTTGGTAATGCTGGCAGTCGGACTCATGAATTTGGTGCATTAGCTAAAAAACACGTTGAAACTGCAAGAAAGCAGGTCGCAGAAGTAGTTGCAGCTGATAAATCTGAAGTTATTTTCACAAGTGGTGCTACCGAGAGTAATAACATTGCAATTCTTGGTTTAAAAGAATATGCAGAACAAGAAAATAAAAAACATATTATTACCACGCGGATCGAGCATAAGGCGGTGTTAGAGCCAATTGAGCATTTAGAAAAAAATGGCTTTGAGGTGAGCTATCTAGACGTGGGGGAAAGCGGGCTGGTAGATCCTCAGCAACTTAGAATATTATTGCGAGAAGATACGGTACTTGTGTCAATTATGCATGTTAATAATGAAACTGGGTGTATTCAGCCAATTTCTGAAATATGCGACGTGCTTAGCTTGCATGAAGTTTACCTACATGTAGATGCTGCGCAAAGCTTTGGCAAGTTGAGCGAAGATTTAAAAAATCAGCGTATTGATTTAATCAGCGCAAGCGGACATAAAGTTTATGCACCTCAAGGTGTGGGGTCACTTGTCATGCGTAAACGCGGATTTATAAAGCCACCATTAAAGCCAATCTATTTTGGAGGTGGGCAGGAAAGGGGACTGCGTCCTGGTACGTTACCGGTTCCTTTAATTGCTGGTTTTGGTTTGGCGTGTGAGATAGCCGCAAAAAATGGTGAAATGTGGCAAACGCATGCTGCTTCTTTAAAGCGATCGTTAATGGTTGAACTGGATAAAATTGGTGCGCAGTATAATGGCGAGAACTCCTCTCCGTATGTTTTAAATTTCTCAGTGCCGGGCGTTAATTCAGAAGCTGCTATGGTTATGTTTAAAGGGGTCGCAGCTGTATCAAATGGTTCAGCTTGTACTTCATCAAGTTATACACCTTCACACGTATTGACAGCAATGGGGTTAGACGACGAAAGGGTTTCGGGGGCAATTAGAATGTCCTGGGGAGGTTTGGTAGATAGTTTACCTGTTGAACAAATTATTGAAGCTTTTAGAAAAATTCAGCTCTGATAGAAATTCAGCTGAAAGAGTAAAGTAAGGAAATGTTTTATGGAATCTTTAGTAAAAGCATCACCAGCGATTGTCACATTAATGGTCTTGATTTTTGGATTCTTACTTCATCAATCAAAAACTGTAAAAGAAAAGCTCGCAGAAAAAGATGTTCAGATATTCTATGATGCTCTCGACAGCTATTTTTTGTATGTCGATTCAGTAAATCTATTCTTAAACTTATCAGAAACCTTTTTTTCAAATCATGCGATAAAAAAAATAGCACTACCTGGCTTTTTTTCTGAACAATATGCTACGTCGTATCAAGATTTTTTTGTGAACATAAGGGGGATAAAAAAAGCTATTTTTCTAGCCAAAGTTTTGGAGGAGGGGGGACTTTCTAAAGAGTTGAGTGAGTATTTTGAAAGTTCAACGAGAATTGCTAAAGATATATTTGATGTGTCTGAGGGCGATTTGACAACTCTTAAAGAGATAGATGTTCAGTTGGTTGAGGAGAGGTTAGAGGCACTACAGTGTTCCATGCAAAAATTAAGGTCGTTAGAAGAGAAGATAGTTTATTTATTTGCTCAAGCTAAAAATAATTTATAGCTTGATTTTAATGTTAGTGTTTTTCCATATGTTACCTTTCAACTCCACCCCCCAATACTCAAACACCTTTAGCAGAATGTTCCAATTGGGCCATTCTGCTCTTGGTACGCCTTTAAGCATATCGGCAAGCTTCTTATCGAAGCGCTGCTGCGCTCGGTGTGCCTTGGAGCTGTTTTCAAGAAAGTCGATTTTGTTGTACAGCGGTTGCTGTGGGTATTCGTTGCCATAGTAAAAGTAGTCAATGTCTTGCTCGGCCAGTTTCACTTTTATGCGTTCGGTGAGTAGCGGGAGTTTTTTGTTGTAGTCGTCGTATTTAAGTAGAGTGACTTTGCCTGAGCGCATATGAATTTTAATTAAGTCAATGTCGTCTAAATCGCCATATAGCTGGGCGGCACAACCAATGTAGACTCGCAAGACTGCTGGTAGCAGATTGAGGCAGGCTCTTGGCAGAATATAGCTGTGGCTATGATTAAACTCGCCTAGTTGCAACGATGAATAGGTGTGATGGCAAGCTTCACCTATGTTGACTGGATCTGAAATTGAGAATAATAATTGTCTTGCCTCGTCAATGGCTTGATTAAAGCTGGTAAAGTGGCTTTTTATGTCTCTTAGCAGGCGGTTGGGCAAATGGCTTTTCGCTTGGCGTTTACCAAATAGGCTGAGGGCAAAGTATACCAATAAGTCTTGTTTGCGTTTTAGCTGTGCGTTTTTAAAATCTTGGAAGTCAAAATGGTCACATACTAATTCAAACGCTTTATTGTGGCTCGCAATGATGGCCCGCAACTCATCACTTTGTTCAAATTCGTTATTGGCGGGTACTCTGCCAAAGTGCAAACAATGCTGCCAAAATTGCTCAAATAATGCTGGGTGTTTTTCGAATAGGCTTTGCTTTACACGCGTAGGTAATTGTTTGGTGGTTGGACGCTTTGTAATATGCTGCCATTCGTGAGCTTGAAACTGTAGTTCAATATGGTGTAACTCGAGTAATTCTGGGCATTTAAATACAGCAATGATCCCTTGCCCAAACGGTACCGTTTTTACATTTAGGGTGTGTTCTATAAATTCTCTGATCTGTGCTTGGCTGTAATACTTTTGAAACGTATTTCGTTTGGTGATCACACCGTCTTTATAAGGTTTGAATTGCTCTGTAATGGCGGAATTGGTGAGCATAACAGAAACTACGATTAGTTTGTCGCATAACGTGTATGCTTGGCGTAACGTGTCTACACGTTCGTTATAGTCTTCAATTACATTGAGTACAAAGCCTAGATTGACAATGTCGCTTTTTACTTTTTGCCCTTCTGGTTTATGGACAGGGTCCCAGGCATTGATATTAAGGCCGCTTGCTTCTAGCTCGCGATGGTCATCCCCTAGGCCGCAGCCGTAGTCTTGAATTGAATATTCACCGTTAAGGTATCCAAACTTGGCAAGTTTTTGAAATGGTGCAGAGAGCCTGTCACGGTTTATTGCGGTCAAGTGTCGTTGAATTACTTGTGTTTGCTCTGCGCTCGGCTCGGTTTTTTGCTGGGATAATTGTTCACAAGAGTGCAGCCGGCCGTATTCATCTAGCTGATACCCTTGCCGTTTGATTAATGCGCCCCACTGCTTTTTAAAGCCTATCGTTTTGGTGTTTTGATAAAGGCCAATAGCTTCACCTTCTTTGGTGATAGATTCAAATTCAGCAAATTTTGGATAGTCAGGCAACACAAAAGCTTCTTTACGATGCAAAATGGGTGGGTTGTCGGATTTTGAATAGTCAGCCTGTTTAGCTGTGCTTTCGAGAATATCAATAGTAGTGCTGTGCTGTAGCGCTGGGTAAGCGTAATCATCAAAATCAGGGTAGTGGAGTAAGGTGATTTTAAAGTCACGTTTGAGCAGTTTAAGTACGTTCCATGGCGCTGAAAGCTGATGGCTGTTAATTTGTTGCTCAAGGAGGTTTTGCAACTCCTCAGGTAGTGCTGAGCATATCGCCGAGTGGTGCACGTATACGGCATTTGGTAGTTGCTTGCCAAACTTAATTGCTTTAACAAGCTTTTTATATTCAAGAAAGTTTAGCTGGGTCGACATGTTCAAAATAATAGTAATAGGCGCGTCCGCGCTTTTGGTATTTTAACTGCCCGCGCTCACGGCGATGCATCAGCTCGCAGCCACTGATCTTTAGTAACTTTTGGGTTTGTTTGCTGGTTAACCAGTGGCCTTTTTCAGACATTTTTGTTTGGTTTTTGATTTCCTTTGTATTGACTATAACCTTGTTGGGCTTAAATTGCAGGTGATTATTAAAGTAGTTTAGTCATAGCAAAATATTGCTTGTCGAAGTTTTTCAAGATATTAAGCCTAAGAGTGAAACCCAAAAATGGTAAAGTGACGGCTGGTTACTTTTTGAGTAAGCTCTTTTTAATCAGCACTTTTAGCATAAAGGATAGCCCGATGAACCAAGCCCTTAAGTTTTTACTGTCTATCATAATCGTCGTCGTGACTTTTGTCGTGTCAGCAACCTTGGCTGGGATGTTGGCGGAATATGCGGGCTGGTGGAAGAAGCCGGTGATAGGCGGTGTAGCAGCGGCTTGTGTGGTGTTGTCGGGTTATATAAGTGCGCCGGTGTATAAGCTGTATTCTGCGGCGGTGTGGTTATTGATTGGTGCAGGTGCAGCTTGGGTGATGTCGAGTGTGTTTATGTATGCTGAAGATGCCGACACCTCAGTGCCTTTGTATGTTACCTATGCAAGTGGTGTGGTTGCTTTAGTGCTTTGTTGGGGTTTGGAGCGTCGAAAGGTTGTGTGAGGGGTTGGTTCTCTGTAATGGGGTGCAAGAGATCGTCGCGTAAAGCGGCTCCTACCAGCGGGGGCTAGTGTGATGAGAGCGGATTTATTCCGGGATGTTTTATGTAGAGATCGCCGCGTAAAGCGGCTCCTACCAGCGGGGAGCTAGTATGGTATGAGGGGATTTATTCCGCGATGTTTTATGTAGAGATCGCCGCGTGAAGTGGTTTTTACCAGTGGGATCTAGTATGGTAGGAGGGCATTTATTCCGCGATGTTTTTGTAGAGTTCGCTGCGTAAAGCTGCCCCTACCTACCCAATTATTAAAGGAATGTTCTATATGACTCCAAGTGCGTTACGCAAAGCAGTTAATGCCTTTTCTCAATATACTCAGCATCAACCGGATTATTATTTTGTTGAAGGCTATTTGATTGGCAAAGTTGCCATTAATGATATTGCTGAAATACACGAGTGGTTGCCTGAGCTCTTTGGTGATTACACGGCTATTTACCGTGCTCAGTTAGAGGCCTTAATGGATTTGCATGAGCAGTGCGTTTCAAGCTTGGATGGAAAAATTTATAAGTTGCCAAAAGAGTGTGCGCTCTCTAAGCAAGACTTTGCTGCATCATTAGCAAAGGGGGCTCCGTTACCGAGCTTTTGTCTTGGTCTGCTTAAGGCGTTGGATAAAGTATCTTTTGAGAACTTGTCACTAGAGCAGAAAGGTGCGGTAAGTGAATTACAACAACAGCTCACCGGGTTTACTAGCTTAGATGCAGCCAAGGAGGCGTTTTCACACGCTGAGCCTATGATGCCTTTTGAGCGAGAGGCTCATGACGTAAAGCGTTATTTGGCAGGCGCGATTATGGAGTTAGGGGATACTTTAATTTGGGATCCTGAATTAGACAACGAGTTCGGAGCGTTTGAATTTGAAGAAGATTTTGACGAAGAACAAGAAGAAATAAGAAACTCACTGATTGAGAACTTACTCAAATTGACTCACATCGATTCAATCCCTTTACTTGACCAGTTTATTCATAATGAAGAACAAGACTTTATTACGCCTGATTATATTGAGGAAAATCAAGGTGATTTTTGGCTTATCCACGAAACCAGACCTTATATGTTTATTCGTTACCATAAAGCGTGGATTTACTTTTGGGCAGACAGAGTACAAGAGGCGGTTGATGAACTAGAAGTGCTGCTGCGACTTAATCCTAACGACAATCAGGCCTGTCGATACCTGTATGTGAACGGTTTAGTGATCTTAAAACAGTGGGATAAACTACAAGCTTGCCTCGGTGAATATGAAGAAGAGAGTATTTTTATGCTATCTGCAGAGGCGTTGATGCGTTTTGCGCAGGATGGCGAGAGCAAAGCCTTGAATGAGCTAAAAGCAACAATCAAAGGGTACAATAAGCACTTTATCAAGATGCTTACAGGTCAAGAAAAGACTAAGCAAAAAGAGATATATGGCTACACACTGGGTTCAAAAGAAGAAGTCTTAAGTTATATAGATTGTGGTGGCAAAAAAGCCTGGTTAAGCGTTGAAGGAAGCCTCTTTTGGCTGCGCAAGAAAAGTTAATAGTACTTTGTATCAGGCACGCTGAGTGAGTCTATTTAGGAAAAGGCCCTAAATGATAGGGCCTGTTGGTTGGGGGTTGTGTTACGTTATATGCCTTCAATCATCCACTTAGCGGATAACTGGTCCGGCTCGCCATGGCGATTTAACTCAGGTTGGTTTTGTGCTTGGTTAAACCAAATATATTGCTGCCAAAATTGATTTTTGATATTCCAAACACCACCTTGATATATCAACGAGTAGAGTGCTTGTTTAGGGGAGTCTACGAGCTTGAGATAACCTGCGCTTTTGCTGCTGTAACTTAAAAACAGTGAAGGGGCTTGAGTGGCTCTAAAATAGTGCAGACCCTCAGCATTGGTTACCTGAATTAAATCGAGAGGCTCATTTGGGCTAAAGGTAATTCGGGTGTCATTATTCAGGGTCTGTGCCGCTAAATACTGATTATTTACTGGCGACTTTATCGTGATTTGTGTGCCCGAATCACCACTTAACTGCGGATATGTCCAGCCGCTTGGTGGCGTTTGCCAGGTTAGAGATTTCCAACGCCAGTTGTAGGGTATATCTAAGTGTGGGTCGTTAAGATCTTCAAAACCAGGTTCGGCTTCGATATTAAAAAGACATTGGTTTCGCTCTGCATCTAGCTGTGCAACACGCTCGGCTTGGCTAGTTGTACCTACATTTAGCTCTGCCATACAGGCTTCAAGCGACTTCCCTTTTCCCGACTCATTAGGGGCCAGTACATAAGTATGGTCACGTTTACTTTCGTCCTCATACCAAGCCAGCATAGCTGCCTCGTCAAACGACAACCAGTTTTGTACTAGTCGCTGTGCTTCTTGCTCGGCTACGCTACGTCTTTGTGCTTTTGGTATTGCCATTGTGCGAATAAACGCAGCCCAGAGATCTTTACTGGCCTCCAGCGCGACAATCGCAACCGGTTTCATGCTACTAATACGATAAGACTGCCAACCAGATTCTAAGCGTGTATTCGCTCGCCAAATTACATCGCCACTGGCGAAGTTGAGCACATCTTTGGTATCGTGCGAATGCTGCTCGGCACCTTCAGAACAAAGGTAAGCTTTTACTTGCCAAACCTTTTCGTAGTTATCTTTTGGGAGCCTTACCGTATGTTCTGGACTAAATGAGTCTTGAAATAGGTGAACAGCACGGCCAAACAAAAAGTAATTATGATCTACTTCCGCAAGGGCGGCGTGGCCACCACCATCCCATACCTTGAGGCGCTTTTCCTCAGCCATAGCCGCATCAATAAAATGTTGAACAAAGCGTTTTTGCGCGCGATAAGCTGCATCTACACCACCTTGGCCTGCAATATCATCATAGCGGCGCATAAAGTGATCTAGCTGAATGTCAGCCGGCTCTTGCGAGACTGCGCTAAAGCAGTTTGGGCCGGTAGGGTCGGTACTGGCGTTGGTGACGTTAAATCCAGCAATATCAACCCAGCGCTCACCAACGATGGCGGAGTTCACACTGTCGTATCTTGGTTCATAGAGCGGGTTGTTGTTTAACTGGGACTGGAGTCGAGTAATTTCATCTTGTGCGGTATGTAGCGCGATGTTCTTTGCCAAACCATAGCGCCAAGCGTGTCTGGGGTCGTTGGGATCTGGTTCGATAATGTGTTCGGCATCCAGCACTTCAAGTGCTGCGGTGCGGGTTAACCATTCATGTCCCATGGGCATGATCCCTTGTCCACCAAATTGGGTGAATGCTTGAACTGTGCTGCTTAATGCAAGTCCTAGTGCAAATGTGAGAGGCTTTATTTTCATATCTACTCCTTGAAAACTAAAAGCAAAAAATAACGTTTTTACTCAACTGAGGGACAAGGATTATAGTTTGTGAAATAAATGTTTCAATTAATTTTTGTTTGTAACGAATAAGTTTTCTAATCACCTGATTTGTTCTTTGAGTGTTAGGCTCTTACATGGTTTAAAAAAGATAAAAATATTTTTCAATTAATATCATATGGTTGTTGATTATTTTGTTCGTGTCGTATGTTCTGTAATGAAGTGAAATATACACATTTTATTGCTGGTGCTACAGTTACTCTACTTAGCTGGGACTCAATTTAAGCGAAAGTTAGCGCACACTTGAGTATGTTTTGTTAACAAGTGTGTTGTTTTGTGCCGTGGTTACTATATCTAAAGGATATAAATATGAACTATTCACTTCACCCCTCTGTCGGTGTCGCAAGACTCGGTAATAGCGATGGTCAGTTTTATTTAGCACCAGACAAAATAGGTGGTTTACCGTTTGAATCCGATGAATGGGGCAATCAGATAGACAGCCCTGTCAGTCAGTTTAAAGATGCAGAAGGCCGGATCCGCAGACAGGGCCAACCCTTTAAAATCATTGACGAAAATAACAATGAACTAACGTTATCGAGCGATAACGTGAAATCCATTAGTTGGACCGTACACGTCGCGAATAAAAAGGCGGCATGGTATGAGTTTAATGAATTACAAGGCAACTTACTCTATGGTCAAGATAATAGTTATAGCAATCGCAACACGCCTTGGCGTAATGCAGATGCAACGGATCGTCGAAGCCTAATTATTGACCCAGGTCCAAGAACGATATCTGGCGCAAATGCAAAAGCTGAATTTGACGCCGCCAGTGCCCCTGCAGGATATCCGGTTAGTTTCCCTCCCAAACCGTGCCAAGGCACTGAAATAAAGTCGCTCGGAGATATTTTAACCGATAACGAAGGCCGCTTAGTAGTACTTGGCGGTAAAGGGAATGCGGGTGGTAACCAGCCTCTTGAATCTTACGGTGGCGCGGACACGTGGCATGATGATATTGCGGATGGGACTGTGTATTGCACGGTTACGTTTGACGATGGTAAAACCTTGCAGCTCTCAGCTTGGGTAATTGTTGGCTCTCCGGACTTTGCACCGGAAATCGTCAATATCTCCAACCTCAGTGATACTATGTTTGACGTTGCGGTACGTGAACAAAACTTATGTCCTGAGCTTTACAGCAATGGTGAGTATCAGTCTTCTTATCAGGCAAATTATTACCAAGATATTGAGCCGATTATCCAGCGTATCAGTCGGTATCAGTGGGTATCAAATGTCCAATCTATGTCGGCATTTGTTTCCAATATTTTTGATTTTAAAGACAGCTCTGAAGATAACAAAGCGAATCGTCAGGCTTACTTTAAGTATTTTAGACAGCCAGTTGACCCAGCCACAGTGCAGCAAACTCCGCCAAACGATCAAACCAATCAGCAACTCTTCGAGTATGGTATTGAGGGTAATTTACCACTGATGCCAATGAACTCTGGTAGTAACTCGGTGAGCAACGCTGAAGACAATATTGTCGATAAGTTTCTGACGTTAACGCAGACTCAATATTTCTTACTGAGTCAGTGGGCTGCTGGTAACTTTTCAAGTGCTAAACCTTCAGCGCCACAGAGCGCAGTCGATGAGTTTGGCGTATTTTATGCGGATCAAGGTAGCGTGGGTAATTGCGTTGGCTTACCTATGTGTCCAGGGATTGAGGTAACGTGGAGTTTACAAAATCCAGCAGTGTACGCGGCGCCTTATATCATCAAAGATCAAAGCATGGGTAATGGCTTTCCGAGCGGTTTGGATGCTGAGCGTGATGAGTGCGAAGGCGGTGGATGTCAGCCTGGAGATTTAACCAAGCGCATGGCATGCCCATGGCAAGCTGACTTTTTCAATTGTACCATTCAAAATGTGAACTTTACCGAGCCAACGGTGAATAAAGTGAATGTCGGCACGGAAGACGATCCGCAAATGGTGCCTGCTGCCCCAACTTACTACAGTTACTGGTGGCCACCGCAAAGCCCTTGGGATGTATTGACGAATCAATTTGATGATCAATCACTTACTCACCTTCCAGCTGGCCAGCAAGTCAACTATGCACGGGGTATTAATAGTTTTGTGCAAATGGTTGAGCATTGGTCGGCACTTGGTTTTATCCGCAATCAAAATAGTGATGAACCGAATTTCCCGTATTTTACGGAAATCGAACGTAATCACCAATTGTTTGCGTATAAGGATGTGCCTGTTTCCGATATTACCGGGAATTGCCAAGACGACGGAACTGATATTCCGGTGTTTTACATTCCTGATGACCTTAAAGATCACCTGTCTTGCGGGTGCTCTAAGGCCAAAGCAATACTAAAAGGGCTTGAAGAAAAAATGGCGAAGCCAATTACGCAAAAACGAGCTGCGAAAAAAGTGCCTCGCAGCGGTACTCGAACAAGACGGTAATGGGTATGAATGGTACTCACGAATGTGATGTGCTAGTAATTGGTGCTGGCCCTGCTGGGGCTAGCACCGCATTAAACTTGCTCAATCACACAGACCTATCAGTCATTTTAATCGAGCAGTCTGATTTACAAAAATTAAGAATTGGCGAAAGTGTATCTGCAAGTGTGTTTTCGGTATTGGAGTATTTGCAGATAGACAGAGCGGATTTCGGTCCGCACTGTTTTACTCCAACTCAAGGTAATAGTGCGTTTTGGGGAAGTGAGCAATCCGCTAATCGTCACGCGATTTTTGCACCAGATAGAGCAACCTATCAAATTAATCGTGAGATATTCGATCTAACCTTGCTCGAAAGCACGATCCAGCGTGGTGGTACGGTATTCCCGCGCACTAAAAGCAAAGCAATTACTCAGTTACAAGACGGCCGTTATTCAGTGGTCGTGAGTCATCCTGACTATGGTCAGTTTACCATTGTTTGCGAGTATCTTGTGGATGCGTCTGGGCGTAATTCGCTGATTGGCAAATCTCTAGGAGCGGCTGTTCAGCAATATGACAGACTTACAGGGGTTGGTGCCTTCTTTAAAGTAAAGCGAGGGGCGCTTGAGCAACTGCAATTAATTGAAAGCGATGAATTTGGCTGGTGGTACAGTGCGGCACTTTCTAACGATATGTTAGTTGTAACGTATTTCAGTGATTTTGAATTGCTCTCAAAGCAGCGCTTAAATCGTCTAACGCAGTGGCAAGCTCACTTAGGTAGCAGTAAATATATGTCAAGGCGGGTTGAGGGGGCAAAGATGGTCGACGAAAATCTATGGATCAGACCTGCCGGGAGTCATTTTAGCAGTTTTGCTCATCTCAAAAATTATTTACCTGTGGGGGATGCGGCTTGTGCGTTTGACCCTATTTCTTCTATGGGATTAGGGTTTGCCATGACATCGGGGTGCCAAGCGGCAGCCATTATCGGCAATACCAAAACATCTCAAGCATTTATGCATAGCAGCAAAGTATATCAACAAGACTTAGCACATCAGTTTGATCAGTACTTAGCGCTAAAGCAGCAGTTTTATAATAAGGAAAAACGTTGGTGTGATGCGCCTTTTTGGTTCAAGCGGCAGCAGCTTATCAATCAGGTTGCTTAACTGAAGCTAACCGAAGAATAACAACTGCTAGCGCACAAGTTGTTATTCTGATTTCGGGTTAGCTTATATTAAAGCAAACTTAAAATGTGTTTGGCATTTTGCCGGGCAAGGCAGCCCTTGACGGGATCGGTTGAAAACGTTTTAGCCGATATCTCCATAGGCTCCCCTTCATGAAGTACATCACCGCTATAGACCTTAACTCGACAGGTCGTTTTGTTTTGCTCTTCTGAATAAACAAGCTCCACTTTTTCGGCCTTCATAATTAAGTTTTTGTAGGGGTATCCTGCATCGGTAAATACTTTTTCAGTTTGTACCTGCTCGGATGTTGATGCGAGTGCTGCTAGAGGAAATGCAAGAATAATTGCGTATTTCATGATAAAGACTCCTTCCGTCTCTGATTTCATTGCTAAGTATTGTGTGCATTCATAAAACTGACAAACTAGAAATTCTGACCTATAGTTAAGTTTTAATTAAGTAAGATGGCGAATGAAATCACCTCCACTCAAAGGACTTTGGTATTTTAAAACGGCGGCAGAATTAGGTAGTTTTAAGCAGGCGGCGGAAGCCTTATTTGTGACTCAAGCTGCCGTGAGTCAACAGATAAGAACCCTCGAGCAACAGCTTGGTTGCATGTTGTTCGAGCGGCAAACAAGGAAGGTATTGCTAACTCAGCAAGGGCAAGACTTGTTGCCTTACTTACACAAGGCCTTTGGGCAAATGGAAATGGGTCTATCGACGTTAAAATCAGATCCGAACCCAAATACTATTAACCTGTCGGTTTTGCCTTCATTTGCTACTTGTTGGCTTTTGCCTAGATTGGCG
The DNA here is from genome assembly GCF_000238315.3 of Pseudoalteromonas piscicida. Lineage (NCBI taxonomy): Bacteria > Pseudomonadati > Pseudomonadota > Gammaproteobacteria > Alteromonadales > Pseudoalteromonadaceae > Pseudoalteromonas > Pseudoalteromonas piscicida. The sequence goes on from NZ_CP011925.1 coordinate 665,673, forward strand.
AGCTTCAACAAGGCGTTGCCAGACTTCCAGCTACGTATTGATCCTACTGAGCAACTCGCCGATTTTAACCACGACGATATCGATATTGGGATCCGCTTTGGATTTGGTAACTATCCGGGACTAAAAAGCGAACTCATCGCGGAGGATGAGTTAGTTCTTGCCTACCGCCCTGGATTAATTGACCCAAACCAACCGCTGCGAGAGCAGCTATCAAAGCTCAATTTTATTTATGACGAAGGTAGAGATAATGAACATGCGTGGCTTGAGCTAAACAAGCAACTGGGTTTAAGTGGTCATACATTCAGTAATCTTAAAATTGATAATGCGGCATTGGTGCAGCAGGCAACGGTGGCTGGGCAGGGGTTTTCTTTGTTACGTCGACGTTTAGTGAATCAATCTTTAGAGCTTGGCCAGTTAGAAATCTATCCCGACTTTGCATGGTTGTGTGAATATCGCTACTTCTTGGTCGCACCTGAGCGTCACTTTGAGTGGCCTAAATTAAAGGCGTTTAGGGATTGGATAGTTGCCGAGCTTAGCGCGTGCTGAATTCTCCGAAGCTCAGGTTTTCTCGCTTCAAAATAGATTTCGTAATTAAGCTAATTGGTATAATTTTGGTCAAAGTATAGTCATAAGCAAGCAGTGTGAGTAGTTCGGATCCGAGCTAAATAACCTGAAGTTAGATACTCGGATCCGGCAGCCTATTTGTTAAAGGTGCTTTTTAAGAAAGTCGAGATAGGCTTGAGAGGCCTCAATACGGTTTTCCTTTTTAGAGAACCCATGCCCTTCATCGTCAAATAGTACATATTTGACAGGCACATTGTTTGAGCGAACGGCTTCGACCAATTCATCACTCTCTACTTGAAGTACACGAGGATCGTTTGCACCTTGCACAACCATCAATGGCTTAGTGATATTTTTGGCATGGAAAAGTGGTGAGATACGATGCAAACGCTCCTTATCGGTAGCCGGATCGCCTAACTCATCATATAGAGACTTCCTATATGCTTCCCACCATGGTGGAATAGACTCAAGGGTTCTTACCCAGTTAGTCACACCAAAGATGTTGATCCCTAATTTGAACTCTTCAGGTTCAAATGCCAGTGCCGCTGCAGTCATATAGCCACCGTAGCTTCCGCCCATTATGCCGATACGATCAGCATCGACCCAGTCTAGCTGTTGTAGATATTTTTTACTCCAAACGATGTCTTGTAAATCATCCTCACCATGACGTTTGTCATCTAAGTGGAAGAAGGTTTTACCATAGCCAGAGCTGCCTCGGTTGTTTACGGCGAAAATCGCATACCCTTGATTAACCAAATGCTGAGTAAGAGCACTATAACCCGTCATGCTTTGGCCTCCGGGACCTCCGTGAACAAATACGAGCGCGGGCACCTTATTTGTCGAACTAGCAAGCTTTGGCTTGTAGAGTACGCCTGGCACTTCCAAACCATCAAAACTGTTAAAGCGAGCGATGGTGCTCTCGACCAAATGTTCGGTATTGATTTTGTCGCTCAAGGTTGAGGTCAACTGCTTAACTTCATCACTGCCAACACGCCATACGTACAAGTTATTTGGTGATGTATCTGAATTTAAATAAAAAGCCATCAGCTTTTCGTCATCGGAGAAGTTAACGCCGTTGATACTACCTGCAGGGAGCTTAGGGAGTTTGATGTCCTTTCCTGTTTTAAGATCGGTGATCGTGACTTTTACGCTAGAGTCTTCGTTCACACCGACAACACGATAGCGGTTGGAATCGGAGAAATATAAGAACCTCACGTCCCAATTTTTTTCTATGTACGGCGTGTGTTTACCCGCCGCGATTTCATAGCGCCAATTTTGATAAAATTCACCATGGGCATCGGTCCCATAGTATAAATATTTGTCGTCTTTAGAAAATGCTGAAGCGGAAAAGTTTGCCTCGTGCGCCACGTTTGAAATCTCAACGAGAGGGGCGCCGGGGTTATGTAAGTCGAGTAAGAATAAGTCGCTGTCTTTATTACCTTGCGCATTGATAAGTGCAAGGTAGCGATCGGTTTCACTCACCTGTTGGACATTTAAATTCTTGTCATTTTTATAAATAAGTTCACTTTCGTAGGTGGCAGCATCAAAGCGATATAGATCCATAAAGCGCTCGTCACGCTGGTTGCTTAACACGTAGAAGGCATTGTTATCGTTAGTAAAACCGATAAAACCAGCTCTCACTTTTTCTCCTGGCGTGAGATCTTTAACGTGGCCATTTTCGTCACGGACAAAAACATGAAAGCGCTCATTTCCACCGTTGTCTCGCGTGAATAAGATGCGGGGATCATTTGGAAAATATCCGATTGGGTAGGTTGAATCGGTGGCATCCGTTATTTGTGATCTTTCGCCGGTTTTGACGTCAACTTCATAGAGGTTATATATTCCCGACTCGTCAGAAGTGACCAAAATTTTCTGTGCATCAGGGCGAAACGCGCTGCCCTGAATATTTGTGGTATCAAAAAAAGTTTCTGCTGAATAGGTTTTAAAATCAGCGGCAACTTGATTGGTTTGCGGCTTACCAACTTGTTGAGTGGTTTGATTACATGCACTTAGCGTGGCGAGCAAGGTGCATGCAATGAGTGATTTTTTAAACATAATATCCCTGCATTCATTTTTATTATTGATTTCTAGCATATAACGATAGGAAACAATGGCAAGCATCTGGCTAGGGTTTTGTGTAAACCAATGTAGTGGTTAGGATGTGATTGTCTTTGCTGCTGAAAATCAGCGTAAAGAATAATCACATCCTAGGTTTTTTTTAAGTGGTTATTTTAGGTCAAATCGGTCTGCATTCATTACTTTTGTCCATACCTCAACGAAGTCGCGGACAAACTTCTCTTTGCTATCATCTTGTGCGTAGACTTCGGCGTAAGCGCGCAAGATAGAGTTAGAACCAAAGACGAGATCAACGCGAGTCGCGGTCCATTTTACCGTGTTCGTGTCGCGTGTTTTTATCTCATATAAGTTTTCTCCACTTGGCTCCCAACGATATGCCATATCGGTCAAGTTGACGAAAAAGTCATTACTCAAGGTGCCAACGTTATCGGTAAATACGCCATGCGATGTTTGCCCGTGATTGGTGCCAAGCACGCGCATGCCGCCGATCAGTACGGTCATTTCCTTGGCAGTGAGCCCCATCAGTTGGGCTCTATCAAGTAGCATTTCTTCTGGTTTTACGCTGTAGTGCTGTTTTTGCCAATTGCGAAAACCGTCATGTACAGGCTCTAATACATCAAATGACTCAATGTCGGTTTGCTCGTCTGTGGCATCGCCTCGTCCAGCGGTAAAAGGCACTTGAACTGATACTCCGGCATTTTTAGCCGCTTGTTCAACAGCAGCGCAGCCACCCAATACGATTAAATCAGCCATGCTTACGGTAGGCGTAAAATTACTTTGCACGGCTTCCAATGCCGCAAGCACTTTCGCTAGACGCTCCGGCTCATTTCCAAGCCAATCTTTTTGCGGGGCTAGGCGGATCCTCGCACCATTTGCACCCCCTCTAAAATCGGAATATCTAAACGTTCTCGCACTATCCCACGCGGTGGCTACTAATTCTGAAAGCGTCACATTGGTTGCTAGAATTTGTTGCTTGAGTGCGCTAATTTCACTGTCGTTTAGGGTGTAGTTAACGCTGGGGACGGGGTCTTGCCAAAGTAGATCTTCGTTAGGGACTTCAGGGCCTAGATAACGACTTTTTGGGCCAAGGTCGCGATGGGTAAGCTTAAACCACGCTCTTGCAAAAACATCGTTAAAATAGTCGGGGTCGGCATAAAACTTCTCTGAAATTTTACGATAAGTAGGGTCCATTTTCAGTGCCATATCGGCATCTGTCATCATCGGCATGCAGCGTTTAGATGCGTCTTCAGCATCAACTGGTTTATCTTCTTCTTTTATATTGATAGGCTGCCATTGCCATGCACCCGCAGGGCTTTTGGTTTGCTCCCATTCGTATGTGAACAGCAAGTAGAAGTAGCCATTGTCCCATTGAGTTGGGTTCGTCGTCCAAGCGCCTTCAATACCACTGGTTACCGCATCAGAGCCAATGCCACGCGAGCTGTGATTCATCCAACCAAAACCTTGTTCATGCAAGTCCGCGCCTTCGGGCTCCGGGCCTAATTCATCGGCATTGCCATTTCCGTGCGCTTTACCCACAGTGTGTCCGCCAGCGGTTAGCGCAACCGTTTCTTCATCGTTCATTGCCATTCGAGCGAAGGTAACACGCATATCTTCAGCTGTTTTTAACGGATCGGGATTACCATCTACGCCCTCAGGATTAACGTAGATAAGACCCATCATCACAGCGGCAAGCGGGTTTTCTAAATCGCGTTCGCCGCTATAACGGCTGTTTTGGTTATTTGAGGGAGCCAGCCACTCTTTTTCGCTGCCCCAGTAGGTGTCTTTTTCTGGATGCCAGATATCTTCTCGGCCACCGGCAAAGCCAAAGGTTTTGAATCCCATCGACTCATAAGCAACATTGCCCGCCAGCACGATTAAATCGGCCCACGAAATACGATTGCCATACTTTCTTTTAATCGGCCAAAGTAAACGCCGCGCTTTATCTAAGTTTCCGTTGTCCGGCCAACTGTTTAGCGGAGCAAAACGCTGATTACCCGTGTTTGCGCCACCGCGACCATCCGCAACACGATAACTGCCTGCAGCGTGCCATGCCATTCTGATCATTAATCCACCATAGTGTCCCCAGTCGGCAGGCCACCATGGCTGCGAATCTGTCATAAGTTGTTCGAGGTCTTTTTTCAGGGCGGGATAATCAAGGCTGTTAAATGCGCTTTTGTAATCAAAATTGGCATCCATCGGATCGGTTTTCGTATCGTGCTGATGCAATATGTCTAGGTTCAGGCTATTTGGCCACCATTGGTGCTCGCTATGCTCTGACGACGTATTTGCACCATGCGCAAAAGGACAAATCGATGGTGTGTTTTGCTTCTTATCCATGGGAGATCCTTGTTTGTTCGATGACGGAAGATTGCTAGGGCCTGTTTATCTTTTAAGTTTGTTTTTGCAGAAGTTTGATCGATATGTACATCAGGCAATTTGTACGCCGCGAGCAAAACACGCTCAGAGGAACAAAAATCAAATCGCAAAGACTAATAAACCCTAGGGCCTGTTGATCTTTCAAGTTTGTTTTTGCAGCAGTTTGATTGGTATTTATACAAGGCAGAGCCAGTGTAGCATAGTCACTCTATGTAAGTCTGGCGATAACACAGTAGAAATGCTAATCAAGCGCTGCCCTTTGGGTTCATCTGAGTGCGCTTTGTTCATTGTTGCTCAACTTTTGCCTAGATTACTAGGCGGCAAGTCGAGCGTCGCGACCAAAACACACTCAGAAGAACAAAAATCAAACAGCAAAGGTCAACAGGCCCTAGATAAAGGTAGTCCCGGTAAGTGCTTTTTACCAGATTTCGGTGGCCTTAAAGGCCAATATTGAATGCTAAGAGAGCGGTGACACTTGTGACTTTCTGGGTAGTGAACACGCTAAATCTTACTGAGTACATGATTTTTAATTAGATGCTTGAATATTCAATAAAAGTAAATAAATATTGCGCAAATCGTCTAGAATCATTTGTTGGAACGATTTAATTGTGTTATCAGTATAAAAAGGCGCAATAAATAACCTATTTCATTCCCTGTGGTGATAATAAGAAACTTTCTATCGTCAGCGTCTAATTATAATTTGGAACGTTACAAAGGAAACCGTTATGACAATAACAAAACAAAAAACGACTTTGGCGTTGGCAATCGCCAGCTTATGTGGTTCGGGCGCTATGGTGTGGACGGCCCCTGTGTTTGCCGAGGAAGCAGCGTCGGAACCTGTTGAGAAGATCATGGTGACGGGGTCGCGAATCGCGCGGGCAAACCTAAGTAAACCCGGCGCGGTAACCACAATATCTAGAGCGGATATTGAGCAAACTGGATTTAAAAATATTGGCGATATGCTGCAAAATCTAACGGTTTCCGCCAGTGCACCTAATGCTTCTCAAAATGAAAATACGTCGGGCGTGACAAACTTCGACTTACGCGGTTTAGGTGCACAGCGCACATTGGTCTTGCTAAATGGCCGCCGCTTACCAAACGGGGGTAATGGCGCGGATGCTGCGGTTGACCTGAGTGCTATTCCTACTGCGATTATTGAACGTGTTGAAATTTTATTGGATGGTGCCTCTTCTATTTACGGCTCTGATGCGGTGTCTGGTGTCGTAAACATTATTACTCGCCAAACGGGCGATATTTTTGAGGTCAGTGGCTCCATTGGCCAATCTGCTGAAGGCGATGCTGATACAACTTCTTTGGAACTCGTAACAGGCATTGTTGGTGATAAAGGGCGCTTTATGGTGAGTGCCAGCTACGATGAAAAACAAGAAGTGTATGCTGGTGACAGAGATTTTAGCCGCTTTGATTTAACCCTCAACCCCGATGGCAGTTACGGCCAAGGCGGTAGTTCCGCAATGCCATGGAGTAACCTAAAAGTCACGGATGAAAATGGCAAGGAGATATTTGTTACCCGAGGCCCAGAGTATGGCGAGTGGCGTGAAACTATCTCCGATGCGTCACTTGCGCAAAATGACTTATATAACTACCAAGAGCCGAGCTTGCTGCAAACGCCTTTTGAACGCTATAGCATGAGTGCGTTTGGCGAGTATGATCTTGGCAATTTGAAGTTTTCGGATGACGTGGTATTCAATTTCGAGGCGCTTTATTCACATCGAAAATCCACGACCAATGGTGCGCCTCAGCCATTAGTTCCAGTTTGGGGTGGGTATTTAGATTTCACTTACTCTCCTGATAATTATTACAACCAACAATTCGGTCCAAAAGACAAAGATGGTAATCCTTATGCCATCAATGACTGGCGTCGCAGAATGGTGGAAACCAATGGCCGTATGAACCATGTGGAAAACAGCCAATACCGTATTGTGATGGCGCTCTCTGGTGATTTTAATGCTGATTGGAGCTGGGAGCTGGCCTACAATTTTGGTCGCAACTCAAACAAACGACTAAAAACTGGTATATTCAATTGGCCAGCGGCTAAAAATGCGGTTGGTCCTACCCACTTTGATGAGCAAGGCGTGCTGCGCTGTGGTGCTACACCGGATACGCTAATTGCGGGTTGTGTGCCGCTTAATATTTTTGGTCAACCCGGTACCGACTCTGAGATCTCCGAGGACATGCTAAATTATCTCTCTGGTGATTGGCCAGGGATCCAACAAGGTCATAACCAGATTAAAATCGCCAGCGCGAACGTAAGTGGTGTCGTGGCGAGTTTGCCTGCGGGCGACCTCGGTGTGTCTTTTGGCATCGAAAATCAAAAGGTTGAGGCGCGCAATCAAACAGATGCCGTTTCTATTAATATTTTAGTCACGGATGGGTTAGGTAGACCAACTGGTGGTGAATATTCGCTCAATGAAGCTTATCTAGAAGCTGTTGTACCACTGTTATCAGACCATAATTGGGCGCAGAGCCTAGAGTTAAACCTCGCGACTCGATATTCAGACTTTGATACGTTTGGCTCGACCACCAATTCAAAAGTAGGCGTATTTTGGGCGTTGAATGAGCAGTTGAGTTTTAGAGGGACTTGGTCACAAGCATTTAGAGCGCCTAATGTGGTGGAACTTTATAAAGGAAGGTTACCTGGCTTTGAAAATGGCGATGATCCTTGTGCGGTAGCCAATCCAAACCAAAACTGTGTCAGCACAGGCGTTCCCGCTGATGGTAGTTACCGAGAAACGATCGGGCAGATCAGAACCAATACTGGCGGTAACACGGAGTTGGAACCAGAAACCGCGACGAGCAAAACACTTGGCGTGATTTATCAGCCGAGCTGGCTTACTAACGGTTCAATCACCTTAGATTTTTATGACATCCAATTAAAAGATGCCATTGGTAACATTAGCGCGGTGACCAAATTGAGTGAATGTATGAATAATGGTTTGTACTGCGACTCTGTTCATCGTGTTCAATCCGGTGAGTTTCAGGGGGTGATCACCGGCGTTGATGTATTTAATGAAAACCTCAATGCATTAAATCGTCAAGGGGTAGACGCTGAAGTTCGTTTTGACATCGGGCAGTTTTCATTTGGTGATTTGAGTACCGCACTAAACTGGTCATTTGTGAGTAAACATGAAGTCATTGAACCAGGCCTTGCAACCAAAGACAGAGCCGGACAGCGCGTTAATGGCCAGATGGCGGTGCCTGAGCACAGAGTTAACTTTGCACTTAATTGGCAGCATGACGACTTTAGCGCAAGTTGGCAAAGTTACTACATCGATTCGATGTTAGAAGAAGTATCGGTTAAACAAGGTGACCAAATCGTTAACTTTACCAATACCGTTGATAGCACGCTGACACATAATGCCCAAGTAACCTACCATGCAGACTCTGTTGATACTCAAATTACGCTGGGCGTTAACAATCTATTGGATGAAGCGCCGCCTTTTGCGACGGGTAATGGAAATAACGCAGATCCCATTCATTCGTCTTTATATCTGGGTCGTGAGTACTACCTAAGATTTAAGACAGAGTTTTAATTTCACATTGTTTCCCTGTGAGTGTATGGCAAAGCGGGCTATGTAAGCCCGCTTTTTTATTATTCTAGATGCTGTTTGATTAGCTCATGGTTTGTTGTGGCTGCTGATCTTGCGAAACAGGCACAGAAGTTTTTGCTGCCGCGTTGATCCGTGACACTGTCTTCCAACAAATCAAGGCCATTAAACACATAAGTGCAGTTACGATAGCAAAGTCAACTCTCGTTTGGGTGGGTAAGGTATTGTACTGGCAGACAAAAGACGCCGCATTCATGACCGCGCTTAAGCAATAGCAAATACCACTTAGACCTAATAATACTTTGCTAAACGACAATACGTGCTTTGCGAATTGGCTGCTAATGAGTGCAAAGAGAAAGGCTGAAAACATCGAAAACTTAACCGTCTCTAGTTTGTCTATGTGACTTGTCGATAGAAAAGTCGTCATCGCGAATCCGATGGCGATGGCCAATAGCACACCGATAAAGCCACCTGATGTTAATCGTTTTACAAACAATAGACTTTTAGCGCTTTGCTTTTTCTGCTTGGCACGCTTGTCAATCCACAGCAAATTACCGGTAACGATTAAATAGGCGGTTGCAAGGCCAAGACTCAAAAATGCCAGTCGCATGCCATACCCAGCAAAATCTCCAAAGTGAAGACTCGCGATGGTAGAGAGCCCTGCGCGAACAGCGTTGTCGTAGTTGTTTTCAGTGAGATAAATTTGTGATTGGTCGTTTAGTGTGTATTGTACTTCTTTGTAATTTGAAAAAGCATCGTTACTTTTCGCGGTAAAACTCACTACTGCGTTTTTGTCGCCAAAGTGGGTGATTTCCACCGTTGTGAGCGATACATCTCCTAACGTATCTAGTGCTTGAAGTCTTAGTTGATCGACGCCGCGCATTGGTCGTGATTGCTCCAGTGCTTCAATGTTTGGTTCATTAAATCCAGCTGCTTGGAGCAGAGCCGTTTGGTTACCACCGTAAAGTAATACGGCGTATGAAATCTGATAAATGATAACGAGATTAAATACTAATCCTGTGAAGGCATACATTAAGTGAAATGGTAGGCCCATCGTGCCAATTAGATTATGCGCATCTAGCCATTTGTCTTTTTTACCTTCGGCGCGATATTGGAAAAAGTTTTTGGCTATTTTGCGCCAGTGAATGATGACCCCGCTTAGCACAGCAACGAAGAAAAAGAGGGTGATGATCCCAACAAAATAGAGTCCGGCGCGGCCAAGCCCTAAATCATAGTGCAACTCATAGAGAAAACTGGCAAATTCAAATCTGTCGGCATCAGCGAGGACTTCTCCCGTCTGTGGTGATAGCAGAAGGTGCTGGTCTTGATGATCTTCGCCCGTGATCGGGTGCGGCTCGTCTAAATGGGTTGCAAAGTAAACTTCAATAAAAGGGTTATGTGGCGTAGGCTCGCGCATAAAAAAGCCATGGTGTGTATCGACATCGTATTGCTGCGCAATTGATGTGATCGCTTTGTCGTAGGAAATAGCGCTAAGTGGCTCGTTAGACTGGGCGGCTAGGGAGGCACGTTCCCAGCCCGTGATGTTGTCTCTGAATAGACTCAAAGATCCCGCAATAAACACAATGAATAGTACCGTTGAAATAATGATCCCAATCCATGCATGTGCTTCGGTCAATGATTTTAGTGTTTGATTTTTCATTGTTTATCTTATTAACAGTAATGCTGTGTTTAGTAGCATAGAGGGAATAAAGATAGCAAACAAAGGTTTGCACGCGGCTTTAGCGCTTGAAAGTGCATAGCTCCAAACTAAGATCGCCGCCCATATCGGAAATGCCAGCACCAGACCTATCATCAGCTTTGTGGACTCTGAAAATGGCAGGAGCAAGTTGAGGTTTAGCACCAAAGAAATAGACAGTAACAGGCCTAAGAAAAACCCAACTAACGTTTTAGGCCACATAACTTAGTCCTCCAAAAAATAGAGATAGCAAAAAGATAAGTGTTGAGCATAGATAGAGGCGCTTTACTGAGTATCCACTTATTAGAGTCACCGACACCAAAGAAAACATAATTAAAACGAGACTGGCTAACATTGCAGAAATAATTGGGTACTGCAGAGTTAATATAATTACCCCAGACAAAACAAGGACTACAGCCATACTGTATGCTATGGGTTTATGTATCGAAGAGGCCAAAAATCGTTGCTTAGGACTTGCTAAGTAGAGCAACACGGCGGCAAACCAAAACGGTATAATTGAGAAAAAGCTCATGATGGTGATAATCATTATTGTTTGCAATTGATTGTAATGATTATAGGTATGTTGTTCAAGGGGTAAGTAATAATTGCAGTGAGAGAGATAGCCTAACTGGAGTGGGGCGGCAGAATGCTTGAAAAAACCGCTTGTTCATCAAGGTATAAAGCTCCCCGAGTGGTAACTGTAAGAGCGGGTTTTTGAAAAGGCTCAGTATAAACTCCGCTCCGAAAATGGCTAACTAAGTGTAAAGGTGCCTTGCATAATGGCGAAATGGCCCGGGAAGGAGCAGAAGAACTTGTAGCTGTCACCTTGCTTTAACTGCTCAGTAGAGAAGGTCACTGTGGTTTGCTCGCCACCGCCAATCACCTTTGATACGGCTAAAACGCGGCTGTCGTTTGGCTTTACATAGCTATTATTTGCACCTGCCGACATGCCATCGGTTGCAACGGCTTGAACATCTGCAGCTTTGCTCAACACCCAGTTGTGACCCATGGTAGTGGCTGGCAGCTTGCCCGTATGCTTTAACGTGACTGAAATTTCTTTACAGCTAGATGGCGCGCTGAGTGATTTTTTAGAAAACTGCATCATGTCGTTGGCTTCGATGCTGAGCTCACATTCATTTGCTGATGCGGCATGAGAGAAGAGAAAGGCACCTAGACTAAGTAATGTGATGGAAAGAGAGGTCTTCATATTAACTCCTTAATTAAAAATCATTCTCATTATTATCTTTGCCAAGATGAATGTAAATGGATGCAGATCAATAAAATGGGTCTTTGCATGAAGTGACTGAAATTAAAGAGTGAAAAGCAAAGTGAAAGTTTAACAGGCCCATATGTTTCGGCCATCAACGCAAGGAAAAACCGCTGATGTCATTGGTGTAGCCCTAATCAGGCAAGACATCAGCTAATCCGACTTGTTGCTATCGCAACAAGTCGCTAATTTGTTTATGAAGCAGTGATAGTGCAGTTATCCACCCTACGCACCTTTTGCAGTGCTGAAAAGAGTCTAGTTTTGTCGTTTGCAAAGAGCTGTTCGGTGTTTATTATTTGGTTAAATAAGCCTGCCAGTTCATCTGTGAGGTTACCGTGCTTGGCAAGATGCTGGGTCAGTGTTTCAAGAATGGCTGCACCAAGCTGATTTAATGTGCTTCTTAGCTGATCCAAATTGGCATCTTCGTTTGGTACGCCCTCAGCCAGCCATTGTGCCCGGTATCTGTATTGAATAGCCTTTGCTGCATCCATTTGTGCTTGGAAAAACGTCTCTACGCTTGCACTATCCAGACATTGCTGGCGGGCTTGCTCTAGCGCTTTTGAAAGCACAGTGGCTTCACGGGATAAGTCTTCAATTGGCCTGTGTTGTTGTGCTTTAAACAGTGCTACAGGCTGCATCTGAGCAAGGCGTTGGTTGATATGTGAGAATAACACCTCTGCAGAGTCTGTTCGCATTTTGACCAATGTATTCGCCTTTTCAACGATCTGTGCCAGCGCGGCGCGAGCTTCATCTTCGCTTATCGGCTGAGACCGTTTTTCCACTTTCATCAGACCAAACAGCGTATGGTTATCCGCGTTATCCTGAACGCTTACTTTGCGTAGTGCCAGCTCTGGGTAAACCACTTTGAGTGCGCAGCTACCTACGGCAACGGTGTTTTGATCAAATTGTCCATTTGCAAGTAAGCGAGCCGCTTCGTTGGTGCCTTTGGGCACGGGCTTGGTTTGTACCTGATGAGCATTGAGCCAATGACCAATTTGGCTCAGAGCTGCTGGGTGGGATGCTACATGCGTAATTTTAGCTGTCTTGTTCAATCCAAAAACACACATTTCGATGGGCATATACACAGCGCCACTCAGCTCAGTTACCTTGTAGTTACGCATCGCATTGACAATGGCTGGGACCAGTTGTCCTTCAATAGTGGAGTTGGCCAGCGCGCTAAAGGCCCAGCTCTGCGCTTGTGCGGCATTGGCATAAGTATGCTCAGGGGTGCCCGAGTAAAAGCGCTCATAGTCCTGCGACTGGCGGTTGGCGAGTAGGTCAAGTGCGGCATGATTAAAACTCCCCGGCCCTGCTTGTATATAAACAGACGCGGCTTGAGTTGTCAGCGTAAATAGCAGTGTGGGTAACGCCAGTAAGCGAAATATAAATGACAATTTCAAGGGCTTTTCCAAAGGTTCTACAGGCAAAAAACGCATCCTAACAGAACCATTAGGTGCTGTCCTGCAAGCGGAGTGATTTATTGATAACTCACAGCGCACTTTATGTACCTGCTTACTCGCCTTTTAGCATCAATGAGTACTTTTTTATTACCGCCAGCCAGACGCTTATAAAACGAAAAACAATCATGCCAAGCACGTTAAAAAGTGGATGAAACTGTGTCAGTGACAGGGTGGGAACTGCGGTCTATGCTTGAAATGACTGCAATTAAAGGGTGATTTCAAAGATGAAAAAATACTGGCTGCTGCCATTGTTGGTTACTCCACTATTCGTCAACGCGGCGACATCTTCTACTGTAACATTGGCTTCCGATTATTTATTTAATGGCGTGAGTCAAACTAAGGAAGACGAAGCGCTTCAAGTCAGTTTAGATTGGTTTGGAAAAAGTGGCTGGTATGCTGGAGGCTGGGTGTCTCAAGTAGATTTTGGAGATGGCACGGATTTAGAAGGAGATCTGTATGGTGGCTACAAATTTACGCTAACTGAAAAATTAAAGCTTGATGTTGGTCTCTCGCAATATACCTATCATGGTGATGATGTGAGTTCTGATTATAACTATGCAGAAGCCTATGCAAAGTTTAATTACGGCCAGACAAATTTAGACTTTTGGTATGCATGGGATTACTTTGGAACAGGGGCTGCTCATGGGATAGTGATGCTCACGCATAGTATCCCAATCACAGATCGGTGGTCACTGACGCTCGGGGTTGATCATTCAATGAGCTTTGATAGTGATAAATACGAATGGGAGTCGGGTGATGATGACTATACCCACTGGCATCTAACTGGAACTTACTCGATTAGTACGTGGTCTTTTTCATTGGGTTATGAAAGCAATGATATTGATTCCTATGCAGATTCTACATTTGTGGCGTCAATTTCAAAAACATTTAATTTCTAAATTTACCTTTTATTAACTTTTGTGTTGATTTTAGTTGCGAATTGTACTTTTATATAGCTATATGATTGATGCTCCATAACTTTTTATAGGAGTAAGCAATTGATGAGGTAATAGTGATAAAAGCTATGGAGTCGCAATGATGAAGGATACGATAAAACTAACAGCACTCTCTTTGGCGGTATTTTCTCGGTTTAGCTTTTCAAGCCCGCTAGAATTTGCCGGTGGTGCAGACATGTCTAAGTTAGTCGAGGCAGAGCACATATTGCCAAATCTCAATGACTACACAACAAACCTTGTGACCGTAAAAGGGGTGGTCACTCATGTTTGCAGAAAATTAGGTTGCTGGATGACGCTACGAGTCGCAAATGGCCTAGATGTAAATATCGAAGTTGAGCAAGGCGATATGGTATTTCCACTTGCTGCGATTGGCCGTGAAGCCCATGTGACAGGGCGCTTCGAAGCGCTAAACCAGCGCGCATTGGTTTGCGTGAGTAAAGCAGACAATGAAACGGCGCTCATGCGTTTGGGGTTTAATCCAACGGCCGTAACCATTTCGCATTTAGTACAGCAAGTAAAACACAGCTAGGCTCCCAAATGTGGTGACATAGAGGTTTTTAAAGCGAAACGCCAGTATTACCGCGACCGTTGCGGCGACCAAATAGGGGTTGCTTGGCGTGATGGCAAGGTGTTTGTCCTGAATAAATACAATGGGTACCCAAATGGCGGTCAGTACGCAAGGGGCGCTAAAACTTAAAAAGCGTTGTAGTTTAGGACCGATAGTAAAAGGCAGTTGTTTTGCCAAAAATAAATACCGAGTTGCAAACGTGACACAAGCCATGGCTAAAATAGTGGTGATCATACATGCTCCTTTTTACTTTGTAGCACATATCCCACCGACATTCCGAGCAGTGCTGAGGCAATTAAACCAAATTCAAAATGGATCAGTTTGAACACTAAGATAGTTACGGCCGACGTTAAACAAGCGCATAACACGGGTAATGCGTTAATACTCGGAACCACTAAAGCAATAAATATTGCTGCAATCGCGAAGTCTAAGCCAAGATTGGTCAAGTCAGGTAAAAACTGACCTGCGACAATACCTATGAGCGTCCACAGATTCCATGCAACATAAAAGCTACCACCTGCGATGAGCGCATACACGAGCCGAAGTTTGCCTTGGTAGGCTCGGTGGTGATGGGAAAACGCAAACAATTCGTCAGTGAGAAAAAACGCAATGGGGCCACGCCATTTAAGGGGCTTATCTATCATTTTATTGCGGATAGCAAGGCCGTAGAGTAAATGTCTCGCGCTAATAATAAAGGTAGTCGCAAGCAAGGTGATAAGCGCTGTGTCTTTGGCAATAAGCTCTATTGCCACTAACTGCGCCGAGCCTGCAAAAACTAATAACGACATTAACTGTGCTTCGAGCGGCGTAAAGCCATTTTGCACGGCAAGGGAGCCACACAATATTCCCCAAGGAAGTACGGCGAGATTTAATGGCAACATATCCCAAAAGCCTTTGCATACTGCGACTTTCATATTAACAAGCCTTGCTATATTGACTGGGTGTGATCCCCATATTCTTTTTAAAATGACGGTTGAAGTGGCTTTGATCATAAAAGCCGACGCTTAATGCTGCATGGGAAACACTTTTGCCACTGCGCAGCAATGCCTTGGCATGATTAAGCCGGTGTTGTATTTGAAAGGCATGGGGAGTGAGGCCTGTGTGGGCCTTAAACACGCGAATAAAGTAAAAGGGACTCATGCCGACAAGGCTCGCTAAGGAGTTGAGTGACACATCTTCAAATAAATTATCCAAAAGAAAATGGCGTGCTGTGGTAATTCGTTGCTTAACCGAAGGGATTTTTGTATCGAATGTGACTTTGCCTTGCTTATTGCTTAAATAAGATAGCAGAGTAATAAGTTGAGACTGCTTTTCAAGCACGCTGGTACCACATTCTAAGACGTTAAAAGTGCTGTTCATGAGTGCCGCAAGTACTCGGTCGTGTACCACTGCATCATGGAAAAAAGGAGCCATTGCCTTACCATCACCAAGAAACTGATTGAATAGTTCAGGCGTTGGGTAGAGTGAACGGTACGAAGACTTATCTTTGGATGCCTTTCTACAGTCGTGCACCTGCTCTGCATTTATCAAAATGACACTATGCTGACTAGCTAAGTGTTCACCGCCGCTGCGGTAGAATCGCTGTGCACCACTATCCACTATGGCAAGCGTATAGCCGCTGTGGCTATGTCTACCAAAGTCTTCCTGCTTATCAATGTTGTGTAGTACTTCTAGGCCACCGAGCTCACGATGAAAACTAAACTTTGAGTGTTGCATAATTCTCTCCCCCATTGATGAAAAGCGTATCTGTCTTCACTCAATAAGTCTTGTACAAAATTGCACAATGCCACAAACAATAACCGGGTCAATAACGCCTAATGCCAAGTCTCTTTTTTGATCACGTTAACAAGGCGGTGATTGATTAAGCATCGGCCATCGATTACTTTAAGCTCGTCTTCATACACGCCGTTAAATACGGTGATTGGGGCATCTGATTGAGATTTTGGCTGCTGATAAAGAACAAAATAGCTTTTAGCACTAAACTTATTTGCCGCGATAGGTTGAATATCGGCACTGGTTATCATGTGCATACTCTTTGTTGTTTTTATGGCTTGTTGCTGCCTTATTGTTATTTCTTCAGCACCAGTAATATTGATATTGAGTGCTGGGATACTAAATGTTGCATCCTGTGTAAAAACACTTTGGTATGCTTGTGTTGAACCCGAATCTCGATATTTTATGTAATTGTGCAGTGTCGTCTCACAGAGGCGCTGGTCACTGCTTGGGTTGGTGGTCGTGCAACCACTCATAACACCTGCCGCTGCAACTAAGAGGAAATATGATTTCATAAAGTGACCCTAATTTTTTGTTCTCAGCCTGAGGCTCAATAATCTCAGTGAGTTTAACGGTATTGTCAACCAAGCGAAAGCGCATGATTTATCCTGACGTAACGATTGCGTAAACACGTAAAGCCCCTTTACAGCTTTTTCTGCTGCGGTTTTATTAGGTGCAACTGATCTGTTTAGTCTGTATTTATAGCATGCAGATTTTCACCTTATGACAATTTAATATTGACGAATAAATTAACTTAGTTTACTTTTGTGAAAGCGCTTACATTTTGCGTGTGTTTTTTTAACTTCATTTGTAAGCGCTTACATTTGTTGCTGGGAACGCGCTGGGTATTCTTACAGCGTATAGCTAAATAACCTGTTCTGAGAAACGATGAGTTAATCGACTGCTTATCTAAGCCTCAGGTTAAATAATAAAGTTCTTAGTATTCAACCATTTGACAACGACGTTTTGCATCGGGGTAACTGATGAAAATTGCAGCAAGAAAATTAACAAGGCTATGTACCGCAATCTCTGTGGCTATCATAGCGGGATGTGGCGGAAGCGCCGAGACAGAAACTAATTATAAATCCGTTGATACCACAACGCCGGTTTCAGACTGGACGCTAGTGTGGAGCGATGAATTTGATAGAGATGCGATAGACACATCTAAGTGGACGCACGAGGTAAATTGCGACGGCGGTGGCAACAATGAAAAACAGTGTTACACCGACAGTGAACAGAACGCGTTTATTGCCGATGGCATGCTGAATATTGTCGCTACCCCTGCGCAAGCAGGCGCACAACTGCCGTATACCTCGGCAAGATTGAACACCAAATATAAAGCTGGTTTTAAGTATGGCAGATTCGAAATGCGGGCCAAGCTACCAAGCGGGCAAGGCAGCTGGCCGGCGTTTTGGATGTTGCCTACGGATGAGATTTACGGTGGCTGGCCCAAGTCTGGTGAAATAGACATCATGGAAGCGGTAAACCTCAAGGTCGCTAATGAAGACGGGTCGGTTGAATCTAACGTGCATGGCACGCTTCATTACGGCCGTGATTGGCCTAATAATGTTCACACCGGTAAAGCATACGCCTTACCTGATGGTGTAAATCCAGCCGATGACTTCCATACCTATGCTGTGGAGTGGCAAGAGGGTGAGATCCGTTGGTACGTTGATGGTTATCTCTATGCCACGCAACGTCAATCGGAGGTTCGTTACAACTCAAAGCAAGAAGCGGTTGGTTTAAAACACCGTGGATGGTTTGCTGAATACTACGAGCAAGGCTCTGGTGAGCTGGTTACTCATTGGGATAGTGCGCCTTTTGATCAGCAGTTTCACCTTATCTTAAACCTTGCCGTTGGCGGTGATTGGCCAGAAAACGTTAATAATAAAGGTATCGACTCGGACGCCTTTGTGAACGGACAATCGTTTGTGGTTGACTATGTCAGAGTGTATGAATGCGGCTCTAATCCTGAAACGGGCAAAGGATGTGAAACGGTGCGCCCAGGCTACGACGACCTTGAGGATGCGTTAGTCGAAGGCGAAGCACCTATTCCGTCGCCACCTTCTTCGGGTATCGCTAAAAACCTAACCATCTTTGATGATAATTTTAACGCTAACTGGCCTGCTTGGGATTGTTGTGGTGGCTCTATGCCTGCATTGGTTGCAGACGAAAGCCGTGGCAATGTTGTTGAGTTTGTAGTCGGTGAGACGCCAACCGTAAATGGCTTTACCAGCCGTGCCGAATTTATCACAGATCCAAGCGGTAAAGCCTCGCCATTTGATGCAACGAGTATGCTAGAAGCGGGCTATATTCGGTTCGATATGCAAGTGACACAAATGCCTTCAGACCCAAGCGCTGCATGGAAATTTAAAGTTGAAAGCCAAGGTGCTTCTAGCGCTGCTGAACTCGATCTTTTTGCAAGCGTTGAAGGACAATCACCAGCCGCAGGCTCGTGGCAAACTTATACCTTCCCACTACAGCAGTTGGCTGATGCAGGACTTGATGTATCAGCTATTGATGTCGTGATGATCTTCCCAGCATGGGGTGCCGGAAACGGTGCTATCTATCGTGTTGATAAGGTTGAGATTGCACAGGATACAAACTTACCTTCGTTGACCTTATTTGAAAATGCCATTAACGCTGAGTGGCCGCTTTGGGATTGTTGTGGTGGCTCGACACCGACTGAAGTCTCTGACGATGCGACGCATGGTATTGTTGCTGAATTCACGATTGGTGACACACCAACGGTAATGGGGTTTTCGTCTCGAACAGAAGTGGGCGGAGCTGGAAAGCCGTTTGATGCAACTGCAATTTTAGCAGGTGGCGTAGTACAGTTTGAGATGAAAGTCATGAGCTTACCGTCAACGCCTGATGCCCCTTGGCTACTTAAAATTGAGTCTGACAATGCCGCGAGTGCGGTTGAGCTACCACTATCTGAATCACAAGAAGGTGTAGCACCACAGGCCGGTGAATGGCAAACCTATACTTTCTCAATTGAAGCTTTGGCTCAGGCAGGACTTGACCCAAGTGCAATTGATGTGGTGATGATTTTCCCAGCCTGGGGCTCAGGTAGCGGTGCGGTTTATCGTGTTGATAACGCAAAAATCTTTCATCCTAACGGTGGTAAGGCGAGTGGCGGTCTAAGCTTATTTAAAGATCAAGCTGCTGAGCAGTGGTCAATTTGGGATTGTTGTGGTGGCTCTACACCCACAATAGAAGTAGACGAAGATGCAGCCCATGGTCAAGTTGCGCAATTTGTTATTGGTGCAACCCCAACCGTGATGGGGTTTTTAGCGGATGATGATGTCTATTATGATGCTTCCCATTTACTAGAAACTGGCGTAGTTAAGTTTGATATGAAGGTGACTTCAACACCAGCAAATATCGACGCTCAATGGCTATTTAAAATTGAGTCAAATGATGCCAGTGCAGCGGTAGAGCTTGCTCTTAACCAAAGCGCTGAAGGTAAAGCTCCAGAAGTTGGCAAATGGCAAACGTATACGTTTCCACTTCAAGCTTTGTACGATGCTGGACTCGATATTAGTGCCATTGATGTCTTGATTGTATTCCCCAGCTGGGGAATGGGCGAAGGCGCCGTTTACCGCATAGACAATGTTGAAATCGTCAGTCAATAAGCCAGTGTGGATCGCCAATAGTGTTTTGAACTCGGTGATCCAGCAGCAAGAATAGAATCGCAGGGCAGTCATGAATAACAAACAATTCAATAAAAGTAAGCTTGCCGCTCAGTTGTCGCTAGCAATAGCGATGAATGCGGGAATGGTCAGCATAGCTCAAGCAGAAGAGCAACAAACAGCCGAAAAAGTCGAAGTGATCGAAGTGAAAGGGATCCGCGGAAGTTTGATCCGTTCAATGGATTTAAAGCGCTCCGCATCGGGGGTTATGGATGCCATTTCTGCAGAGGAAATGGGGAAATTTCCAGATACCAATCTAGCCGAGTCTTTACAACGGATCACTGGTGTTTCGGTCAGCCGTGCCAACGGCGAAGGCAGCCAAATTACCGTACGTGGCTTTGGGCCTGATTTTAACTTGGTGACATTAAATGGTCGCCAAATGCCGGGCACAGGTAATACTCGTTCGTATAACTTGGAAAACCTAGCCGCAGAAGGCGTGAGTGCGCTTGAGGTATATAAAACCGGACGTGCTGATGTACCCAGTGGCGGTTTAGGGGCTTTAGTCAACATTGTCACGGCTAAACCTCTACAACGCCCAGGGCAGCACTTTAGTGCTACAGCAAAGGCGATTGTTGATACCTCTAACGAAGCGGGAGATGATGTTACACCTGAGGTTTCCGCGGTTTACAGTAATACCTTTGCCGATGAAACCTTTGGTTTTGGGTTTTCCTTCTCCCATCAGCAACGTGACTTTCAAAAGCAGCAAGCCAACATTCAAGGCTGGCAGGCCAATGTTGATCTACCTGATTTAGACCCGTCTAAAATCATTGATGGCCGTGCTGAAGATGCCGAGGGTAATAAAGTCGGAAATTACTTTTTTCCAAAAGACATGAACTACGGCATTGAAGATCTAGAGCGAGAAAGAACAAACGGTCAAGTTACCTTTCAATATACACCAACCAACGGTTTCATTGCTACCTTAGATTATACGGCAAGCCTTGCCGTAACTGGCTCTAATACGGTGGGGTGGGGTATTTGGAATGAGTTTGGCGGTAACATTAACGCCTATGAGTTAGATGCTAATGGCACCGCGGTTTATGCCGATATTGGCGGTAATGATGCGTCGTTCACTGCAAATAGAAATACGACGGAAGTTGAGGCGCGTTCACTTGGCTTAAATCTGGACTGGCAAATTAATGATAATTGGCATGTAGAGCTTGATTATCACGACTCAAAAAACGAAACCGATAATGGTGCAGATAAAGGCTTGGGTAGTGATGGTCAAATCATCTTAGGCTCAGATCAGTTGCTCACTAAGATTTATGATTATCGGCAGGGCGAAGTGCCGCATGCAAATGTGCTTTGGAAAAATGGCACGAACGAACTCATGGCAAGTGAAATTGATTCTAACTTTAGCCAATTTATCCATTCTCCCGGAGAGGCGACAGTCGAGCAGTTACAACTTGACGCCACTTGGTTTAACGACAGTTTTGATATTGGCCTAGTCAGTGTGCAGTTTGGTGCAGCTCGCACTGAACAGTCAACTGGGGGATATGAAGCGTGGAGTGGTCTACGAGGAGGACCGGGTTTTAACCCTTCGTTTAAAGAAATTTTCCCAGATAGCATGTTTACGCGCCATGAAACTGGCGATTTGCTAGATCAATTTGCAGGTGGTGGCAGTGACTTACAGCCTGGGTATTACTATACCTATGACTTTGATGAAGCTATTGCAAGGCAGCTTGCGTATCTTACAGAAGATGTGATCGGTGCCGACTACTACTCGGCGGACGCCTATTTTGATGGCATAGACAGCCAAAGTAGAGTTGATGAAACCACTGACAGCATCTACTTGCAATCCAAATGGGAGTTTGAATTTTCTGACTACTTTGTGCAGATCAACGCAGGCCTGCGCTATGAACAAACGGATGTGACAAGTGTGGTACGTCAGCGTGTGGAAACGCAAGTGAATTGGGACAGTCCATCTGAATGGATTATGCAATACGCTGCGGGGGGGGATGACAATTTCTTAACGCAGGAAGGGGATTACGACATTCTATTGCCGATGATCGATGTGCGTTTTGATATCACCGAAGATTTAATTGCACGAGCGTCTTGGGGCAAAACAATGTCGCGTGCGCCGCTTAGTAATCTTGCGGGTGGCAGAAGTTTGTCAGGCAGCCCAAAACCGGGAGCGAGAACTGGCTCTCGAGGCAATACTAATCTATTACCGTTTGAGTCGACAAACCTAGATTTTTCACTTGAATATTATTACAACGAAGGAAGTTACGCATCGCTTGGCTACTTTAAAAAAGAGGTCGATAACTTTATTCAAACCACAATCACGCAAACCACCATTGAAGGTCTTTACGATATTTATAATGGTCCAAGGTATAAACAAGCGATTGCAGACATTGAAGCCCGTGGAGAGCAGGCGACTAGTGATGCCATTTTTGCGCAAATGCTCGCCAATGGTCACGGTAATGCCGAGGGCAAAATTGAACCAAGCAGTGACGATCCTTTGATGGTATGGAACATCAGCCAGCCACAAAATACCGATAGCAAATCGGTTGATGGTTTTGAAGTGGCGGTACAGCACTTATTTGGTGAAACGGGATTCGGCCTTGGTGTAAACGCAACTTTTGTTGATGGCGATGTTGAGTTTGATAGTGAAAGCCTAGTGCAGCAAGCACCGCTGACGGGCTTGAGTGACTCGGCTAACTTCCAAGCATTTTACGAAAAAGACGGGTTATCGGTGAAGTTAACCTACGCATGGCGTGACGCTTATCTAATCGGGGTAGGTCAAGCGCAAGGCTCGGCAGATGCACCACCGCAATATGCCAAGTCTTACGGTCAATGGGACGTTAGTGTGAATTACGATATTGATGAGCAGTTTACGGTGTTCTTTGAAGGTATTAACTTAAACAATGAAACCGAGCAAGGATATGGTCGGTATGAAGAGCAATTCTTATTTGCTCGTCAATACGGCCCGAGATACTCGGTTGGTATGAGGTATACCTTTGAGTGATCCCTTGCGCATCCGTTCACTAATACCAATTTCACTTAATTAAGCAAATTGGCATAAAAATGCAGACCGATGAGTCTGCATTTTTTTGGCCCTAATTCAGTAGGTGCGACTTTATGCCGCACTCATTCAAGCGCATATTGCATAGGGAAATGATAAGGCTGAGTTCGAAGATGAATATCATTGATAAACTCAGTATGTAGCTCCCACCTATCGCATATTACTTTGTAAATTCATGATTTAGTGTGATGATTCAGTGAGTGTGAATCGACATGTTTGCGGGGTTGATGTTTTGGACAATTATTTGCTGTTTGTAGGTGTCGCTTTGGCGACAATTTTATTACCAGGGCCTGCGGTGATGCTGACTATCAATAACTCAATTCAAAGAGGCTTTGCCAAGTCTTTAGCTGGTATTTGTGGTGTCGCGCTCGGGATTTTGATTGTCGCCGCGGTATCGGCATCAAGTTTAGGTGTGATTTTAGCCAATTCGGTGTTGGCATTTACGGTCGTTAAATTTATTGGCGCTGCATATCTTTTCTATTTAGGCTACAAAATGTGGCGAACTAAAGGTGAAAGTAAAATAGGCAAGTCTATTGCTGCAAGTACGATGAAAAAGTGCTTTTTAGAAGGCTTTTTTGTTTCGATCACCAATCCTAAGGCTGTTATTTTCTTTATGTCTATCTTTCCGCAATTTATCAATGTGGAAAATGCCTTTATGCCGCAATTTATGTTGCTGGTTTTTACCTTTAGCCTGCTGGTGTTTATGGTACATATTTCTTATGCGGTGTTTTCTGGCCTTGCTAAGACTAAATTGTCGTCACCGAAGAGTATGACAATGATGAACAAAGTGAGCGGTGGCGTGTTTTTTGGGTTTGGCGCCGGTTTAGTTGCCGCCGGTAAGTAGTTTGAGTGGCTTAAAAATGTAAGCATACTCCCTTTTCCCGCGAGTAGTTAAAGGGAGCAAAGCTTGAATTCGGCATTGCTTAGCTCCGCACTGCAGCAGGCTTACTCGCCTTAGTGCGAGTGGTTGGGCTACTTAGATTTGAATAAGCGCTTGAAGCACTCATTAAGCCAAAACAACCCAAAGTTGTTAATATGCCAATGACGACGTAAATAATAAAATCGATTACCATGATGTTGCTCATATCTAGTTCCTCTCCGTTGGTACAATGTGCATTAAATTCTGTGGGTTTCTACGTGTGATTCGACGACACGGAAACTCTGTGGGACCTCAAACTGAGGCATTAAGTTAAAAACAATCGCTGGGTACTTAAACTTTCTGTTTCTCGATGCGCTTGTAGGGCTTAAACAAGTGATATAAAGCGGCTCGCCATCCAAATTAAAATGAAAATTATTGCTGCAATCTGACGATTGAGAATGCGGCCCTCTAGGAGTGCTCTGCGAAACTAGGTTTTGCAATTCCTGCAGTTTACGCCAAACAGACTTATTAAAGTCGCTGTCATCTAAGTGTTGGCTCTGCTCAAAAATCGCCACAAACGCGGCACTTTTCATGCTGTCAAAATCTACCTTTTCGACAAAAGAATAGAGACTGGTTATCAAACTAAAGTTGTTGTGTCTTGAGGTGAGATCGCCAAAACCTAAAACCTCAACATGGTTAAACGCTAATTCGGCTCTATTACCACCACAAATGCATGGAAATTGCTGCTTGTTCACGAAATCAATAAAACTTTCTTGCAGCTCGGGTTCTGGTGTCATGTTTTATGCTCCTAATGTTGTTATTTGCGCTAGTTGGTTTTGGTGGTTTCCAATGCTGAATGGCGAAATGCATCTACACTGATTATCTATCATTAAGTAAGCAAGGCTTGAACCACAAATTAATAAATTTAACTCATTGAATTTTATTGGTTTTTGTTTTTTGTATTTTAAAGGGGTAATTTTTTCACGTTTTATTCAGGTAAGAAGTACACGGTTGTAAAAATTGGTAACGGTGGGTTTTTCGCTTCGGGCAAGGTTTACCTAGATTGGTTGTTACTGCCCGAGTAAAGGTAAGTTTTTGAGGTTTTTATAGTCCATTGCAATGGCAATACAACGGTAAAGTTGTGCTGTTGGCATGTCTTCTTCTAGTTTAAGGACAATCGCTCGGTTTCCTTCAAATTGTAACTCGTCGGAAAATAGTACTCTAAATGTATCAACTAGCTTCGTTTGGCAGTGAAAATAAAGGTGATAGTTAGTAGGCGTTTTGGCTTTCCAAGCCATACGGAAAGGGCTACCCGATTTAACACTAAAGCTTAACTCTCCCCACTTTATTGCCTCAATCACCGCGCCAAAGTTTTGCTCACTGGCAACCTGCATAACGAGACTACGCAGTGCCCTGATTTTTGCTTGCGCAGCAGGTGGGTAGGTACTAATCACTTGTTCGGCTATGTTTGACACTCTGGCTCTTCCTTGGTGTTAGCTCATAAAGTAGAGTATTAAATTGAGCAGGTGAGGGCAAGTGTGCTCTTGGTGTGACTTTTTAAATCGCTTGTTTGTGCCCTGTAAAAAGAATAAACGCGCGCATCAGACAATTGGCTTATCTTAGATCTCTTAAATTCTAGTCCACATTAAAGTGGCTTCATTAGACACTAAAAAACGATGTGAACACGGCCTCGTGACCACATCGTGTTAAGGAGACTAATTGCAGCTTAGTGTTGGTGATGCTTCTGAAGAGATCTGTATCTCAGACAGTGTTACCTCCAGTATCCCGGCGGTTGAAAGCTCGAAAGGGACAACGGTTTTAGTGAAGTCCATGCCTTGGGCTGTAAAGCAATTGAGGTCAATGCTTAGTGATTGCCACTTGGCTAAAGGGATCGTTTGAAGTTGCTTAGCAATATCGACCTTTGCGGTGCATGAGCCGTTTGCATCCGCTTCGCCTTCACAACTCATCGCTACCCAAACCGGTTTATCTGGCGCAGCATCAACTTGTACTTTAAAGGTAAGGGCGCTGTCGGTTGGAACACTTGGGCTGATGTCTTCCCTAAAATAGCTTTCACTGGCGAGTCTAAAGCCGCTGCGTCGACTACCGTCAAAAAGTAGCTCAATGGCATCTTCTTGTACTTCTCTGTCCGTTGTGCGGTAGCTAATACCACCAAGCGTATGGGTGTTGGCATTTATCAGTTGATTTTCGCCACTGCTGTATAAATGACCTTGCCAAGGTTTATTGATCGACCTTACCAGTAAGTCTACACCGCTGGCGAGATTTGCCTGAGTTTGTATTTGCTCTGGTAAATTATCTGCGAGTACATTTTGGTCTGAATAACGTAAGCCAAAACCATAAGGTAAAAGTGGGTCGTAATTTTTATCCTGGTAATTTACGATTTGTGTCGGCGTTTTTGGCCAAGAGTAGCTAAGCTTGCCAGTAAAATCATACTTAACTTGACCGTTTTTGTCGGCGAGTAATACGTCACTGATCCCAATTCCTTCAGATCCCGGTAACCATGCCGCCACAAATGCATCTGATGCGTTGAGTTCAGGGTTTACCCACATTGGGCGACCACTGATAAACACCGCCACCGTAGGAATTCCTGCTTGTTTAAAGCGTTTGAGTAATGCAAGATCAGATTTATCAGACGGCTTGTATTCAAGTGTTGCTCTATCACCGTGGCCTTCTGCATAGGGATCTTCGCCAAATACCACAATAGCAACGTCAGGCTTATCTTCGAAATCACCGCTAGTACTTAATGTGACGGTGCCACCAGCCGCTTCTGCTTGCTGCTTTATACCATCATAAATAGAAGTACCGCCCGGGAAGTCAGCATTGGTGTTGTTGGTACCTTGCCAAGTAATACTCCAACCGCCCGATTGTTTGCCGATATTGTCGGCACCATCGCCTGCTAACAAAAGATGTTGGTTCGGTTTCAGTGGTAATAGCTGATCGTTGTTTTTGAGTAAAACCAGTGACTCACGTACGGCTTGGCGCGCGACTTTACGGTGCGACTCTGCGCCAATGATTTCTGAGTTGCCAGCCAATGGACGATTTGCAGGACTTGGTTTTTCAAAAAGTCCCGCACGGAGTTTAACTCTTAAAATACGACTTACTGCATCATCAATGCGAGACTGCGCGATAGCACCGCTTTTTGCTTGCGCTAGCGTATTGTTGTACAAGGCTTTCCAGTCGTTCGGGGCCATGACAATATCAATGCCGGCATTGATGGCCTCTGTGCAGCTGTCGTTCGTACAACCTTCTATTTGGCCGTGACCATTCCAGTCGCTCACCACAAAACCATCAAAATTCATTCGCTCTTTGAGCACTTGGGTAAGCAAATAATGGCTGCCATGCACCTTTTCGCCATGCCAACTGTTAAACGATGCCATCACCGATTGTGCTCCGGCTTCAAGTCCACCTACGTAGCCTTGAGCGTGAAGTGCAATTAATGCTTTTTCAGAGGCGATATTGTCGCCTTGGTCGTCGCCATCAACCGTACCACCATCGCCAACAAAATGCTTTACTGTGCTGATCACGCGGTTCTTACCAAGAAAGTCCGCCTTAGGGTCGCCCTGTAAGCCTTTAACAATAGCGCTGGAATACGCTTTTACGATGTCGGGATGCTCAGAGTACCCTTCATAGGTGCGTCCCCAGCGATCATCACGTACCACCGCGACCGTAGGGGCAAAGATCCAATCAATTCCGGTGGCTAACACTTCTTTTGCGGTAATGTGGGCGATTTTCTCGATGAGATCTGGATTATTTGCCGCGCCAAGGCCAATGTTATGTGGAAATAGCGTAGCGCCAATGACGTTATTGTGGCCATGAACCGCATCCGTTCCCCACATGGTAGGAATTGTGCTGCCATCTAGGCTATCGTCAATCGATGCCTGATAAAGCGCTTCGGCAAGTTTGACCCAATCTGCAGGCGTTGCATGTTTGTTGTTGTAAGGAAATGCGCCGCCGCCATTGAGATATGAGCCGAATCCGTACTCTCGCATTTCTGCGACGGTAATATTTCGAATCTCAGGCTGGATCATCTGCGCAATTTTTTGCTCTAGGGTCATCTTAGCGAGTATCGACCGAACTCTTTCTTCTAGATTGTTATCGGTTTCGATAGCAGGAGTCAGCGCTGGCCAGTTTTCCACTTGGCGAGCTGCATCAACACTGGTTTTATTTGGGCTTTCGCTACATCCTGTTAAGGTTGCGATAGCCATTGCAAGACTTAGCATGGTTATTTTCGTTTTCATGTCTTAATTACTCTTGAAACGCTGGGGAGTTGCGCCTTTTAATCCAAAGTAGGCGATGTAGATATAGCATAAAGCAGGCAGTAAGAATGACAGCTGCAGATTGATTCCGTCTGCTAGCATCCCTTGAAATAGCGGGATTACTGCACCGCCGACAATAGCAAGACAGAGAATACCAGAGCCTTGTGCCGTTTGTTTTCCAAGCCCATTCAACGATAAGCTAAAGATAGTCGGGAACATCACGGAGTTACAAAGCCCGACCGCCAAAATGCTCCAAAGGGCGAGCTGACCGCTGCTAAATACTGCGATAAGGACTAATGCAAATGCACAGGCTGCATTAAAGGCAAGCACGGTTCGACCCGATATTTTCTGCATGACTAACGCGCCAATAAAGCGTCCGACCATAGCTCCACCCCAATAATATGCGATGAGCTTTGCGGCTTGGGCTTCGGTCATGTTGCCAATGTCCGGTTGATGTAAGAAGCTAACGAGTGTTGATCCAATCGCTACTTCAGCCCCAACATAAACGAAAATACCGATTGCACCAAGCACCAAATGTCTATGCTGCCATGCCTTGATTTCACCTGTGGTGACTTCTTCAGTAGTACTACTTAGCTGGGGAAGTTTAATAAAGGCAAAGACCAAAGCCAATGACGCGAGCATGGCTGCCAACATCAAGTAAGGCAACTGGGTTGCGCTGGCATTGCCCACCTCAACTGTGCTTCCCTCACTGAAGATGAGCATAGCGCCAAAAAATGGGGCGACAGTCGTACCGAGGGAGTTAAAGGCTTGGGTCATGGTGAGTCGTGCAGGGGCGGTTTCAGGGGAGCCTAGTACACTAACAAAAGGGTTGGCTGCAACTTGTAGCACTGTGATCCCTGCCGCTAGTACAAATAGCGCGAATAAAAACACGCCATAGATACCACTTTCAGCCGCTGGGTAAAAAAGCACACAACCAACGCCTGCGGTAAGTAATCCAGTTACAATGCCTTTTTGATAGCCGATTTTTCCAACCAATTTGCCAGCTGGCACCGAAACAACAAAATAGGCGCTAAAAAAGCAAAATTGGATCAGCATCGCTTGAGTGTAATTAAGCTCAAACGCGCCTTTGAGGTACGGAATTAAAATATCATTCAAACATGTGATGAAACCCCACATAAAAAATAGTGAGGTGAGGGCCCCCAAAGCAAATCGGTACTGGCCAGTATGGCCCGTAGCGATTGCTGCTGAAACCTGTGATTGAGACGGTACGCTCACGACAAACTCCTAGTTGATTTTTTTTGGTAAAGCGCTTACATTTATAAAAATGAAAGCGCTTACATTTCTAATGATGATTGCAGAAAGCGAACACGAATTCAAATAAAAAATGTTTTTGCCTTGCACAGTCACTAACACAACACGCTCGTACCTTGGCGTGAACACATAACTTGGAACGATTAACCATGAATAAAATTATCCTGCCAACACACTCGGCCATGTTGAAGGCAGACTATATTTTCGGCGTTGCGACTTCGTCATTTCAAATCGAAGGTGAGCGGCGTGGGCGTTGTGAGTCAATTTGGGATAGGTTTTGTGAACATGATGGCGCGATAAAGGATAGTAGTAACGGTGATATTGCCTGTGAGCATATATCCAGGTGGCAGCAAGATGTTGAGCTCATAACCAGTTTGGGGGTTGACGCCTATCGCCTTTCTATTTCTTGGCCAAGAGTAATGAATGATGATGGCACGGTTAACGATGCTGGACTTTCATTTTACCAACAATTGGTCGATGCGTTGGTTGCGAAAGGCTTAAAAGTGTTTGTCACGCTCTATCACTGGGATTTGCCACAAGCGCTTGAGAATAAGGGCGGTTGGCTGAATCGAGAAACGGCTGTAGCATTTGCACGGTATACCGAGGTGGTATGTAAAGCACTAGGCGATAAAGTGTATGCGTACACCACGTTAAATGAACCATTTTGTAGTGCACATTTGGGGTATGAATTAGGTATTCATGCACCGGGTTTGCGCTCCCAAGCGGCGGGAAGACAAGCAGCTCATCACCTGCTTCTTGCTCACGGCTTAGCGATGCAAGTACTAAGAGCGCATTGCCCAAATAGCCTTCTTGGAGTCGTGTTGAATTTTGCCAATGCGGATCCTGTGTCTACAGCGCATTGTGACGTGGAAGCGGCAAAAATCGCGGATGATTACTGTAATCACTGGTATATCAAGCCTATTCTTGAAGGGCAGTACCCAGATTTACTTGCCCAGCTCCCAAGGGACGTACAACCAGATATTTTAGCTGGAGATTTAGAGATTATTGCTGCGCCCATTGATTATCTTGGCGTGAACTATTACACCCGAAATATTTATCAATCTGATGGTAATGGATGGTATGAACAAGTTGAGCCTAGTGCAGAAACACTTACTACAATGGGCTGGGAAGTCGTGCCAGACTCTTTTTGTACATTGCTTCGGGAGTTACATGCTGAGTACCAATTGCCACCACTTTATATCACAGAAAATGGTGCGGCCTTTGACGATAAAATGGAAAATGGCGAAGTATTAGACGCGCAAAGACTAGCTTACTTCCAATCTCATCTGCTCGCAGTTAATCAAGCAATGGAGCAGGGCGTTGATATTCGTGGCTACTTTGCATGGAGTTTAATGGATAACTTCGAATGGGCAGAGGGGTATACGCAACGCTTTGGTATTGTGCACGTTGATTATCATACTCAGCAAAGAACCTTAAAGGCGAGTGCAAAAGCCTACCAAACGATGCTGCTTGAGCGTAAATCAAGTGTCTAAAACTATGCGCATTTTGAGCCAAAATTGGTATAGTGCGCAGATACAACTGATGGAGTAAAAGTAATAGATATGGCAACGATTTACGAAGTCTCAAAAGCTGCAGGGGTATCATTAGCCACGGTGTCACGGGTGATGAATGGCAATGCAAAGGTGAGTGACAAAACCAAAGAGAAGGTGCTCGCGGCAATGTCAGAGTTAGGTTATAAACCTAACGCCATCGCGCAATCTTTGGCTTCTAACCGCAGTAACAGTGTGGGGCTTATGGTATCTGAGCTACACGGTTCTTTCTTTGGTGACATGATGAGCACCATAGAGAGTACGCTGAGAACGGCGGGTAAACATGCCATTATTGCTGCGGGTCACAGTGATGAAGAAAAAGAGCAACAAGCCATCGAATTTTTATTGGACAGGCGCTGCGATGCCTTAATTGTGCATGCAGAAGCAGTCAGTGATGAATATCTCATTGAGCTTGCGGGACGAGATGTAGAACTGGTGCTAGTGAACCGCCACATTCCAGAGTTGGCAGAGCGCTGTTTTTATACTGACAACGAACTGGGTGGATACTTAGCGACTGAGGCGCTATTGCAGCGCGGACATCGAGATATCGCGTATATCAGTGGACCGTTATTTAAGCTTGACGCCAAAGCGCGTTTGGCTGGTCATCAAAAAGCCTTAGCTGAATACAATGTGTCATTCGATCCTAAGCTCTCATTTGAAGGCGGTTATCATGAAATCGATGGCATCGCAGGATTTAATCATTTAATGCAAACAGGGCAGCGCTTTAGTGCCTTGGTTTGCGCAAACGATGAGATGGCATCAGGTGCGATGACTGCGGCCAGAGAAGCAGGACTTGATGTCCCATCAGCGCTTTCCGTTGTAGGCTTTGACGATGTGTTATTTACCAAATATCTTTATCCAAAACTTACCACCATAGATAACCCTATTCGTAAAATGGGCAATGCGGCCGCGCGTTGGGTACTTAAGCATGTGTATAAAGAGAAGCACCAACCCGATGTGGAAAATCTCTACCCACCAACCTTAATCTTGCGCGATTCTATCGCCGTAAAAGCAGAGTAATAAGCGATGACCAGCCTGTCGATATCCAATGCATTAAAGTACACCTTAATTGTATCGTTAGGTGGGTTTATTTTTGGCTTTGATGCGTCGGTGATTTCGGGTGCAATTGGGTTTATTAGCGAGGCCTTTAAGCTCACCCCATGGCAGCAAGGGATAGTCGTGAGTGCGCCTACCTTAGGAGGGTTGGTCGCAACTCTTATTGCAGGGCCGGTGGCCGATGCCATTGGCCGTAAGCAAACATTACTGATGACCGCGTGTTTGTATTTTGTCTCCGCGATTGGCTCGGCTTTTGCGACTTCGTTTGAAGCATTGGTGATTGCGCGTTTTATTGGCGGTATGGCATTTTGTTCCTTGATGGTGGCGCCTATGTATATTGCTGAGATCAGCTTAGCGGATCAGCGCGGGCGTTTGGTATCGGTTAACCAGCTCAATATCGTCGTTGGCCTATTTATCTCTTATTTCACTAATTATTTCTTACTTCAGCTCAGCCATAGCGATGCAATGTGGGTGTCTAGTTGGCAAATAGACAGTCAAACATGGCGTTGGATGCTTGGTGTTGAAGCTCTGCCAGCACTGGCTTGGGTTTTGTTGTTACTGTTATTACCGCGAAGCCCTCGATGGTTATTGATGAAGGATCAGCAGCTAGAGGCTAAACGTACATTGACGCGATTATTTGGTAGCAACAATGCACAACAGCAACTTGATGCTATTCAAGCCGCGTTACCTAAACTGCAACTGAGTAGTTTGTCGCTTGCACGCAAAATGGGCAGTTTGTTTAGTAAGCGACTTCGTGTCCCTTTGATGGTAGGCATTGTGCTTGCCGTCGCGCAGCAAGTCACCGGGATCAATGTGGTGTTTTTTTATGCTCCGACCATTTTTGAGCAAAGCGGTATTGGTACTGACGCTGCATTTATGCAAGCGATTTGGATTGGTCTGATCAATGTGGTTTTTACCATCGTTGCGCTACTGACCATAGATAAACTCGGACGGCGACCATTGTTGCTCATTGGGTTAACTGGTATTTGCTTTAGTATGGCGCTGTGTAGTTGGGGCTTTAAACAAGCAACTTATCAGCTAAATACAGCGCATATTGCTGAAATTAAAACTGAAGTAGACGATTTTCCTGTGCATGCTTTAGCACCAATATTAGGCCAGACTTTCACCTCCGATGTTGCATTTAATGACGCAATCAAGCAGCGTTTAACTGCAGATGAGTACCGGCAATACAAGTCCGTGATTTTCGCTCACAGTATTAATATGCCAGCAAAACTGGTTCTGCTTGGGATTTCCCTTTTTGTGGCGTCGTTCGCGATGTCGCTGGGGCCAGTCATGTGGGTAATGTTTTCGGAGATATTTCCAAATGCAATTCGAGCCGTTGCGATTTCCGTTGTCGGTGTGATTAATAATGCCGCTAGCTTTACTGTACAACTAGTGTTTCCGTGGGAGCTTGAATATTTAGGTGCAAGCACCACCTTTTTATTGTACAGCCTGTTTTCATTGCTTTCGTTTGCGCTGGTATTTTTGTTTGTGGAAGAAACCAAGGGTAAGAGCTTGGAGCAGCTAAGCGAAAGTTTGGAAGCAAGAGCAGGTTAGCAAAACTCGCGATAAAATATTTTTCCATGTAATTTTTTTGTAAACGATTTTTCATGTTGGGGATTTATCATCTTCCTTGGACTAGTCCAGAAATTCACATTTAAAGGAAAGATAATGAAATTACCCGTGCTTAGCAGTGCATTACTTGCACTTTCATTTACCGCAAGTGTAAATGCACTTGAAAACAAAGTATTGCTCATTGGTATCGATGGCCTGCAATACGAAAAAATTGCTGCCAATAATACGCCGAACTTTGATCGCCTATATCTAACTCAAGCTTACACTGGCGGGATCGCAAAAACACAAACACAGCAAAAAACCAAAAGTGGCCCAGGTTGGGCGACAATTTTAACTGGGATTTGGGTGAATAAGCATCAAGTGCCGAGCAACGACTCAGGTCTAGCAAACAAAGCCTATCCCAGCCTTTATCGTTACATCGCAGAACATGATGCTAACGCCGATATCTCAAGTTTTAGTACTTGGGGACCCATTCATACGCAATTCTTCAGTGACGATGTTGCCTTGATGGACAGAAGATCGGAGGGAGGTAGCGACGACGATAATTTAAATAAAGCGCTGGCAACATTAAATAACGGCTCACCTGATTTTGTCTTTTTACATTTAGATGAACCGGACGCCGTGGGTCACAGCTTATGCTTTGGTTCTGCCTACAATAAATCGGTAGAAGATGCGGACAAGCGACTGGGTAAACTGCTCGACGCGGTTGAAGCAAGAGAGCAAAACGGTGAGAACTGGTTGGTGATGGTCACCACCGATCATGGCCGTACACCGGTTGTCGGCTGTCATCACGGTGAGCAAACCGAGCCTGAGAAAACCATCTTTATCGCCACCAACAAAGTGCTGAATAAAGAATTTAGCTCAAAAGACGTTAATCCTGCTAATACCGACTTTTCTGGTTTATATGGCTATCCAGCACAGACAGCGATTGTACCGACGATTTTATCTTACATGGGCATTGAAACAAATGTGCAAGCGGGTTTTGAAAGCACGCCGATGTACGGTGACTTAGGAATTCGTAAACTCAATTATGCCAATAAACTATTTACGTGGCTAAATGGTGCGAATGCGCAAACGCGTGTTTATCGAAATAGCCAATTGGTTGAAACATTGCCTGCTGGTGTTACACAGTGGCAAGATCCGCAGCCCGAATCTGGCATCAATAACTATAGCTTTGAGCAACAGGGTGTGTATGTTGGCTATCGAGTTACCGAGCTGAAACTCAGTGCGGCGCATCAGTGGCACAATACTAAGAGCTACTTTTTCTCTGAAGACGCGCGCTACTGGCGTTACGATACGGTGTTAGATAAAACAGATGATGGCTATCCGGTATCGGTGACTAATGGCAACTGGCCGGGACTTGGCGATTATGCACAACAAATTCGAGCGAGTTTTTATAAAGACAGTGATACGGTGTACTACTTCCTATCGGATAGTCAATACCTGAGCTATGACGTACAGAGCGATAAGGTACGAGCAGGTTACCCTCAAGCAATTGATAACAATACTTGGCCAGGGCTTGCTGCCTACGCAAATAAAATAACCGCAACTCTTCGTTGGACGTCAGATAAGGTGTATTTCTTCCTAGATGATGGTCAATACTTACGCTATGACTTGGGAGATGACCGAGTGGACAGTGGGTATCCCAAGGCTATCAACGATAATACTTGGCCGGGACTTGGTGCCTACGCGACAAAGATAAGTGCAGCATTAAAGTGGAACGACACGCGTGCTTATTTCTTCTTAACTGACGGTCGCTATTTAAGATATAGCATTACTTTTGACAAAGTGGATGCGGGTTATCCTAAAGCCATTGATAATGGCACTTGGCCCGGGTTGCAGTAAACCCTGCAAAAGTATCGGATCTTGAAGGGAGTGAACAACTCCCTTTGTCATCTTGTTTTATTCTTCAATGCGCGTTTTTCAGTTATACCAGTTGTATTAAGTAAATGATCTATCTTGAAGCGGGGAAATAGCTTTAGTAGCAAGGCAAAAATTTTGATATTTAGTTGTTCTAAATGAGAAATTTTTAACGAAGCTAATATGCTATTTCACCCTTCAAATTGATTAGAGAATTAATTCAATTGGTATTATGCTGTGTGCTCCTCTTTTGACAAGGATAATATTGATGGATTTTAGATCTGATACGGTTACGCAACCGACCCCCGCCATGAAACAAAGCATGTTTGATGCACCGCTTGGTGACGATGTTTATGGTGATGATCCAACAGTAAATGCACTTGAACAGTTTGCGGCTGAGCGTCATGGTTTTGAGGCTGCGCTATTTACCAGCTCAGGTACGCAAGCAAATCTGCTTGCACTGATGAGCCACTGTGAAAGAGGGGATGAATATCTTTGCGGCCAACAAGCGCACAATTATAAATTTGAGGCGGGTGGTGCGGCTGTGCTTGGGTCTATTCAACCGCAGCCACTAGAAAACGAGGCCGATGGCAGTATTTGCTTAGAAAGAATTAAACAAGCAATTAAACCTGATGATTTTCATTTTGCGAAAACTAAGCTGCTTAGTTTAGAAAACACCATTGGTGGCAAGGTATTAAGTCTAGAATATATCGCACAAGCCAGAGCGCTGTGTGATGAGCGTGGCTTAAAACTTCACCTTGACGGTGCAAGAGTCTACAACGCAGCAGTTGCGTTAAAGGTTGATATCACAGAAATCGTAAAGTATTTTGATTCATTTACTATTTGCTTATCTAAAGGACTTGGTGCGCCGGTTGGCTCTTTATTGCTTGGTGATAAGGCGTTGATAGACAAAGCGAGAAGGCTTAGAAAAATGCTTGGTGGCGGTATGCGTCAGGCGGGTATGCTCGCGGCGGCTGGTCTTTATGCTTTGCAACATAATGTAGAGCGTCTCGAGGAAGATCATCAAAACGCGCAATATTTAGCTGAAAAACTTGAGCAACTGCCTGGGTTTAAGCCATGCAAGCACTTGGTACAGACAAATATTATCTTCGCTGAAGTGGAAGCTGGCATTGATCTTTTTGCGGCAGCAAAGCAGTTAAAGGTTAAGGGCATTAATATCACTCCAGGATATCAAGGCATGCGATTTGTGACGCATATGGGGGTGAGCCGCGCCGATGTGGATAAGCTAATAACAGAACTCACTAATTTGTTGATGTGATAGATGTTACACGTCTTTACATCGAGTGTATTTCATTTGGGAACGATTACTGCTAGTTTTGTGCGAAAGTTAAGCAAGGAAAATTTAATGTTCTCTTCGTTGATAAAGGCCACTTTTGGTATTTCTGCTTTGCTAATCAGCACCGCAAGTGTTGCCAATTCGGTCGATTTTTCTGCTGGTACTGGCTATCCATTTTTTGGTCAAATTGAACTGTCTCTTCCACAGGCCGATAGTAATAGTCGATGGTATGGAAATTATCTTATTGGTCTGGACGATGGGTTTTCTGTAGGCTATGAGAAAGCGGTGTCTGACAATAACAAACATGCGATAGGCGTGGTGTTAGGGGCTTTGGGAGCAAGAGATGCGGGCCCCGTATGTGAAGACGATGATAATATTACATGTGGTATTTTTGAGCCAATTATCGACCTCTTTGATAGTGAAACGACAAATGGTATCGGTGTAAGTTATAGCTACTATTTTACCAGTATCAATCAACCAGGTTGGCGGGTTAAATTGGTTGCAGGTTATGGTGAAAGTGATAGACATAACGTTGATCGCGCTGATGGCAGTTTAATTTTTAGCTATCAGTTTTAAGTCATCGCCCTATTACCATTGGTCTCGGTTCTAGGGCGATTTAGTTCTTATAATTTAATCGTTAAAACTTATACTTTACGTTAGCACTAATAGTTCTACGCTGTCCGTAGAAACAGTCTCCACGGAACAAACAGCTGGTAATAACCGTTTTATCGCTGACATTATCAACTTGCAAACTGAATTGATATTGTTCAATGTCATAGCCAATCATCATATCAACAAGCGTAAAGTTGTCGGTCACTAATTGCTGATGTAGTGTTTGTCCGTTTAGTTCAACTGTACGACTGCCATCGTAGGTTTCTCCCACATGTCTGATACCGGCACCAAATTTAAGCCCAGGAAGCCATTCGTCCGCGCGGTATGTCGCCCAAATTGAAGCTAAGTGCTTTGGTGTTGCTGAGAGCTGAGCATCATCTGTGATTAACGTAACCAAGTCCTGCGCTACATAGAGTTCTGTAGGTGACAGCGGAGAAACGTCTTGTTCCGTATCTGAATAAGAATATGCCGCATAAATATCAAGGTGCTGCCATTCAAGCTGGGCTTCAAGCTCGAATCCTTTTACCGCGATTTCACCGTCTTGTACTTCAAATTCGGGGGACACTTTTCGTATTTGATTTTTGTCTTTGATTTCAAATATAGATGCCGTGATAAGGTGTTCAGTACCTGTTGGCTGATATTTCAAGCCAAGTTCAACTTGCTCGCCCTCAAGCGGTTTATATGCGCCACCTTGTGGTTTTTGTCCAAATACAGCCTTAAATGATTCAGAATAGCTAGCATAGGGTGCTATGCCATTCTCAAACTGGTAAAGCACACCAATCCTACCTGTTGTGGCATTCTGACTATTCTTGATTGCACCTGCTGTTTGCACTTGATTTGAAACGTCATCATAGCGAAGTGCCGCATTGAGTACCCAGCTGTTTATTTCTGCAGTAACTTGTGCATAAGCACCAAGCTGCTTGTTATTTAGCGTATTTTCAGGGTTATCGACAACCGCAGTTGGTAACTCAGTGCTTTGTCCATACACTGGGTTATATAAGTCTAATGGTGCTGCAACGCCGCGGCCGCGATCAGAGTCAGTATCTGCATTTTGGTAATCAACACCTGAAACCATAGTGAGTTTAACCACATCCAGTTCCAAATATTTATGGAATTGAAGATCCATCGTCACACTACGTGCACTTGAATCGGTGAGGCTGGCGATACGCTTAACAGTGCGTTTGTCGGCTTCAAATTTTGGTGGCCAAGAATAAATGGTACGGTACTCGGATGAACTATCGCTGTAGCGACCGGAGAACTTAATATGTGTGTCTAAATCAAAGCTGTGCTCAACAATAGCGGTGATTGCTTGTTGCTCAGTATCATATTTATCCCAGCCTGGCTCGCTGACGAAACGCTCACTGGGAATTTGGCCATATTTTGCTGGTAGAATAGTGCCTTCATGCGGGAAGAATTGCGTTGAAGAGCCTGATTCATTTCTCTGAAGATTGGTAAGTAGGGTAATTTTAGTTTCATCTGAAGCAAGCCAGCTAAAGCTTGGTGTAAGCATCAGGGTGTTGTCATCAACATAATCGGTCTGCGTGCCGCTGTCTCGATACATGGCAACAGCACGTGCTTGATACTCTTGCAGCTCACCAAATGTGGTGTTGTAATCAAGTGCTAGTTGCTTACGGTCGTAGTTACCCACTTGTGCCCAGATCTCACCTTCAGTGTCTGCTTTTGGCAATTTTGATACTGCGTTGACGATACCACCTGTAGACCCTTGTCCGTAAAGTACTGATGAAGGGCCTTTTAAAATCTCGACGCTTTCAAGCGCATAAGGGTTAGTACGCGTGTTGTTGTAATTGCCAAACAGTTTTTGCAGGCCGTCAACATAGAGTAAGGGGTCGACGCCACGAATTTTAGACCAGTCGCCTCGAGTATCAACGCCATATGGCCCATTATAAACACCCGCAACATACCCAATCGCATCTTGCAGCGTTTCTGCACCTAAATCAGAAATACGTTGCGCTGTTAATACAGAAACTGAAACTGGCGTTTTGACGATAGGAATTGCTGTTTTTGACGCAGTAGCACTAACGTATGAAATCAGACCTCTTGGGCTAACTTCGATGATTTCAATGTCGTCTTTATCTTGTTTGGTTTGCTCTTGTGCAATTGCGGAGCAAGACAACGCCAGTGCAACACTGGCAATAAGGCTTGGATATTTGTATTTAAATGAGCGCATGATTAATCCCTATGATCTAAGTTTGCGCAAATGATATTGTAGATGAGAGTGATTATCAATATCATTGTTCTGTAATTTGCAAATATTACAAAGCTTTATTCTAGACTACGTATTGATGTGCCTTATATTTGAGCGGCGCTCGGCAGCACAGCGCTTTGAGCAGTACTTAACGTTTTCCCAATCTCTTTGCTATTTTTTCCGCCAATAAAACGGACGTTTGCAAATAGGGCATACTTTATAAGGTAGATTTGGTTTTTTATGAGCCATGTAAGGGTTATACCAATTAGTCTTAATACTTGCTCAATTTGACGGAGCAAATCTGACGCTAACTGCGTTAAAAATTTCTCATTTAGAACAACTAAATAGCAAAATTTTCGCCTTGCCTACACGGATGTAGGTATCTTGGCGATAGCAGGACGCGGTAGCGGGGTTATCGACAAGACTTTCTCGCCTCAAAATAGAGCACTTAATTAAGCCAATTGGTATTAGTCATTTTTAGTAGTCATACGGTAATGATGAAAAACGAGATCAAAAAAGCCCCATAGCAAGCGCTGTAGGGGCTTTAGAAAGGAAACGGTAAAGGTTATGCAGATGGAATGAGTGCATACCCTCCTTTTAAATGTCCGATATTATGAAAGCCAAGTCTCGCCAGCGCTTGTGCGGCAGCTTGTGAACGGCTGCCGCTGCGACACACCAACACCAACTCTTTCGACTTGTCTTGACTATGTTTGCAAATAAAGTCAGTAAGGCGGGTGAGGGGCACATTTTGATCAAATGCTCTGTCGTGGTTTAGGGCATATTCATGCGGTTCTCGTATATCAATTAACAGCACACTTTCGTTGTTTGCGATGTGGGCATTGAGCTCTTTTGTGGTGTACTCGTGCAATTCAAATTGGTTTTTAGTACAAACCGTTGCGCCACACATGATCTCGCTGCCAGCCTCATCAACAATGTTTTTGTCTATTTGTGCCTTTTTCTCGACAAATATATCAACAGCAATGTCATGTTGAAGCACACTATTTAATAGCAAATTACGATTACACTCTGCTGCTAGGGTGGTTGCAAACTCATTGTTGTAGTCGTGGCTTGGACATAACAAAGTATCGGATTCGATAAGTTGAGCAAGTAACTGAATGCTGTGCATCATCGCTTTTGATGAGCTGGTGGAGAAGTTGGTTCTACCTAGCGCCCCCATTAGGATTAGATCACCACAAAAAACGTATCTAATGGTGTACTCACCTTGCTGTTGCTCCAATAGCATAAAGGTGACGCTATCTTCCGTATGTCCAGGGGTGGCTAGTTTTGCAAGACGGTAGTGACCAATGGCTAGCGCTTCAAGTGGCTGGCCTTTAAATTCAATTTGTGTAGTTTGAGTAGGCCAGCCTAAATGGTCGCATGTTTGTTTTGGTAAAGTCAGTGCGGTTCGACTCGATTCGTGATCTGCGTGACCATGTGTATCAAGCGCAGCGAGCAGTGTTAGCTGCTGGCATTCCAATATCGTATTAAGACGCTCTACCAGCTCAGGAAGTGGATCGATAATAATCGCCGTTTTTGACTGCTTATCAGCAAACAGCCAACAGCATGCACCACCCACTTTGAATTGTACTAGACCGTCAAGCGCTTCTTTATTGTTAACGCCATTCGCCGCTTGCATGAGACAGCTGTGACCGAGTGCCTGAGCACAATGGAGAATGCGCTCACACGCCGCGTCTATTTCAGTTTGGGTTGTGGCAGGACCAAAAGACAGTCGAATAGCCGACTCGCTTTGCCATGCAGGGAGTCCCATGGCATCTAGCACAAAACTGCGCGTTACCTTTGAACTGCACGCTGAGCCCGAGCTGACACGGATGTTTGCTGCGTCGAACAAATCCATGATTTCTTTTGAGCTAAATCCCGGAATTGCAAAGTTTAGTGTAGTTGGAACGCTATTACTGAATTGATTATTAAATACAATTGTCGGGAACGCATCTTTAAGCGTTTGTGTCAGTTGATTTCGAAAATTGTGTAGTTTATCTACGCTTGCAAATTGGCTGTCATTTTCTTTTAGCAGTTCGTCAAAAATCACACTCAGTGCGGCAAGGCCTGGCAAGTTTTCTGTTCCTGAGCGTAAACCGCTCTCTTGACCGCCTCCTGCAATAAATGGCGTAAACGGTGCGGTTTCTCGAATATAAACAAAACCGATGCCTTTTGGTGCATAGAGCTTATGGCCGCTAAAAGGTGCGTAGTCAATTGTTGTTCTTGCTAGGTTTAAGCTGCGTTTGCCCAGCGCCTGCACACAGTCAACCATCCAAAAAATATCTGAATTATGCTTTCTTATTACTTCTTCTAATTTGTTCAGGTCTTGATATACACCAGTTTCATTATTAACAGCCATAGTGCAAATCATTAGCGCATTAGGCACTTCATTTGCGATAAACGCTAAATCCAGATTACCTGCACCATCAACTGGAATAGCTTTGACATCGGCATTAATTTCTAAAATTTGATTCCAATGTTTGAGTGATTCAGGCACCGCTTTGTGTTCAGTTGCCCCGTAAAGTAGCGTATATTTTTTGTTTGGCTGTATCTTCTTTTTTGCTTCACAAAGGGCTGATAGTATGCCGGTCTGGATGCCCTCGGTTGCGCCACTGGTGAAGATCACTCGACCATGACCAGAACCTAAAACAGCACG
The DNA here is from genome assembly GCF_000238315.3 of Pseudoalteromonas piscicida. Lineage (NCBI taxonomy): Bacteria > Pseudomonadati > Pseudomonadota > Gammaproteobacteria > Alteromonadales > Pseudoalteromonadaceae > Pseudoalteromonas > Pseudoalteromonas piscicida. The sequence continues at coordinate 707,903 of NZ_CP011925.1, forward strand.
TGCTTTTTGACGAGTATGCTCCATCAGTTGCTTCGCTTGAAGGCCTGTAATATGGCTGCTGCTGGGGTTGCCAAACATGGTTTTCATGGTAACCAATGCTGCGTCTGCTGCTTGCTCTAATACAGGGGTTGTTGCATTAGCATCTAGATATATTTGAGGTAACACCGTTTCTACTGTCATGACTGAGCCTTTAGGTATAAGCAAATTACCGATATAACAAAAAGTAATAAGTAATTATTTATAGTTATAATAAGGGAGATAGGCGTACGTTTCAACTATTGAGGATGTGTTTCTTGCAGACTAGATAGAGTGATGTTTAATGTAAAATTAATTTGAAAAAAATGTATTCATCATGTTTAATTGCGTTCGCTCAAAGGCAAGGCGAGCAAGGTAATCGAAATGGTAAGGAAAGGCTCTTAGAGTAATGGATGAATGATGTTGCAACGAATAACAAAACCGACAATGTGGCCGTTATTTTTTACACTGGGTGTGTACGCTACGTTGATCTGGGTACAAGGCTTTTATCAGGCGCTTGGCCAAATTATCAGTGAATCCCATATTGCGCTTACCATGGCGTTGGGATCGTTTGTGGCAGGTGGAACGGCATTAGGTGGTGGCGCTGTTGCATTTCCTGTGATGACTAAATTATTAGATATAGATCCTGCTACTGCCAAGGTATTTTCTCTAGCGATACAAAGCTTTGGTATGACCGCGGCGACCATTACCATTTTCTGTCGCCGAATTCCGGTATATAAAAATGTTATTTTAATGGCGTTGCCAATGGCTGCGCTTGGTGTAACGCTCAGCCTATTATATATCGCACCTCTAGCACCTAGGCTCCTCGTTAAGTCTATTTTTAGTTTTTTGTTGCTCTGCTTTGCACTAACACTGATTTTAAGGTGGTGGCGTAAGGCACATCATCAACCTAGCAGTGAGTTTATCCAACCTAAAATGCTACGCTTTATGGTTGTAGCATTAATTGGAGGTATAGCGAGTGGATTGGTAGGGTCGGGTGCAGATATCGCACTCTTTGCCTTGTTGGTGATTGCTTATAATGCAGATGTGAAAAAGGCGACTGCAACCTCTGTCGTGGTGATGACGTTTACCTCATTGATTGGAAGTAGCATCAATGCGTGGCATCTCAATACGATCACCAGTGAAATAAATGGCTATTTGCTAGCGGCAATACCGATTGTGGTCGTTGGTGCCCCCTTAGGCGCTTATGTTTGTTCAAAAGTAAAAGTAGGGCATTTGGTCAGTTTTCTTTTAGTCTTGATTGGGCTTGAAGTGAGCTTTACCTGTTATGAGTTATATCCGACGCTGCTAGGTTTGTTTTAATCTAGGGCCTGTTTATCTTTCAAGTTTGTTTTTGCAGCAGTTTGATTGGTATTTATACAAGGCAGAGCCTGTGTAGCATAGTTGTTCTATGTGAGTCAGGCGATAACACAGTAGAAATGCCAATCAAGCGCTGCCCTTTGGGTTCACCTGAGTGCGTTTTGTTCATTGTTGCTCAACTTTTGCCTAGATTACTAGGCGGCAAGTCGAGCGTCGCGACCAAAATACACTCAGGAGAACAAAAATCAAACAGCAAAGGTCAACAGGCCCTAATGCGGTTTACAAAATTGGGTAAGCCGCGCAGCGAGGAAATAACGAAGTTAGATTACGCTCGCTAAATAAAAATATCCATCCGTTACACTTTATTATCATCTTTGCGTGTATTGCAAAAAACATTACAAATTTAAAATGTAAATGATAGTTGTTATCATTACTATTGTTTTGCTAAACTTCGCTCTCTCTCTGATAAATTATTTTCTGAAATAGGTATTCGTGGCTATTTCAAAAAGATCCAATTGCGTAGTTTGGAGTTAAAAAATGCAATACTCTCGCTCTTCTGTTCTTTCCGCCTCATGTGTTGCGGTTAAGCTAGCTTTACTAGGTACAAGCACAGCGGCTTTTGCTTCTGAAGACATAGAAAAAATCAGTGTCTACGGCAAACACAATAAAATTATTTTGCAATCTGGAACTGCAACTAAGTCTAATATGGATCTTATGCAGACCCCCGCAGCGGTTGTTGTTGTTGACAAAGAGCTACTAGATTCGCAAAGCGCAGCGACTTTACAAGAAGCACTACGCAACGTAAGTGGTTTATCTCAGGCAGGTAATAACTACGGCATTGGTGATTCGCTAATGGTTCGTGGCCTAGGCGTAAACTATACCTATGATGGTATGTATGGTGGTGCTGACTTAGGTAACAGCTTTAACCCAACACGCTCCTTAACCAACATCGAAAGTATTGAAGTGTTAAAAGGTCCTGCTACAGGCCTTTATGGTATTGGTGCAGCTGGTGGTGTAGTTAATTTAGTCGAGAAAAAGCCACAATTTGAACAAGCGCTTGCAATTAACGGTAAAGTGGGCGCATGGAATACTTATGGCTTGGGCGTTGATTTTACAGATGCAATTACTGACAAGCTTGCCTACCGTGTTGTTGCAAACCATGAGCGTAGCGACGGCTATCGAGATCTAGAATCTAATAGAGACGAAATCTATGCAAGCTTACGTTTCGACCCAAGCAGTGAGCACTCATTTTTACTATCAACGGCTTATATTGATGATTCGCAACAAGTAGATTCAATTGGCGATCCTGTACGCATTATTAACTGGGATAGCATTACTGGGCAACCAGGACTGGTTACAGCTGATCGCTTGCCAAATGACCCACAATATGATGCTGAGAAAGGTAAGTGGTTAGGTGTACAACTGAATGATGAACAGCGCGCGCAACTTGCTGAGTCAATCCGTATTGGCGATGGCTTAAAGCCTTTCAATCTTGGCGATGGGAATCTTATTTCTCCTTTATCTCGTCCTAATGAAGGTGAAGAGTTACGGATAAAGCTTCGTCACGATTGGTACTTAAATCGCAGCTCAAAGCTAACCCAGCAGATATTATGGCGTAGTTACGATTCGGATTTTGTTCGCCAAACAGGTGCTTATAATTATGTTTATTGGGAGCGCAATGGTGTGATCAATGCAAACCCAAGAGCCCCGCTTGTGATTGATGATGTGCTATATCCTTATGCGGCTCGCCGTCAAGAGTATCGCCGTCAAGTTGCCAGCGAAAAAACGTGGCAGTACTTTGCTGATTTACAGTTAACTTGGGATATGGGTTCTTTGAGCGGTGAGCACCTAGTTAGCGTTAACTATGAAAATCGTGATATGCGCTTAAAAAGTTGGTCTGCATATGATGCAGATGGTAAAGGCTCAATTCCATATATCTTAGATATTCGCGAGCCAAACTGGCCGACAGGCGAATTTGAGGATTATAACCCATCGCTACGCAGTAACTACGATAAAACACTTACGGCGTATGGCATTAGTGCACAAGAAGTGGTGTATATCACTGATGCACTAACTGCTCGTGCTGGCCTTGCATATACTAGCGTTGAACAAAAATATCAGCATTTGGGCACTGAGCGTTCACCTGAAGAGAGTGAAGAGCTGGACACGGATGATGCTGGTATGACGTATAATATTGGTTTGAATTATCAAGTGACCTCTCAGCTTTCTGCTTTTGTAAATATGGCAAAAGGTCGTACTGCATACAGTGTACTGGGTAGCCTAGAAAATGAAGCTGATGCGAACCGTAAAAACAGACCTGACTCGGAATCTGAAACGTTAGATATTGGTGTGCGTTTTACTGCGTTTGACGAAGATTTATTGGGGTCATTAGTGTGGTTTGAAACTAAACGCACAAACCTAATGTATAACAACCCTGAGTATAACGAGCAGCCTGGTGAAGACTACAATGTGAGTGTTCCACGCTATTTCTTCGATGATGAAGACGAGTCAAAAGGTGTAGAACTTGACTTAAATTTAGCATTGAACGACCAGATTAGTGTGAATATGAACGCAACCTATCAAGATGCTGTTGAGATCCGTTTGAATGAGCGCTCAGGTCAAATGAAAGGCGTGCCGAAAAAGTTTGCCAGCACGTGGATTAAATATACTCAACCCGTGGATTGGTTTGAGGGGGCGTTAGAGTACAGTCTTGGCATTAACTATGAGAGTGAACGAACAATTAACTCTGTTTCTTTCGGTCTGCCTACGGCAACCATTGATGGTTATACCCGCTGGGATGCTGCGATTAAGTTCGATGCTGAACAGTTCGATATTCAGCTAAACCTTGAAAACCTAACTGATGAGCGCTATTACAGTAAAGCATTGTTCTTAGGCGGTACGCCTGGCAACGAGCGTAATGCTAAGTTGAGCTTTAACTATAGGTTCTAAGGTTCACAAAGAACAAGGAGGGAAGTCCCTCCTTTTCTTAGTCACGTTTAGATCAGTTAATCCCTGAACAGGATAAAAAATCAGTTATTTAATGTAACAAGTGATACGAGTGAGAAGCTCGTGTGGTGGTGTATCTCTGACATCATTTAAGTACTCTTCGATAACAGGCACATCGGCAGGTTCAAACTCACTGTTTGGTAACCATTGTCCAAACAGATACTCGTAAGGTGTTTCAAGAGAAGCATAGTCACCTTGGTAAAGTAGGCTAGCTGTTTTGCCCGATGGAATGGCGAATTCACAAAGCTCATCAGGGAGGGATGCCGTTGTCTTTGGCACCAAAATTGTTGCCATTGATTTCAGTTTGCTTTCCTCTACGGTTTTTGGGTCGTCAAAATACACCCCAAAGAAACGCGTATCTCCACCTAATAAGCCTTGTTGTTGCGCCAGTACGTTTAACTTTTCAAATGCTTGACCGATTTGCATGTAATCGCCATGGTGCTCAAGCCCGATTAACATCATTTGCTCATTACTGCTTATTTCTACATTAAACATATTCGAATCCTCATCTACCTTAATGATATAAAACTCGGCCGCACAGCCTTTTGCCTTGGCCTGTTCATGTTGGCGGAATAGGCTAGGTGGTTGCTTATATCGTTGAGAAAATGCTCGGCTAAACGCTTCAATACTTGCATAGCCGGTCTGCTCAGCCACCTTTGCAATGGAGTCTTGGGTGCGAATTAACATACCTGCAGCAACATGTAGTCGCATTCTTCTCACGGTTGCATTGATGGTTTCCCCTGCGATTGAGCGATAAACACGGTGAAAGTGATAAGTCGACATATGGCATTGATCAGCAAGCGTGATCACATCAAGTTCGCGATTAATATTGTTATAGATGTAATCAATAACAATATTTAAGCGAGTAGTGTAATGGCTCAGGGTCGTTGCTTTTCTAGTCATCGTTCACTTCGTTGTTGGTTTATGCGGCCAATTACAACTCCGAAACTTACGTCAGAGCTGATATGGCTTATCATGGCAGAACTCGATTTGATAATGTTTGCTGATTTGTACTTTACGCAACTTATTGGTTTTCCGTAAGTGCTTTTTCCACGGCTTTTAAAATAGATGATTTGGTAGACGGTTTGGTGATGTACCCTGTGAGCCCCAAAGACGCCCACTTTCTGATTATATCTTTGTTTTTATTGCTAGTTAGCGCAATGATAGGAAGTTTTTTACAATGTGGAATATTGCGAATATTTTTGGTTGTATTGTAACCATCAAGCTCTGGCATAAATAAATCCATAAATACCATGGTGAATTTATGCTTTCTCAATGTTTTTATAGCGCCTAACCCACTGGTTTCACAGTCTACTTTATACCCCTCATCACGTAGGATCTTGGCTATCATTTCACGGTAGATTTCGTTGTCTTCCACCACCATTATTTTTATTTCTTCTTGTTTGGTTTCAAGCGCTTTTGGCTCACTGACATCGACTTCACCCGTATCACCCACAGGCAATACATTTTGCGCTAATTGCGCGCACTTAGAGTTGTCTTTTTCGCTCAGCAATGCAGTAAGCTCAGCGATAGAGAATTGTTTGTCTTTTAATCGCTTCGTTAATTCATGAACACTCTCAGCAAGCTGATGTTCTAATTCATCCAACAGTGGTGATAAATGTTTTTGTTTTAATTCATTTAGTAAGTCATCTTGAACTTTATTAATCCCTTTTTCATTGTCGAGATTACGTCTTACCGTTTGTAGCGTCTCATCCGCTTTTTGGTGGTACAAGGCTGCATCATCAATCAATTGCTTTAGCTTGTCATCTATGCGACCAAAATGTTCCTCTCTGATTTTGGCAACTTCAGATGTACCTTCTGTGCGAACCAAGGCATTATGTAGGATCATACGAAATCGGTAGTTCTCATACATAGGTTTGTAGACAAAGTAATCGGTAAAAATACCTTTCATACAACACCGAAAGGCCACGCCAGACTCTTTGTTTTCACACAACAAAATGTTCTCATGAGCATAATTAAGCAAGCCGTGCTTGGCAAGCAAGCTATAGATTTCGACACTTTTTGCGACCGTTTTTCGAGCAATAACGATGACACCAGGTGGAGACTCAGTTAGCACCTCTGCTACTTCTTTATGACTAGTGAGAGTACGGTATTCATTGACTTGAGAAGCAACAATATCGACAACGCCAGTCATTTCAGCTGGATCGTCACAAATAATAATCACTTTTGGATGTCGTTGTGCGTGTTCAACGTCTTTTTTATGCATAGATTCCCTCTGACTATGAGAGTACAACACAGCCCATTAATTTTAATTATTTACTAGAATGAGACTTTTGCAATGCGGATTCTGAGACAGTTTGCAAAAACTCTGATGGCGTACACGGTGGATAGTAATAATAGCCTTGAACTGATTCTACTTCGTAGCTCTGTACAACGACGAGATCTTCAACCTCTTCGACACCCTCAGCGACGACCTCTAGTCCAAGTTGGTGAGCCATCTCACAGGTGCTCGCGATAATGACGCGTTTGTTGGGTTGCGTTGAACAGCCATCAACGAAGCATCTATCGATTTTGAGTTCATCAAACGGCAACTCGTTAAGTTGCTTAATAGAAGAATATCCAGTACCAAAATCGTCAATAGACAGCTTAAAGCCTTTAAGTTTTAAACGCAGCAACACATCAAGCGCGCGCTTGATGTTTTCCAACAAGTGACTTTCAGTTAGCTCTAAAGTGATTTGAGAGGTGGGTGTGCAATACTCTTCGCAAATGGACTCGAGTTTTTCTGGGAGTTTTATGTCTTCTAGCTCTTTAACGCTCAAATTAATACTGAACTGAAGCGCTTTAAGAATATCTCGATTATAGCTAAGCAAGGACAAGGTTTGTTTTAACAAACTATATGAAAGCAAATGAATAAGATTATGCTCTTCCATTGTCGCGATAAACTGTGAAGGTGGCACTGTGCCATCGGTATTATGATGCCACCTTGCAAGTACTTCTGCGCCAATAATTGCACCGGATGGACTGGCGACTTTTGGTTGGAAATAAGCACAAAACTCTTCTCGCAATAGCCCCTCATAGATCTCATCTTTACTATAGTTTTGTAGTGCGTGTTGGGACTTAGTGGATGTATTTTGAGACTGGAGCTGACTGTAAAGTTCTTTTAGTTTGGTTGCAGAGAGTGGCTTTTCTAAACTAGATATAATGGTGAGGCCATGAAGCTCAGCCAGTGCTGCGGTATTTTTGATGAATAGGCCTTTTTCGCCACTTAGTAATGCGATAGGTGCTTGGATGCTTAGTTCGGCAAATTTTCGCAATATCTCTACACCATCCATTTGCGGCATGTTGATATCAAGCAAAATGAGGGAAGCTTGATGGAGCTCTTGACTTCCTAATGCAGACAGGCCGCTGTTAAACCCTTTAAAAGTGCATGGTGTCTGGTTAGAAATCAACAATTGCAATTGCGTAAGAATAAGCTCGCTATCATCAATCGCAATAATAAGGTGCTTTTCATTTATCATACATACTAGGCCTGAGTTTTAGCACGTGTTACGTGAGATCTTCCACATTAAGTATAGAAGCGATTTCAGCTTGTGCATTATCAAAAAGCATCAAACATTGATTCAATAAATTTTCAATTTTTATGTGCTTACCTTCACTTGCTGCATGCTCAAGTTCTGCCATTTTTTCAGAGAGTTGTGTTGCGCCGACTGCTTTTGCCGAGGTTTTCCCTTGATGTGCAATATTCTTGACACTTTCAGGATGTTCTAGGTCTACCCCTTGTAACAGTTTTTTTGTGTCGTCAACAAAGCTTCTTAAGAAAATACTCTGTAGCTCTTTATCTGTACCTACATATTCACTGAGTATCACCAAATCGATATGTCTGGTTGGCGCATCTAGTTCCTCAATCAGTGAGGGAGGATTCTCCGCTTCTTGGCTGTTTGTTGGAATGTTGCTTGAAAACCATTTTTTTAGCTTTTTGTTTAATTTTTGCAAGACAATGGGCTTTGCAATGTAATCGTCCATCCCGGCGTTAAAACAAATATCTTTCTCACCGTCTAACGCATTAGCCGTTGCTGCAATGATAGGAATGTGCTCTAGATTGCGTTCACGTTCATGCTCGCGACGCTGTTTTGTGAATTCATAGCCATCCATCACTGGCATATGGCAATCTGAAATAATAAGCGAAAAGTGATACTGTTCGAGTAGCTGCAAGGCAACTTTACCATTGTCGGCGATAATGCATTGATAGCCTAGCAGTGCCAGCTGTCTTTTGAATAAATCCTGATTATAAACATTGTCCTCAACGACTAAGATAAGCTTGTTAAGTGCTTGGGCATCACTAATTGTAGGCAATGTCTTAAATTTAGTATCGCTGTCGTCATTTGTTGATTCACTGTCGATTAGCCCTTCTAAGGTGGCGATGTGTGAAACGACTTTATACGCATAATAAGGATATAGTGCGAGGTTTGAGACGTTGATATTATTTGCATGCGGAAGCTTATCCTGATTATTGTCTAGCAAAATATACTTGCACTCGCTTTCCGCGATGAAAACTTCTTTTCCTTCTGTAGTGAGTTGTTGGAAGGCTTCTGCAGTGATAACGAGATAATCAAATTGTTGACTATCAATTAGTTGCGCATTAAACAGTTCTCGAGGGAATATTTCACATTGGGCTTCATAGATGCGTAGTTGATTTTGGAGGTCCTTTTCAAATTTGTCCTCGTCGCCCACTACGGCAATTTTTAGTCTGTCTAAGGTTAAGCTTATAGCGCTGGTTTGTTTTGGCACTTCACAGTATGGCAGAGTAACAATAAAGTTGCTGCCAAAGCCCTCTAGGCTTCTACAGTCAATTTCCCCCTCCATCATGGCAACAAGTTTGTGGGTAATGGAAAGGCCCAGTCCGGTACCGCCATATTGGCGTTGAATACTGCTATCTGCTTGAACAAATGGCTTAAAAAGGTTTTCTACTTGTTCTTCGGACATACCTTTACCATTGTCTTTCACGCTAATTTCCATATAACCATCATCGGGAGAGCGCCCAATAGTCACTTCTACAAAACCGGAGGCTGTGGCGGTAGTTTTGGTGAATTTTAACGCGTTACCGATTAGATTTAATAAAATTTGGCGCAGTCTAACCGGATCCCCTAATTGCCAATTCGGTAACTGTGGCGAAAGATAAAAGGCAAGCTTGAGCTTTTTAGAGTCCGCTTGATATGCAAGGAGCTCCGCGAGTTCTTTAATAATTTCTTGCCAGCTAAATGGTGTGGATTCAAGTTGCATTTTTCCAGCTTCGATTTTTGAAAAGTCTAATATGTCGTTAATTATTCGAAGTAGCACCAATGCTGAACTTTTTGCGACTTTGGTGAGGTGAGATTGCTCATGATCAAGGTTAGATTGGGCAAGAATATCCAGCATGCCTACCACGCCGTTCATCGGCGTTCTTATCTCGTGACTCATTGTTGCTAGGAAACGAGACTTTGCTTCACTTGCTTGCTCTGCTTTTATGCGAGCTTGCTCAAGCTCTGCAGAAAAGTTGATACTTTTAGTGATATCATTCTGGTAGATGAGAGTGTATTTCCCTGAATCTGTAGTGATGTTTTTCACTAACACGTTGAACCAGTGCAGGATATCTTCACTGACATACTGGCACGTCGTTAGTGCTTGATATTGTTCTTTGTCTTTTGCCTCTTCTAACATGGACAGTAATTCGCTATCGTCTGTCATTGGAAGCTGGGTAATAAATGCTATAACGTCAGAGCCTTTGTTGAGAGAGCTTCCCATGAATTGGTATTCGTTGTGATCAGTTCTTTTGATGTGTTCGTTAAACTGATTCAGCATAGCTATATGCTGGTCTTCATCAATTAGCAGGATAAATGCTGGAAATGAATCAATGGCTTCTTGAAGCAGCTTTTCTGTCGACTTTTGGACTTTGAGTAAATGCTGCGCTGACATTCTTTCCACATCAGCTTCATGCATTTTTTCTAGGGCCTCTTTTCTCGCGGCGACGAGTTCCTTTTGTATTCTCTTTTGGCGATTGCTTTCATTAACTTGATTCGTTACATCTTTTACAACCCCGACAACAAACTGCGAATTTTCACTTGAGTAGTATTTTAAATTGAGAATGACATTTAGATATCTAGTTGAAGACTCGTCTCTTATTGTCAATTGAAGTTCACTAGATTGATCGTGAGTTAAGGAACGTAAGTTTGATTGCAACTTCTTCCTATTGTCACTATCGAGTAATTTTATAATTGGTTTTAAATTATGGTACTCAAGTTCGGGAGTTAAGTTAAACAGCGTCCTAAAGCCTTCAGAGGTATGTGCTAGGTGTTGTCCAACAGCCACCTCAAAACTGCCGATGGCGGCAAGCTTCTCAGATGAGTTCAATAAAGTTTGGCGCTTTTGGATAGCGTCTTTTGCAGCTTGCTTGTCTAATTTTGCTCTTTGTTGGGCGCGATAGCTAACTGCTAAACCAAATAAGCAAAATGCAACTAATGACAACACCTGCCAGATAAACTTAATTTCTATGGTGTAGAAGAGATCTTGATTAAATGCTTCACGTGAATAGGCATAGGTACCCACTTGAAGCTCCTGATCCCAGATTTTTGCACTTAGAAAGTCGGTTTGGTCAAGATTATTAGTAAGCAGTAATTGGCTTAATGGAGTATGTGTTCCGCTAATTTTAATCGCTTCGACTTCCTGCTTAGTGTAGTAACCTGATGCGTTTTCTAGACGAGTATCAAGACTGAGTTCTAGGCTGCCAAGTAACACATCTAGTTGAGCTTCGTACCAATACAGTGTTTGCGTCAGCCCCTTATCGGATAGCCCAAGACCCGTCATAATCAATATACGGTGGCCATCATTACCCCTTATGATTTGTGTAACTACCCCTCCACGGTGCAAACTTTCTTGATATTGAGAATAAAACGACGCGATCTGGCTTTTGTCTATATACGGAGTGTTATTAAGCTTATTAACGTCTAGCGTTTGCAACTGAGATGGTTTAGTGAGATTGGCATTGGTACCAATACTGGCATATCTAAGGCTTTCTATATGTGGCTTATACCATAGCGTTTTAAGGTGGTTGATACGCTCTAATGAGTGGTTGTTTAGCTGCCTAAGAGTTTGCACTTCAGAGAGGTACAATAGCTGCTTTTGGCTTGCAAAATGTTCCACAAATAGCACGGCAAGTACTGACGAAAATATTACAATGAGCTGTGCAGTTTGTGTTCTAAGCGGTGCCGTTTTATATATTTTTAATTCGGTAAACGCTTTAATCAATAGGCAAATTAAAATGATATAAAGCAGTGCAATAGTTAAAGAGATAATGAGTGAGGTTTGAGCTCGCTCTTGTGACTTTTGCATGGATGCAGAAGCTGACTCTTTCATATATTTAAGTAGATTCAGACTGCCACTAGCGAGCAGGTTCAAATAGGCAGTACTGTTATCCCACCACACATAGTGTGGTAAGTTGGCTTCAGCTCCACGGCTAAAGCGGTTTAAGGCTGAGGTGACATAGTCATACTCTCTAGACGCCGTAGCAGCATTGTATAGCTGTACGGTATTTTGATTATCTTTGAGGCTGTCCATCAGTGTGACATGAGTGGCGTAGTATTGTAGCGCACTTCTCATTGCACTTAATCTAGTGGCCTCTTCATCTGCCGTTAGGTATCGGCTGATCTTCGCTCTGAGTCTGCCCCCTAACTCTATCGCTCTGATAAGTGTGTGAATATTCTGATATTGTGTTTTGTCCTCATTGCTACCAAAATTATGGATGAAGGACTGCTCAGTTTGTATGGTTCGGACTGTATCGATTAAGTGATTTATCAAAATTGTGTAGCGAAGAAATAGTTGCTCGTGATTGATATTTGCTTGTCTATTGAGCTTTCTCAGTGTTTGTATATCGTCTTTTATGGTCAATTGAAACTGATCGAAGTTATTAATGCTCGTGAGTTTTTCAGCTGTGAGTCTTGTTATTTTTTCGTCTGTTTCCTGATAATATGCCAGTAGCCGCGCGTCGTGTTCTTCCTCGGACTTAAATCCCGTGGACATGCCGCGTTCACGTTGCAGACTAAAGATCACTTCAATTGCTTTATCTAGGGCGGAAAGGTTGTTGTAGTATAAAGTCAGACTCTGGTGAACCACACGATTTTTATTAAACTCGTTAATTTCGAGGTAAAAACCACTTAAGCAGACTAGGGAAAAAAAGGTTAGGGAGATTATTTTAAAATACTTGCTCACATTTGCCACCTGCGTTATCTCACAAAACAAACTATAGTAGAAATATAAACACTGTCTAATTAAGTAGATTATGAAAATCCCTGAGTTACCTGAAAACGAACATGCCAGATTACATGCGCTTAGGGAGCTTGCGATACTCGATACAAAACCAACACTTGAATTGGACCGAATTACTCAATTTACAGCCCATGTTTTTGATGCTCCAATTGCATTGGTGAGTCTTGTTGACAAGGACAGACAGTGGTTTAAATCCCGCTTTGGATTAGATGCTGAGCAAACGTCTCGCGACGTTTCATTTTGCGGCCATGCAATATTAGAAGACACGGTATTCGTAGTTTCCGATACGCTCGAAGATCCTCGCTTTATGGATAACCCTTTGGTGTTAAATGCCCCACATATTCGATTTTATGCTGGTGCGCCTATCATATTGTCCAGCGGCTTTCGTATTGGAACCGTGTGTGTTATCGACTTAGAGCCCCGAGAGTTGAGTGAAGCTGACTGTGAAATACTAAGGCAAATTGCAAACGACGTTGTGACTCAACTGGAGAAAATCTAATTGTACTTTTGCGCAAGTAAAAACGATAAAGTTGCGCAAGTAAAAACGATAAAGGCTAAAATTTTCCATAAAGTCGGCCGTTATAGTCGCAAATATTAGTGCATTTAGCTCGTGGAAACGTTACAATTGAGACTGTATATCATTGCCATTTAGGGCAATGTTTAAACGATAACTAACCTGAGGTTTGGATAAGGAATGAGGTAACTCATTGCTTCTAAAGTAACATTAAATTACTTCTTTATCTAGCCAGAGAGTTTTGGTGATAACTGGGCGAATTTGCGCACTAATAGCTGGCTATTGGAAGTGAATTCAACGCAGTTAGCGCTAAAACTGGCTGCTAGAAAGGCATTAATTATCCTAAGCTCAGGTTAACTACGTATATTTCTAGATCTATTTCTGTATTTTTGAATCACGGCTTTTTCCTACACGGTATAAAAGATAAGGTGAGGTGCATTTAGTCAAATGGCTCCATCTTATGTTGTGGTTGTACGTAGCATCTTATATTTAATTAGGTACACGACTCATTTCATGACAGATATCACTACGCATCAAGCTTCTCGCCGGAGACTACTGATTGCGCTCGCAATCACTTGCTCTTTTATGATCATTCAAGTTATTGGTGCTTATTACGCTAATTCTCTCGCAGTATTGGCTGATGCTGGACACTTGTTTGTTCACAATAGTTCCTTGTTTATCGCGTTGATAGCGTCAAGTGTGGCAGTCTATCTTGCTAAAACATATAACGATGGTTACAAGCGGGCTGAATATACTGGCGGGCTTATCAATGGCATCCTCTACCTTTCAATTGCGGTAATTATTTTACTCGAAGGGAGTGAGCGGTTGTCTCATCATGCGGGCGGTCATGACCTAGAGGTGAACAGCTATTTAATGTCTATGATTGCTGCAATTGGGTTTTTGTTTCACGGCGCTTCCGCTTGGGTGTTGTACAAAGGCCGTAAAGACAGTATTAACGTCTATGCTGTTTTCTTGCACTCATTTTTTGATTTACTTTCCACCATATCGACATTTATCGCAGGTGTGATCATACACCTCACAGGCTGGGAGGTGGTTGATATTCTCTCGAGTATGCTGATTTCTGTCTTTGTATTGTTTACGGGTATTAAGGTGATAATTGCTTGTCTTAAAGGGCTTGCTACACCTCCAGAAGTTTTGCCTACGGTTCAAGAAGTTGAGAGAACGATTGTGTCTACCGAGCATGTTGAAAGCGCCCATAATATTACGGTTAGCAAAATTGATGGGGCGGTTGTCGTTGGTGCACATGTGGTATTAAAGCATCACTGTACTATTGAATCTCATGATTCAGCGTGTCGTGTAGAAGTGGAAGAAGCGTTGAAAAAGTCCTTTAATGTACTGAGTAGTGTGCTACAAATAGAGAGCCATGATTGCCCTCATCATTAGGGTAAACATATCCTAATATGTGATATATTTTTTAGTTATTTGTTACACTACCTTGGCAGGTTTTAAAATATTTTTTATTGTTATACATAGGCAGTATCACAAACCGGTGGTGTAACATTTGAATCAAAAGCAAGCGCTCATCATAACTTTAGTCTTAGGTGTATTAGGCGGGCTGGCCAATCTGTTGCCAATTTGGTTTTTGGATAGCTCTGAGTTTCTTTTTGGCCAGCTGTTTGTACTATTTATCCTGCTACTATGCGGATGGCGCTATGCCATTATTGCTGTGATTATTGGTGCCGGCTTTATTTGGTATCGATGGGAGCATGCTTGGCCCTCTGTGGTTTTTTTCTTCGAAGTGTTGTGGCTTCACTTTGTTTGTGTCCGTTTCGCCAAGCCATTTTTTGTTCGGGGTATCGTTTATTGGATTTTGTTGGGTTTGCCTGCATTATTTATTTTTGGCTATTTTGCCCTCGAACTGCCGCTACTCGTTATATTCACTGCACTGGCTAAGTACCTAATCAACGCAGGTATTTGTCTCGCTGTGGTCGACTTGCTGAGCTTTTTCTTTACTCGCAGCAAGTGGCAAGGGATGCCGCTCAATCAAATTCTTAATTCTACCGTCAACCTTGTTATCGTTTTGGTTGTATTGATGACAACCGTTGTATTGACAAACAATTACTACAAAAGAATTGAAGCTGAGATAAAAACACAGCTTGAAGAAGCCTCTGGTTCAATTGTCGCTCAAATTGATGACTACCTTGATGCATATCGTCGCGCGATGGTGATATCCGCAACGGATGTATCCTTAGGGATTGATGCTGATTATGTTATTGAGCGGTTGCTAAAAACTCACGCTAATTTTAGAACCGCGATTGTTGCGGACAAAGATGCTAATGTTACTCACCTTTATCCGCAGCATTTTGCTGATACGATGAAGGGAACAAATGCCAATGTATCTGATAGAGATTATTTTATTAAAGCATCTGAATACCCCGAAGG
This sequence comes from Pseudoalteromonas piscicida, assembly GCF_000238315.3. Taxonomy (NCBI): domain Bacteria; kingdom Pseudomonadati; phylum Pseudomonadota; class Gammaproteobacteria; order Alteromonadales; family Pseudoalteromonadaceae; genus Pseudoalteromonas; species Pseudoalteromonas piscicida. The sequence goes on from NZ_CP011925.1 coordinate 723,420, forward strand.
ATTTGTGTCGGGCATATTTCAAGGACGAGGTTTTGATGAAGCACCTATCGTAGCAATTTCAGCACCAATCTTTATCGCCGAAGAGTTTAAAGGGATTGTGGAAGGGTCTTTAATATTTGGCTCGTTTGAACGCTTTATTCCAAAAATCCTTGCTGAAGATGCTAACTTGATTGTGTTGGATAAACACAAAAGGGTCGTTTATAGCTCGTTAAAGACCGAATTTAAAACCCTGGATATGCCAAGTGACGTGGTGTTGCAGGCCTTATTTGATAAAGAATCCTCAACTTTTGAAGATTCTACCGAGCAAATCTTGTTTAAACAGGCTGCGGTATCTAAACAATATGAATGGTCAGTTATCACTATGCTCGACCGTAAATATCTTAACTTAGTTGCTGCTGAAGCCTGGTCAGATGCATTAGGACTTGCGCTTGCGATTATTGTATTGAGCTCTATTTTTGTCCGTCAACTCACGAGATTGTTGGTGCGTCCAATCGTGGCGCTCAGTCATGATATTCATGCTTACGAACCTTCAACTTTAATCGAAAATTCGGCCAATGCAGATAGCAGCTTTTTAGAAATAATTGAGTTGCAGCAGCAGTTCAATCAGTTGGCGTTTAAGCTAACACTGAGTTTTACAAAGCAAAACCAAGCCAGCCTAGAAAACGAAAGACTTAACCGCAAGCTTACCGACTTCAATCGTGAGTTAGAGCAGCAAGTTGCTGAGAAAACGGAAGAGCTAACCAAAGCCGTTGAAGCCGCAAATGCCGCCAACCATTCCAAGAGCCGATTCCTCGCCAATATGAGCCATGAAATTAGAACGCCGTTAAATGGAATTATCGGTATGTCGGATAGCTTGATCAGAGAGCAAAGCCTTAGCAATGAGATGGCAGACCAAATAACAATTATACGGCAATCGGCAAAGAATCTAATGCTTATCCTCAATGATATTTTGGATTATTCTAAAATTGAGGCGGGAGCTCTGAAAATAGAACGTCGAGTTGTGAACTTGCAAGAAATGCTCGACAGTCTGGTCAGCATTTTTAAAATTTCCAATGTCAGATATGGCGTTGAGTTTAAGTACGAAAAGGGTAGTGAACTACCTACATACCTTGAGTTAGATGAACTACGCGTATCACAAGTGGTAAATAATTTACTCAGCAATGCTGGAAAGTTTACCAATAAAGGCCAGATCACATTCTCCGTCCATTATGACAGTGGGATATTAAAGTTTACCGTTGCTGATACTGGGATCGGCATTTCAAAAGCGCAACAGGAAACGTTATTTCATGAGTTTACACAGGCTGATCTTTCAACCACAAGAAAGTTTGGTGGTACCGGACTTGGCTTAGCCATTTCTAAAAAACTAGTTGAAGCGATGCATGGTGAGGTAAGGGTTCACAGTGAACTTGGGCTTGGTAGTCAATTCTATGTAGATATTCCGGCCTCGAAAGGACAGGGCGTCAAGAGAGAGCAACAAGAAGTTGGGGCACCTGATTTCAACGGCCTTGATATTCTATTGGTAGAAGACAATAAAATTAACCAAGTGGTTGTTGGTAAGTTGCTCGAGAAAACTCATTGCTTGTTAGACAAAGTGGACGACGGAGTCGAAGCCTTAGTAGCGATGAAGGCGAAGAACTATGCCTTGGTTTTAATGGATTGCCAAATGCCGAATATGGATGGCTTTGCTTGTACCAAAGCAATCAGAAACGAGCCAAGTATATACGGCAATCCACATATTATTGCGATAACAGCCAACGCCTACGAGGAAGATAAACAAAAATGTATCCAAGCGGGCATGGATGATTTTATTGCAAAACCCATTGATATTAATGAACTCTATCAAAAACTTAGTGAGTGGCAGCGCTCAGAACTACCTGATAGTGAAACGCTAGATAAGGGCTAACGCTTGTTAGCCCGCAGTCACTACATTAAAGCATTAAGCCCGATATCAAGCTCTTGAGCGTTCATGCTGTTCGTAAAATGCCAGTAAATCGTCAATCGCCATAGGCTTTGCGAAGTGATAGCCTTGCATATATTCACAGCCTACGTCTCTTAGGTAATTAAGCTGAGATTCTGTCTCGACACCTTCTGCAATACACTTCATGTTTAAGCTTTGTGCCAGTAAATAAATGGTTCTAATGATAGACTTATTCGCGGGTTTTGCGCTCATGTTACGAACAAACCCTTGATCAATTTTTATAATATCAAGAGGGAACTCATTCAGGTACGTAAGTGACGAAAAGCCGGTGCCGAAGTCGTCGAGTAGCAATACAAAGTCAGCCCGTTTCATTTCGTTTATAGTTGCCCGAGCCTTAACCATATCAGACATAAAAATTGACTCGGTGATTTCGAGTCTTAAACACCGATTAGTGAGACCATGCGCTTTTAAAATCTCAGTGAATTGGTGTGCAATGTCTGAGCGTAAAATATGAACTGCGCTTAAATTAAGAGATAAATAAAAGTCGGGTTCTTGTGTAAATAATGGACGTAATTCTATTAAGGCTCTAATAAGCGCTTGCTCAGTCAAGGTTTCAATTAAACCGCTTTCTTCTGCTATTGGAATAAAATCGCATGGAGGAATTAGCATGTCATTATTGCGCCAGCGCATAAGTAACTCGACGCCGGCAAGCTGACCTGTAGTGGTATTGATGATAGGCTGGTAGTGATTGAAAAACTCACCGTCTTTAACTGCCGTTTTCATTGCGGTTTCTAACCGAAGCTTTTTACTGATCTCTTCATTCATTGACTCAGTAAAGAACTTGAATGCATTTCTTCCCGACTGCTTTGCATGGATCATGGCGATATCAGCGTTACGGATCAAAGATTCTGAGTCCGGTGCATCGAATGGATAAACTGCAACACCAATACTGGCAGATACACTCATGGTGATCCCATCAATTTCGATACGTTCGGGTATGTGCTTCACTAAGCGGGTAACTACTTCACTCACATATTCGATGCTAGGGAAGGACTTAATTAGCACGAGAAACTCATCGCCGCTCTGTCTTGCTAAGATACAGTTATTGTTAATTTGCTCTTTGATCCGCTTAGTTATCGCGACCAGTAATTTATCGCCGATATGGTGTCCGTAGGCATCATTGATTGGTTTAAATTTATCTAAATCTATAAAGAGTAGGGCGCAGCTTTGCTGTGTATTGTTTGCGTTAAACAGTGCAAATTCAATATGCTGTAGCATCAAGCTGCGATTTGGTAGCTCAGTCAAAGCGTCGAAATTGGCGAGATATCTAAGTTCATTCTCGGCTTTTTTCTGCTCTGTCAGATCGGTAACAACGACCACGAAGTATTGGAGGTTCACATTGTCCTTGGAAACCGCGCTAATACTAAGTTGAACCGGGTGCACTTTATCCCAGCCGTCTGTAACTTGAACTTCCTGTCTTAGATATTGATTCGGTCCAAGAGATTTTAAATTTGCAATTAAACCGTGAAACTTCTTTTGCCCGATAGCATTAACAAAACGCTCAGTTGTTAAGTCGTTTAACGCTTCGTGTTCCTGCAGTTGAAACGCTCTACAGAAGCTACTATTGACTGAAATGGGTTGTAAATTAGGGTCTAAAATCAAAATCCAATCGTTCACTTGGCTGAAGGCTTCGCCCAGCATATTTGCGCGCATCTGGTTCGCTTTTTGCGTGGTTACATTGGTATAAATGCCGTGCAGTTCAGTGGCTTTACCTTGTGAGTCAAATTCTGCGACTTGGCCAAAGTCGTGAAACCAATGCCAATTATTGTCTGCGCAGCGCAGTCGATAAGATAGAGAGAGCTGCTCTTTAGTGGGGTTAGAAATAAATTTCTTCCAAGCACGCTCGACGAGTTCTCTATCATCCGGGTGAATGGCGTTATAGTGCTCTTGCAGCGTCATAGTATCGCTCTCAAAGCCCAGCGCTTCGGCCCGCTGTTGTGTGATCTGGCGTGCAGCGAGATCCGCCGACCAAACACCGCTTTTGGTTGATTTCAACGCCAGTTTTGTCTGTCTTCCCGCATGCGTAACGGCTCTAAGTGCCGTTTCAAGCTGACGTTGTTTTTGTTTGTGCTTAATAATGATGAGCAATATCAGCGCGAATGCACTTAGACTGTATAAGCTTAATGCAAAAGGCGAGCGCCAAGGAGAGTGGGCAACATTAAAGCGCAAGTTGAGTGCGTTGCTCAGGTCTTTACTGTCAAGTGAACGCGGTGCAATGATTAACTGATAATCACCAGGGAGTAATTGATTTAGAAAAACTTTATTTCGTTTTAAGCTTGAAAACGTCAGTGCACTTGGGCCATGTAAAGAAGCTTGGTATTGAATGTGATGATCGGCATTGAAGTCAAAGTCAGAAAACTGTAGCTCTATGCCCATGTCGTCAAACTTAAAATCAAGTGCTTGTAAAATTGCGTCAGGGGCTAAGTAGGTTTGATCTCTGCTTAAGATATCCATTTGGGTGATCAGTAGTGGGCGGCGCTTAACAGCACTATCTGAGAACTGTTCCGGATCAAAAGTGATAGAGCCGTTGACTGTGCCGAACATCAGCTTACCAGATTCAAGTGCTGCTGCAGCGCCGCCGTTAAACTCGAGCGTCGGCAGACCTTGATTCGTTCCGAAGGTTTCCAAGACTTTATTTATTGGGTCAAATCTAAACATGCCGCGTTGACTGCTGGCCCAAATCATTCCATCTCTATCTAACAGGAGGTTGTAGATAGCATTACTCATCAAACCTTGTTCAGTCGTTAGCTTGTATTCTTCGGCGTAAGTATCTTTATTGATCCCGACAAGACCTTCGGTTGAGGTTGCCAACCATAGCGTTCCTGCTCTATCTACTACCCAACTATTAACGGCTGAGACCAAGTGTTTATCCGATTTGTTGTAAATCGTTGTTAGGGTATCTGTTGACTCATTATATTTGACCAAACTGATATCCGTACTTATCCAATATTCATCATCGGTCGCATCCAGAGGTGGCAGGAGCAAAAAGCTTTGTGCCGCTGCCAGCTGTTTTGATAATCCCTCTAATGCGCGTACCGTATTGGTGGCTGCATCATATTCGTAAAATCCATTGCTATTGATAAATGGAAACTTGCTTTCTGAGTACTTAGCGATACCCCAACTATATGGCTCAAGTTTGTCACCACTTTCAAGCGTAATTGGGCTTAGCTGTTTGGTGTCGATGTTAAATAGCGCGGTCTCTTGAGTTGTTTGGATTAGAAAGGTATTTTCGTCGAAATGTGCAGAATTAAAAATAGAAAATACGGCATCTGCTCCGTATAGTGCTTTTGCATCTCTATTTTGCAGGTAGCTAGATTTCAATTGCCGGGTGCTTAAATCAAACTCGTTAATGCCGTTATCTGTACCAAGGAGCACCGTATTTTGGCTGGTAGGATGAATTGACCAGATATTGTTATTGGCAAATCTGTCTTGAGTACTGATGAATGTGGTAAAACGTAGCGAGCTGGAAGGCCATAAATATGCGCCATCATTATATGTACCCATCCATAGGTTGTTGTTTCTATCTGCGTAAAGCTTAGTGATACTGGGATTAGTGAGGCGATATTGTCCCTCGGTTAAGGATAGAACTTTTGAGCTGGTTTTTTTTCTTCTATCAATAAGAAACAGTCCATGCTCCGTAGCAATAAACTCGCCATAGGGAGTGATTTGGTGTCCCCAAATATTTTTCTCAGGAACAAGCTCATAGCTTTTTGAAGCAACCAGTGTTTGGTTACTGACTGGAATGACATATAAACCTTCTACAGTACCAACAAGCAGTCCCAACGATGGGTCGCGTTTGAGTAATTTAACATCATGACTGAGTTCTGATTTTGAATCAGTGTAATTTATTTGCTCTACATTTCCGGTTGCAAGAGAATAAGTGAACAGGCCTTCTGTTGTACCAATAATCACAAAGTTACCAATAACGTTTATGGCGCGAATGTAACTACTTGGTTTGAAGTGAGTGAGTAATTCAGATTTTAACGTATTGCTGTCTAATGTGTAGAGGTCGCTTTCAATGGAGAAAATGATATTTTCTCGATGACCAATAGCTGTGGCGATGGGTTTTAGAACTGCGTTACTGTCTTGGCGTTTACCGTCGTAGATTTGTTGAATTGTATAGTCATCAACATTCAGTAAAAATGCGCCGCTGGCACCTGTAGAGATCAAAAGCTCATCATTCGATATATTGAATAACCCAACTATTTCTTGTTCATCAAGACCCTTAGAAGCGGCAATATTAATGAGCTGATTGCCATCATAACGGTTTAGCCCTTGCAGAGTACCTATCCAAATGAAACCATGTTTGTCTTGTGTTATAGCAGTGATTGCAGACTGGCTTAACCCTTCCTCCACAGAGAAACGAGAAGTATATTGGCCGAAGTTATGGGCGTGGCTAGGCGCGACTATGCAACACAAAGAAAATAATATAAAAAAACACAATAGCGCTTGCTTCATTAAAAGACCTTTCTCTATCCAATCTTATTTAGTCCTTTAACAACATGTTACCAAATCAAACTAAGCTGATCCGCGCTAATAAAACTGTTAGCGGTGACGCGCAGTCTAGCGGAAACACTAGATTGAAATCAACTTAAACCTTGGTTTTTATGCAATATATTTAACAATTTATACATGTTTAAGGTTTGTCATTTGTAGCAAATAAAACAATCTATTTGGATGCAAGAGCACCCTCACTCTTATGTGTAAAGTAACGCTTATCAAGTTAATTTAAGCGTAGCAGTTTTATTGGATTTTTCTTAATTTTATAGAAATAAACGTCGGCTTGAGTACGACGTTTTACGAAGTGTGAATAACCTAAGTCTTTGTAGCAGCTTACAAAGGAAAATAATTCGCATTTATAGCTAAGGTATGTGTTGATAATTGTTATCGTTTAGATTAGACTTGTTTGCAGTTAATGAGTTTGAGATTGGTTTTCATTTATGTACGTATGCATTTGTCATGGTGTTACAGATAAAAAGATTGCAGAGACGATAGACAATGGTGCTCGTTCAATGCGTGATCTTAGCCAGACATTATCTGTTGGTAAACAGTGCGGAAAGTGCTGTAACTGTGCGAAGAAAATTTTAAATGAAAAGCTGATTGCTATTGTTGATGTCACTGATCAGGTTGCGTAACAATACATTATCACGCAACCTCAATTAAATACTTATAGTTGAGACTGTAAGTAGTTTTCTATTCCCATCACCTTAATTAGGTGCTGCTGAGTTTCAAGCCAGTCAATTTGCTCTTCTTGCTCATTTTGAATTTTGTCTAGCGCTTCACGGCTAATGTAATCTTGCTTTTCTTCACACAACTTAATTGCTGCTTGCAGATCAACCAAAGACGCTTGCTCAAATGCCATATTGCAATCAATCATCTCAGCGCTGTTTTCACCAATCTTTAAACGACCTAAATCTTGTAAATTAGGTAGGCCTTCTAAGAACAAAATTCGCTCGATAAGGCGGTCAGCGTTTTTCATTTTTTGGATTGAAACTTTGTAATCCGCTTTATCTAACTGGCTAAAACCGAAGTCTTTAAACATACGTGCGTGCAAAAAGTACTGATTGATTCCCACTAACTCATTGGCCAATACTTTATTAAGCGCTACGATTACTTCTCTATCACCTTTCATTTGTAGAGTCCTTAATTAAAGCTGAGATTGGATATAATTCGGAGCACCGATAAGATCAATCAGGCGAATTTGCTGCTCTAGCCAGTAAACATGATCTTCTTCTGTATCAAACAACAGCTTTTCAAGCGTTTCTCGAGATTGGTAATCTTGCTCTTCTTCACAGATTTTGATTGCTTCTTTAACGCATTCGACAACTTCAAGCTCTAGTTTTAAGTCGTTTTCCATCATAGACTTAACATCTTGGCCGATGAGTAAATCACGACGTTTTGTCATGTTAGGTACCCCTTCCAAGAAAAGAATGCGTTTGATCAACCAATCTGCATGCGTCGTTTCTTCTTCACGTTCGTGCTCAAGGCGTTGGTATAGTTTGCTCAAACCCCAATCTTCGTACATACGTGAATGGATGAAATATTGATCGATAGCTGCAAGCTCATTGGCTAATAGATTATTGAATGCGTCGATGACTTTTTGTTTACCTTGCATGCTGTTACCTCAAACTGTGAATATGCGGCTAGTCTAACGGATTTATATGATGTGTCAATGAAAAATCTTTATAAAACATAGTGTTATATATTGATTATAATTCGCATTTAAGTTGATATTTTGGCCTAACAATGCAAATTATTGTTATTTCATTTTGAGTGAGATCAGTAATGACAGCAAAAAATAAGACTTAAAGCTTAGCACTGCTATTGACAGGACAAGTGCAGGTGGTAAATTGACAACGATCTTTTGTGTTAAAGAGAAATGTAGATTTGAATAAGCTAATCCTGATTTTTGTGATGCTTCTACTTGCGGTGCAATCCGTAAGTGTATTTGCGTCTGAATCTAGCTTCCATCAAATTGAAGTGTCTCACCTCCAACATACTCACGACCATGCTGAAGATGTGCAAGCAGACCCCAGCGGACATCATACAAAAGATTGCCACCACTGTGGTCATTGCAGTGGGACGCATTTGAATTTAGTGATTTTAAAATCTTTTATCCCCTTTGAAATGCGACCAAATAGCGAAATTTATCCTCAATCAGACCCCAAAGTGCGCGCTTTTGTAGAGCAAGCACATCGTCCACCGATCGCTTAAGTAGCGGTTATCATTGAAGGCGCGATCTCAATTTGACTTAACTAACCTGAGTTTAGGTTAATGAGTAAATTGATAAATCTAACTTAGCGCAAATTCGTGCTTGTGAGTAAACAACTAGGCCTGTGTTCTATGCTTATGTGTTTTGCTTTCAGTGATACTGCCCACTCCGTTTATACCAATTGTATTTAGTAAATAAGCTACTTTAACACTGATTGGTATTACTCCTTCTTAGCTGATGACGTTGATTACAGATAACCCACGTCTGCTTGAGAAGCGCATTCTTGTTCGCAAATTGGCACTGTAAAAGCAATGCTTGGTGCAATTCGCTAAACAAGCTAACGGTTTTGAACGTCAACTTACGTTCTTGAGTAAAAGAGTATCGAATGACAAACTTTAAAATTTTCTCCATCTATTTCGCGGTGAACGCGCTTTTTAGCTCGCTGGCATATGCCGGCGACGGTCATGAAGAACATGAAGAGGAAGAAAATGCTATCGTACTAACACAGCAGCAAATGCGTTTTGCTGGAATTCAGACCAAAGAAGTCAAGCTTGAAAACCATGCGCGCTTTTATTTTGCACCAGGAGAAGTAAAAGCTAATGGCTATACCAGCTATTTAGTATCGCCAAGAGCCGATTCAATCGTGTTAAAGCGCCATACTACGCTTGGCTCTATGGTAAATATTAACGACCCACTTATCACCTTGTTCTCAGAAGCAATGGCGCAGGCCCAAGCGCAGTATTTGGTGGCTTCAACAGAGTGGGATAGAGTGAAACGCTTGAGCAAAGAAACCATTAGTGAGCGCGAGCGTGTTCAGGCAAGTGCCGATTTTAGTTCGGCTTATTCAAAGTTGTTGGCACTTGGCGTAACAGAAAAAGAGATTAAAGAAATAGCCACTAAGCCCGCCAGTGAACTTGGCCAATATACGCTCGTTGCTGAGCGCGAGGGGGTGGTAACTCAAGATGCCTTTACTCAGGGCCAGCATGTTGCTTCTGGCACAACTTTAATGGCAATCACTGATGAAAGCGAGCTATGGGTGGAGGCCCGTTTACAACCCAACTCTCAACTTTCGTTAGAGGTTAATTCTAAAGCATTGATTAGTATAGAAGATCAGCAATACGCAGCTCGTGTTATTCAAGAAGCGCATACTATCGACCCCATTACTCGAACTCGGCAGATCCGGCTATTGGTTGAAAATAGTGACGACAAGCTACACGCAGGGATGTTTGTTAACGTCAACTTTATCATACCGTCGAAAGAGCCAACCATTGCGTTACCTGTAGACGCGTTAAGTCGTAGTCCTGATGGTGATTGGGTGGTGTACATCGAAGAAGCGCCCGGCGAATTCCATCCCAAAGAAGTGACTTTAGGTGAAGACTTTGGCGCTCAGGTAGAAGTTATCGGTTTGGCTGTGGGTGAGCGCGTGGCCGTTACCGGAGCATTCTTTATTGCCTCAGAGCAAGCCAAAGCTGGCTTCGATCCGCATAACCATTAAAGGGGGCCTTACCATGTTTAATCGAATTATCGATTGGTCTGTAAACAATCGGCTTCTAATTATTCTTTTTTTACTCGTTATCACAGCAACTGCTAGCGTGACTATTCCAAAACTCAACTTAGACGCGTTTCCCGATGTAACGAATGTACAGGTTGCAGTGAATACCGAAGCGCCGGGACTGGCAGCGGAAGAGGTTGAGCAGTTAATCACCTATCCAATTGAGGCTGTGATGTATGCCCTGCCGGATGTGCAGCAAGTGCGTTCAATTTCTAAAACAGGTCTATCTGGCGTTACGGTAGTATTTAAGGAAGGCACCGATATCTACTTTGCCAGACAGTTGGTATTTGAGCGCCTCCAAGCTGCAAAGGAGTTGATCCCAAGCGGTGTGGGTACGCCAGAAATGGGGCCAAATACATCAGGGCTTGGTCAAGTATTTCAATATATGCTGATGAGCGAACCGAACTCTGAATATGATGCAATGGCCTTACGTAGTCTCAATGACTGGGTGGTCAAGCTGTTAATTATGCCAATTGACGGGGTAACTGATGTATTGGCCTTTGGCGGCGATGTGCGTCAGTATCAAGTCAATATTGACCCCAATAAACTCTTGGCTTATGCGCTTACTCAGCAAGATGTGGTGAGTGCCATTGAACGTAATAACCAAAATGTCGGCGGTTGGTATCTCGAGCGCGGTCAAGAGCAGTTGGTGATCCGCGGAACAGGCTGGTTTCAAAGTGGGGAGAAGGGGATCGAGGAGATTGCCAACGTGCCCGTCAAAACCATTGATGGCACGGTCGTGACTGTGGCTCAGGTTGCTACGGTATCGATTGGTGGAGAAATCCGCCAAGGCGCGGTGACGATGTCTAGAAAAAGCGGCTCGGGTGAAGTGGAACAGCTCGGTGAAGTCGTAACAGGCATAGTGCTAAAGCGGATGGGAGCAAACACCAAAGCAACCATTGATAGCATTAACAACCGCGTGGAACTTATTAACAAAGCACTACCTGAAGGGGTAAGGTTTGAGCCTTTTTACGATCAGTCTGATTTGATCAGCAAAGCAGTTCAAACCGTCGTTGAAGCTTTGGCACTGGCATTTATTTTTATTGTTGTTGTGCTTGCGCTGTTTTTAATGAATCTGAGAGCAACTTTTCTGGTGCTCATTTCAATTCCTATTTCAATTGCTATTGCACTTGTGGTCATGGCGTGGCTGGGTGTATCTGCCAACTTGATGTCGCTAGGCGGTATCGCTGTAGCGATAGGGATGTTAGTTGACGGCTCAGTCGTGATGGTAGAAAACATCTTTAAACACCTAACAAAGCAAAAGGAAAGTGATGACTTCTCAGTGGGACTTATTGTTGAGCTTGCAGGAAAGGAAGTGGCAAGACCAATCTTTTTTGCTGCCAGTATTATCTTAGTGGTATTCACTCCGTTATTTAGTTTTGAAGGGGTTGAAGCCAAACTATTTCAACCTATGGCAATCAGTATTATTTTGGCTGTTGTTGCAGCGATATTTGTTGCCCTTATCATCGTCCCAGCACTTGCGACCTACTTATTTAAACATGGCGTTAAAGCGCGAGAGAGCATCATTCTCGTCGCACTGGAAAAAGGCTACCGTTGGACGTTAAGTCGAGTGTTGCATAGGCAAAAGTTGTTGATGGCAATGGTCATTTTATTAATTGCGGCGGCTGGCTTTACGTTCACTAAAATTGGTACCGAGTTTGTCCCAGAACTTGAAGAAGGCACCATCAACCTAAGGGTAACGCTGGCACCTTCCGCCAGTCTTGAAACCGCGCTTAATGTTGCGCCTGAGCTGGAAAAAATGCTGCTCACTTTTCCTGAAGTAAACTACGCGCTGAGCAGAATTGGTCGAGCGGAGATAGGTGGCGATCCTGAACCGGTAAATAACATTGAAATCTATATTGGCCTTGCGCCAGTAGCACAGTGGCAAAGCGCAAACAATCGCTACGAATTACAAGCCTTGATGGAACAAAAGCTATCGACTTATCCTGGCTTACTGTTTAATTTTTCACAGCCTATTGCGACGCGTGTCGATGAATTACTCTCAGGCGTTAAGGCGCAGTTGGCGATTAAGTTATTTGGCCCAGACTTAGCTGTGCTTGCAAAAAAAGGCAAGGAAATTGAAGCGGCCGTAACGCAAGTTGAGGGGACGGAAGGCGTACAACTTGAGCAAATAGCAGGTGAGTCACAGCTGATCATCACCCCAAAACGTCAAGCGTTATCTCGCTACGGTTTGGCAGTTGGAGATGTTATGGCACTAGTACAAGATGGGATTGGTGGCAGTAAAGCAGGGCAGGTTATCAACGGTAACGAACGCTATGATATTTATGTCCGCTTGGCACCTCAATACCGTCAAAGCAAACAGACCATTGAAGAAATACGTTTACAATCGAGTTCAGGAGCGTGGATCCGGTTGGCTGATGTTGCGAATGTTGAATATCAATCTGGTCCACCGCAAGTAAGACGAGATGACGTTCAACGTCGAGTGGTGATCCAAGCTAATGTGCAAGGTCGGGATATGGGCAGTGTAGTAAGTGATATTCGCGCGGCTATTGATAGTAAAGTTGACTTACCAACAGGTTATGGTGTCGAAATAGGTGGTCAATTTGAAAACCAGCAACGAGCACAAAAACGCTTAGCAATCGTGGTGCCGCTATCTTTGGCGCTAATAGCACTCTTGCTTTACTTTGCATTTGGTTCAATGGCTCAGGCTGCGCTTATTTTAGTGAATGTGCCGCTTGCGGTTATTGGTGGGGTATTTTCTTTATATATCTCAGGACAATATCTATCGGTCCCAAGCTCGGTTGGGTTTATCACCTTATTCGGTGTCGCGGTACTCAATGGTGTGGTCATGGTTGAGAGCATAAACCAGCGATTGGCTGAGGGAGAATCGCTTCATTCAGGTGTCTTTGAGGGAGCAATTTCAAGGCTTAGGCCCGTGCTTATGACTGCGATCACCTCTGCACTGGGACTTATTCCCATGCTGTTATCGACAGGAGTGGGCGCTGAAATTCAAAGACCGCTTGCCAGTGTAATTGTTGGTGGATTATTAACGTCAACCTTGCTGACTTTGTTTGTATTGCCAGCACTTTATCCACTATTCTCAAAGCAAATTAAAAATTCGTAATGCCCGTGGGGGCCATTGAAAGTGGCCCCTTCTTCGGATCAATAAATAGGATTGAGTATGCCTCACGCACATCACCATCATGGAAACAAGCTCGGTTGGGCTGTATTTGTTAATATTCTACTGAGTGTCGCGCAGGTCGTTGGTGGCATTCTTTCTGGCAGTCTCTCTTTGGTTGCTGATGCGCTACATAATTTAAGTGACGCCGGTGCGCTTATTATCGCGTTAGTCGCGCAAAAAGTTGCAAGAAAGCCGGCCTCACTTGAACTCACTTATGGCTATCAACGTGCTGAAATAATTGGGGCGTTAATTAATAGTGCGACACTCATTGTTGTTGGGGTTTATCTGTTATTCGAGGCGATTTCTCGATTTTTAAATCCAGAGCCAATTGATGGCTGGATAGTGGTGTGGCTCGCGGCCTTGGCGTTAGTTATCGATGTTATCACAGCGCTTATTACTTATTCTGCAGGTGCAAAAACCAGCCTAAATATTCGTGCGGCATTTATTCATAATGTTTCTGATGCTGCGGCTTCCGTTGCGGTGATCGTGGCTGGAACATTAATCATCTTATATCAATGGTACGTGGTAGATCTTATCGCCACTGTGTTGATCTCCGCATACGTGATTTACCATGGCGTTGAACTAAGTAAGAGTAGTATTAGAATTCTCATGCAGGCGACGCCAGATAATATGAATATTCAAGAGGTTAAGGAATATCTTGAGACTCAAGAGAATGTTAAGACAGTAAGCCATATTCATGTTTGGCAGCTCAATGAGCATGAATATATTTTAGAGGCGCAAGTTGTCATTACATCCTTGAGCGACCAAAGCACGCTAGCACGGTTAAAAGGTGGGTTACAGTCGCGGTTTGGATTGTCGCATACCACACTTGAATTAACCGAAGACTCTTTGATAACACATCAGTGTGTAGAAATTAAATAAATACAAATGAAAATGGTTTGCATTAATGTTTGTGTGATCGTATAGTGCCCCAATAGCTCATACTGGTTTGCTTGCACAAGTAAGCTAGTTCGGTAATAGGGTAGAATATGAAAAATCGCATGGACCTTAGTGCAAATCGCTTAGCCAGCGGAGCTTGCGCGTTATCTTCAGTGCTGTCACCTTGGCAAGCTAAAATACTCTCAGGTAATCAAGCATATCAAGCGCAAATATTTCTGCGTGCCCGTGACGAATATCAGGTTGCATTGACACTCGCGACAGGTATTTTAGATGAGTTTTTATTATGTCAAAAAGACAATGTCGTGATGAGTGCCATAGCGCATAGTTTGCCAGCTGTCGTCGTATCCGCGCATAATCTAGCTGACACCTTTATTGCGCTTGATCAACCAAATAGAGCGTGCCAGCAACTTATCTCAATCCATCTGAAGATACATGCAACCTACCTTGAATATAACCACGAACTTGCACCTATCGTCTTGCATCATTTGCATAAAACTCGACAAGAGTTGATCCATTTTGCAAAACGCTATCCTCACTTACCTGAGCTTATTCATCAAATTAACGAAGCGATGCTGGTAACGCACCTGCATTCTCGCGTTTTACATTAACATTTGGAGGTCGAATGGCTTATACCTTACCTGAGTTACCGTACGCATATGATGCACTGGAACCACACATCGACGCGAAAACGATGGAGATCCATCATACTTTGCATCATCAGACATATATAAATAAAGCAAACGCCGCGTTAGAGGGGACGGAGTTCGCGGGTAAAGACACTGAAACGTTGCTGAGAAACATTAAAACATTACCTGAAGACTTACAAAAAGCAGTGCAAGAACATGTCGGCGGGCACAATAACCATAGTTTGTTCTGGCAAATTATGACTCCAAATTATGCGCCTCTATGTGACGGGCCGTTAAAACAGGCGATAGAAAGTGAGCTCGGTGGTTTTGAAAGCTTTAAAACTGAATTTACAAACGCTGCTGTCAGTCGGTTTGGCAGTGGCTGGGCATGGTTAGTTGTCGATGAAAATGGCAAATTAGCGGTAACGAGTAGTCTCAACCAAGACAGCCCTTACATGGAGCAGCATACCCCAATATTGGGTTTAGATGTGTGGGAACATGCTTATTATCTCAAATATCAGAATCGTCGACCAGAATACATCGCGGCTTTTTACAACGTCATTAATTGGTCTGAAGTCGAGCGCAGATATAATCAAGCAATAAGTTAGTACTTTTCTTATTTCCTCAGTTAGTTAAGCCCCTAGCGGGCTTTTTTCATGAATACTCCAAACATGGTTGAGTACCAAAAATGGCTAGTTTGCTATAGTGATAGCTATTAGACTGAGTGAAAACGAAGTACGAGCGAAAGTCATGTATACACCAGAAGTTTGTTCTCAAGCTAGAAATAGTCGCGATGCTAGATTTGATGGGTTGTTTTTTGTTGCGGTCAAGAGCACCGGCATTTATTGTCGGCCAATATGCCCTGCACCTGCTGCAAAAGAAAAAAATGTAGAGTATTTTCAATTTGCCCACAATGCTGCGCAAGCTGGCTTTAGACCTTGTATTCGCTGTCGCCCCGATAGTGCACCGGGTAGTTATGCATGGCTTGGCACGGAAACAACCGCAGTCAGAGCCAAAAAGTTAATCGATGAGGGGGCCTTAATACGCCATTCGACAGAAGACTTAGCCGATAGGTTAGGCATTTCGGTCCGTTATTTAAATAAAGTATTCAATCAATACTTTGGCACCAGCCCCAAACAATATGCACTTTATAAGCAATGTGACTTAGCTAAGCAGCTGTTACAGCAAAGTGACCTTCCTGTTACGCAAGTCGCGTTTGCCGCCGGGTTTAACTCATTGCGACGCTTTAATGATGCATTCCAAAAGCTGTATCAGTTATCACCAAGTCAACTCAGAAAAGACGCAGGTAGTGGCTCTACCATTGCGATTTACTTATCCTATCGACCACCATACAACTGGGACAAAATGCAGCAGTTTTTAGCGATGAGAATTGTGCCAGGTATCGAGTGGTTAACAGAAAACAGTTATGGGCGAACCGTCATGATACAAGGTGAAACAGGGCGTTTCACCGCGACAATCGAGCCTGAAAAACATCGCTTTAAAGTGGCTATCGCGCTCAGCGATTTATCCTTGTTAGTTCAGATGATTGCACAGATCAGGCGTGTGTTAGATTTAGATGCGGACACCTGTTTTATTGAGTCTCACCTTCATGAAGCCGCGCCTGATTTGCCGCTACAAGAGGGACTCAGATTACCCGGGATCTGGAGTGAGTTTGAAGCGGGCATGAGAGCTATTTTGGGTCAACAAATCAGTGTTCAAGCGGCGAGAAACTTACTCGCTTTATTGGTCGAAACGCTCGGTGAGGTGGCTGAAGATGGCATGCGTTATTTCCCTAAGCCTAAGGCCGTATTTGATAGTGATCTTGCCTTTTTCAAAATGCCTGAGCGACGAAAAGCGGCTATTAAAGCTTTTGCTGAGCAATACGTTGGTTCGGAACATGTTGAACTTGATAACTGGTTAAATATTAAAGGTATAGGCCCTTGGACCGTCGATTATGCAAAAATGCGCGGATTGAGTCACCCAGACATTTACTTGGGTGGTGATTTGGGTGTCAAAAAGGCAATGGAAAAATCCTTAAAAACAATAGATATCGAAAAGTGTGCTCCTTTTCGTTCTTATTTAACTTTTCAACTATGGCAACAATTATGATTGAAACTACATTAACCTCGCCCACTGGAGAGTGGATAATACAAGCATCTAGTATTGGTTTACGATATGTCGGTTTTTTTCCAAAAGCGCGCTACGAGCAAGGGGAAAATCTGCATACAGAAATGGCAAAAAAACAGTTAACAGAATACTTTGCTGGCAAACGCCAATGCTTTGATGTGGCGCTTGATGTGGATGGTACGCACTTTCAAAAGCAAGTCTGGCAGGTGTTGGCACAAGTACCATTTGGTGAAACGCATAGCTATGGTTGGATAGCACAGCGCTTAGGTAACAAAAATGCTGTCCGTGCTGTTGGCGCTGCTAACGGCAAAAATCCAATTAGTATCATCGTGCCTTGTCATCGCATTATTGGTGCAAATGGCAAACTAACAGGATATGCTGGCGGACTTGAAGCGAAAGAGTGGTTGTTACAACATGAGGGAGTGAGCTTCAAAAAATAGAGTATACTAGTGGTTAATCGTTGTTATTTCGATTGACTATATGTTTGGAGTGAATGTTGAGACTGCTATTTATTGTTTTTTGCGTTTTTACTTCGTGGGCCTGTATGGCAACAGAGGTTCGTTTTTGTTATGAAGATAAACATGCTCCACCCTTTATCCATGGTGCAGGACAAACTGTGCCATCGGCAAATCCAGGCGTCACGATCCGGATAGTACAACAGCTTGACGAGCACGTAAAAGAGGTGAGCTTCACCTACACTCGAAAGCCATGGAGCCGTTGTTTGCATGAGCTGGAAAATGGTAAAGTTGATGCTGTGGTGGCGAGCCATCGAGCGTCTAGAGAAGGGCTAATGGCATATCCAAAGAACCCCGATGGCACTGTTGCACAGCAATATGCAATTAATCGGATCAGCACTTGTTTACTCAAAAGCAAAACCAATAAAGCAGCATTAAATCTGAGCAAAGAAATAGAACTCGCAGTCCCTCGTGGCTACGCTATTCGAGAAAGTATGCCCAAGCATTTTTCCATATTCGAAACCGACTCGTTGGAGCATGCTATTGCACTGGTTGAAAATGAATTACTTGATGCGACCATAGGTCTTTGCCAAATCGGTAATATGCCAATCACATTATCACCCCCCTTTAACCACTTAGAAGCGGTTTTTCCACCGTTAGAAACGTCGTTTGGTTTTATGGCATTTTCTGAGCAGTTTTATCAGCAGCACCCTGAGTTAAGCTGGAAAGTGTGGCGTGCAAGTCAGCTTATTAACCTCGACACCTTATATAGTGAGTATTTACGTTCACAAACCACCCAAATGGATAAGCAATAGATCTTTTAATCGTTAGTCAGTAAACTAGCGCGAATTTTTATTTCGAAATATCTATTATGGCTCAGCTTTATTTTTACTATTCGGCAATGAATGCCGGTAAATCTACGACTTTATTGCAGTCGGCATTTAACTACCGAGAGCGAGGCATGCGCCCGTTTATTATCACCGCTGCAATTGATAACCGTGCTGGTGTGGGCAAAGTAGCGTCGCGTATCGGCTTAGAGGCTGAGGCGCAAGTTTTTGAAAGCCAAACAGATGTGAAAGCACTACTGATGTCTGCTCATACCGAGAATAAAATTGACTGTGTATTGGTAGATGAGTGCCAGTTTCTAACAAAAGCTCAAGTCGCAGAGCTGACGGATATCGTCGATGAACTGCGGATCCCGGTATTATGCTATGGTCTTAGGACGGACTTTCGTGGTGAGCTGTTTGAAGGCTCGCAATATTTGCTGGCGTGGGCAGATAAATTGATTGAGCTAAAAACCATCTGTCACTGCGGTCGCAAAGCAAACCGAGTGCTTCGCACCGATGAGCACGGTAAAGCTATTGCGGATGGCGATCAAGTTGTGATTGGTGGTAACGATAGGTATGTTTCTCTTTGTAGAAAACACTATAAGGATGCCCTAAGCGCATAAGTATATTCAAACCTGATGTGCTGTGAAGAGTGGCTTCTTTACAGTACAGATCCCGTTCTATAGTCACTCAGTATTTCTTCCTACCATAGTGCTAAATATATACCATTTTCTGGTTCGAATAATTTGGTAAACCTGCGGATTTGTACCATCCTTAAGAAATAGGAGTAAGGATGTCATTTTAATGAGTCAGCAGCAGCCATTATCTTTCTTAAACGTTTCAGAGCCTGATGAACAAAGCCTAGACGAGTGTGCATCTCCTTGGGTCGTGTTGATCGTCGATGATGAACCTGAAGTGCATGATGTGACTAAACTTGTGTTAACGGCTTACAGGTTTGAATTAAAACCGCTCGAGTTACTTCATGCCTATAGCAAAAAAGAAGCGATTGATATTTTAAGCAATCGAGATGATGTTGCATTGATTTTACTCGATGTCATTATGGAAAGTGAAGAAGCGGGTTTAGAATGTGCGCAATACATACGTGAAGAACTTGGCTATCATAACGTGAGAATAGTACTACGAACCGGTCAGCCCGGCAGTGTGCCGGAACATGAAGTCATGCTGCGTTATGATATCAATGACTATAAAAATAAAACTGACCTCACAAAATCTCGTCTATTCACTATGTTAACCAGCTCGCTGCGCTCTTATCGAGATTTAAATCGACTTGAGTTGTTGACCGATGAACTAACCAAACTTAACGAAGGATTGGAAGAAAAGGTCAAGCAGCGCACCCATGAACTTGAGTCGTCAAATGATGCCTTAAGAGAGGCATATAACCGTATTGCTGAGCAGCAGCAAGCGTTGATCCAATCAGAAAAGCTCGCTTCAGTAGGACAGTTTGCTGCGGGTGTAGCCCATGAAATAAATAATCCGCTTGCGTACTTAAAAAGTAACTTAGAGTTTGTACAAAGTTCGTTGGTTAAGTTGTATCGAGCTTGGTAATTTTTGGCAAATAATTCGCAACTCTCGCCTGAATGTGCAAAATCACTGAGTGAATTGGAGAAAGAGTATCAACTAAACTGGGCTTTGAGTGAAAGTGATGATGTGATGGCTGAAATGCACTCGGGACTCGACAGAATTCAACTGATTGTTAAAGAACTGAGTGTGTTTTTTGAGAGTAATCAAACTCAGTTTCAGCAAGTAGAATTCTATTCTCAAATTATGGATTCTGTGATGATTAATTTGGAGTTGGATGGTACAAACTTAAGCCTAATTGAATTTGAAAAAGGAGAGCGGTTTGAGTTGCACTGTGCCCCAGCACTCCTAGAACACAGTATTTACTGCCTCATAAAGAACGCTTTAGAAAGTACGGGTAGAATGCGAAAGGCCATTAAAATAAACACGAAAGTTGAGGATCAAACACTCTCTATCGATATCTTCGATTGTGGTGAGGGGATTGCGGATAAGCTGGTACATCGAGTATTTGATCCGTTTTATACCACTAAAGCCTCAGAAAAGCATGTGGGACTTGGGTTAACTATCGCATCTAATATCATCAAATCTCACGGTGGTGAACTGATCATAAAATCTACTATCGGTAAAGGCACCAGAGCGACTATAAATTTGCCACTAATTTGATTCAACTCTGGTTAATGCACTCTCCAATTATTAAATCTGAACTTAAAGAAATCAGTTAGTTTGCTATCTATCCAATCCTCAAGTTATCTCTTCAGTCGATATATTAAGATGCAGAAATGTGGCGACTGACACCTATAGCGCTATAACTTTAGGTGAAGAAGTGTCCGCTGCGGACACTTTTTCCGTCCGCGGACATATTTTATCCACTTCTAAAATAAAATAAATCAATAAAATCAACGCTTTAAATTTTGGCACAAAGTTCGCCTCTTTTACTGCATACAAACTAATAAAGAAGATACGTTATGTGGTTAAGTACTGCTTTTTTAATTTCACCCTTGATGATGTTGGCTGTAGCAACGGTTGTGGCGGTATTTGACTCGTTAATTCGAGGAGAATCATTATGATTAAAGACACAAGCGGACAAGACGAAGTGCTCCAAACTGGTAAATCTAAAAAGAAGCTTGGTCTTGTATTAGCGGGTGTTGTAATTATTGCAGCGCTTAGTGCACAAGTCGTGTTTGGTGGACCCAATGCGAGTAGCTCCGTGGCTAAAGATAGAGTACAAATTGCAGCCGTGACTTTTGGTGAGTTTACCCGCGATATTGCCGCCACAGGTTTTGTCGTTGCTGCAAATGCACCACAAATTTACAGTCCGGAGCAGGGTTATGTCTCTTTACAGGTTAAAGCGGGTGATAGCGTGACTCAAGGTGAAGTGCTAGCCACAGTCAAAAGTCCAACTTTAACCAACCGGCTCCAACAAGAAGAAGCGGAGCTGCAAAGACTGAGTGGTGAGCTTGAAGGGAAAAAGTTAGATGTTAGACGTCAAAACTTGGCGTTAAATCGCTCCTTAGATCTCGCTCGTGTCGAACTATTAGCGGCAGATAGAGAGGACCGACGAGCTCAGTTATCTATCCAAAAAAACCTCATCAGCCAAATTGATTTAGAAGAAGCGCAAGACGACCTCGCGCGGGCAAAATTAAACTTCAATCATGCAGAGCAAGAAGTTGCGCTAGGCAAAGATACCTTGGCCTTTGAACTTAAATCTGTTGAGAAACAGCTTGAGCGGCAACGTTTAATTGTTGAGGAATTAAAACGTCAAGTTGCAAGTTTAGATGTGATTGCGCCGGTTTCAGGCATAGTCGGTAATTTACTAGTTGATCAAAATGCGCTTGTTAATGCCAATCAGGGGTTGATGAAACTCGTTGACCTAAGTGCTTATGAAGCCGAGCTTCAGGTTCCTGAAAGTTATGCGGCAGAGCTTGGACTCGGGATGACCGTCGAGCTCAGGATTGGCAACCAAAATATTTCTGGCGTGTTATCTGCGATTTCTCCAGAAGTAAATAACCGTGAAGTCACCACTCGAGTACGTTTTTCGGACGAAAACATTGATGGCATTAGACAAAATCAACGTTTGTCTGCTCGAATTTTACTAGAACACAAAGAAAACACCTTAATGGTTAAACGTGGTGCTTTCATGAGTGAAGGTGGGCACATCGCTTACAAGCTAAGTGGTGATATCGCTGAGCGAATTGAGATCACCACCGGTACCTCAAGCATCAGTGAAGTTGAAGTGCTTAATGGTTTACAGCAAGGCGATCAAATCATCATCAGTAGTTACGACGCATTCGAACGTGCGCCCAGCATCTTATTAAGATAAGAAGGAAAACAATAATGTTAGCTATGAATAATATCGGCAAAGTATACCAAACTGATATGGTGCAAACACACGCACTCAGAGATTTTAACCTGCAAGTAAATGAAGGTGAGTTTATCGCGGTAACAGGCCCTTCAGGCTCAGGTAAAACGACCTTCTTAAATATTGCTGGGATGCTAGAAGGGTACTCTAGTGGCCAATATATGCTAGATGGAATTGATGTTGGTAAGCTCAACGACAATCAAAGAGCTGATCTGCGAAACCAAAAAATCGGTTTTATTTTTCAAGGCTTTAACCTTATCCCAGATTTAAACTTGTACGAAAATGTTGAAGTGCCACTACGCTATCGTGGTATCAAGGCAGCTGAGCGCAAGCGCAGAATTGAAAACTGTCTAGAGCAAGTTGGCCTTGCTGGCCGCGCAAAACATTTGCCACAACAGTTGTCCGGTGGTCAGCAACAGCGTGTAGCTATCGCAAGAGCACTTGCTGGTGAGCCTCGCTTTTTACTCGCCGATGAGCCAACGGGGAATCTAGATAGTTTAATGGCGCGTCAGGTGATGGAATTACTAGAACAAATTAACAGTGACGGCGCAACGATAGTAATGGTTACCCACGATCCGGAGCTCGCAAGGCGTACACCAAGAAACATCCAAATTGTAGACGGACAGGTTGCGGATTTTACTTTGTATCAAGGTAAAGGTACGGCTTCACAAGCGTTGAAATCTCAGGTAGGAGCGTAAGTTATGTTTGTCCATTACCTTGATTTAGCGTGGCGTAGCCTCAAAGCCACGCCACTTGCAACTAGCCTAATGGCGCTGGCCATTGCTATTGGTATTGGCGTCACTATGGTGAGTTTGTCTGTGTATCACATGATGTCTGCCGATCCAATTCCAAGTAAAAGCAGCAAACTCTATGCTGTACAACTACAAGTGATGGACGAGGGAGAAACCTATCATTCAGCGGATGATATACCCTTTCAGCTGACATTTTTAGATGCGAAAAACCTCTATCAAACGCTAAACATCGACAAAAAAGTCGCGATGTTTAAATCTGGTTTTGCGGTTCATGTAAACAACCCCGAAGTGAACCCCATGTTGCAAACGACACGGCTAATAACCCGAGAGTTTTTTGCCATGTTTGAGTTGAATTTTTTGTATGGTGGAGTGTGGAGCCAAAGCCAAGCAAACAATGCTGCACCTGTGGTTGTTATTGACGAAACTATCGCACAAAAGCTATTTGGCCGCAGTGATGTGGTGGGAGAAAGTATTTATTTAGCGCAGCGAAGATATCAAGTCGTAGGAGTAACTAAGGAGTGGCAGCCAAACGTTAAAATGTATGACTTAAACAATGGCGCGTTTGCTGATGCAGAGCGTATCTTCATTCCCTTCAGTCATGCGGCAGCTTATGAGATTGATACTTGGGGAAATACAAATGGTTGGAAGCGCGAAGAGATTAACAACTTCACGGACAAAATGAATTCAGAAATGCTTTGGACTCAGTTTTGGGTTGAATTAGAGAATGAAAAAGAACAACAAGCGTTAGCAACACAACTAGATAACTACATCCAAACCCAACAAGATTTGGGAAGATTTAACCGTAAAACACGAGAATTTTCACTTCGAAATGTCACTGAGTGGCTTGAGTACAATAATGTAGTCAGTGAAGATAACAAAGTCATGATTGGTTTAAGTTTTATCTTCCTTGCTGTTTGCTTAGCCAATATTCTTGGATTGTTACTGGCGAAATTTCTTAAACGTGCCCCTGATGTTGGCGTAAGAAGAGCACTTGGCGCAAGTAAAACGCAGGTGTTTTACCAACACTTGGTTGAAGTGGCGTTGCTTGGTTTTATGGGGGGAGTAATAGGGATAGTTTTTGCTCAGCTTGGCTTATGGGGGATCCGTAAAACTAGCCATGTCTACGAAAGTCTTGCAACGATGGATGTCTCTATGCTGTTAGCAGCGCCGAGCATCGCTATTGTGACTTGTATTCTTGCTGGGCTTTACCCAGCTTGGATAGTGTGTAAAACATCACCTGCTACTTATTTAAAAGTGCAATAAGGCAATAAGGAGAGTCCCATGTTGGAATTAAAACCTATTATCAATGCGTTATTGCGCTCTAAAGTCGGTGCCGTACTTGCGATCCTACAACTTGCCTTGACGTTGGCAATTGTCAGCAATTCACTGTCGATTATTAGTGAGCGCGTCACCTATCTCAATAAGCCAACTGGCTATCCAGAAGAGTCGATAATCACCTTCAGTGTCATGTCGTTTGACGACAAGATAGATGCAAACCAACAGCTTATCGTTGATGAGAGAATACTAAAAAGTATCCCTGGAGTTATAGAAGCCGTGGGAGTGAGCTCGGTTCCGCTTTCAGGAGGAGGTAGCAATTCAGGATTCAGCTTAACCCCTGAAGACGATGGTAAACATACAAACTCGGGGCATTTATACGCCAATGAACAAGTGATCCGTACCTTGGGCGTTAAATTGTTAGAAGGCCGTGATTTCACATCTGGTGATGTCTTGATCTCAAGTGAATACGCTAAGCAACCAGATGTTGTTATTGCCAGTAAGGCTTTTACGGACGAGATATTTGGTGAGGGTAAAGGATTGGGCGAAACGATTTATTATGGTGGTGGCCCGTTAAAAGTCGTGGGGATTGTTGAGCGTATGACTAATGCTTGGCCGCGTTTTAGAAATGCTGATCGCTTAATTATTTTTCCTATGGTGAATGCGAATGGATTTCAAGATTTCTTAGTTCGCACCGATCCGAGTTTGCGTGGCGAAGTAATGAAAAAAATAGAGTCGGCGCTGCTTCAAGAAAATCCTAGTCGTGTGATCACAGGCATTAAAGGGCTTGATGAGGTGAAAGGAAAGTACAATTCTAAAGACTTATTGATGCTAAGAATGTTGCTAGTGCTCATCACCGCATTAGTCGTCGTGACGGCGCTGGGAATATTTGGTCTTACTCAGTTTAATATCAGCAAACGTACTAAACAGATAGGTACTCGCAGAGCTTTGGGGGCGCGCAAGTCTGCAATTGTTCGTTACTTTGTGGTAGAAAACCTCATTGTTTGTGCAATTGGCTTAGTACTTGGCACAGTGGCTACGATTTTCCTAGGACAAAAGCTAATGTCTTTGTATTCAGTGCCGCCGCTAGAAGTAAGTTATATTTTGATAACGGCGCTTGGGCTTATCGTGCTTTGTATCGCGTCAGTAATTTTTCCTGCTAAGAAGGCGGCGAACATTTCACCGAGTATCGCGACAAGAAGTGTATAACCCTTATGCTAATCAGGTTGTGTGAGTAGCCTGATTAGCATTACTCTAACTTGCCTTGTATTAGTTGTGCTAGTATAGGTAAGTGGCAACATGTAATAACAAGAATAAAATCATATGGATAAAATCTTAATTGTGGATGATAACCCCGCAGTACTTGATGCGCTGTCATTGTTACTAGAGCTGCATGATTATCAAGTGGTTACCGCGTGCTCACCGTTAGAAGCAATTAAAGTGGTGTCGTTTCAGCAAATTGCACTAGTTATCCAAGATATGAACTTTAGTGCAGACACCACCTCAGGAGAGGAGGGGGCTGCGCTATTTCACCAATTGAAAGCATTAAATGCAAAACTCCCTATTATCTTATTAACGGCTTGGACTGAGCTCACCACTGCGGTTGAACTGGTAAAAGCCGGAGCGGCAGACTATCTAGCTAAGCCGTGGGACGATCAAAAGTTACTCACCACCATTGCAAACCTCGTTGCGCTTGGTGAGGCACATAAGCAAGTTGCAAACTTTGAACGGGCTGAACAAGAACGCCAACAGTTTAATCAAGGTGCGGATTTATGCGGGTTTGTGTATAAATCGGTGGCCATGCAGCGAGTCATAGATATGGCGCTGCAAATCGCTAAATCTGATGTGTCAGTGTTAATAACCGGTCCAAATGGTAGCGGTAAAGAAAAAATTGCGGAGATCATTCAAGCGAACTCACCACTAAAAAACCAACCGTTTGTCAAAGTGAATGCAGGCGCGCTCCCAAGTGACTTAATCGAAGCTGAGCTTTTTGGTGCTGAGAGCGGTGCTTATACCGGTGCGAATAAGCAGCGTATTGGTCGCTTTGAAGCTGCTGATAAAGGCACGTTATTTTTGGATGAAATTGGTAATTTACCTCTTCCAGGGCAAACAAAATTGCTACGTGTTTTACAAAGTGGTGAGTTTGAGAGGCTAGGGTCAGTCGAGACAAAAAAAGTTTCGGTTCGTGTCATCTCAGCAACGAACGCGGATCTGCTAGCGGATATTCGAGGGGGGAAATTCCGTGAGGATCTATATTATCGCTTAAATGTCATCGAGCTAAACTTACCCGCATTGTCACAGCGGGTGGATGATATTTTACCTTTGGTCGCGCATTTTTTACCTGCAAGGGGGCTTACTTCGGATGCCCAGCAAGCATTATGTGAACACCCTTGGCCTGGTAACGTACGGGAGCTTGAAAATGCCTGTAAACGTGCGGCTGTATTGAACCATGATGGCGAGCTCAGTGCTAAGGATTTTGGTCTTGATGTGCAGACAAATACAGCACAAGTTAGCGTATCACATACCATACGAGAACCCAGTAAAGAAGAATTGGAGCAGGCGCTCAAGACTCATCTTGGCGTGATTGCGAAAGTGGCGCGACACTTTAACATGAGTAGACAAGCGCTTTATCGTCGCTTGCAAAAGTTTGGCATTGAATATTAAGGACAATAATGACGACCTCGCAGCAACATGCATTGATCATTGCCATCAGTATTATGATTGGCCTTATTCCTTTATGGTTTTTACTCGATGATCACAGCGGTTTCATTGTAATAGTACTGGGCTCCGTCAGTGTTGCACTACTGTTGTATAAACTATTAATGCGTGAAAACAAAGCGGGGTGGGAGGCGTTAGAAGTCGGCTTGATGAACTTTAAGGATGGCGAATTTTCTACGTCCATTACCTATAACGCTAACAATGAGCTCGGTAGACTGTGTCAATTATTCAATGAAACGGCAAAACAGCTGAGAGATGAAAAGCAATGGATTTATCAGCGTGAGCTGATGCTTGATAAAGTGCTAGAGTCGTCACCTCAGATACTTGTCCTCGTCGACTCACAGGATGTGGTGGTATTTGCTAACAATAGTGCAAAAACGTTTTTTAACTCTGAGCATCGCCTTGAAGGTGAGCGTTTTAGTAAGTTGTTATCTGAAGTTCCCGATGAACTTCAGCACGCTGCAAACAACCAACTTGATGGCTTGTTCTCAATACAAAACAGCAGTGGTGAGTCGCAAATGTGGCATCTCGCCAACGGTGAGTTATTACTCAACAACCACTTTCACAAATTATATATTTTTAAGCAATTCACTCGAGAGTTGAGCCGCCAAGAAGTGCAAGTTTGGAAGAAAGTGATCCGCATCATTAGCCATGAGTTAAACAACTCATTAGGGCCAATTTCATCTATGTTGCACAGCGGACAGATCTTGGCTGAACGCGTGGATGAACCTAGACTAAGCCGAGTCTTTGCGACGATAGAAGAGCGCATTGTGCACCTTAGCGAGTTTGTTCAGGGCTATGGTAAGTTCGCCAAGCTTCCTTTGCCAAACACTGAATCTGTGGATCTGCAGGTTTTGTGTGAGCGGCTGCAAAGCCATTGGTCATTCCAATATCAGCTTAGTCAAACGCAATTACAGGCAGACACGACACAGTTAGAACAGTTACTTATTAATTTGATAAAGAATGCGACCGAGTCTGGCTCAGAGATAGAGGAAATCTGTGTTCAATCTGAGCAGCGCAGCGACGAGGTTTATATTTGGGTGCTTGATAGAGGTGAAGGCATGAGTGACACCGTGATGGCGAATGCCTTAATTCCATTTTACTCTACCAAAGCGTCGGGAACAGGGCTTGGTTTAGCGCTGTGCAGAGAAATTGTGGAAGCACACAACGGTAAGATCAGCCTCTATAATCGCGATGGTAAAGGCTTGTGCGTCGAAATTCGGTTACCGAACAAATTATCCTGAATTTACTCAGGATAATAAACTTAAGACTGAGCTCATCAATTATTTTGGTGGGTCAATCGAATGATTAATGCTGGCGTTAACCCTAAACCACCCTGCAATTGAATAGCGCTTTTCGTTGGCAACCAGTACTTCATGAGGGAATTCATCACTTAAAAAGGTAACTAGCGTACCATAACTTGGCAGCACCGTTGTGAGTATCTCGTCGTGATTATCGGGATTGTAAACAACTAGTTCGCCGCCATTGTCTGGTGCCCAAGACTGATTTAAGTACAATACCGTGGTCAAAATTCGGTTGGTCTTTCCCTTAAAGGCGTCCAAATGCTTTTTGTAAAACGCCCCTGGAGGATAAATGGCAAAGTGGCTTTCATAACTAAAGAGTCCCATAAACAGCCGTCTGTTTAAATAGGCTTTTAGCTCGCCCATGTAGTTGAGCCAAACAGATTCCAACTCATTGCTGCTATCTAGCCAGTGAATTTTATCTCTGCGAATTTTCTTATTTTGCTCGTGAGAGGCTAAACGACCAATTCCAGCTTGCTTAAAGTCGTCACTGCTGAGCTCTGCTATTCTCAATTCTAACTTGGATAAAATGTCGGGACTGACGAAATTTGGCAAAATACTAATGCCTGTGGTTTGTAAGTCCTGAGCTAATTTCTCGAACGGAAATTCTAAGTCTAAATCTAACAATAGCGGCGCCTCTGAAAAAGGTCTTTTTACCGCTTTGTTTGGTACCGATCCAGCGAGTTAATTTCACCTTGTCGATAAGCGAATTTTGTTAATGATGTTTTCACAGGCTACTTCGATTAAATCAAGCACATGTTCAAAGCCACGTTCACCGCCATAATATGGATCAGGCACTTCATGCTCACTCATGTCACCAAACGCTAAAAACAGCTGAACTTTATGCACTAAGTCGTTAGGACAAATGGAGAGTAGGTCGCGGTAATTAGCGTTGTCTGCACACAAAACTAAGTCGTAATCTTCAAAATCACTGGGTTTTACTTGCTGCGCTGATATGCCTGAAAGGTCATACCCTCTTGCGCTGCCTGCTGCGACACTTCGTGGATCTGGAGGGTTACCTTGATGATAGCCAATGGTACCAGCGGAATCGATACGGATTGTTAACTCTGCTGCTGCGAGTTTATGCTTTAATACCGCCTCCATAGTTGGAGAGCGGCAGATATTACCCATGCAGACGACTAAGATACTAGAAATTGCGCTCATATTGTTGTCCTTCAAGTACGCTTTTATACCAATAGTATTCATTCTCCAAGTCTACCGACTTTTTAATTCAGAGCAAAATATAAGGCGCTGGCTAATACCAACAGTATTAGGACGCCAAATTTAACTCGTTAGTTTGGAAGGTTTTCGTGAGGACCAAATACCTCATAGAATATTTGCTCGGTTTGTACACCGGCATTCATCAGTTGGGTTTTGATAAAGCGCATAAAGGCAACCGGGCCGCATAGGTAGAACTCTCCGTCTGTTAGCGGCAAAGTATCTTTGATTGCGTTGATATCCATCAGTCCGGAATGCGTATCGTCGGCTTCTGACTCCAACCAAGTAACCACATTAAAATTTCGGATATTGCTACCAAGCTCATTGATTTCTTGGTTGAAACCTAAGTCACTGTGAGTTTTATTCGCGTGTAAAAAGTGTGCTTCGACTTCAGGTGAATGTTGGCTATGAACGCCCAGCATGCAAAGCATAGGGGTTATTCCAACCCCAGCGCTAATGTATACCTTTGGACTGGCTGTATGTTGTCTGACAAAGTCTCCAGCGGGGGGAGTGAGCTTGAGGATGTCGCCCGCCTTAAGCGAATGAAGGTATTGCGATACAGCACCGTCGTGTTTAGTCGAAATTCTAAGGTACGAACCATTAGGGGCAACAGACAAAGAGTATTGGCGGATCTGCTGAAACCCTGCCACTTCTTTTGGTACAAAGACAGAAACAAATTGCCCAGCTTGGTAATGAGGTAGGGCTTTATCGTCGACTGGTTTGAGATAAAAGCTTTTAATATTTTCAGTATTGCTTATCACCTTTTCAATCGTAAATTCACGAGTTCCTTGCCACCCACCTTGTTGCTTAAGCGCGGTTTGATAAAGGCCATGCTCTGCGGTGATAAATAAATCGGCTAAAAACTGGTAGGCACTATGCCAAGCTTGCTCTATTTCGTCTGTGAATTGCTCGCTGAACTCGGCTTTGAGTGTTGCAATTAAATGCTGGCCAACAATAGCGTATTGCTCCGGTAAAATCCCAAGGCTAACGTGTTTATGGTTGATACGTAAAATGGCGTCACTGAGCACTTCTGGTTGATCAATGTAATTGGCATAGGCCGCTAATGCTGAAAATAGTGCCAATGGCTGTTTTCCCGAAGCCTGATGGGATTGGTTGAATACCCCTTTTAGCTCTGGGTGTTGATTGAACATCCGATGATAAAACTTGGCGGTGATTTCGGGACCGACCTGAGCCAATAGCGGTGCACTTTGTTTTACCAACTCAATCGTATTGTGTGTAAGCATTAATATCTCCAATTTGAGAGTAGAGTTAACCTATTCGCCCATCGACGCGTTTTTGTATCAGCATGGGCGCGAAGGTAATGAAAAAAAGCAAAAAACCAAAAACCCAAGCCACTGCACTTAACAGCCATGCATTGTGTGGGTTTATAAAATGAATAAGGAATGCGCGGATAAGACCTGATATCGCGATACAGATAAATGCCAGTGTAGTTGTCGTACCTACCTGTAATAGTCGACCTGTGTGGCCCAAGGTAACGCGAGTCATCATGGCTAAAATCATTAATCCCATGCCATTAATTGCCACTAAGTGAAGGTGGCTACGTAAATGCTCTGGCGCAAAGGTATTGTTGTATGCGCTAATTATTAAACCCACTGCGATTGCACAATATGACAGGTACAGTGACCAAAGCAGCGGTACGTTAAATAATTTACCGTTAAACCAATAAATTGCTCTTATCGAGTGCAGTAGCCCAAGGAGTAGTAGTGCAGCACTTAAATAGTGAGTATTGGCTATTGTAAATTGCAGGATATAGGTGAAAACGCAGATGATGGCGAGGTAAAAGAGCGCCCTGTCTAACCTTGGAGTATGTGGTTTTTGTGCTTGCTGCAATCCTCGGGCAATAAAAAACGGAATAACGCGGCCACCCACTACACCAATCAATAACATGTAAGCAATAAGCGTTGCTTGGCTTGCAGCGCTTAGCAATGAGAAGTGCTGGTTGTGAAGTAAAATTAAAAATACGATGTTGCAGCCACACAACATGCTTACAGCAAAAATAAAAACACGATTGTTTTTGGATTTTGCATCAACAATTACGCTCGTTAAATTGAATAGTATAATGAGCCAAAAACTCAGTTGTAGTAGCAAGGTGATGATGATTGATGGAGTTGCCACAAAAAAGCTCAGCCTAGCGGCACACCAAATAATACAGAGTGACAGCAGTGCGCCACCATGTAATGTCTGTCTTTGCGTCCAATTTTTTGCTGCGGTTAGCAAAAATCCGGCGACGACAGCACCGCCAAAGCCAAACAGCATCTCGTGGGCGTGCCAATAGGTCGCTGGGTAGCCATTACGCCAAACAACATTGCCATTGAGCAATAAAGCCCATACAGAAATGCTCACGACAGCGAATAACCCCGCGAGTAAAAATAGCGCTCTAAAGCCGAGCATTAACACGGGCCAAGTAGATGGTGTATACCAACACACGGCTTTTGGACTGGGCTCTTCTAGCTGGATTAAGCTCATTTATTTAACCTCCAAACCTAGGTGGTATAGACAAACAAGGCGGATGACGTAGGCAAGCTTAATCAAGGCGGCCAATACGATAGTACTAATATGTGCTGCAATTTGTGAGAAGAGGCTGAAGCTTTCAACGCTAAAAAAACTCACTTGCAGTGACAGCATAAACGCTGCGAGTGAAGTGAAAATGGCGATGTTGCTATATCTTAAAAGTTGGTATGCGCGGCTCATCGTTAACTCTGCGAATGTTGATATATAGACTGCACATTGCAGGTGTCACGCCAACTTTAAAATGCTATATAAATCATTGGATTAGTATTATCTTATTGATGTTTGAGTCAAATTGACCTATCTTAAATGGTGTTTATTTGAATAAATTGAGTCTTTTTGACATGAATTCGTTAGCGCTCTCCAAATTGCTTGAGCTTAGTATGTCGTTGTCACGACTTTCGTTGGCGCAAGAGGGTCGTGAGGTTAAGCAATACGCTAAGTCCTTGCTTTCAGCATTGAGTCAATCTGTTACCGCTGATGCCATCGCCATTCTCTATGGCGATCAGCATGCATTAACTATCCTAGCTTGCAATGGGTTGAGTGCGGACGCTGTTGGGCGGCAATTTTTGCTTACAGAGCAACCTAGATTGATGTCCATTTTCGAGTCTGACGAACTAGTTAGTTTTCCTGCCAATAGCGACTTACCGGACCCTTACGATGGTCTGTTGCTCGCCGAAGAAAGTCGCTTACCAGTACATGCCTGCATGGGATTTAAGGTCGCGCTGCAAAGTAGCACCTTATTGATGACGTTCGATTGTCTTAAACCTGATAGCTTTGAGCACTTGTCTGAGGTTTATATGAAAACCCTACAAGCAATTGTCTCAAGTAGTGCATTACGTATGTTTGAAGCTGAGTGCCTCTATGAGCAAGCACGTGCATCTACCCTTACTCAATCCCAAAAGTCCGTTAAAAAGCAAATCTTGGTAGGAGAGAGTGCGGTGATGCACTCGCTTAAATCAGAAATTGAACTGGTTGCTGGTTCTGAATTTAATGTGCTTATTCAAGGTGATACAGGAACGGGTAAAGAGTTAGTAGCAAAACACGTACACTTTAACTCCCAACGAAATGACAAACCGTTCGTACAAATTAACTGTGCGGCACTTCCTGACTCGATAGCAGAAAGCGAACTCTTTGGTCACAAAAAAGGCGCGTTTACCGGGGCCGATAAAGACCGATTAGGCAAATTTGCAGCCGCGGACGGCGGCACGCTGTTTTTGGATGAAGTTGGCGAACTGAGTCTGACTTTACAGAGCAAACTATTACGTGTGCTGCAAAGCGGTGAGGTGCAAGCGGTAGGTGCTGACCACATTCATATTGTCGATGTTAGAGTGGTTGCTGCGACTAATCGTGATTTAAAAGAAGAGGTGAGGCGCGGAAAATTTAGGGCTGATCTTTATCATCGCTTGAGTGTGTATCCTTTATTTGTTCCTCCACTGATCGAAAGGCTAGATGACATCCCGCTGCTGGTTGGGTTCTTTTTAGAGCAGCTAAGAGGCACGCTCAACGCAAAACAAGTGGTGATGGATAGGCAAGCACTCAGCCTATTAATGCGTTACGACTGGCCGGGCAATGTCAGAGAGCTTGAACATTGTGTCAGTCGTGCAGCGTTAAAAGCTAAGCATCAACAGTGGCAGGCTAATATCATTGAGATCCATGACATAGATATCGCGCCAAAACACCATCAACAAATTCAGCAGGCTGAGTGCCTTACCACGCAAGAGAAAACACCTCCTGTCGCTATGAAATTCGCCGTCGAGCTACTACAAAAAGACATGATCGTTAACGCGATGGAACGTCATGGGTTAAATTGGTCGGCAGCTGCGAGAGAGCTGGAAATGGATAGAGCAAATTTAGTTCGACTGGCAAAGCGTTTAGGGTTGGATGTTAAAAAGCAGATGAGTTAAGCAGCCGGAGCTGCTTTTATGAGTTTCAATAACTTAGCAAATTTTTTATTTTGAGTTTTGATTGAATACAAGCGGTTCAAAAAATGAAATCCTAAATGTAATGAAAATTGTTATTAATACTCTTATAAGTTGTTTATTTTAAAAGGGTATATTAAGAAAACTGTTATTTTTATTTAATCTTGCGAAGAATAAATATTGAACTAGGGTTATAGGGCGTCACTCGACATTATTAGGGGGCCCTATGCAGGGTAATAAGCAAGTCATAACAGCGCTAAACCAAGTGCTTACGCTAGAGTTAACATCGATAAACCAGTTTTTTCTACACGCAAGAATGTACAAAAATTGGGGGCTTGAAGAGCTAAACGAGAAAGCATATAAAAAATCTATCAAGGACATGAAGCAAGCAGATGATCTTATCGAGCGCATATTATTCCTTGAAGGGTTACCAAACCTCCAGCATTTAGAAAAGTTACGAATAGGTGAGCATACCGAAGAGATGATGGCGTGCGACTTGGCGTTTCAACTCGATCAGCTTCCGACTTTGCGCGATGCAATTGCGCTGTGTGAACACGAACAGGATTATGTTAGTCGAGAGCTACTAGAAGACATTCTTGAATATGAAGAGGGCTATGTGGATTGGCTCGAAACGCAGCACTTCTTAATCAAAAATACCGGCATTGAAAACTATCTGCAATCGCAGATTGAGGGGTAAGTTATGCAAGGCAATTCTACCGTTATCGACTTACTCAACAAGCAACTTACGCTTGAGCTTTCTTCTATGGATCAATATTTGGCTCATGCCAAAATGTATGAAGATTGGGGACTGGAAAAGCTACACCATAAGTTATCTCACGAATACGAAGAAGAGCTTGATCACGCTAAGCGGATCACGGAGCGCATTTTGTTTTTGGAAGGCACGCCAGATACTGCTTCTCGTGCGCCAATTCACGTCGGTGCTGACGTGAAAGAAATGCTAGAAAATGACTTGGCTGCGGAAATTCTGGTAAAAGATCATTTGAAAAAGGTGATAGCTGTGTGTGAGCAAGCGCAAGATTATGTTACCCGTGAAATGCTCGAAACCCTGTTAGATGACACCGAAATGGATCACATTTATTGGCTTGAACAGCATATCAATTTAATCAAACTAATTGGTTTACCAAACTACATTCAGAGCCAACTTGCTAATAGCCCTGAATGATCCCAACCACCGCGCCTACCTTTGGGTGCGGTTTCTTTGTCTGCCATGCATTATCTTGGTGATTTATAACGAGCAAGGTATTCGTTATAAAATTAAGCAATCACAATGATTTGAACTAAAGTTTAGTTATGTGTTGAGTGATTAGTAATACGATGAAAATATTATTACTGTTTTTCTGCTTCCTGAGCTCAGTTTGTCTCGCAGCAAACTCCAAGCAAGTGTTTCGTATTTACCATGACGCTGACTATTCTAATTTAAATGAGTCAGCTGAAGCGATAAAAATGGGATTTTTAACCGCATTAGATGAAGTAGATAATCAAATCCAAGGTTATAAGATTGAATTGGTGGCCAAAGACCATCGTGGTAATAGTAATCGTAGCTTGCTTCACTTTAAGCAATTTCTAAAAGATCCCAATGCTTTGTTAGTACTTGGAGGCGTGCATTCTCCCCCCTATATCAAATTTCGTCAGTTTATCAACGAGAATAAGGCGCTGCTGTTGGTTCCTTGGGCCGCTGGTGGGCCAATTACAAGATACCCGAGTAAGGATAATTGGATTTTTAGGCTTTCTGTGGATGACACCAAAGCGGGTAAAGTACTCATCAATTATGCAAAGCAACAAGACTGTGTTGCACCTCATTTACTCCTTGAGGATACCGCATGGGGGCGATCCAATTACGACACACTGTTAGAAGAATATAAAAAATCCAAGCCTAACAACGCACTGCCAGTATCTTGGTTTAACTGGGCAACTAAGAAAAATGAGGCGCGGATCATTATCCATAATATTATTGAAAGTGAGCCACAATGTATCATTTTCGTTGGCAATGCGATTGAGGGCGCTGAGTTTGTAAAAGCCATGGCAAGTATTGACAAGGTGCAGCGCCTGCCCTTTGTCAGTCATTGGGGAGTAACTGCGGGTAACTTTTTTGAGATTATTGGGGATAAGTTATCAGCAGACGTTTCATTGTCGGTCCTACAAAGCTGTTTTTCTTTTGAGAATAAACCATTAAGTGCGTTTTCGGCACGAGTATTTAATCGTGCAAAACAGCTTTTCCCGACCGAGTTTGCCAAGCATGGATTTGTTCAAGCCGCTCCCGGGTTTATCCATGGCTATGATATTGCCAAGCTTCTTATTGCGGCAACGGAGCAAATAAAACTGACAGATTCGGTCGCGACCAACAGAGCCTTGTTAAAAAGCGCATTTGAGGATTTGCAATCGCCGGTTAACGGTCTAGTAAAAACGTATCAACGGCCTTTTAGTGTCTGGAGTGAAAAAAACGATTCAGCCCATGAAGCGCTAACCGTGCAAGACTTGTGTATGGGACAGTACCAGTCTAATGGCAGTATTAAACTAGTTTATAGTTACCCGGGGTCGCATTGAAAACTAAATTCACCTTAACGAGTAATCGCGCTTTTTACACCTTTTTAGGGTTAACGGCTATCGTTTCACTTCTGCTCAGTGCACTTTTTGTTGGGCTGAGATCAAATGTCATAGTCGAAGATTTAGTAAGAGAAACGAATGAAACCCAAGCTCAACTCGCAGTTAACAACTTAACTCAGTATCTTGAAAGTCGTAAGCAGATCCTCTCTGATCTTTCTCTACATCCTATTATCGTAAATGGTGCGATGGGCACGGGGCTCTCCGCGGCTAAGTTACGAGACTTTATGCGTAGTTTTCAAATTATAGGTAGAGAAGAAAAGTTAATGGTGATCAATGTATTGGGCGATGTGGTTTACGCAAACTTTGATTCTCATGAAGTGTTAGGCCAAAAACCAAAGTGGCTCGATAAAGTGATCAATGCAGAGCTGGCCAGTGCGATAGATCTCACTCAGATTGGCAACTTGCACTATTTCACAATAGCAGTACCGATTTACTATAACGGCTTTGCCGAGGGAGCACTTATTGGCGAGTTTTCTACGAGTTTAGAGAGTCTGCTGAGCTCCTCATCATCCAAATCTTTTCACAGCATTGGTTTAAAAGGCAGGTGGATTAACTTTTCTAACACCCAAAAAGTTGAAACTTACTTTAGTGTAAGCAGTCTCGATGTTGGCTCCACCGATTTAGTATTGGACTATCGTGTAGAGAAAAGTCAGGTCACTGACGAAGTGAAAATATTTGTGTGGGATCTTATTGGTGCTATTGCTTTTGGACTATTCCTATCATTTGGCTTGCTCTATTTGTTTGGTAAGCAACTTTTGTTAAACCCGTTCAAAAAGCTAGAGGAATCAAGGACAACACTCAAACGCAGTGAAGAGCGATTTAAACTTGCAATATTTGGTAGCGATGATGGCCTTTGGGACTGGGATCTTGAGCGGAATGCGGTGTTTTATTCAGACAGATTCAAATCTTTACTAGGCTTTTCGCAAGAGACACAAGCTTTATTCTCTGCGCATATTTCTAGTTTATTTGACCGAGTCCACCCTGCAGATCTCCCTAATTTAGAAAACTCAATTAAGTTTCATATGACGGAAGAAGAGCCTTTTGGTGTCGAGTGCAGAATAAAAACGAGGCAAAACAGCTATCGCTATTTTTGGCTAAAAGGTGCTGCGGCACTTAAAGATGGACAAGCGAAACGGATAGTTGGCTCACTTTCGGATATTACCGATCAAAAACTTCATCAAGAAGCGCTGAAAAAGGCCAAGGAACAAAATGATTTACTCGCTCAAGCAATAGAGTGCGCAAATGTCGGCATAACGATTGTTGATGCGACTAAGCCTGAATTGCCAATCGTATTTGCGAATAAAACATTTCAACAAATCACCGAATATGGTGATGAAGTACTGGGTGAAAACTGTCGTTTTTTGCAAGGTGAACATACCCAACAGCAAGCGTTAGAGGAAATCAGGGAAGCAATAATAGCTCACGAATTCGTCAAAGTTGAATTGATCAATTACACCAAATCTGGAAAGGCATTTTGGAATAGTTTGCAGATCTCTCCGGTGTTCAACGAACAAAATCAATTAACGGCATTCGTCGGTATCCAGCAAGATATTACCGCTGCTGTTGAGGCGAAAAAGGAGCTAGAACAAGCGAAGCAAGCGGCGGAGCAGGGCGCGCAAGCTAAAAGCGAGTTTTTAGCGTCAATGAGTCATGAGATCCGCACGCCAATGAATGGCGTAATAGGCATGTTAAGTCTGCTAGAAGATGAGCACCTTACTCAAACTCAATTACATAAAGTGAGTTTAGCAATGGGCAGCGCCAAGTCGTTATTAAATCTCATCAACGATATTTTAGATTTTTCTAAAATTGAGGCGGGTAAGCTTGAGCTTGAGTCACTAGATTTCGATGTTAGGGCATTGCTTGGCGAATTGGTTGAATCCGTTGCGTTGCAAGCGCAGAAAAAGGGACTTGAACTTATTCTAGATGTTACCCAACTTGAAAAGCCATTGGTGCAGGGGGACCCGAGCCGCATTCGACAAATAATCACCAACTTAATTAGTAATGCAATCAAGTTTACCGAGCAAGGCGAGATCATCATCCGAGCTTGGTTTAGTGAAGTGGATAATAAACTGAGATTTCATTGCTCAGTTGAAGATACCGGCATAGGGATACCAGAGGACAAAGCAGATAGGCTTTTTGCTAAATTCTCTCAAGTTGATGCCTCTACTACTAGAAAGTATGGAGGGACTGGACTGGGGCTTGCCATTGTCAGGCAACTCTGTGAATTAATGGATGGTGATATCACCGTGAGTAGTCGGTTTGGGCATGGTAGTCAATTTGAATTTTTCGTGACTTTGATCCATGGTAACAATACTCAATTCGAAGCTGCAAAAATTGATTTACAAGGGATCAAAATACTCCTAGTTGACGATAACCTCTCCGCCTTGACGAGTTTGGAATCTCAATTGAGGCATTGGGGGGCGAATGTGTATAAAGCCAGCTCTGGAATACAAGCACTATCTCTGTGTGAAGCTGAATACCAGCGTGATAAAAATGTGTTTGATATCGCCTTATTGGATATGACGCTTAGAGGCATGTCGGGTGAGCAACTCGGTGCTGCACTAAAAAATGATAAGCGATTCAAAGCGATAAAACTTATCATGATGACGCAAATGGGTACCAAGGGGGATGGCCAGTTTTACGCGGAGCGTGGCTATTCAGGTTATTTTCCAAAGCCCGTGACAACCAAAGACCTTTTTGATGCGTTAACCATTTTAGCTGAAGATGGCAAGGCGCTGGCGAATGCGAAACCACTGGTTACGAGTCACTATCTGAAGCTGGTAAGAAAGGCGACCGAAACCGAATTTACGTGGCCAAAACCTTGTCGTATTCTACTGGTTGAGGATAACAAGGTGAACCAAGTTGTCGCATTAAGTATGCTCAAAAAATTGGGGATAACCCATATTGAAGTTGCCGAAAACGGACTGCTTGCTATTGAACTGCTCAAGTCACATCAAGATGAATGTCAATTTGAGCTAATTTTAATGGATTGTCAGATGCCAGAAATGGATGGCTATCGGACTACCGAATTGATCCGAGACGGAGCCGCAGGTGAAAGTTATCAAGGAGTAAAAATACTAGCCATGACAGCCAATGCAATGTCCGGTGATAGGGAAAAGTGTCTAAATGCAGGCATGAATGACTATCTCACAAAACCCATTTCGGAAGAGCCTCTGAGCGAGAAACTACAATATTGGCTATACAAAAGCGAATACGCTTCCTCAGACGATACAGAAGAAACGACTTAAGGGGGTAACTGAAGCAAATTGGCAATATTTCCTATCTATGATAATCTGCACTGTATATAAAAACAGTTGTCTGACTTTGTGTTGAGAAAAGAATTACCCGCCAAATATTACTTAAGCCACTTTAGTGAGCTTAGCGATTATTTACTGAAAGTATGTCAACCGCTATTAAGTAGTGCACAGCGTGAGCTGCTGGCTGAGCTACACCGCTTGCCTGAAGATGAATTGTGTTTGTTAGTGCGGTTTATTTCCCGCAAGACTCCTTTTCTGGATATCAATTCACTGCGCTACGAAGAGATCAATAATATTTGTGAAGTCGCGTTTTCATTAAAGGCTAAGGGATTACTTCGTCAGGTAAAGCAAGACGACTTTCAAGCACTATTATATTGCTTAACTAAACCATGTTTAATGGAACTTGCCGAGCGAGAGAGCTTAACTACACTGCCAAGTAAATCGGCAAAAAAATCGCTCTGGGTAGCGCATATCAATCAATCTGTCTGCGTTGAACATCTAAATGCACAAGAATGCCTATCCCAGTATCTCACGCTCTCATTTCAAGCCGATATTGACTACTTTCTATTTTTGTACTTTGGCAAGGTAGGCTTTAGCTTAGCGCAATTTTCGATGCGAGATCTTGGTGTAATGAATATCAGGAGCGCTGACGCCGCTTACCATGCACATTTTGAACAAAAAGCGGAAGCCGTGAGCGCGTTTTATTATGCAAATGCACTCAGTGAGCTCAAAAACGCCTCTGAAGAAGAATTAGTCAAGCGTGCTAGACAGGCCGCAGCGCAACAATTGCCCAAGGTTGATGGGCAATATGCAGTGACAGCACATGCAAAGTACCTGTTAACGCTTGCCAGAAAGTTAGGTCCTGAATTTTCCCATTTTAAAACCTTACTAGGTATGACTGAGCACCCTCAAGCTTGTGAGATGTTGATACGACATAATTATAAGCAAGGTGAAGTTGAGCAGGTTCGTGAGCAACTAGAGCGCATATTACAGGGGGAAAGCGATGAAACATTGATGATCTTCGCGGAAGACTTTTATCAGCGTAAATTTAACCAAAAACGCACTTCTGTACTTACGGATATGCTAAGAAAAAGTCAACCTGCAATCCAAATTGATGAGGCTTTTAAGGGACAAACAGAGGCTGGCGTCATTGCTTATTATAAACGTCATGACATTGAGGCCTATCATGTTGAGAATGAAATTTGGCTGGCCTTATTTGGATTGACCTTTTGGCAAGAACTGTTTTATCACCCAAAAAGTATCGTAGCGAATGGGTTTTCTAGAACTCCACTGGCATTAAAAGAAAATCGCTTTTACAGCGAATTTGAGGAAGAGATTGAATGTCGCTTAGCGAATTTTACAGATACTTCTGCTTGGATGAACTGGCTTCTACGCCAGATGAGCGAACATTACGGAGAACCCAATCGGTTGTTTATTTGGCACGATAAGATGCTCGACTCAATAAAAATATTATTGTCTAACTTGTCAATTGAGGGTATTAAATCCGTTTTAAGGCTAATGTGTAGTGACTTTCATCTGATGAAATCTGGTTTTCCCGATCTGATGATAGTCGACAAAAAAGCGGGTTTAAGGTTTGAAGAAATCAAGGCACCTGGAGATAGTCTTAGCCGAAGTCAGCTAGTTAACATTTCTAAACTCTTGCAATGCAATATTCCCACCCGACTGCAAACCGTTGAATGGCATATTTGCAAAGAGCAACCTTATGTCGTTGTTGATATTGAAACCACCGGTGGCAATAAAGAGTTTGATCGCATTACCGAGGTAGCCATGGTAAAAGTCGTTAACGGCGAGGTTGTTGCTAAATGGCAATCACTTGTTAATCCGATGCGTCGTATCCCACAAAAAATCACTGAACTGACAGGGATCACTCAAGCAATGGTAAGTGATGCTCCGAGTTTTTTTGAAATTTTGGAGCAAGTTGAGCTGTTTAGCCAAGGTGCTATTTTTGTCGCGCACAATGTGAACTTTGATTATGGCTTTATTCGGCAGGAATTTGCTCGAGTCGGCCGAGAGTTTACTCGTGCGAAGTTATGTACTGTGCAGTTAGGCCGAAAGTTCGTGCCGGGCCTGCGCTCTTATGCGCTCGAGGCGTTTTGCCAGGCGATGAATGTACCTTTGATTAATCATCACCGAGCGATGGATGATGCTTATGCTACCGCTGAAATTTTCATTAAAATCAATACAATAAGGCAGGAAAGGTAGCATGTCAGCGGTTCGTTTAATGCATCAGCAGATGGGTCTATTTTGGGGGGCTGGCGTGTGGTTAGGGACACTTTGCGTATCTAAGCTACCTTGGCAAGCGGTTATTTCTGCAGTGGTGTTGTTGGTGATCAATGTATTTATATTTGCACTTTTTTGGTGGGATAAGCGCGCTTCAACGTTTGCTCAATCGCGTATTCCTGAGCGTAATTTACTACTGTGTGGGTTACTTGGGCTCAATATTATCACACCAGTGGCAATGTATATGCTCAGGCATAAAACCATCAAACCGAGCTTTAATTTTAAGCTGTTGATGGTGCTCATAATGCAGACTATTGTATTCGGTATGCTGTTTATTTGGTTATTTATATAGGCCCTAAT
Organism: Pseudoalteromonas piscicida; assembly: GCF_000238315.3. NCBI lineage: Bacteria > Pseudomonadati > Pseudomonadota > Gammaproteobacteria > Alteromonadales > Pseudoalteromonadaceae > Pseudoalteromonas > Pseudoalteromonas piscicida. The sequence continues at coordinate 765,835 of NZ_CP011925.1, forward strand.
ACGCTAATAGAATTTTTTATTGATAAATTTTCTTTGTTGACTAATTATCAGTAGGATAATTGGTATCAATGAGAGAACAATAATGAACAAACTAGAGACGTTATTAAGTCAGTATGCCATGTATCATCGCAGCAAAAGAAACATTCTGACTCACTTTTTTGGGATCCCGTTAATTGTCATTGCTGTTGTGGGTATGACTTTTATCCCGTTGTTCGATGTATCAGGAGTGACCATCACGCTTGCCGCGCTGATAGGGGTAATTTTATGTGGCTATTACCTGATGCTATCCCCCATTCTCGGGCTCATGATGAGCGCCATCATACTGGCTTTTTATTTCCTTGTTCAAACGCTGAACCCACTCATTGTTAATGCTGGAATATTGACCGTATTGTTTTGGGCTGGTGTTTTCTTTGTAGGTTGGGTGTTGCAGTTTATAGGGCATTATTTCGAAGGAAAAAAGCCTGCGTTTGTCGATGATTTGATTGGTTTAGCAATTGGACCACTGTTTGTGCTTGTGGAGCTTTTATTCGTATTGGGGCTATGTAAAGAGCTCGAAAACAAAATAGTGAATAATGCTGGAGAGTATAAAGCATAGGCAAATAGTTGGGCTGAAATGTGATTTCTGCCCAACTAACAATATCGCTTAAGTTGTCATGCGTGTTTCTAATTTAGAGCCTTTTATTATCGTGATATCTTGGCAATTTAATCTTACTCGGCCACAGCGGGTTTCCAATAAAAAGGTTGCTTCCGGGTAATCTTCGCCACCGGAATCGACAAATTGCTTGCGTGCGCGGTGAACCATAATGTTCATATGGTTTGTTTGTACGCCGAGTGCTTTTGCTAAGTCATCGCGGTAAACCCAACCTTGAACATCCGATTCAAGGCCTGCATCTTTATCTTGGATCCGAGTTCTGGCAAGCAGCAACAGTAAGTAGTGATGACTTCTGACGCCTAAATCTAGGTGTTTATCGTCAACACTTAGTGTTAGCTGAGTATCTTCTTCGTCTTGACTTACATTGAACTCTAATGCCATTGGCTTGGCAGCTTTTTGGCATTCAAGGTGTTTAGTTACCGCGATTGTCGTGGCAGAAAAAAACATCCATTGGTCGTTCATCAGCGATACAATACTGCCATCTATTAAGGCTTGTCGATCTGAGGTATTTAGATCTTCTAAAAACCAATAGTTGAGCAATTTATCATAGTAAATGATGTGTTTAGGGTCATCTTCACTAGGAAGTAGAAGTTGATTCGTTACTTCTACTACTTTTTGGTTGTTTGACTGAGAAACTAAATATTGACACTCGGTTTGCAAGTTCGCCGCGACAAACGAGTTTTGACCAGGTGCTGCAAAATCAATCTTATCATTTTCGAATAGCTGATACGGCAGGTTCTTGTCGAGCTTTTTATCGTTTATCCAGATGCCGTTTGTACTTACATCTCTAATAAACCATTTGTTTTCATTGAGTTCGATAATGGCGTGATGTCGCGACACTCCCGGCTTGTCTATCAAGGTATCTACACTATATTTATAGCGGCCTACCGTATGATAGCTTTTAAGATAGACTCGTTCGAGTTTCTGTTCGTCGATTAAATAAGCCATAGTTAGTTCCGTATAACTTTGATGAAAATTACATGCTTATACAAAATAGATATCACAATTCAGCAAGGCGTAAATTTCATCTATATCAATGTATAAGTGCCGTGAAGCATACAATTTTATTTCCTTCTACTCAATGATAAAGACCCACGAGGTGGGTCTCGTTGAGGGAAGAATTCACCAGTACTTACGTACCGGCTTGGTCTAATTTGGAATTACAGTTTTTCTAGTTTGACGCAGAATCCCAAAGCTTAAACCAATTGTTTGATATTAGGGTGATAAATCCTAGCAAACATCTTCAGTCTAATTCGTTTACTTTAATTTAGCTATTACACGGCATTACACTGAGATTACAGGAGTTTTAGACTTCATTGACTTGAATATATTCACGGTATAAACCATATTTTAATTAGAGAGGTGTGAGATTAGCTCTCATGTGCTCGAGCTTCGTAACCTCTCTTACTTTTCCAGTTACCAAAAATAATTTTTTACTGCCTTTACACTGGTTGTTCTTTTTATCTTTAGTTGTGGATTGTTAACCACAACATAAAAACCAGACTTTCGAAGGGCTTTATAAAAGCAGGAGTATAAAATGGGCCAATACAAAGCGTTAAAAACCGTTAAGTTGGAAGGGGTATTTCAGCTTTGTGATCACTTCGATTCAGAACCTTTAAATATGGACAGTAGTGCGGTTAAGGTAGTGACTGACTTTACTCGCAGGCAGCCTCAAGTGATAGCAAAAGACGTCGATTTTGATCATGCTTTATACATGATGAAAAATGGCCATGTGCGCTCAAAGCTCGTTGTTGACGAAGATGATAATTTCTTGGGAGTGGTAAATTGTCGTGACCTCACCGGCAGAAAGGTCTTAAGTGTTGCACAAAGAAAACAGGTGTCGAGAGAAGATGTGTGCGTTGAAGATGTGATGGTGAGTAAAGAAGAGCTATATGCTGTTCCCTATGAAATGGTTGCCAAAAGTACGATAGGAGATGTGCTTGAAACATTACAGAGTTTAGGATTGCAGCACGTTTTATTGGTTGGTCCGGAAGGGCTCCGGGGTATGATCTCTGCTAGTGATATCGCAAGAGCATTGCATATTCCAGTGAGTATTTTGCAAAAGCCGACTTCATTTAAAGAAATCTTTGGGGTGGTTAGCGGTAAGGAAGACTTAGCGAATTAGGTTTTATTATAACGGGACGAGTTGTTTTCATCGGAAAAGTTTAATGCTGCACAATATGACAATTTGGTAGGCTCTTTTCATTCTCCTAGGTGTGGTTTAACAAACCACACCTTCTTAAATCTTATTGGCTCTCGCTTTGTAAGTACTTAATGGCCCCTCTAATTGCTGCCACTTGACCCGCGATACAGTTTTCTGGTGTTGCGTTTTGACCATCAGGATAAACTTCAGTTGTTGTTACAAAAGCGGCATTTGTCATACCCATACATAAACCGAGCGCAGTGCCATCATAATTAATTACACCGTGCTGCTCTAAATCAACACCGATTAACTGCTCATGGTCATCGGCGTCGGCAATTTGCGTTACCGCAGCCACTTCTTCGATAATGCGTTTTTGAAATTTAGCTTCCGGTTTTTGAGTATGTCCAACTAAATAGAAACCGTCAGGAATGTTCCAATTGTGATTCTCTTTACCATCTCTTGCTGCCAATGCAGGGCGGAATTCAGAATTATCAGAATCTGTGGTTTCGTGTAAATCAACATGACACAGAATATCTGCTGCTTTCTTGTCGACAAAGTTAATTGCCAATCGAGACTCAGGCGCTGGGCTATCTGCATAAAAAGAGCGGTTAGGATCAATGGCTTGTGGATTCCAGCGGTTTATCGTTTCATAGCCCCAAGGGCTCAAGCAAGGCAAGATAATGAAATTATAAGCCTGTTCATATTGTTGCGCTTCTGATTTTGCAAAAGCGAGCGCTCCATGTACACCGCTTGTTTCATAACCATGCACGCCACCGGTAACGAGTATGGTTGGTTTGTTTTGCTGCCAGTTTTTTGTTGTTAATGCATATAGAGAATAAGTTTGATTTGGGTAGTCAAGCTGACCATACTCGGTGACGTCAAAAACGTGTTTGAGCGTTTCTATTTGAGTTATGACCTCTTCAGAGTATGAGCGTTTGATCGATTGGCTTTCTAACCACACTGTTTTTTCTTTGGAAGTCCAAGGTACGCCGGGCGTACCTATCGCATATTGTCTTTGCATAATAACCTCGTTATGAATTTAGGTTATCTTACTCAATGCCTCGTTTTGAAAGCAAATTTATAAGGTCTACTACACACCAATAAACTTGGGATTAAATATATCCCAGTAGTTTAAGGCTTTGCTGTTGCGCAAGGTTGGGTTTGAAAGACCAAATTCTTAGTACACCGCTTGTCAGATAAAGCTTGGTATAACTAAACCAAAGTAATCGTTCCACCGAGATTTTTTCCACTTCTTCTGCTGGAATATAATGCTTTTGGCCTAACAGGCTGTGATAAACCACGCCTTGATTGCAGATGATTACTCGGCTTTGACCACTGAATATTGCCCATAACCCTGTAACAATATAAAACATGATTGCTGCAGATAGCGTTAATTGGACAAAAGAAACCATGCTGATTCTTTCTGACACGATTAAGGCATCTAGAACAAGTAAGGTAAACGCTATAATAGAAAGGGAAATGAAAAATGATAAGTTCATTCCTAGTTTTAACTCTTTCATTGTTGTTCCTATTTTTCTTCGATTGATTCTGAGAGTGTGCAAATTATTTCAACAAAATGAATCAATTGTGGAGGTAATGATCTTTTCTTACTAAATCAAACTTTATAATTGATATTTTCTCTTAGGGCTGCTTCTTTAGTCGTATGTATTAGAGGTGTTGCTTTGCAGGGATAACGCTTTTTAGCGGTAGAGGTAATAAAGTTGGCAGTATTTGGGAATTTTTTAATTGTGAAAAGTGAAATGTAATAAGTGGAGCCTTCTTATTTTTTCGACTTTTTTACGGCCTACGGGATGTGGCGTAATTGAACTTGCACTTTTTTAATATGACAAATGGAAAAAGTTAGCATATGTTTAAATCTTAGCGTTTTTTGTTCCGTCTTGAAATATCTGTGATCTTGTCTTGCAGAAAAGGGTTAAGGAAGAATTATGAAATTTGAACAGCTACTCAATCACTTTGACACAGGTATTTGTGTCGATCAGATGCAAAAAGAAGCCCTAATTGATATCGCATTACTATTTATTGGTGTTGATGGGGTCATCAGTGAAAGTGAAAAACATGTTGTGAGAAAGTGGGCAAAAAGTCTGCAGTGGAACTCTGCAATCGCATTAGACGATTACATCGAAGATAGCCTTTCAAAATCTGTTATTGCGATAAAAAATAATGACATTGAAGCTTATGTGCAACACCGCATGAATAACATTATCGATGAGCCGATGCGTAAACTTGCAAAAGACTTAGCCGTGCGTGTTATTGAAGCCGATGGCAATGTGAAACAGGCAGAAAAGGACGCACTCGCCATTCTTGAGGCCGAACTATAATACTGTCTTTAGCTGCAAGGTCAGTGGACCCAAGGTATCCAATTAAATATTAAGGTCCACTGATATCTAAGCGTCTTTTTGACTTTGAACTACGTAAATAACCTGAGCTGCGGATAATTAATGCCTTTCTAGCAGCCAGTTTTAGCGCTAACTGCGTTGAATTCACTTCCAATAGCCAGCTATTGGTGCGTAAATTTGCCTTGTTTTCCCTAAAACTTGCTGGCTAGACAAGGAAAAAACTAAGTTGTGCTTTAGCAACAATGAGTTGGAACATTCCTTATCCAAACCTCAGGTTAAATAATAAGTTGTGGTTTATTTGGTTTTCTCATGTTTGAGAAAATTGCTGTATCAGGCGTGTTTGCTGCTCAATTTGACATAGTAACTCTTGACTTAAAGTAAAAGATTTCTCGCCATGTTCTGTGCCTCTCTCTGCGAGCGTAGTCACGCTGTCAACGTTTATGCTTATTTGTTTTACCACACAACTTTGTTGTTCAATGGCGGCGGCAACACTGCGATTTAAATCGGCTAAATGCATGACATGACTTTGAATGGTATCAAGGCTTGAACCGTTATTCTTTGCAAGGTCAACACTTTGATTTGATAGACTATTACTTTTTTGCACTGAATCAACAGCAGAGCTGGAAATATCATTTAGTTCTTTAAGTAATTGCGTGATTTCTTCTGTGGAAGTTTGTGTGCGCTGTGCAAGCGTGCGAACTTCATCTGCTACAACTGAGAATCCCCGGCCATGATCGCCCGCTCGGGCGGCTTCAATTGCCGCATTTAGCGCAAGCAAGTTGGTTTGATCGGCAATAGAGTTGATAACACTAAGAATATTTTGAATGCGGTCATTTCCCGATACTAAGCGATTTACGGCATTGTTCACTTCCATTAAATGCTCATCAAGATAGTGAATAGAATCGATAACGTCTTTTACTGCGGCTTTACCAAGCCCAGCTTGGTGCTCTGAATTATTGGCTGCATCTGCAGCATGGTTTACGTTTTCTGAGAGCTCATCAATCGTTTGCGAAAACTCGTCCATGCAAACAACCATTTCTTTTGCCTCGCTTGTTTGCTGTTTTAGTAACTCGGCAACGAATTGACCGCTTTGTGTGGTAAGTTTTGCATTTTCACTTACTCGAACAGATACATCGTTCACTCTGCCTACTACCGCAGAAATTTTCGCCTTTTGCATTTCTAATGCCAGTGTAATATCGGCAACTCTGTCTCGAGATTGACCGTATATCACAGACATTAAATCATTATCAAAAATCGTTTTGGCTTGTGTGAGCAAAGCTTTATATTTAGAGCGAAAACGTGCGGTTAACGCAATCGTGATGCATAACAGAGTCAATGGTAGCAGGGTAAACCAATGATTGTTTAATAGAGGGGCTAGAGGCAAAGTTATCGCGACGAAAAGCAATAACATAAATGAGAGGCGAGTGCTGTCATAGCGACTCGTTTTTTGTTGGCTATCAAGAGTGCGATAAGCATTTTCTGCGCGTTTGATTACCTCGGAAGAAGGGCAAGTTCTTACAGATTGGTATTCAACTATGTTGCCTCGCTCGTCTTTAATTGGAGTGACGAAAGCGTTTACCCAATAGTAATCCCCATTTTTTGTTAAGTTTTTAACAGGTCCCATCCAAGATTGGCCGTTTTGAATGGTAGACCACATATTTCTAAATGCCGCTTTTGGCATATCCTGATTGCGCACTAAGTTGTGCGGCTGACCAAGCATTTCTTCAATGCTAAAACCCGCGATGTCACAAAATGACTGATTTGCGTATGTAATTCGACTGTCCAGATCCGTTGTTGAAAGCAATACACTGTGCTTGCCTAACTTTATTTCCCTACCCATTATTTTTGACATTTGTTTTTTATCTCGGTAGCTAAAGACAAGGCGAAATATAAATCTAAGACTTTATAGTCAGAAGGTTTTTTTAACCAAACCGTAGTTTAATAAAAGGTTTGCTGACCAAGATCAGGTTTATCCATGGTTACCTTAACCGAGATTAATTTGATTGTGATACATCAATAAATTCAACCCGTTTTCATGTTATTGAGTGTAATTAAAGGTGGTATGGAATTCGCTTTAGTTACAATCATTAAGCTGAAATTGCACTAATGTCGGCAGATTTTTCTTAGCTGATTTACTCAGTCGGTAATTTCTACTTATGTTTGTAATAAAATAGGGGGAGCCACCAGTGAAAAATGCGACACTTTTCCGAATGCATACCTCATCGCACATTTGCCCTTTTGGTCTCAGAGCTAGGGATTTGCTTTCACGAGAGGGTTTTTGTGTAGACGACAATGTGCTCAAATCAAGGGAACAGACGAATGAATTTAAAGCCACTCATAACGTTGACACTACGCCACAAATATTTATCAACGATCGACACATTGGTGGTTATGAAGCGCTACGCCGATATCTAGGCAAGCCGTCACATAAGGAAAAGAAAAACGTATACTGGCCAGTACTTTCGATATTTTTAGTCGCGCTGCTGCTCACATTCGCGACACAATTTCCTGTTGATAATCTTGTAGAATGGATAAAGCCTTTTATTGGGTTTTCTATGCTGTTACTCGCGGTACAAAAGATACGGGATGTTCATAGCTTTACAAACTCCTTTATCACTTACGACTTGTTAGCGATGCGTCATCTAAAATACGCGTATGCTTACCCTTACTTAGAGTTATATGCCGGCGTTTGTATGCTAACAACTTTGCCTGCCATTTATTATGCACCAGTGGCAATATTCATAGGGCTTATAGGTGCAATCTCGGTGTTCAAGGCCGTATACATTGATAAAAAAGCGCTCAAATGTGCATGCGTTGGTGGTGACACTGATGTGCCTTTAGGTTTTATATCACTAACTGAAAATGTGGTTATGTTTAGCGCTGGGGCACTTATGTTGTACAGCTATTTTTGATTTATCCTGAGGCTCGGATTAGATATGAGCTGGTTGATTACTTTTAAAACTTCCGTAAATTAGCAGGCAGCATAGTGCTACCTGCCAAACTTTAAGAGAAGAAACCAGTGACTAGTGGCTTATGGCTTTCAACCATTTTTTGACCGTTACACCAAACGCTATGTGGCGTTAGCGTGTTTGCGTCGAGCAAAACAAGGTCGGCATCACTACCGACAGAGATCTCACCTTTATTTAATCCTAAAATCCTCGCTGGATTGGACGTAATAGATTGCAGAGCTAAGTCAAGCGGCACATTAAATTGCTGCACCGCTTGCTGGAACGCCCCAAGCAGCGAAGACTCTGAACCCACTTCAAATCCAACTAAATGATTTTGTTCATTATAAATTGGCAAGCTCGCATGTCCGTCGGAGCTCATGGTTAGTTGCTGTGCGTTCACGCCTTTGTCTAAGCAATATGCCAACGCCTCGGCTGCTGCTAGCTCACCATTGGCTAAGTCGTACTCGGTGGTGCTAGTGGTAAAGTCGATGGTTCCGCCAGCTTTGCAAAATGCAATCCCCGCAGTTAGCAATTCGGCATTTCGATTCATATGAGTTGGGTAAAACTGACTGAGCGGTATTTCACTAGACAGTGCTACTTCATGGAGGAGCTGTAAGTGTTCAACACCTGTTCCAACGTGAATGGAAACGGTACCACGTTTGCCACTCAATAGACCTGCAGTTCTCGCTTCTGCTGCAATGGTCGTAAGCTCTTTTACCGAAGGCTGCGTACCTCGATGATCGGCGATTGCAACTTCCCCAACACCGATGATTTCGTCGATATACATAATGTCGTGACGGATACTGTGACCAAGCGTTTTTATTGGCAAGTGGTAAGAGCCTGTATGGCAAAAGGCGTTCAACCCCTCTTGTTTTAACCCTTTCGCTTTAGCAACTAGATCGGTGTGTGTTCGGCTGACATCATCGGTGCCAAGTGCGCCAATGACAGTCGTGATCCCATATAGCGTTGCATCAGTGAGGTTCATTTGCGGGGTACGGCTCGCAAAACCCGCTTCGCCACCACCGCCACTAAAGTGCACTAAAGAGTCGACAAATCCGGGGGCTAATATAAATCCTTGTCCGTCAACGATAGCGAACTCCAAGTTGCTGTTTATTTCGATATCCTCCTCAATGGCGAGGATTGTTTTCCCAGCAAAAAGGACATCACGCTTTCCGAGCTTTTTAGGCGTAAAAAGCTCAACATTTTTAATAAGTGTTAGCATAAATTTATTGGTAATTTGTTAAGTGAGCAAATATGGTGACCACACTTGCTAATGTGAAAAGAAGTAACATAAAGCGCCAAATAAACTGCACCCAATCGTTCCAAGAAAGTTTAACAACCCCTAAGCAGCCAATTAAACTTGCTGAGGTTGGGATAATGATGTTGCTCAGTCCATCTCCAAGCTGAAAAGCCAGTACAGAAGTTTGCCGAGAAACACCAATTAAGTCTGAAAGAGGTGCCATAATGGGCATAGTAATAGCTGCTTGTCCGGAGCCCGAAGAAACAAAGAAGTTGAATAAAGATTGGAATACATACATAAACCAAGCTGCCAACGCATCAGGGACTTGGGTTATTAAGGTAGCCGCATAATAAAGCACAGTATTTAAGATTGAAGGTGTTTGGAGATCGCTCCCGCCTAGTAATAGTACAAGTCCCTTGGCGAGACCAACTAGCAAAGCTGCAGGCAGCAGATCTGCGCTTCCTGTTTTAAATGCCGTAACTGATTGGCTAATAGACTGGCGTCCTCCAAATTTAGCTATTAGGGCGATGACCAGCCCCAGCACAAAAAACTGAGTGGCAAGTTCGGGGATGTAGTATCCTTTTGCAGTCACACCGTAAATGACCCAAATAATTACCATGAAAAATGCAAGCAATAACGCCTTATCAACAAGCTGTAGCTCTGAGGGCGAAGTACTTGCAATGATATCCTCACGCTTTTTTCGTATTTTCGCAGCGTAGCGCACCGTAAAAACCAGTCCAACGAATGTGAATAGGGTGGTGAGAGCAACCCTAAACTCTGTGCCTGAGAATACCGGTAACTGAGCGATACTTTGTGCTATGGCAATGCTAAAAGGGTTCATGGGGGAAGTAGCAAACCCGATTTGCGTTGCAACATAAGTCACAAGCACGGTAACTTGGGCGTTATAGCCAAGCCTCATCATGATAGGGTAAAGCACAATACAAAATGCGATAGCCTCTTCACCCATGCCGAATATGGCACCACCCAAAGCAAAGGTGATGAACAGACTAGGGATAAATAGCCAATCAATCCTTTGTGTAGAATTGATCAGCGCCATAATGCCATTGTCTATTGCTTTGGTCTGCATTAACACGCCAAATGCACCACCTGTTATGAGGATAAAAGCGATAACCCCAATAGCGGCTCCATTTCTGTCTCCACTCACGAGCCCCTCAAATAGTACGTTGAACAATCCTGCTTCACCTTGAGTGGCAAACAAAGGTAAAGGTGCAGGTGTTTGTGCTTGTGAAAACTGTGAAAGTGCAACGGTATCATTAGCTCTTGTTAGCTCGAACGAGCCGGGCAAAATAAAGTGTGACACCGCATAGCACAGCCCTGCGATCACCAGCAAAATAACGAATGCGTCAGGCATTTTTATAGTTTTTCGCATATAAAAAACGAAAATGGGGTTACCCCCATTTCTCCATTAGAACCATTAGAACTGGTAAGTTAATCCGAGAGTATAGTTGGTGCCTAACGCGTTGTGATTGATTGAGTCGAAGCCTCGCGATGAGCCATAAACCACAGGAGGCTTTTTATCGAAAAGATTATCAATACTGAGCCTCACTTTTAGGTGCGCTGAGAACTCATAACCCGCACTAACATCAACCACTGTCCAGCTATCAACATCTCGTTTCCCTTCGCTATCGAGTTGCCCAAGTTCAGCTAACTCGTCGATTTCTCGCCCACGTAGCCCTTCGATGTCGTCCTCATAACTGTCAGTATAGTTTGCACCCAGCGAGACATAAAAATTATCAGCGTTATAAGTCACTGAAACCCTGCCTATATTTTCAGGGTATCTAAAGGTCCCAACAAGTTCTTCACTCTGATCAGAACCCGGTTTATTGCGTTCGTATTCAAGGTAATGAGTTGCATCCAGTTTCACGGTTAAGTCAGCGTTATCTAATCTAAATCTATGATTAAATTTAATGTCCAACCCAGCAATATCTTGGTTACCTGTGTTCTCTAATTGAATAACATGATCGCGATATAGTTGTAGGCTTTGAGCGCGAGGGTCAAACTCATCGATATAAGCCGCCAAAATTTCGCTTAGATCAGCGCCGCTTTGATCTATGCTCAAACCTTGTGTATCGGTTACGCTACACACATCTTCATCATACGAAATACCCATCTGACCATCAGGCACATGGCCACAATGACGCAACGACGGATCTGTAATCGCACGACTGAGTACAGCGGTCATATTTGTATCAATAACGTCGGTATATTCAAATTGCCAGTAATCAATCGCGATAGTGGTATCTCGAGTTGGGCTCCAGGCTAAACCTAGAGAAATAGATTCAGACTCTTCGGCATTAAGTTGGCTGTTACCAAGCTCTAAGGAGTTAACCGTAACTTGCGTGCCATCACCCTCACAATACAGATCGGCGACAGCTTGATTCGCGCCGCAATCGAAGGTTGAAGTCGTTGTTCTCAGCTTTACCCCTGCCTGCGTTAAAGACGGTGCTCTAAAAGAAGTAGACCAACCGGCTCGTAACATTAGGGCATCAGTAGGGCGATAGCTTATGCCGATTTTTGGATTAAAAGTTGAGCCAAAGTCGTCAAAGTGGTCATATCGTCCAGCCACCTGCATTTCTACTGTTTCTGTTACTGGAATGTATAGCTCTACAAATGCACCTAGCTGCGTTCTTTTTGCGTCCGCGATGCTAGAGCCATAACCAAATACATCAACTAAGTAATCGTTGGCAGCGTCTGCAACCGCATCATTTGAAGGGGTGTCCGACAGCTCTTCTTTTCGTGCTTCGACACCAAACGAGGACTGTACCGCGATATCTTGCCAAGAAAAGAGCTCACCCGATACAGTAAAATCCCAGCTGTAAATACGGCTTGTACCTTCTCGGGTTGGACGTGCTTTGGTAAGTGCAAGTGTTGCATCGTTAGTGGCATTGCCTGCTAAGAATGGGTTATAAAAGTCGAGAAGGTTACTATTAGCACAGCTTAACTGGCCGTCGTTAATGCTGGCAATGTTCCCATCACCACATAGCTCCCCGGCCAAAGCGGCATGAAACTTATAACGATTGTATACCCCATCGGTGGCCACCTGATCTGATTTAGATTCAGAGAACATAATCCCTGATACCCAATCCCATTCGCCTAGCTGCCCTTCTAGGCTCGAAACCAATCGCATATTTTGGCTTTCGACTTCAATGGTGCGTGGTGAGGTAAAGCGAGCATCAAACTGAAACCCCCATTGCTCCTGTCCAAGTTGTGTGTTGAATGGGTCGATGTAAAGTGAATCAAGTAGCGAGTTGTTACCGCTTGCGTCGTTATAAATGAAGAGGGAATCCTCTCTCACCCACGGACCTTCACTGTCATCAATCTGATTGATTGCGGCTGGGGTTGAATAAGCGGTTGATTTTGTTTTACTGATAAAAAATTCAGTTTTCCAAGTTAACTCGCCAACCTGCTGATTGAGCATTGCACCACCAGACACACTCTCAAATGGAGTGCTTAGGACATCATCTTGATTACCATAGTAAGCACAGATCTGCTCCCCATACTCAGTGGTGACCAGCTGGCTCATACAGCCAGGTGCTGGAAGCTCATTACCGTCGCGACTGCTGTAATAATAAATATTAGGCGTATTGTTGAGTTTAGGAAGATAAGAATATCCGTTAACTAAGTTGGGTGTTGCTAAGAAGTCTCTATCTGTTGCGTTAAATTGGCTTCGGTCGTAAAAATCTGCAAACAACATAAGGCTGCCATTACCAACTTCAGTTCCCCAAATTAGATTGACTTGTGTTTTGCCCTCATCAGAGCTTTCAAGACTGTTACCATAGCTAACCTCAAGTTCTGCACCATCGTAATTGTCTTTAAGAATATAGTTAATCACACCCGCAACGGCGTCGGCTCCATAGATTGCGGATGCCCCAGTCGCTAGGATCTCAACTCGTTCGATTGCCGCTAAGGGGATGGCGTTTACATCTACAAAGTTTTGTGTGCCCGCCGCAAAAGAGCTTGGCGCGACACGACGACCATTGATCAAGGTTAACGTCGCTGAAGGACCCATGCCTCGTAAACTGGCTGCTGCTTGCCCCGCGGGTGTTGAGGTTGATGTACTGCCACTCTCGCTTGTGGAGAACGTGCCAGAGCCACCTTTTAATTGAGGAAGGTCTTGAAGTAACTCGAAAATTGAGGAAGCACCTGAGCGGTCTATGTCTTCTGAGCTCAAGATAGTAATGGGCTGTGTGCCTTCTAAATCAACGCCTTTTATGCGAGAGCCCGTGACCTCAATTCTTTCAACGGCTTTTACGTTTTGATCTGTTTGTTCTTCTGCATGAGTATTAAAACTTGAAGCAGCCAAGGCTGCTGAAATTGCTACGAATAGTTTGTTGTACATTACTTCACCTACTTTCTGTTGATGAGCGGCTTAGTACAGGCGAATGGCGTTGCTGTAGAATTTATTTGTTGTGTTTATTGCTCTACTGAATTGAAACTTCGCAATCGTCTGTGCTTAAAAAGCGTTAAAAACAATAGGTCAGTTTCAATTGGACAGATAAAAGCCACGCCACTACGAAAAATAATCGCGATAGTACGCCTTAAGTCAGCCGTTTAATTTTTATAGAAATCAAGAGGTGGGGTTGCAATTAATAGACAACGCCACGGCTTTACACCGTGTGTCTACTCGTCGAACCACTCAGAAAGGTAGTGAGGTGAGTAGAAGTAGCAAACAAATTTGAACGCATTCTTCAACATATTTTCATCTCGTGTTTTTTGACAATGCAAACCAGCGTGTGCTAGCTTGCGCTTCGCAATGTTCATTAAAATTTATAGCACAAGCGTTTTTGTGCTGACAAGTCGTTTTTAACAAATTTGTTTGGAATTTATCATGAATGTTGTGTTTTTTATAACCACAGTGTTAACTGTGGGTACGCTTTTCTTCAGCTTAACCTCTTCTGCACAAACACTTTATTTGATTGGCGGGGCACTCAAAACCTGTTCTAGTATGGCCACAAAAAACTGTGCAGAAAATGTCGAATTTTCAGCGGCTGTGAAAACACATTTGTTGTTTTCTGTTGATGAAATTGCAATAAATACGTTCGCTAAAGGTTGGCCAACTAACAATCGCGCGCACCTAAGGCGCACCCTTAAACTGCTTAAGAAATTACCATCGAACAAAGTCTTATCTAAACTACAGCTTGCGCAGCATGCGAAACAACTTGATGAAGGCTTATATCGCAGTTGGAGTGATAAAGAATATAACTTCTTCTTCGATATGCTTGAACTGCCCTTGCTGTATCAGCATAAACGTATACCTGAAATAGTTAATACTAACGGAAACAATGAGCCAGCGAGCACTGAAATCATAGAAGATATTGCTAAACGCATTGGCAAGACAAAAACCAAAAGACTGCTGCTTGTCACTGCATCATCTCGTGATCCTTATGAGTCTGCTGATTTCTATGAAGGATTATTTCAAAGCTATGATGTTAATGCCCTGTGGTTCCCCCTTACTCCGGCATTAGCTGGGGCGCTTAGTAGCGGTGACTGTGAAAACCTAGATAGCTATCGTAACCAGCTCAATGGGGTTTATAATCGTGAAGTCATTTATCCAGATAGAACATTAACCGAATATAATCTTTGCCAGCAAGGGATTGAGAAGGTGAAACAGCAGTTGGTAAATGCGGATGCGATCATGTTTAACGGCGGTGATCAATCACTCACTAAGCTAGTAATGTATGCTACCGATAAGCAAACGCCTTATCCTTGGACTGAAGTGCTAAAGGAGATACCAATAATTATCGGTACAAGTGCCGGAACAGCGGTGCAGGCCGGTGGTAAAAATGCCTTCGGTTATGTTCCCATGATCACCAATGGTAGCAGCATCGAAGCTATATTAAATGGCGCGATAAATGCTTCTGCTCCAGTACAACACTGCGAAAAGCATGGTGGATGTGGCAAGCTAAATGCCGATGCATTAACTTATGATGCTACAGGTGGCTTAGGAGTCTTTTCCTTTGGCGTTTTAGATACGCATTTTAGTGAAAGAGGCAGAAGTTTTAGGCTTGCGGTGTTAGCACTTAAAAGCGGCCAAAAATTTGGTTTTGGTGTGGATGAAACCACAGCACTAAAATTTGAAAGTACTGAAGAGGAGTTCTCGGTACTTGGTAAGCAGGGCGTAGTTGTGATTGAAACTCATAAGCCACAGCATTTCTACTATTCGTTTTATCCAGCAGGCAGTACGTTTTCAATGCCCAAGTTACATTCAAAGAATAAAAGCAACAGTAATGTGGTGAACAAGGCTAAAGGCAAACGTCTAGTTGAAAATCTAGTCGAAGATAATTCGCTCCGTGAAGTGACGCAACTTATGTGTTTAGAGCAACTTAGTGAAGTGGAAGCCTCGCAGGTAGACCTGCCAAACATTCATATTGAACGTACCAATCAGAGCCGCTGTGACAGGCAGGCCAATGGGAAATTCCGAGTCAAAAACATAGCCGTAAAATGGCATGAAAAGTAATGTAATCAAACCTTAAATGAGGCGGGTATTCATCGAGTAAATGCCTTGGTGCAAATTACAAAGTAAATTAAAGGGCTACCAACTGATAGCCCTCATAACTAGCAACCTAGTTGTGAGCTAAGACCACCGACTCGACCCTCAATGTCGGTGGCTTTATAGCTTGGCAGGCTAGGTAGGATATTCAGGCCTGCTCTTTGCTCTACTTCGTCAATGGTTACTTCTGTTTTGCAGTAATCAAGATATCTACCTGAAGTTTGCTCCATGATAAAAGCAGAAGCCTTCACATTTGAGCCTGCTATTGTGACAACGACCTTAAAATAGCCTGACGGAATAGTGTGAGATTCATCAGCACCAGGCAAGGTAGCAAAGTAATATTCATACAAGGGACCCGTGAACACATAAGCATTTTCGCCCGTGCGCACTAAACTTCTCACTGCATTTTCTAATTTAACCCATGGGCCTTGATTAAGGTTTGATGATTGCGGGGTAATGTTCGAGAGGTAGTTAGTATCGCTCCAATTGGATGTATTGGAAAACGATGCCAAAGGCACTTGATGACCTCTATCTGTATGAATAGTTGCCCATGCATCGCTGTAGTCACTTGGCTCTAGCGTGTATCTACTTGCAATTTTAGGGTCAGATTTCCAAGTCCTTGAACGGCTTGGGCCATCAATTGTGCTTGGTGTGACTTTGTATGCTACCCAGTCCGCAAACTTTGTTGCGCGATTATTGCTAAGCACATATATAGGTCGCTCAACGATATCATTACTTGATGGTGTGCCAGTTGGGCAACCGTAGTTGCTACATATGTTGGTGTTTGCATTTGCAGTCGCACTGACTGCAAGCATAAGTATTGCGAATTTCATTTTAATCTCCGTGCTTAATTGAAAGTCACGCAATACTAGGTAGGTTATTTGTCAGTATTATTACTTTAATGTAAATGTATTGTGTTTTGTGATTGCTGCTGTTAGTTGAGAACTACTATGAAAGAGCCGATTTATACGGTGTTATAGCTATAAAGTATGTTAATAGCCCATCATGTTCATTTTACTAATTAACTGGAAAATAGAGGCTAGGGGCAGAGCCGACATATTGGAACGGGCACAAACTATACAAAACTGAGTAATGCATGCGTTTTGGCCTGGTCACGTAGAGTACTGGAAATAGAAATTACACTGTTTGAAGTTTAAAGTGAGAGGTTGTGTCGGGAGAAAGCATTTAGCAGCTCATATCAGCAATCTATTTTTAGTGTTCTTATTTCGGCAAATCTATTCAAGCTGAATTAGCCATCAGAGTTATTCGTTTTTGAAGCCTTGCCTCTGACGAGGAATGGTTCTTACATTGTTTTAAGGCGCTGACATTGAAAGAAGTCGCTAGCGATGCTCATTGAGGTGAGCTTCTAATACATCAAAGAAAACAAAGTTCATAAGTCTAAACTGGAATAACGAGCGAAAATCAGAAAGTTCAATACTACCGTAC
This sequence comes from Pseudoalteromonas piscicida, assembly GCF_000238315.3. Lineage (NCBI taxonomy): Bacteria > Pseudomonadati > Pseudomonadota > Gammaproteobacteria > Alteromonadales > Pseudoalteromonadaceae > Pseudoalteromonas > Pseudoalteromonas piscicida. Next base: position 783,132 of record NZ_CP011925.1, read on the forward strand.
TAATAGCGGGTATTTACGAAAGGAAATGAATGAAGTTAACTTATTGAACAGGGTAAGGAAAAGCTGGTCGGCATAGCAGGATTTGAACCTGCGACCCCTGACACCCCATGACAGTGCGCTACCAAGCTGCGCTATATGCCGACTTGTGCTTTACTATACGGATTTTTTTTTGAAAGGCAATAAGTGGTTGGTTTGTTTGGACATTAAATGAACTCAAGGGCGTGTTTTTGTGTTCTTCTTCATTTAAATTGGGTTTTATAAGAAGAAAGCGCACTAAATATAAGCATTAGTGCGCTGTATTGGTCTATTTAGTCCAAATGCCTTTTGGTAGTGTTTTTTCTACTTCAGGGTTAGTACTAGGATCAAACTCTGGGGTTACGCCAGCTTTAAGCTGCTTTTTATAATCGTTGGCAAGCCATAGCACGACTTTGCGAAGCATAAAGAGTGCAATCACGTTAACTACAGCCATTAAACCCATTGAAATATCAGCGAGTGTCCAAACCAGTCCAAGTTCGCTTACCGCACCAAACATTACCATACCTAATACACAAACTCTGAATACCATCATGCCTTTCTTTGAATGGTGATCTAAGAACAGTAGGTTGGTTTCTGCATAACTATAGTTGGCAACAATGGAGGTAAAAGCGAAAAATAGAATAGCGACCGCAACGAAAATTGCGCCCCATTCACCTACATGATGAACCAATGCAGATTGTGTTAATTCAATGCCAGTTAAACCAGAGTTTGGTTCAAGCTGACCAGATAAAAGAATAAGCGAAGCGGTCGCGGTACAGATCACTATGGTATCTACAAATACACCTAGCATTTGTACATAACCTTGTGATGCTGGGTGGTTTGGATTTGGTGTTGCACTTGCAGCAGCGTTTGCTGCGCTACCCATACCGGCTTCATTTGAGAATAAGCCGCGCTTGATCCCCTGAAGCATCGCTTGCATTACGGCGTAGCCAATCGCACCAGCACCCGCTTGCTCAATACCCATTGCACTTTTTACTATTAGCATGAATATATCTGGTAGCTGCGCAAAGTTCACAGCACAGACGTAAAGTGCAAGTATAAGATAAGCAACGGCCATAAAAGGTACGACAAGTTCGGCAAAGCGTGCAATAGTTTTTAAACCACCGAAGATGATAATCCCAGAAGCTGCTACTAACGCAATACCCATCACATATTTAGGCACATCAAAGGCAACGTTAAATGCTGCAGCAATGGAGTTGGCTTGTACTGCATTAAAGACGAAACCAAATGCAAGGATAAGGCAAAGTGAGAATAACACCCCCATCCACTTACGTTTTAAACCTAGCTCCATATAATAAGCAGGGCCACCACGGAAGTTTCCGTCATCATCTTTTGTTTTATATAGCTGCGCTAAGCAACTTTCAGCAAAACTGGTCGCCATACCAATCAAGGCAATGAGCCACATCCATAATATCGCACCAGGACCGCCTAAATAGAGCGCAACGCCAACACCTGCCATATTACCGGTACCAACCCGTGCGGCGAGTGAAGTACAGAATGCTTGAAAAGAGGAGATACCATCTTCAGCACCTTCGCGACTTTGCATCATTACCTTCACCATATATGGGAATTGGGTGAATTGAATAAAGCCAAGCCTAATTGTGAAGAATACACCAGCAGCTATTAAGAGGTAGATAAGTAGATGGCCCCATAAAAGACCACTTATCGAGTTTAAGATATCAGCCATGTATTTAGCCTTTTTCTAAGAACGAGTAAATAATGGGGCGGTAATCTACCACAAAGAAAAGCAAAAGCCGAAATTCCTGTGGGTTATCCACAGAAAATGTGGATAAGTTGTTAGGATTCGGTGGGCTAAAAAGCAATTGAAAAATAAATAGAAAAAACCGAAAAAAAGGGTTGCACTAAAATCGGATCGCCCTATAATGCGACCCCACTGACACGGGGCGCCACGCTGAAAAGCAAAGCAGCAACGAGTTAGCGTCAACAAGTAAAACTTAAGTTCGAAACTTCTGCTAAAGAAATTCAAAATTAAGTATTGACAAAAAATCGGGAGTGCTTAGAATGCACATCCCTCGAAACAACGAAATGTTTCGAAATGTTCTTTAAAAATATGAAGCAATCATCTGTGTGGGCACTCGTACAGATTGAGTTCTAACAGCAGATTCTAGTTCGCTAGATGACGCAAACAAATTTAGAGTCTCAATTGTAACTGAGTGACTATATAGTCAATTCGTTTTGATTTTACTTTTTTGAAAAGTAGAAACAAACAATCAGAATTCATTGAGCATGAAACTTAGGTTTCAAAAAAACTTTTAATTGAAGAGTTTGATCATGGCTCAGATTGAACGCTGGCGGCAGGCCTAACACATGCAAGTCGAGCGGTAACATTTCTAGCTTGCTAGAAGATGACGAGCGGCGGACGGGTGAGTAATGCTTGGGAACATGCCTTGAGGTGGGGGACAACCATTGGAAACGATGGCTAATACCGCATAATGTCTACGGACCAAAGGGGGCTTCGGCTCTCGCCTTTAGATTGGCCCAAGTGGGATTAGCTAGTTGGTGAGGTAAAGGCTCACCAAGGCGACGATCCCTAGCTGGTTTGAGAGGATGATCAGCCACACTGGAACTGAGACACGGTCCAGACTCCTACGGGAGGCAGCAGTGGGGAATATTGCACAATGGGCGCAAGCCTGATGCAGCCATGCCGCGTGTGTGAAGAAGGCCTTCGGGTTGTAAAGCACTTTCAGTCAGGAGGAAAGGTTAGTAGTTAATACCTGCTAGCTGTGACGTTACTGACAGAAGAAGCACCGGCTAACTCCGTGCCAGCAGCCGCGGTAATACGGAGGGTGCGAGCGTTAATCGGAATTACTGGGCGTAAAGCGTACGCAGGCGGTTTGTTAAGCGAGATGTGAAAGCCCCGGGCTTAACCTGGGAACTGCATTTCGAACTGGCAAACTAGAGTGTGATAGAGGGTGGTAGAATTTCAGGTGTAGCGGTGAAATGCGTAGAGATCTGAAGGAATACCGATGGCGAAGGCAGCCACCTGGGTCAACACTGACGCTCATGTACGAAAGCGTGGGGAGCAAACAGGATTAGATACCCTGGTAGTCCACGCCGTAAACGATGTCTACTAGGAGCTGGGGTCTTCGGACAACTTTTCCAAAGCTAACGCATTAAGTAGACCGCCTGGGGAGTACGGCCGCAAGGTTAAAACTCAAATGAATTGACGGGGGCCCGCACAAGCGGTGGAGCATGTGGTTTAATTCGATGCAACGCGAAGAACCTTACCTACACTTGACATACAGAGAACTTACCAGAGATGGTTTGGTGCCTTCGGGAACTCTGATACAGGTGCTGCATGGCTGTCGTCAGCTCGTGTTGTGAGATGTTGGGTTAAGTCCCGCAACGAGCGCAACCCCTATCCTTAGTTGCCAGCGATTCGGTCGGGAACTCTAAGGAGACTGCCGGTGATAAACCGGAGGAAGGTGGGGACGACGTCAAGTCATCATGGCCCTTACGTGTAGGGCTACACACGTGCTACAATGGCAGGTACAGAGAGCAGCGAGCTAGCGATAGTGAGCGAATCCCTTAAAGCCTGTCGTAGTCCGGATTGGAGTCTGCAACTCGACTCCATGAAGTCGGAATCGCTAGTAATCGCAAATCAGAATGTTGCGGTGAATACGTTCCCGGGCCTTGTACACACCGCCCGTCACACCATGGGAGTGGGTTGCTCCAGAAGTGGATAGTCTAACCTTCGGGAGGACGTTCACCACGGAGTGATTCATGACTGGGGTGAAGTCGTAACAAGGTAGCCCTAGGGGAACCTGGGGCTGGATCACCTCCTTATACGATTTAGAACTTATTTGTTCGAAGTGTCCACACAGATGATTGTTGCTTGGCCTGATGGCTAAGTGATATTGCTCTTTAAAAATTTGGAAAAGCTGAAAAATTAAATTCTGATAGATAACGAAAGTTATTTATCGAGTTTTCGAAAGAAAATGCCGATTAATCATTTGATGATTAATTAGCGTCTACTTTAGTATTCAATATTAACTTCTGGCGAAGTTAAATCAGTCTTTGATATACAATGTCAAATTAGATATTTTCAATGATTTTGGTTTTTAGGCAAGGCGCTTGAGATTTTTGTCGACGGGAGCATAACGTGTTATGTGACCAAGCAAAAATATCGAGGAACGCAGCATAAAAGACAAAAGCGAAGAAAAACTACTTTGGGTTGTATGGTTAAGTGACTAAGCGTACACGGTGGATGCCTTGGCAGTTGGAGGCGATGAAGGACGTACTAACTTGCGATAAGCCTAGTCAAGCCAGTAAGAGGCGCTTGAGACTAGGATTTCCGAATGGGGAAACCCACCTGCTTGCAGGTATCGTTAACTGAATACATAGGTTAACGAGGCGAACGCGGAGAACTGAAACATCTAAGTACCCGTAGGAAAAGAAATCAACCGAGATTCCGAAAGTAGCGGCGAGCGAAATCGGACCAGCCCTTAAGCTTTAGTGTAGTTAGTGGAACATGCTGGAAAGCATGACGAAACAGGGTGATAGTCCCGTACACAAAAACTTATCTAAAGTGAAATCGAGTAGGTCGGAGCACGTGAAACTTTGACTGAATATGGGGGGACCATCCTCCAAGGCTAAATACTCCCAACTGACCGATAGTGAACCAGTACCGTGAGGGAAAGGCGAAAAGAACCCCTGTGAGGGGAGTGAAATAGAACCTGAAACCGTGTACGTACAAGCAATAGGAGCCTACTTGTTGGGTGACTGCGTACCTTTTGTATAATGGGTCAGCGACTTATATTCTGTAGCGAGGTTAACCATTTAGGGGAGCCGTAGCGAAAGCGAGTCTTAACTGGGCGCTTAAGTTGCAGGGTATAGACCCGAAACCCGGTGATCTAGCCATGGGCAGGTTGAAGGTTGAGTAACATCAACTGGAGGACCGAACCCACTAACGTTGAAAAGTTAGGGGATGACCTGTGGCTAGGAGTGAAAGGCTAATCAAACCGGGAGATAGCTGGTTCTCCCCGAAATCTATTTAGGTAGAGCCTCGGACGAATACTTACGGGGGTAGAGCACTGTTAAGGCTAGGGGGTCATCCCGACTTACCAACCCTTTGCAAACTCCGAATACCGTAAAGTAATATCCGGGAGACACACGGCGGGTGCTAACGTCCGTCGTGGAGAGGGAAACAACCCAGACCGTCAGCTAAGGTCCCAAAGTGTATGTTAAGTGGGAAACGATGTGGGAAGGCTAAAACAGCTAGGAGGTTGGCTTAGAAGCAGCCACCCTTTAAAGAAAGCGTAATAGCTCACTAGTCGAGTCGGCCTGCGCGGAAGATGTAACGGGGCTAAACATACCACCGAAGCTACGGCTGCGTACGTAAGTATGCGGGGTAGGGGAGCGTTCTGTAAGTGGCTGAAGGTGTGCCGGGAGGCATGCTGGACATATCAGAAGTGCGAATGCTGACATGAGTAACGACAAGAGGAGTGAAAAACTCCTCCGCCGGAAGACCAAGGGTTCCTATCCCATGTTAATCAGGGTAGGGTGAGTCGACCCCTAAGGCGAGGCTGAAGAGCGTAGTCGATGGGAAACGGGTTAATATTCCCGTACTCGGTATGAATGCGATGGGGGGACGGAGCAGGCTAGGCAAGCATGGCGTTGGTTGTCCATGTGAAAGGCTGTAGGCTGGTGACTTAGGAAAATCCGGGTTACCAAGGCTGAGAGTCGAGACGAGCCACTAAGGTGGTGAAGTTGTTGATGCCCTACTTCCAGGAAAAGCCTCTAAGCTTCAGTTCATACTGAATCGTACCCTAAACCGACACAGGTGGTCAGGTAGAGAATACTAAGGCGCTTGAGAGAACTCGGGTGAAGGAACTAGGCAAAATTGTACCGTAACTTCGGGAGAAGGTACGCTCTTGTTTGTGAAGGACTTGCTCTGTAAGCAAACGAGAGCCGCAGTGACCAGGTGGCTGGGACTGTTTATTAAAAACACAGCACTGTGCAAAATCGTAAGATGACGTATACGGTGTGACACCTGCCCGGTGCCGGAAGGTTAATTGATGGGGTTAGCTTAGGCGAAGCTCTTGATCGAAGCCCCGGTAAACGGCGGCCGTAACTATAACGGTCCTAAGGTAGCGAAATTCCTTGTCGGGTAAGTTCCGACCTGCACGAATGGTGTAACCATGGCCACGCTGTCTCCACCCGAGACTCAGTGAAATTGAAATCGCAGTGAAGATGCTGTGTACCCGCGGCTAGACGGAAAGACCCCGTGAACCTTTACTACAGCTTGGCACTGAACATTGACCCTACATGTGTAGGATAGGTGGGAGGCTTTGAAGCAGAGACGCTAGTTTCTGTGGAGCCGACCTTGAAATACCACCCTTGTAGTGTTGATGTTCTAACTTAGGCCCCTGAATCGGGGTTGAGGACAGTGCCTGGTGGGTAGTTTGACTGGGGCGGTCTCCTCCCAAAGAGTAACGGAGGAGCACGAAGGTTTGCTAAGTACGGTCGGACATCGTACGGTTAGTGTAATGGTAGAAGCAAGCTTAACTGCGAGACAGACACGTCGAGCAGGTACGAAAGTAGGTCATAGTGATCCGGTGGTTCTGAATGGAAGGGCCATCGCTCAACGGATAAAAGGTACTCCGGGGATAACAGGCTGATACCGCCCAAGAGTTCATATCGACGGCGGTGTTTGGCACCTCGATGTCGGCTCATCACATCCTGGGGCTGAAGTCGGTCCCAAGGGTATGGCTGTTCGCCATTTAAAGTGGTACGCGAGCTGGGTTTAGAACGTCGTGAGACAGTTCGGTCCCTATCTGCCGTGGGCGTTTGAGAATTGAGAGGGGCTGCTCCTAGTACGAGAGGACCGGAGTGGACGAACCGCTGGTGTTCGGGTTGTGATGCCAATTGCATTGCCCGGTAGCTACGTTCGGAACTGATAACCGCTGAAAGCATCTAAGCGGGAAGCAGGCCTCGAGATGAGTTCTCACTTTGACTTAGAGTCAACTGAAGGGCCGTTGAAGACTACAACGTTGATAGGCGAGATGTGGAAGTGCTGTGAGGCATTAAGCTAACTCGTACTAATTACCCGTGAGGCTTAACCATACAACGCCAAAGTGGTTTACTAGAATTGTTCCAGACAATTCCTAGCATGACCTCCATCCATGGAGGCCTTAGCTAACAGAAGTTAATAGACTAAAGTAGACAAAGAATTTAATAGCTTTTTCCGGATTTACATTAATGAGGGAGACTTCATTGATGAACAGAATTTCCTGGTGACTATAGCGTTTTGGACCCACCTGACCCCATGCCGAACTCAGAAGTGAAACAAAACAGCGTCGATGATAGTGTGGATTACCCATGTGAAAGTAGAACATCGCCAGGGCCAAATAAGAGAAACCCGTTGCAGTAATGCGACGGGTTTTTTGCTGTTTGGGGTATAGAAAACCTCGCAAGCCAATCAACACATCGCGAGGTAAACTCGCTCCTACTACCATATACACTGCATCGTAGGGGGTGGTTCACCCACCGATGGGTTGCAATGAAGTTTCAGTAAAAAACATGTATTCCAAAACCCGTTTCAACAATACAACGGTTTTTTCTGTTTGGGATTTAAAACCTTGCAAGCCAATTAACACATCGCGAGGTGAACTCGCGTCCACCATATACACATCGCTAAGGTTTGAAAAAACTCCAGGCGATAAAACGGCTTGTCTTATTACCTTGTTCCATCTCGATCACTTTCACTTGCTCGGCAGCGACCTGTTTAAGTTGTTGTTTAAGTGGTTTTACGTTGTCTTTATTCGAGATAAGGGAAGTAAACCAGTAAACTTGCTCTTTGAAAGTGACGCTCTCAGAGATCATATCCAGTATAAAGCGCTTTTCTCCACCGTCACACCACAACTCTTGAGCTTGGCCGCCAAAGTTTAGCGACGCTTGTGGTGCTTTGTTTAGGTTTTTCCACTTTCTTTGCGTGCCCTTGTTTGCATCTGCTTCACTGGCATGGAAGGGCGGGTTACACATTGAAAAATGATAAAACTGGTTTGCTTTTATTATCGTTTTAAAAAAGTGATTAGGCTGCTTTTGTTGCATCACTTTTACCGGCAACCTATTTAGTTCTGCGATGGTTTTGGCACACTTCACAGCAAGAGGATTGATATCAGAGGCAACAAAGCGCCAGTTATACTCTCTTGATCCTAAGATGGGATAGATCAAATTGGCACCAGTGCCAATATCTACGCCTTGCACCTTATCGGGCAAGTTACTTTCATCTAAGAGATCTTTCAGCGCATGGATATAGTCTGCTCTGCCCGGAACCGGAGGGCATAAAAACTGTGCGGGGATATCCCAAACTTGTATATCGTAGTCTGACTTAAGCAGTGCTTTATTCAACAGTTTTACGGCATCTGGATTAGTGAAGTCGATACTTTTTATGCCATCAGCTCGGTTGTAAGTAAAATTCTTTAAAGCGGGCTCAATCGCCATGAGCTTGTCTAGATCATAGCCTGAATTATGCTTGTTTCTTGGGTGCACAGGATTCTTCGAATAAATAAAAAGGATTATAACACTTTTAATCGAACGCTTAAGTCTTGAATACGGGCTTTATCTTAAAAGCATATCAACCTCTTTATTTGCTTCGTTTAAGCGTTTACTTATCAATCAGTCAACTGGTACGATGAGGCTAGTGTTCAAAGAATGAAAACAAAGAAATGATAGAGCAAAAATCACTATTAGTAGATATAGAAGATGGACATAAACTCCACCTCAGATATATAGCGAAACCGGGTAGTAGCGGCCCTGTTGTGTTTTTTATGCATGGTGCGGTTGAAAATGGCAAAATTTTTTATACTGAAAGCAATAAAGGGCTAGCGCCTTTTTTAGCTGAACACGGCTATCGCTGTTTTGTTGGTGATCTTCGTGGGCGAGGAGAGAGCATACCTAAAATCGACGCTGAAGCGGATTATGGTCAAACTGAATCAATCTTGCACGAAATCCCTGAAATGCTGAATTTTATCGAACGATATACCGGATCTAGAGCACAATATTGGATTGCGCATTCTTGGGGAGGTGTATTGATGAATTGTGTTTTTGCACGCTTTCCTGAAGAAATCCAACATGTTAATGCATGTGTTTATTTTGGTTCTAAGCGTAGTTTACATAACAATCACCCGAGCAAATTACTGAAAGCAAATCTAATATGGTTTAACGTTGCGCATTATTATTCGAAAAAGCATGGATACTTACCTGCGAAAAGACTTGGTTGGGGAAGTGATGATGAGTCTTTAAAATCACATGCTCAAAGCGCTGATTGGGCACGGAAGCACCCATGGGTGGACTCCGATGACGGTTTTAATTATGCCGTAGTATTACAAGACATGACGTTACCTCCAATCTTGCATATTGCGGGCGTTAAAGATAAAGCACTGGCACAACCTGTCGATATTCAAGCATTTATTCGTGAATCGGGAAAGGGGATGCAAGAACTCAGAATTTATGGGAAAAAGCACGGCCATCGGCACAATTATGGGCACATAGACATGTTAACCCATAAACATGCACGTGATGATCAGTTTAAAGATTTGCTGGCGTGGTTTGGTCGCTTTGCGGTTGAGCAATCATCTTCTCGATAAACGCTTCATAGCGCTGCCACTTTTCTAGTGGCTGCGTGCTGATTGGCTTTCTGACCTGCGCCTTACTTAAGGTATGGACCGGCTTTTTAGATTTGTGAAACTCCAAGCATTCTGGCTCGTATTTTTGATATAAAAAGCTTAAGCATTGTTTAATAGTCTTTTCAGGCTCTGCAATAAGTTGTTCGTAACTGAGCGTAAAAATATCTCTTTTCATAAATTGGTTAAAATGTGACATCAAGTCGCTTTGCGCTTGCGCATACAAGGCAAATTCGCTTAAGGAGCAAAAGTAGGGCTCGCTTTCGGCGAAATGATTACTATAGACAGACCAGGCTGTAGCATTGAGGTTACGAGTTAAATGAATAATTCGTGCCTCAGGGAAAAGTTTGTGGATTAACCCAAGATTTTGAAAGTTAGCTGGAAGTTTATTGATCACCACTTCTTCCGGCACTCGATGCCGCTTTATCTCGTCGACATAGAGTATACGGCAATGGTCTAACATAGAGTTACTTAGTTGGTCTAAACAAGCTGGGAACTCTGCATTATTGCGTTTACTGAGGTAAGGGACAATTTTATCGCTGATCACGGTATTCTCGCCTAGTGTACCAACATTAGAATGTTGCACTAGCATTTGTTCTAGGAGAGTCGAACCAGTTCTTGGCAAACCAACAATAAAAACAGGCGTAAATGTTGTCTTAACCCTATCACTAGGTTTATCAAAAAACGCTTTGCCACAATGCAGCTTGATTGATTCAAAAAATGGCAGCATGTCTACAGTACGAAACTCGCTCATCAGCAGCTGTGTATCATTCGCTAAAGCATAGTTATCTTGAGCTGCATTAAAGTTACCTAATTGTTCATGACACTTAGCAAGCGCATAGTGAACCACAGTTTTTAGTCTCGGTGCTTCAAACTCATTTTCCAATTTTTCTAGAATTGCTAAGTATGCAGGTAATTCTTTGGCTGAGGACATCTGTACCAGTTCGTATAGCATAAAGGCAGTCACTGTACTATGAGGGCAATCTAACCCCGCTTTAAAGACATTTTTAGCTTGTTCAATAAAGCCGTAGTCCAGATAAAATTGACCGAGCTGGTAATGAGCTTGGGCATTATGTTTTGCCACGCTTAAGGTGTATTCAAGTACGGTTTTTGCGTCAACCGGTGAACCTACGGCTAAAAACGCATCGGCCAATGCGAAGAGTGGCTCAAGCATTTTTGGTAAATGTTCGCATGCTCTTTTTAAATAGTAGATTGCGTTATCGTACTGCTCTAAACGCATGCAAATGCGGCCTAAACCAAATAGAGCAGGACCGTTGTTAGGTGACTGTTTAAGTACCGACTTGTACATAAACTCAGCTTCTCTAAGCTTGTTTTCGGCTAATAATTCGTTGGCTCGCTTTAATAACAACATGTTTGTATTCAAAATTAACTGCTTTGCTATATAGGATAAAAATAAAAAGGCGAAATAGCTAATGCTAGTTCGCCTTTGTTTCTGGGTTACAGTAAAAGTTAGAACGTATAGGTTGCTTTCACATAGTAGAAACCACCATTAATACCATATGGTGAAGTTTCATAGTATTTGCCACCCCAGTTGTTATTTGGGATACCTGTAGCGTCAAAGAAGTCTAGTTCTTCTGCATCTTGGTCAAAGATATTATTTGCACCAACAGACAGACTGATTGAATCTGTTGCAAAGTAGGTAAGCTCTGCATCAAATGTGATTGTCGCATCCGCTGTTTTTGCTGTTGCATCATAATCGACGTGAACGCCTTGGTATTCGCCAAAGTAGTTCATACGAACAAAGCCTGAGAAGTTATCCCATTGCTGAGCCCAAGTTAATGTGCCTCTGTGCTTCGGTAAGTCGTTTTCTAAACGAGATACCTTGAAGTCACCTGTGATAGCAGAGAAGCGGTCTACTTCAGTTTCATTCCAGTTGTATGCTGCACTGAATGTGGCATAGCCACCCAGCATATCCATAGAATAGTTACCAACTAAGTCGATACCTTGAGTCGTGGTATCGAAGTCGTTAGTGAAGAAGCTCACCTGCGCCAAGTTATCAACGTTAGGAACACCCGCCGCTTTAAGGGCTGCTTTGTCAGCATCACTTAAAACGATTTTTTCAGACTGGCTTAGACGGTCAGTTACTTCAATGTTGTAGTAATCTAACGTAATAAATAAGTCGCCAGAGCGATATACCGCACCTAGTGTATAACTTTCTGACTCTTCAGGAGTCAACTCAGTACCACCAAGCTGCTCTGAAACAGGGTTTGTTGGTGGTAATAGTGCTGAATCTACCAATACACCACTGCTTAAGTTTGTCTGTACGTTAGACACGTTAGCTTGACCTACCGTTGGCGCGCGGAAACCGGTACTGATTGAACCACGAACCGAGAAGTCTTCGGTAACATGATATTGACCTGTGATCTTAAAGTTTGTAGTCGAACCAAATGAATCGTAATCTTCGTAACGAAGTGCCCACCCCATCATAAAGTCTTCAGTAAATGGTGTTTCAATATCTACATAAGCGGCATAGTTACGACGAGTGTATTCTCCTGCTGCAGAAGGTTTAAATCCAGGGAAACCATTTGAACCTATCCCAAAGCCTTGCTCAGTCAGCGGTCCTGCAATAAATGATGCTTCGTCACCTGAAAGTACTTCGAATGTTTCTTCATGCCACTCAAGACCTGCTGCAACGTTTACATCGTAAGCTAGGTCAAAATCATAGCCTTTCGACACATCGAAATTAAAATTCTTTTCCAGTTGGATGTATTTACCAGGGCTGAAGTCCATTGGTGTATCAGCGCCAAGAGAGGCATTCACAGTATTAGTGATGAAATAACGTGATTCGTTACGGCCCACCGAGCCACTCAAATCCCAAAAACCGCCTTCAAGGAAACCATCTTTAAATTCCCCTTCAACACCAATAGTTAGAGAGGTATCAGTGATGTTACCACCAAAGTTTGGAGTAAAGCCGCCTGGTAAAATTTCATTAAAGGCAAAACAGTTTCTACCTAACTCTGTATCAGCCGCAATTAATTGATATGCCGGGATATTCGCTACATTTTTATCCGTTAGATTAACGACTGGACACTCAATGCCAACACCTACGCCATCTAGATCGCCTACGAGTAAGGTTTCGCCACCATCGTTAGAATAAACACCTGGACGGGTTTGAGGGTTTCGATAATAGAATCCGCCTTTAACGTCTCGCTCAGAGTAGTTACCAAACATATAGAATCGAGCATTGTCAGTGACGTCTACACCAATGTTACCAAAGATACTGATATCGTCTTTGATTTCTGGTGCACCCCAAATTTGTGCTGGGTCACCAACGCCTTCAACCCCGGCGCCAATGTATGCTGCTGCATCAGGACGTTGAACACTGCGGCTAGTCGCGTCCGCTTCTTTGTACTGAAAGCTTAAGTTAGCAAATCCATCATCCGTAAATGGCAGACCTACGTTACCTTCAATCACCGTCGTATCGCCGTCACCTTCGTAGTATTCGCCTTGACGAATAGAGAAAGAACCCCCTTCGCTCGCGTCTTTAAGTACAAAGTTCATTACACCTGCGATTGCATCTGAACCGTACTGTGCTGCTGCACCATCACGAAGTACTTCAACTTGTTTTAGTGCAATACTCGGGATCACTGAAATATCAGGGCCCTGTGCACCGTCGTTAATACCACCACCTAAAAAGGCAATCACCGATGAACGGTGGCGACGCTTACCGTTTAACAAAATCAGCGTACTATCCGCAGGCAATCCGCGTAAGTTAGCTGGCCTTACTAACGTTGCTGCATCACTGATTGGATTCGCGTGTACGTTCAAAGACGGTACCGATCCTTTCAGTAACTCGAGCATGTCAGAACCTGCCGCCTTTGACATATCTTCTGCACCGATGATGTCGATAGGTACCGGTGACTCGCCCACAGAGCGAGGCGCCGCTCGAGAACCTACAACGGCGATTTTTTCGACTTTTTCATCTGCTTTAGCTTTTGTTTGATTGGCTTCTTCAGCCATTACGGTAGTGGTAAGAAGTGAAGTAGTTGCTGCTGAAGCGAGCGCGAAGCGAATTGCACGGCGCAGCGTGTTACTTTGTAGTTTCATCCTGTTTCCCCAGTTGATTGTTGTTGTCATACCAATAAAAAAGGTCATTTATAATATTTTTACCTTTAATACACATATAATTTAATTTGCTATGTGTTGGCAAGCGCTTTTTTAAAATTAGCAGTGATTTCTGAAACTGCAACTTTCTTAATAACTTTTTGTTTAGGCTAAGAAGAATTACAAAATTTGCATGATAAGTTATTGTTGAAAATGAAATTTTGAGCACTTTAACTGCTTTTCTAGATAAACACCCAGCAGCTTAAAATTTGTTGTTACAAAATTTGGCTAGTTTACTGAAATTTCATTATTCAGTTTTTGTAGATTAATTAAACAGTATTGGATGCTAGTCTTTGTGTGGGTAATTATTGTACAGTTTTGTGTGGTAATTAGGGTTGATTTTATACTAGTCCATTGTTTTGCACACTTTACGTATAACTTTGCTCGCTAGAATAGGTAATTTGTACCAATGGCTAATAGCTAAAGTGCTAAAAATTTTGATAGACTCTGGACAACACTATCTTTGAGTTTATTAATGAAACTGATCAAAGTTGTCCATAAAGCACCGATGCGCGTTGCTCGGATCAGTAAACGCAGACAGCAAATAAGATTGCGCAGAGCAATGATTGCGCTCAAATGCGCACTAGAACAAGAGAAACAAGAAACTAAAGAAATGCTTGAGATATACAAGCGATATACTTTGGGGCGAGCGCATAAGGCTGAGCTAAAAACAGCAAACGCTCAACTAGTGGATATTCTCAAAGGGTTAGGACTGGGTGTGTTTGCAGTTTTACCTTTTGCCCCCATTACCATTCCGATAATCGTAAAGGTTGGTCAATTAGTGGGCGTGGATGTTTTGCCTAGCTCATTCAATTTGAAAAAAAAGCCAACAAAAACCAAGGAACAGTGAATTTTCTTTTTAGCCTTGGTAATCTAAGTACGAATATAATAAATTTGAGGCCTACATGAACAACCTACTCGTTCACTCTGCTATGGGTACACCCATTTCTATCTTCTCCGCTGCAGAATTAGCGTCATGGCAAGCGCAGCAGTCAAGTACGACGCAGCTTTTCGTAAAAACCGCACAACTTCAATCGCAAAAAAATATTCTTATTCCGAATGCTGATTCTGGAGAAGTTGAGCGAGTTATTGTTATTGCTGAAGACGATGATTTTTGGCTATTGGGCGATCTTGCAAAGCAATTACCAAAAGGCACTTATTTTATTGATATCGCTTCAGAGCAAGTTGAAAGCCACGCTATTGCGTTTTTACTGGGGGCGTATCAATTTTCTGCTTATAAAGAATTGCCAGCGATTGTCGCAAAGCTTGCTATCGAAGATGCAAAGGTATATGCCAAAGTAAAAGCGGCTGTCGAGTCTATTAATCTTGCAAGAGATCTTGTTAACACACCGGCTGCTGATATGATGCCTCAGCACATGGCTGAAGTAATGGAAGAACTCTCTGAGCAATATGGCGCATCATTTGAACAAATCATTGGTGATGAGTTGTTAGAGCAAAACTACCCAACGATCCACATGGTGGGCCGTGCGAGTGATAATGCTCCGCGTTTGCTTGATTTACGTTGGGGTGACGAAAACCACGCAAAACTTACTTTAGTTGGTAAAGGCGTATGTTTTGACTCTGGTGGTCTGGACTTAAAGCCAGCGTCTGGAATGCGTAATATGAAAAAAGACATGGGCGGAGCGGCTCATGTTATCGCGTTGGCTAATATGATTATGGCGGCTAAGCTGCCTGTTAGATTACGCGTACTTATCCCTGCGGTAGAAAATGCGGTGTCTCGCAATGCCTTTAGGCCAGGTGATGTGATCAAAACACGTAAAGGTATTACGGTTGAAATTGATAATACCGACGCCGAAGGACGCTTGGTTTTATGTGACGCATTGGCTGAAGCGCAAACAGAAGCGCCAGAGCTATTGATCGATTTTGCAACCTTGACAGGTGCGTGTCGCATCGCCCTTGGCACTGAACTGCCTGGTTTTTATTCTACAGATCAAGCGATTGCTTCTGAGCTAATGGAAATTGGTCTGGGTAATGCGGATCCTATTTGGCAACTGCCTTTGTTTGATCAGTATAAGGCGCTATTCAAGAGCGATATCGCAGACATTGCTAACTGTGGTTCGACGCCGTTTGGTGGCTCAATAACAGCAGCATTGTATCTAAAAGAATTTGTTGAGCCAGCCACGACACCTTGGCTACATTTTGACGTGATGGCATGGAACGTAAGAGCATTACCGGGTAGACCTGTTGGTGGTGAAGCATTGGGTCTTAGAACTATGTTTAGTTATCTTGAGAAAAAGTTTAGCTAATCGCAGAGTCTTAACTCTATTAAAAGCCCAAGCTATGTTAGCTGGGCTTTTTGTTTATCTAACAACATGATTTCATGGTAATTATACCAATTTACTTAGTTAAGTGGTCTATTTTTAGGCAAGAAAACTTGTCGATAGCCCGGCAAAAATTTTGCTATTTAGTTGTTCTAAATGATAAATTTTTAACACAGCTAGCGTCAGATATAATCCCTCAAATTGAGCAAGTATTAAGTCAAATTGGTATTAGTTTTGGATTAATTTTACTGCTTTTCAGGAATGTTTTCTAAGATCCCTTTCATTTGCTGCCAATATAGACCAACGCTTGAAATTTCTACCTTTTCCTCGGGAGAGTGTGGAAATTTGATGGTTGGACCGAAAGAAATCATATCCATGTTCGGGTAAGGTTCTTTGAACAAACCACATTCAAGGCCAGCATGAATAACCATTATATGCGGTTTTTCACCGTAGATTGATTCATACATATCACGGAAAATAGCTAATACTTCTGAGCTTGGATCAGGCTTCCAGCCTGGGTAAGCACCACTAAATTCAATATCAGCTTGCGTCAGCTCAGCCAGTGAACGCAACATACCCTCGACATCACTGCGACCAGAATCAATTAATGAACGGATCAAACATAGGACTTCTAGACTGTTATCTGTAGTAGAAATTACGCCCATATTAAGTGAGGTTTCAACAACACCAGGTATATCGTCGCTCATGCGTACAACACCATTAGGGCAAGCATTGAGAAGCGCTAATACTTTACTTTTAGAAGCTTGGCTCATTGGCAATGTGGTGCTTGTTGAAGTGCTGAGTGCAAATGTGATCCCGGTTTCTATGGCACATAACTCTTGCTTAATGATGGTTTCATAAGTTTCAATCAGCGTTTGGAACTCGCTTATTTTCGCTTCATTAAAACTAATGACTGCGTATGCTTCGCGCGGAATTGCATTACGCAGGGAGCCGCCTCTGATCTCGATAAGTCTTAGGTCAAAGTCTGCGATATGATGCTTTAAGAATCTTGCGAGCAATTTATTGGCGTTGGCGCGACCTGTGTGAATGTCAACACCAGAATGTCCGCCGCGTAAGCCTTTTAGAGACAGCTCAAAGATTTTATGGTGTTTAGGTAACGCTTCTCGCGAGAGTTGTAGAGTTAAGGATGCATCTACACCACCTGCGCAACCCATGTAGATCTCGCCTTCTTGCTCTGAATCGGTGTTAAGTAGGATTTCACCGTCTAACCAGCCAGATTGCAAACCAAACGCGCCGCTCATACCTGCTTCTTCATCAACGGTTAGTAATACTTCAAGTGGACCGTGCTTGATATCGTCAGCGTCTAAAACGGCTAAACATGAGGCCATGCCGATACCATTGTCTGCACCTAGCGTCGTGCCAGTTGCAGTTACCCAGCCATTATCAACATATGGCTTGATTGGATCAGTAACGAAGTCGTGTGCTGTATCATCATTTTTTTGTGGCACCATATCAATGTGCGCTTGCAATACAACGGGCTTACGATTTTCCATGCCACTTGTCGCAGGTTTTTTGATGAACACATTACCAGTTTCATCACGACGTACGTCTAAATTTTTGCTTTTAGCCCAGTCAACAATAAAGCTTGCTAGTGCTTCTTCGTGTTTTGAAGGATGGGGAATGGCACAAATTTGGTCAAAAAACTTCCAAATTGCTTGTGGTTCTAATTGACTGATCTCAGTATGCGCTTTGAGCACAGTAGACTCCTTGGATGAGCGATAATAATATTGCAATATTACCACCCACCCAAGGGCAAGATCGAGCATTTGACCCTAAGTTTCAGTAACTAGAGAGAGTTGGTTACTTATTGAGCTTGACTTGCGGCCACTGCTGGTGCAATCAATTCAAGGCCTGTTTTATCGCAATCAGGTAAACGTGCATCCGACACCGCAATTGGGGTCGTTCTTTCTCCCCATTTCAAATAGCTGGCAGCCCAGGTTAATCCTGCGCCAAATGCCGCCGACATAATATTAGCGTGTGGCTTAATAAGACCATTTTCGACAGCTTCACACAGTGCAATTGCAATTGTTGCAGCTGAGGTATTACCATACTTGTCGATATTAACCATGACTTTATCATCTGCAATTTCCAAGCGATTTTGGATAGCTTGAATGATACGAAGATTAGCTTGATGCGGGATAAGTACATCGATGTCTTCTAGTGATAGCTGTGCTTGGTTGAGTACATCATCACATGCTTCACTCATACCTTTTACAGCACGCTTAAAGATTTCACGTCCCTCAAAAGAGAGGTCAGAAGGTCCGGTGCCTGCACAGCGGTCCATATCAGTACCATAGTTTGGAATGTGTAATATACTTCTATCTGTGCTATCACAGCCAGTTTTGGTGCCTAATAACCCGGTTGGTTCGTCACTTGCTTCAAGCACGACAGCACCAGCACCGTCGCCAAATAATACTGCGCTGTCACGCTTTGCCCAGTTTACATACCAAGTCATACGCTCAGCTGCAACAACTACGGCTCTTTTAATCATACCGGCTTGGATCTGTGCGGTAGCATTTTGTAATGCATACAAAAAGCCTGAACAGGCTGCATTGGTATCACATGCTGCAGCACCAACAGCGCCAATATTTTTTTGTACTAAAGAAGCTGTATTTGCCACCATAGTTGACGGTGTACAGGTGGCAAGTAGCACAAGATCGATATCTTTACCTTCAAGCCCTGCACATGCCAAAGCGTGTTGACTGGCCACTGTTGCAAGCTCTGCAGTGCTAACATGGCTAACGCGTCTGGATTTGATACCTGTTCTCGTACTTATCCATTCATCATTTGTGTCAACGATAGTACTAATTTCATCATTACTGATGCTAGCTGGTGGAATACACTTTCCCCAGCCCGTAATTTTTGCATAAACCATAGTGTCTCTTAATCTAATCCGACCAGTTGGCCAATTTTTTATTTATACCAAATCCTTCACAGTATTGCCATAAAAGCGAAGCAGAGGTTCGTATTAACGCGATATAACTGACCTCGATCACACCTATTTTTGTTAGATTAGGTATAATTCTTTTATCTTAGCTTAGCTTCTTACATTTTCATGAAAATTGCGTTTTCTCCGAACTCTGCATTGGGCCAACTTTTGTTGTTGCGGTCAGTGGCAATCGCTATCCAAATTGTGATGCTAGCGATAGCGGCTGTCGTTTTTGGTAAACAATTTGATTTTGTTTCGGTAGTTGCAGTGGTAGCTGCGGAGTCGGTATTTCAGCTGTTAAGTATATACGCCTACCGTAACACAAAAGAAGCAGCGCCTATTGGTATGACAATGCAATTGTTGGCGGATATTTTGTTTCTTACTATTTTGTTGGACCTGACCGGCGGAGCAACCAATGCTTTCGTGTCCTTGTTGGTACTGCCAACGGTTATTGCAGCAGTAACGATTCCAACTATCAATATGTTGATGGTGTCGGCTGGGGCGATTGGCGCTTATCTTTATCTTTATATAAAAATGTCTCATGAACATGTCCACCACATGGACATGAGCACTCACTTGCTCGGGATGTTAGTAAACTTTACTTTCACTATCATAGTCGTTGTTACCGTCGTAAGCATATTGGTAAAGCAAAATCGAAAAAAAGAAAGGGCAATTGCTATGCTACGAGAGCAGCAACTTCAGCAAGAGCAATTAATTGCACTAGGTAGTGCGGCTGCACAAGCTACCCATCAACTCGCCACGCCAATCGCACATTTGGCTCTATTACACGAAGAGCTGGAGGAGTCGTATCCAAAAGAGGCATGTGTTCAAGAAATGTCAGAACCGCTTGGGAAATGTAAGGAGCAGCTTAATGTCTTTAGAGAATTTACTGATTATTTAAAGTCAGCGTCTAAACAAATGATAACTGTAGAGCGTCTTGCAGAGCAGTTAAAAGAATTAACGAATTTACAATTTCCACAGCAGCATTTTAGATTCGATATCACGAATGTTCAGGGGGCACTGTGCGATGATCCTATGTTGATGCCTTCGATTTTAAACCTGATTAGCAACGGTGTGCGAGCAAATGAGCAAGCAAAACAGACTGACATCGACGTGACATTTACCTCAGAGTCGACTGAACATGTGATCACCATACTTGATAGAGGTGAGGGAATTGCAGAAGAAAGGCTAGCGCAGTTAGGGCACAATGTAGTGAATAGTGAATCAGGGCTTGGCATGGCGGTACTGCTGAGTCATGCGACAATTGAACGGCTTGGTGGACATCTGCTGATTGAAAGCGACCTTACTTATGGCACTAAATGTACAGTTAAACTACCAAAGGTGAGTGATGAAGTTACTGCTTGTTGAAGATGATCTGCCTTATGCGCAGACATTAATAAGGCGCTTGGAAAAACAAGGTTTTAGTGTTGAACATGTTACTTCCATTGAAGATATGCAGGTGGCGTGTAAACAAGAGATTTTCGGCTACATATTATTGGATATGAAACTTGGCGAGGCCAACTCAATAAACTTCATAACACAAATCAAGCAGCTCAATGCAAATGCTCGCATTGTATTATTAACGGGTTATGCCAGCATTGCGACTGCGGTTGAGGCGATAAAATTGGGCGCTGACGACTACTTAACTAAACCTGCAAGTACCAGCTTGATAGTACAAACGCTATTGGGAGAGAAAGGCCAAGAAATTGTGGAAGAAGTCATGTCTCCAGAACGACTAGAGTGGGAACATATTCAGCAAGTTTTAAAGGCAAATGAAGGTAATATCTCTGAAACCGCGCGGCAACTTAACATGCACAGAAGAACGCTGCAGAGGAAATTACAAAAGAAACCTGTTTATAAGTAGGTTTTCACTTATACTCATTATTAAATAAAATGAAATATGCTGAGTTAGTCGATGATACTCTCATTTGAAGCATTAAACCTTTGGGCAATTATTCTCGCCGCTTTGTCTTCCTTTATGTTAGGTGGTATTTGGTATTCGCCTATGCTGTTTCAAAAAGCCTGGATGGAGGGATGTGGACTGACAGAGCTTGACCTACAAACGAGCGATCCCAAGATGACTTTTGGCGTCGCATTTTTGTTGTCTTTGTTATCCGCTGTGTTTATGGCGGTGATGCTTGATCTATCGCTCTCTTTGCTAGCGGCTACCGGAGTTGGGTTTGGTGTGGGGATCTTTTTCGTCGCCTGTTCACTAGGAATAAGCTATATATTTGAGCAGCGCCCGATGAAACTGTTTTTAGTCAACGGTGGCTATCATGTGTTACAGTTTACGCTCATTGCATTTGTACTCAGGATTATGAGTTAATTCGGTATGGCAAAACCCAATAAAAAAGGCCCTGTTAGAACTGTCGATATTTATTGTGCAGGATGCCGCCAGCAGCTATTTAAGTATCGTAAGGGAGGCAAGGGCAGCCTAGTTAAATGTTTTAAAGAACGGATCACCCAAGATTTTACCACCAACCAAATAAACTGCCCTCATTGTGAGCAAGAGTTTGCCCGCGATACATTAGTGAGAGGTGCGCCAGCACTGAAAATAATTGGTGGCAAGGTCACCTTCAAGTAGTCATTACTTCAATTCTTATTGCTCACTTATTGTTGTTATCAGACAAATGTCCTGTCTTGAATTTTCCAATTTGTTACTATCTCGCCGTTTGGCTTTGCTGTTTCAACGAATGAAAATGACCCTTCCCATGGAACTGGGCCAGCCTCTTGGGTCTCGCTAAATGGAAAAAACATGATCGATTTAATGTTCGATATCATCGGTATGACAGGCACTTTCTTGGTTGTTGGTGCATTCTTTATGCTACAGCTGGAAAAGGCATCTCCCGATAGTTTAACGTATAACTTAATGAATTTAAGTGGTGCGATCCTACTACTGATTAGTCTTTGTTATAACTTTAACCTTGCAAGCTTTGTGATTGAGCTATTTTGGATCGCAGCGTCTTTAATTGGTTTATTTAAATATTTCAAAGCGAGAAAGTTGGCATCGGCTTAGAGTCTAAAAGAAAAGGCTAATCAAAAACTTGCGTAGTGGCTAGGAGCAAGTATTATTAAGTTAATCATATGCTGCTACGTAGGTTAGAGTAATCTAACACTACGAGTGAAGTGTGGGAACATAGAGCTCGTATAATATGAAAAACTTAAGCGCTTTAATTAAAGTCACGCCATTATTAATTCCTTTTGCGGTAGTCGCTGAACCAGAAGCTACGGACTCCGACCTTTATCAGCTTTCATTTGAAGAGCTGTTGAATGTAAATGTCTCTATCGCAACCAAAACCGACGAAACGAGAGCATCGGTTCCCTCTAGTATTACTGTTTTTAATTCAGAGCAAATAAATAGCCTAGGTGTCGACAATGTTTATGATTTAATGAACTTCGTACCTGGCTTTCAATCTACTCGAGGCGATTGGGTAGGAGCTGTGCCAAAAGAGCATACCCGTGGTGTATACTTGGATACTGGGCACGTGTTAGTGATGATTGACGGTCAAAGGCTCAATGAGTCCTCATTTGGTAAAGCATCAGTCTACACACCCTACATTCCGATTGAGATTATCAATAAAGTTGAATTTATCCGAGGTCCTGGTTCTGCCCTCTATGGGAGTAACGCCTTTCTTGGTGTGATGAATATTATTACCAAAAAACGTAATAATCAGCTTTCTGTTGGCTATGGTGAGCATGGTAGTGCGCAAGCAGCAATTAATCTTTCAAGGCAAGTGTCGGATAAAACGCGGCTCTATGCCAATGTAGCATTTAATAAACGCTCAGGGGATAGCTATTTTGGAGGTGCTGTAAAAGACCCATTAGAATCACTTTTTGCTGTATTTGGAGGTAGCCACCAAGCGTTAACATGGCAAGTAAGGTTTAACCGTACTCAACTCGATGAGTTTTTAAATCTTTCCCGTTATTCCCCTGAAAACGAGCATAAAAGTGAGAACTATGCAGCAACATTTGAGTATCATTGGCAAGCTACTGAGCAACTAGAGTTAACGCATAAGCTAAGCTTTATTGAGCATAATATAGAAAGTGCAGGACTCATCGTTACAGCAGCAGAAATTGGTATCACGCAAGGAGGGGACTTCTTAGTTGGTCCAGCTTGGCAATCCAGAGATTTAACTTATAACTTAGATGGTGGTTATAAACAAAACGACCGGTTACAGTGGAATTTTGGCGTTGAGCTATCAAAAGAAGAACAAAGTAAAGCAGGTGTTAGAACCTCATATTACGATCAAAGTGCCGATGATATCATCATCTATAACCACACTTATTTAGGTGATATTCAAACCATATCTGATTACACCCCTTTTTATCCGTTGCGACAAGACTTTGATTCCTATGCTGGATACGTTCAAGCAAAGTATCGGTTTAGCGAGCAACTGAGTATGTTCGCGGGTGCACGATACGACGAAGTGAAAGACATAGATGATAAATTATCGCCTAGACTAGCGTTCGTTTATGGTTACGATGAGGCTAACACTTTTAAGTTGCAATATGGTGAGTCTTTTCGTACCCCTGTGAGCAACGAACTTAATTCAAACGATGATATTACATCAGGTAATTCGGAGTTAACTTCAGAATATGTAAAAACCACAGAGCTTGTTTGGCACTATCAAGATGAGTCTAAACAGTTTGATGTAGTGTTATTTGATAATGAGCTTGAAGACTTCATTAATCTAGTACCAATAGACGATGAACAAGCGGAGTTTACATTTGATAACGTCTTTGAGACGAGCATGCAGGGTATTGAAGTTAATGCTAATTTTAATCTGAGTGGCACAACTTGGATACAAGGCGCATACACCCAGTTATTTGACGAGCCATTAAATGGCAGTTTTAAAAAGTTTGCTGCACTTGCCTTTACTCATAAAAGAGAGGCGGTAGAAGTAACTTTAAATGCAATTTGGCGAGACACAACATTTATACCAGCTCCCCCTGAGTCAATTGTTGATGATTTCGAGCAGTCAAATTACTACCTCATCGGCGGCACCGTTTCTTTCAATTTGGATAATAACGCTAAAATTCAACTGAAAGCTGAAAATCTTTTTGATAAAAAATACACCGTATTTGATCCAAGATTGATTGACGGTCATGTGCCACAACAGGGCAGAAATTTAGTGATTCAGTATATTAAGAATTTTAATTAGCTGATGGGGTAGGTGTTTCTAGAATGGATGTGCCACCTACACGGTGGCACATTTTTATCACTTAAAAGAACGTATAATCAACACGTAGGCTGATTGTGCGGCCATTTAGGTAGTTAATATACTCTTGAGCTGCTGAATTATTGGCGTTTCTAGAGCGAGCACGCATATAGGTAGCAGTTTCTTTATCAAATAGGTTATTAACGAATACACTTAGTTTTAGACTATCACTTAGCTGAATACGTCCTGATAAATTAAAGACACTATATGCTGGTGTTTTGTCTTCATCACGAACATTAAAGTGTGTTTTATATTCATCATAGAAAGAGTATTCGCCTCGGATGTAAGCATCTTTACCGAACAATTGAATATTTTGATCAAGCGCTAGGTATGCATTCCATTCTGGTACCATAGTCATCTTATCACCAGCACTTGCGGAGATAGAATCATTGTCTTCTGTGATCTCTGAGCTTGTATACGACGTGTTGAATGACATCGTTAAGTCGTCAGTTAAACGAGCCGTTGACTCAAACTCAAAACCTTCAGACTTAGCTTCACCGCCGTTAGCTGTATATGAGAAACCACACGTGTCCATGTATACTGAAGTTTTAATATCAGTCCAATCGATGCGATAGATAGCGGCTGAGAAATCAACCTTTCTGTCAAGTACGCTTGCTTTCAAGCCTAACTCGTAGTTTTCGATAGCATCAGACGTGTAACGGTCTTTACGGTTTTTAGCAAGTGGATCGGCCTCACATGAAGCTGCTAATGGACCATTGTTACCACCTGGTCGATATCCTTCTGAATATAAACCATATACAGACATTTCTTCACTTGGACGGTAAGAAACACTGAACTTATAGCGGTTACCTGATTCTTCACCACTTAGATTATCTTCAGAGGTTGCCCAAATACCTTCTTGCGTGTAGTGAGAACCATCTTTAAGTTCAAAGCGGCGTACACCACCATTCACTTCAAGGCTACCGGAATCACCTAAATCAAATTCGTATGCAACATCCGCGAAGAAAGCGAGTTCTTCTGAGTAATCACGAATGTTGGTAAGGTTCCAGTTGTTTTGCGGGTTGCCAAATGTATCTTTACCAATTTGTGTCGCATCCGCACCCCACCAATTAAGTGCTAACGCAGATACTTTGTCACCTTTTTCATGATATTGGTTTTGGTAGTCTGGATCGTAGCCGTACTCAACTTCGTCATAGTAAGCGCCGATAGTCCAAGATAGAGGCGAGTTTACATCAATATTTTGGAAACGCAGTTGGTGAGTCACGCGCTCATATTTACGATGGTCAATGATCCAAGTACGGAACATATCTGAAGCATCTAAGCGACTCCATGCAGTTTGAATGCTGTCTTCTTCATAAGTACGGTGAGAGCCTGCGTAAGTTAAAGACGCAATATCTAGGAAGTTATCATCCTGAATATTTAAAGTGAAAAGGTCATTAGTGGCATCAGACCATGGGTCCATTAAGTCCCACACTTGGTATTTTTGTGGTACGCCCTTGTTAGCGATTGGCGCGTTACCCGCGTTACATTGAGGTCGCTCTGCAGTTTCAGGGCAAGAAACTTTAAAGAAGTCGACATCATACCCGTAAGCCGCTTCCTCATTGGCAGTTAAGCTGTAGTCCCAATAATAACCTGGTGTAGAACGGTCACCTGTTGTTGTACCCGTGTCGCTGAATGTCGTATGTGCGTAGCCGAGAGTAACTGAAGTTTCTGGGTCCACTTGCCATAATAGTTGGCTGCGGATAAAGCCTCGATCTGCGTTACCCTGAACACCTGTGTTCATGTTAACCATTTGGTAACGTTCATGTTCTGTATTACCACTTACACGTAGTGCTAATGTATCATCAACAAGTGGAATGTTAACACCCATTGAAATATTACGATGTAGACCATCTACATCTTTTTCACTTCCAATCTGTGTAGATGCGAAAAATTCAAACTCATCAAGTACAGGTTTTTTAGTGATGATCCTCACCGTCCCACCGATAGCATTGGAGCCATAAAGTGTACCTTGTGGTCCTCGTAAAACCTCAACTCGCTCTACGTCATTTAAGTTTTCAAAAGTGAAAGGAACATCATCGACAAAAACACTGGTTGTATCTGGAAATGCTGTGTTACCTCCACTCAGCCCACGCAAAATAAGTTGACCTCTGGGAGAAGCAGCCCCTGCAAGTGTTCTATAAAAGTCTTCTGCTGATACTAAGTTACGATCAGCGATGTCCATAGCTGAGATAGTAGAAACCTGCATTGGGATTTCTATGATGGTTTCTTCTTTACGACGAGAGGTAACGGTAATTTTTTCAATTTGTTCTTTAGCACCGTCTTCTGGTTGCTCTTCCGCGGTTGCGTAAAAGCTTGCTGATGCAGCCAGCATGCTAAGGCAGAGAGTACTCTTAGCAAATGGTATCTTCCCCAGTGGTTTCATTGTGATTTCCTTTATTGTTTTTGTGTGAAAAATGCAATAGTACCCATATCGGTACTATTGCTTATGTATCAATGAAGGGTAAAAATAATTTATTAATGTAAATTATTCAAGTTTAATGTAACTTTATTTTTGTTGTGGTGTTTTTGTTTTACTTAAGTCTATACTAATCATAAGGTTACTAATCTGAAAAATAATGCATAGAAATATGGAATTAGCCAAAAGTCTAATAAGGTTTGGAATATTTAATTCTAAGAAAACACTCGTTATCGGGGTTTCTGGCGTTCAGGGCTCTGGTAAATCAACGTTAAGCTATTCTCTTTGTAAACGGCTTAGGGAAGTTGGCATTGCCTGTAAGTGTGTGTCGCTTGATGATTTTTATTTAGACCCAGAAGAGCGGGCAGTGCTTGCTTCAAAGTTTCATCCGCTGTTTCAACAAAGAGGCTTGCCTGGTACTCATGATCTGCAACTATTACAAGGTGTTATAGACAGGTTTAAACGCGGCGAAGCATTAACTTTACCTGTATTTGATAAATCAATTGATAGGAAGTTGCCAAAATCAAAATGGCGAGAAGTTGAGGCGGGTTTACAGGTACTTATTATCGAGGGGTGGTGTATGGGAGTGGAGCCGCAGCCTAGCGATGAGTTAGCATCTCCCGTTAATCAATTTGAGCAAGAGTTTGATAAAGACGGTTCGTTTCGCTTACAAGTGAACCACATTTTATGTGAAGAGTATCAAGCTATTTTTTCACAATTAGATAGTCTCATTTATTTAAATGGAATGAGCTTCGACAGAGTATATCAGTGGCGCCTGCAACAAGAGCATATGCTCAAAGCATCGACTGGAAAGGGAATGAGTGATGAGCAAGTTAGACAATTCATTCAGCCATTTCAACGCCTTTCGGTATGGGGGATGCAAAGCTTACCAAACATCGCAGATATTGAAGTGTGTTTGGGTGAGGATAGAGCTGTGCTGCAAATAAACACTCAACTTGGTGAATAAACAAGTTGAGTGTAATTTTTACTAAAGTTGATGAATTAGGCCGCTAGCTCTTCAACACCAACGATTAACCAGGGTGCATCCCCCGTCGTTTTACGCTCTAAGTGCCATATTTCGTGGATAGGTTCTTCTTGCATGTCGCCGAGGTCACGATATTTGCCACTAAACTTAATGCTAACTTCCCAAACGTCAGGGCGTGTATCTGCACGGACTAACTCAGCATCAACAAACATCACTTCAGTGTTAACGTCGCCTTGCTGCTCTCGCTCACGTTTGAACTCTTCAACCAACTCTGGACTCAAGTATTCAGAAACCGTCGAAAAGTCGTTGTTATTCCAAGCGGTTTGAATGGTTTGATAATGCTGCCTTGCGCCTTGTAAAAAGCCGTTGATATCAAAATCTCTAGGCAGATTCATAGGCACGCTACTTGTGCCAAAACCACCGCCAATTGGTCCTTGGTTTTGAAATTGTTGTGGTGGTGGCGTATTGTTGTAGCCACCCATGTGCGGCGCACCGGCATAACTTGGCTGCTGTTTTTTTGCAAGCATGCCTTTAACCAATTTGAAGATTAAAAAGGCAGCAGCGGCAAGCAAAATCATTTCAAGGAATTGAAATCCTTCAAAATCATCGCCAAGCATTGCGGCAATTAGACCACCGGCTAGTAATCCGCCAAGTACACCGGCCATAATGCCTTTTTTACTCGACTTAGGTGTCGTAGTCGATTTTGCATTTAATGCTTGTGTATCAGTTTGCTGCTTTTGTTGGGTTGTTTGTGTTTGCTGGGTTTTTCCTGAGCTCTTACTACCAAACTTCTTTCTTGCTTCAGCATTAAAACTGGCTGTAAATAAAAAAGAAACAAGGGAAAGTAACACAATGAAATGTTTCATAAAGTTCCTATATACCAAAATAACTGCCGCCATTGTAAAGAACTAACATGGCTATTTAAATAGGTATGTACCTCAATTAAATTTGTATTTTGAGAGGTTTAGTAAGGATATTGAGACACCGCCCCAAAGAGTGGGGCGGTGGCGTTATAACCAGCGTAGTGAGCTTGTCACTTCTGATTGGAAGGTTTCAATCGGCGTACCTCGGTTTGCCACCAGTATGGTGTTGGCTTTACCATCATGAGCAATCAAGCCTTCAAAGCGGCTATCACCAAAACTATCTTTGCCGTCAATCGTACTTTGTTGACCAGCTGGCACGACAAAAACCGTGAGTGGACCAAACTCGGATTGCATAACCAGGTGAAGGCTTTTTTGGCCTTTAAAATTACAAAATGTCGCGTAAACCACTTTACCCGGTAAGTTGTCGAACTTACCCCCAAACATCGCGAGCTTCTCGTTCACGGTTTGCAGTGACACTGTTTCTTGCTTTTGCAGTGCATTTTCTTCGTAATACACATGAGCAAGCGCATGTTCACCGGTATCGACAGGGTGTCCAAAACCACCAAAGTAAAAGACCACGGCGGCAAAAAATACACTGGCGGCAATCGCAAATGGTGCAGTAGCGCGTCTAAACCAAGACATTTTCACTACTTTGTGTTCTTCCGTTTCAAGCTCCTTTTGCTTTGCAATTATCTTATCAGCCAACCCCTCAGGCACATCAATATCGAGTGATTTTCCCAAGAAATCGTCGAAAGCTTGCATTTCTTCGACCAGTGCTTGCAACTCCGGTTGCTGTTCGGCCTGTTTCTTGACCTCTTCATCATGAGGATCAGCAACTAGGCGGCGTCGAAATTCGAGTTCATCCATCAGTTTGATGCCCCCTTTATTGGTTTATATTCAGTCGTTAAAGCGTCTTTTAGCTGGTTGCGAGCACGGTATAACCTTGTCATCACCGTGTTTTTATTCAGCTCAAGTATATCGGCGATTTCATCCCCAGAGCATCCCATCACCACTTGCAGTAGCAGTGGTTCACGATATTCTGGTGCTAAGTTGGCTATTTGTCGTTGCACAACGGTTTGCTCCATTGTATCGTCCAAAGCCGAACTGGTATCGTCGACCAGCGTATCTTGTTCAACCTCCGCATAGTCAAATTGCTTGCGCTCAAAACGACGTGCATTCTCTCGTCTTAAAATAGTTAATAACCAAGGCTTTGCTGCATTTTCATCTTGCAATGAATCGAGTGCGCGCCAAGCCCGCAAAAAAGTTTCTTGTACTAAGTCTTCTGCTATTGTCGGATCGCCAGACAACCAATAAGCGAACTTATATAGCTCTTTATGGTACATCCGAACCAGTGACTCGTAGTGATGTTGTTTACTGGCCATATCTATGAGACCTATCTTTTTGCTGGTTTATTTCAACAAAAACTCATTTTATTTTAGTTGATTTTGGGAGTGTATCTGACACCAAGCATAATTGATCTGTTAATTATTTACTAACAAATCAAGTTCGTCTTGCAATAAAAAAGCGCCCTGAGGCGCTTCAGACTGTTGAAAAAGGGCTGGACACAGATCTAGCCCTTTGATCTAATAAGCGTAGTGAGTTTAGGGAGTTCACCATGCTTAAAGACAAAACCCCTCAGCAATATGAACTAGAAATGGTCGCTATCGACCAATTGGTTCCAAAAGACCATTTAGTTCGCCTGATTGACCTTGCGATTGATTTCGAATTCATCCGCGATGAAGTCGCCCATCTCTACTGTAAAAACAATGGTCGCCCAGCGGTTGACCCAGTGCGAATGTTCAAGATTTTATTTCTTGGATACCTGTTTGGCATTCAAAGCGAGCGTCGCTTGATTAAGGAAATCCAAGTCAATGTCGCATATCGTTGGTTTTTAGGTATGGGACTAACTGAAGATGTCATCCACCACTCGACGCTAAGCCAAAACCGCATAAAGCGCTTTAAAGACAGCAATATTTATCAATCCATCTTCGATAACATTGTCCGCCAAGCGATGAAACAAAAACTCATAGGTGGCTATAGCTTATTTGCTGACAGTACACACCTCAAAGCCAATGCCAATAAAAAGCGCTATGACATAGAAGACTTAAAAGTCAGTCCTTCAGTGTATGTAGAGCAATTGAACGAAGCAGTACTGCAAGACCGGGAGGATGAAGGAAAAAAGCCCCTGAAGTGTAAGGAAGAAACAACTTGCACAAAACCAACCAAAGTCAGCCGCACCGACCCAGATAGCGGGTTTATGGTACGGGATGAAAAGCCAAAAGGGTTCTTCTATCTAGACCATCGAATTGTGGATGGTAAACACGGCATTATTGTTGATACACACGCCACCGCAGGCAATGTCCATGACTCACAACCTATTATCAGTCGACTCGACAGAGCGCTCGATACCTTTGCACTCAACCCTATCGCGGTTGGGCTAGATGCAGGCTATTTTACCGCCGCGGTATGCCACAATCTGGAAGAAAGGCAATTAGTTGGCGTGCTGGGGTATCGAAGACCAAATAAAAAGAAAGGCTACTTCGCCAAACGTGAGTATCAATATCAAGCCGATACAGATACTTACCTGTGCCCGCAAGGTGAAACTCTAATCTACAAAACAACAAGCCGAACAGGCTATCGTCACTATCATTCCGACCCGAGCAAATGTGGACGCTGTCCAGTCAGAAATCAATGTACAGCCAGTAAAAATCAAACCAAAGTTATAACGCGGCATGTTTGGCAATCGAGCGTAGAAAACGCCAATGCGATTAGGCTGAGCGACTGGGGTAAAAAGCTCTATCGACGACGAGCCGAAACGGTGGAAAGAAGCTTCGCTGATGCGAAACAACATCATGGACATCGCTACTGCAGATATAGAGGTCTGTCAAAAGTGACCGCGCAGTGCTTGTTAGCAGCGGCATGTCAAAATATGAAGAAAATGGCGCTCATGGCTGCACACTAGCAAAAAACCTCGAAAACTCCCCCCTAAAAGCCCTCAAAACGATCTTGGACACACCAAATCACAATAATTAGCCTAGCCAACACAAAAAACCAACGCTGAAACTTACGGCAGAGAAAACTGCTCCAACAACTGGGAAAAATAAACCCCGCTTAAAAAAGCGGGGTTTATCATCAATCTGAAGCGCCCTGAGGCGCTTATTGATATAGATTGCCTAAATTTTGGCTTTTATTTGCGTGAACTGTGCTTTTTACACTGGTTTTAATTTCACCATATAGTTGAGACAAGTCTACTTTTGCACTATTGCCCCCATACAACGAGCTTTGCAGTGTTTGTACTTGTGCTCGCAATGAGCTGGGTTGAAGTGCGAGCCATTGTGTCATGGTGATATTTTGTTGTTTGGTGTAGCGCAGTAGCGCTTGATAAAAGCCCGCTGGGTTATCTTGCTTAACCGCTTCTGCAAACGAAATAAAAGGAGCTGGATTTTCATTAGTGACCGTATTTACTACTGAGTTTGTGGCCGGTTTTGCTCTTAGACGCCATATTAGTAATGTTATTAACCATAATGCGTATCCAAAAGCGGCGAGTCCCCACATCCATTGCGGGATAACTTGCTCTGTGATCACGTTGGTTTGCGTAGCCGTTGATGGATTTACGCTTGGACTTGAAAGCGGCTGCGGGATTGGAGCGGTCTGTGGTAAGGCTGGCTGATTTGGGTCATGAATCACGCCGACAGACTTACTTGGTAATGTCGCAAACTCTTCACGTTTAGTGATGGTGTTAAACCAAGGTAGTTTTACTTCGGGCAGAGTAAAATCTCCGGCAAGTTGCGGTAGGTAAGCAAATGAAATGGTTAACTGTGAGATGACTTTACCATCTCGGGTAATTTGCTTACGCTCTGATGCGTCTGGATAGATTCTAAAGCCATTAACGTCTTCAAGCTGAATGTCAGGAAGCTGCTCTTTAGTAACACCAACTGCAGTGAGTGTTAGTGTTCGCGTGATGGGCGTCCCAACCATAAACTCGGTATCTTTGGGCTGCCATTCTTCAGAAAAATTCAAATATTCACTGGGTAGCCAGTTATCAGCAGCGTTAGCTGGGATTGGAGATACTGAAAAGTCAATGGTATTGCCAACCGCAGAAGTCGCCATTCTACGATAGCCATCTCTGATCTGGCCGTTGAAGATCGGCGGCTCTATGCTGAAGTCACCACTTTTTTGTGGTTGGATCATATATTCGCGAGTGAGCACCATGTAGCGTCGACCGTCAATAACTTCGTATTCTTCATTGGCTTTGCCCAATTGTGTGAAATTAGCACCATCTGAGATTGGGGCACTTAGTTGGCCATCTAGTAGTTCTTTTCCTACATAGAGCTTAACGGTATAAAGTGCAGCCTGTTGAACATAGAGATTTTTTGTCTTGAGTTCGGTTTTTACGAATATATCTTCACTTTGCTGCTCATCATCACGAGCGACAACTTTGATTGCAATCGGCTGGGTCGTTTCACCATCTACTTCTAACGCAGGAATGGTGTAAGTACCCGGCGTGCGAGCAACGAGCTGCATTTGCCAGGTAGTGGAGCTTGAAACGCTACCATTAATGATACTGGTTCTTGAGCTGGTATTCACCGGGCTGGTGATAAAGTCGTTACTAAGCACAGAAACATCAGGAATGGTGCCTTTGACTTTGCCCTCAGCGATAATCGACAACGTGAAATATTCACCTGCGAGCACCGGGTTTTTGTCTACGCTGGCTGTGAGATTATCCAAAGCCAACGATGTTTGGCTTAATATCAACAAAGACAGAAAAAATAGAATGCGTTTTACCATGATTTTTCAGCTCCTCTTGGTAGACGTCTTTGTTTGCGTTGTTGTGCTTCTAGTTGCATTTTATTTCTCAATAATATGGCCGGATCATCAGGCACTTTTCTAAGCAGTTGATTAAGCTGTTGCGCTTTCTCAATTTCTTCGGGGGTAAGTGGCCGACTATCTTGCATCATTGCTGCCTGTGCCTTTTCTTCATCCTGCGGTGATTGCTCGGGATCGGGCATAGGTGCGGCTTGTGCTTGCTGTTGTTTTTGCTCTTGAGTTTGTTCGTCAGCTGCTTGCTGGTCTTGGCGGGCAGCATCTAGCTCTGGCTCGTTGTTGTTTTGTTTTGACCCACTTCCTGCTTGTGGATTCTGTTGGTCTTGCTGACCTTGTTGGTCTTGCTGACCTTGTTGGTCCTGCTGACCTTGCTGGTCCTGCTGACCTTGTTGGTCTTGCTGACCTTGTTGGTCTTGCTGACCTTGTTGGTCCTGCTGACCTTGTTGGTCCTGCTGACCTTGTTGGTCTTGCTGACCTTGTTGGTCCTGCTGTGCTGACCTTGTGGTCTTGCTGACCTTGTTGGTCTTGCTGACCTTGTTGGTCTTGCTGACCTTGTTGGTCTTGCTGACCTTGTTGGTCTTGCTGACCTTGTTGGTCTTGCTGCTCTTGCTGATCCTTTAACGCTTCGACTAACGCTTTATTATCCTTCGCTTGCGTAAACTCAGGATCTAAGGACAAGGCTTTTTCGTAGGCAGAAATTGCGTCGTCTAACTTACCAAGCAGTGCTAGCGCATTGCCTAAATTGTATTGGCCTTCTGCTGAGCTTGTTTGTTCGAGTGTTTTTACCGCTCCTTCGTAATCTCCGGCTTTATAAAGGGCTGCACCTCTTAGTACCGGATTATCGGCAAGCGCTGCTTCATCGAACGCTTCATTTTGGTAGGCCTGCAGCGCGTTTTGGTCGCTATTTTTAAACCACTGTGTCCATTCATTCGCCAGTGCTTTTTGCTGCGGCAACATCGCAAAAACAACCAAAGCACTGAGCATAACTGCGTGATTTCGAACCAATAGCAGTGCAAGTGGGATAAGTACAATCAGCAGATACATTCCCGCATCTACTCGCCACTTAGCACTTTCTTGGTCGCGTTTAAGCACCGATGTATTTGCACCCAAATTAGGTTTAAATGTCTCTATGTCACTGCTGTCAGCAGTATAGCTGGCAAATTTTCCACCTTTTACTCTAGCCAGTTTTTCAAGTCGAGTCGGGAATAACTTTGGCACGACTATCTGACCATATTGGTCTTTTAAAAAGCCGCCTTCAGGTAATTTGATTGGTGCGCCTTGCGCCGTACCTAAGGCATAGATACTCAGCTTAAATGGGCTGTCAGAAAGAAGCTTTTGTACATCTTCTGCGTCTTCTTGTTCAAGTCCATCGGTTACCAAAATAATGTCACCATAGGTTGCACTTGCACCTGTTAACAAGCTAACGGCTTCTTCGATGCCTGCATATACGTTAGAGCCTTTTGAGGGCATGATCTCTGGACGAAGGCTCGGGATCAAATTCTCAAGAGTGGTGACATCCGTTGTGAGTGGTGACACGGTAAAAGCATCGCCTGCATAGGCAACTAAACCCGTTTCGCCTTCTTTAAAGAGCTTGAGCATGTCTAAAGTCTTAAATCTCGCTTGTGTTAAACGGTTTGGCGCGAGATCGGTTGAGTACATAGAATAAGACATATCCAGCACTAACACTCTAGGTGCCTGAGTTTTAAAAACCGGTACTTCTTGTTTTTCGATACTTGGCCCTGCAACCGCAATAATGGCCAACAAAAAGAACACAATACCAAGCCAAGAGTTACTTTGTTTTTGGTGTTTTTGACCATCGGCTCCCATCACCACCTTCATCAGGTGCGGTGCGATAAGTTGCGCTGATTTTTGATTGAACTTTTTAGACCATTGCAATGCACTGTATATCACCCAAGGAATAAGCAACCAAAGCAGATATGGGCGAATAAATTCAAATTCCATCATATATTTACCCTCTTAATTTTGTTCTTAGTACAACACTGAGCTGAGCCACAAAAAGCAAGCCGAGTATCGCGAGGAGAGGAATATAAAACAGTGAAATCTTAGGACGGAAAGTCTGTGTTTCATCACTTATCGGCTCTAGCTCATCGAGCATAGCGTAGATCTGTTGTAGGCCTTCCACATCTTTTGCGCGAAAATATTGCCCACCAGTTTCTTTGGCGATATGTTGCAACGTTTTCTCGTCGATACTACTACCAGCCATAGAATTAAAACCAAATAAACCAAAACCGCGTCTACCATCAGAGCCAACACCAACAGTATAAATCTTTATGCCCTCTTCTCGGGCTAAGATCAGTGCTTCTTCAGGTTGAAGGTTGCCCGCGGTGTTTTGACCATCGGTCAGCAAAATCAAGATTTTGTTACTTTGTTCACGTTCACCAAAACGCTTTACCGACAAACCAATAGCATCGCCAATCGCTGTGGCGCGTCCAACTAAACCAATTTGTGCCTCACTAAGCATTTGGCTAACCGTCGCTAAATCTCGGGTGAGTGGCGTTTGCAAAAACGCGGTGTCACCAAAAAGAATAAGTCCCAGACGATCTCCTTGGCGCGCTTCGATAAAGTCGCTAACAACGGCTTTGACGACAGACAATCTGTCCACTAAGCGACCTTGGTATTCCATATCTTGCTCTGTCATTGAAGCCGACAAGTCAACAGCAAGCATAATATCGCGTCCCTCATTTGGCACAACGATTGGGTCGTCAAGCCAAGTTGGGTTCGCCGCTGCTGTTACCAGTAACAGCCAGATGAGTGTTTCCACTAGGCTTACTTTTGCGCGCTTATTGAGTTGAGTTGTGCTCGCGAGTTGTAACTTTGCGGCACTTGGCATACGAATATTGATGTTGGTCTGCGCGATACTCGGTTTAAACTTCGCAATTAGCCAAGGCAGAGGTAACAATAGAAAAGCAAGGGGCCAACTAAACTCAAACATCGAGACGCTCCTTCACTTTGAAGGTATTAATCGCACGACATAGTTTATCGCTGAGTGCGGGGTCTTGAGTCGGCGCATATAACGAGTCGAGCTCTTGCTGAGTGAGTTCAACGCGTGTGAGTCTTGCTTGCAGCGTTAACCATTCTTGGCCCGATCTACTCGCAGCGGTATCACCATAATAATGTTTTACTAAACGTTTGAGTATGATGTGTAATGCTTGGGCATTATCCTGCAAATGACTCAGTTTTACGGCTTCCTTTTTTGCCTTTAAAAATTGCTGGCGACGATACAATAGCCAACACATAACCCCAAATATTGTGAGTAGAACACAAATGGCTCCCCACATTGGATAAGAAAGTGGCCACCAGCTTACGCTTTGAGGGATGACCACGTCATTAAGCTGGTCGAGTGGATTGACTTGCA
Source organism: Pseudoalteromonas piscicida (assembly GCF_000238315.3). Taxonomy (NCBI): domain Bacteria; kingdom Pseudomonadati; phylum Pseudomonadota; class Gammaproteobacteria; order Alteromonadales; family Pseudoalteromonadaceae; genus Pseudoalteromonas; species Pseudoalteromonas piscicida. The sequence goes on from NZ_CP011925.1 coordinate 819,858, forward strand.
TTTAACCCCTCATGATTTGTAATTCGATTGGTAATGACGCATCGTACTTTTGTAACGACATACCAGAGCGCTTAAGTAGCGCTAATCTTCGATTGAAAAAGTCAGACGCATTTTGCGAGAATTTGTCTCTAAATTGCTGGTCCATCAAGGGCAATGTCCAGTTTTGCTCACCCGCTGAGACCTCAATCGCTTGACTGTATTCAGGCAGATAATGCTCAAAAGGATCGCTTATCATACAACCAATTACTTCGTTATGGCGAGTGGCACGCTCTAGCAATTTAAAGCTTTCATCATTCAACTCCGTAAAGTCAGAAAGGAGATAAATCAGGCTGCCGGGTTTGGCTAGATGCACAAGTCGTTTTAAATTCTCATTGAAACGATCCCCCGAGGGTTGGGTCTCTTTTTGAATTAATGCTTGTTCGTGTAGGGCACAAAACTGATGAGCTAGCGCAAGCACTCCACGGTCGCGAGCAATCGGTTTTAGCTCGTGGTGATTGCTGTCATTAAATACCACACCACCAACACGGTCGCCGCGTTGGCATGCAGCCCAAGACACCAAAATGCCTAAGTGCGCCGCAAGCACCGACTTGAGTAACAGCTTTGAACCAAATAGCATGCTTGAGGAAAAGTCACAAAATACAAAAACGGGACGTTCTTTCTCTTCTTGAAAGAGTTTCGTGTGTGCTTCACCGGTACGCGCGGTAACGCGCCAGTCAATCGCACGAATATCATCACCATATTGGTATTGTCTGACTTCAGCGAACTCCATACCCCGACCTTTATGCGGTGCAAGGTATTGTCCTGATTGAGCACTTTTCACTTTTCCTCTCGGTTTGAGCGAAAGTAAATGCGCTTTGGACTTATAAAAAAAGTAGCTCTTTCAGGCCGAGTTCGACACCATTACTGTGGCTTTCATTAAACCAGCTGGCTGAATTAAACTGCTTGATGTCGTTCATAGTATTATGGAACAGCAACCAATTCTAAAATCTTACTGATCACCTGATCTTTGGTGATCCCATCCGCCTGTGCTTCATAACTCAGCACGATACGGTGGCGTAGCACGTTATGCACCACAGCTTGAATATCTTCTGGTGTGACAAAGTCTCTGCCTTGTAGCCACGCATGAGCACGAGAACATTTATCAAGCGCAATTGTAGCTCGAGGACTCGCGCCATAATCAATCCAGCTTGCAAGCGTTGCATCAAAGCGTTGTGGCTGTCTGGTCGCAATAATCAATTGCACAAGATATTGCTCTAGTGGCTCAGCAAGATGCATGCTTAGTACGGTTTTACGGGCCTCAAATAGGGTTGCTTGACTAATCGGTGTGAAGGTTGCTTGGTACTCCTCTAACGCCTCGCCACGAGTGAGGCGCAAAATATCAACCTCGGTTTCTGCATCCGGATAATCGATATTCAGATGGAGTAAAAAGCGGTCGAGTTGCGCTTCAGGTAACGGATATGTACCTTCTTGCTCAAGCGGGTTTTGTGTCGCCATTACCATAAATAGCTCAGGCAATGGATACGTTGTTTTGCCAACGGTTATTTGGCGCTCAGCCATTGCTTCTAGTAGCGCTGATTGCACTTTGGCTGGCGCTCGGTTGATTTCGTCGGCCAAAATCAAATGATGAAAAAGCGGCCCTTTCTCAAACACAAATTCGTTGGTTTGTTGGCGATAGATATCTGTTCCAGTCACATCAGAAGGTAATAAGTCAGGGGTAAACTGGACGCGTTGGAAACTGCCTTCAATACCTTTAGCTAGTGCATTTACCGCACGGGTCTTAGCAAGACCTGGAGGGCCTTCAACCAATAAGTGTCCATCTGCTAAAAGTGCGATAAGCAAGGATTCGGTCAGTGCACTTTGTCCTAAAATTTGGGTATCTAAATATTCTTTTAGTTGAGAAAACTCGTTTACTGCCATGAGACTGCCTTTTAAGCCGACAAAAATAAAAATAGTTATATGGACGCTGAATGAATAATCAAGTTGATTAGACTCATAATTTTAGAAAAGTTCATAAATTTTAAATAACAATTTCAAATACTTTGAGATTGCTTGAAAAAGCATCTAAAGTTGGTTTTCACGGTTTAAAAAGCAGCCATTTCGTGCTTTGCTATTGGCAACTTCGATTTGGTTGTTTAGAATCGGAGGAAATTAACAGGTCAGACCTGTCAGCGGGAGAGTAAAATTCATGTCTGAACAAAACATACTAAAAACATCAAAAGGCGACCGAATCGCTATCGTGAGCGGCCTGCGTACGCCATTCGCAAAGCAAGCTACCGCTTTTCACCACGTTCCAGCCCTAGATTTAGGCAAAATCGTCGTCAACGAAATGCTTGAGCGTTTGAACTTCGATCGTAAAGAAATCGACCAACTGGTATTCGGCCAAGTTGTACAAATGCCGGAAGCACCAAACATTGCGCGTGAAATCGTGCTTGGCACTGGCATGCCAGTTTCGGTTGACGCTTACTCTGTATCACGTGCATGCGCAACCAGTTTCCAAGCGATTGCTAACGTTGCAGAGAGTATTATTTCAGGCCAAGTGAGTGTCGGTGTTGCTGGTGGTGCGGATTCTTCATCAGTGTTACCGATTGGCGTGAGCAAAAAGCTTGCAGGTAGCCTTGTTGACTTGAACAAAGCACGTACGCTTAAGCAGCGTTTACAGATTTTCTCAAAGCTAAGACTCAAAGACTTACTGCCAGTGCCACCTGCAGTTGCGGAATATTCGACTGGCTTATCAATGGGGCAAACCGCTGAGCAAATGGCTAAGACTCACGGGATCAGCCGTGCAGATCAAGATGCGATGGCGCACCGCTCACATACCTTAGCTGCAAAAGCATGGTCGGAAGGCTTATTAAACAATGAAGTGATGGCTGCCCATGTTGAGCCATACAAAAGCTTTATTGATAAAGATAATAACATCCGTGAAAACTCCTCATTGGAAAGCTACGCCAAGTTAAAGCCTGTATTTGACAGACAGCACGGCTCAGTAACAGCAGCAAATGCAACGCCACTGACCGATGGTGCAGCGGCAGTATTAATGATGAGCGAAAGCAAAGCCAAAGCGCTTGGCTACGATATCTTAGGTTATGTGCGTAGTTTTGCCTTCTCTGCAATCGGCGTACACGAAGATATGTTGATGGGTCCTGCACATTCAACACCTATAGCACTTGACCGAGCGGGTATTACACTTGCTGATCTTGACCTGATAGAAATGCATGAAGCTTTCGCAGCGCAAGCGCTGTCCAATATGAAAATGTTTGGCTCAGACAAATTCGCGCAAGAAAAACTTGGTCGCAGTAAAGCAATTGGCGAAATCGACATGGATAAGTTTAACGTGCTTGGTGGCTCACTTGCATATGGTCACCCATTCGCAGCAACCGGCGCACGCTTGATCACGCAAAGCCTACATGAGCTTAAGCGCCGCGGCGGTGGTCTTGCATTGACAACTGCCTGCGCTGCAGGTGGTCTTGGAGCAGCATTCGTATTGGAGAGCGCATAATGTCAGTATTTTCTTATGAATTAAACGACCATAAAGTCGCCATCGTCACCATCGACGTACCGGGCGAAAAGATGAACACCCTACGTGATACATTTGCTGATGAATTATTAGAGATCATCGCAAAGAGTAAGCAAGACGACGTAACAGGTATGGTTTTTATCAGTGGTAAAGACGATAACTTTATCGCTGGTGCAGACATTAAAATGCTGGATAGCGCTAAAACCCGCGAAGATGCGTTAGCGATTTCGGAAATGTGTCATAAAACCTTCTTTAAATTGGCTGATTTACCATTCCCGACCGTTGCCGCGATCCACGGTGTAGCGCTGGGTGGCGGCTTGGAGTTTGCGCTGGCTTGTGATTACCGTGTGTGTACTGAAGACAGCAAGACGAAACTGGGTCTTCCAGAAGTACAGCTTGGTCTATTGCCAGGTGGTGGCGGTACACAGCGTCTACCGAAATTAGTTGGTATTCAAAAAGCACTTGAATGGATGCTAACTGGTAAACAAGTTCGACCTAAGCAAGCGAAAAAAGCGGGCCTAGTTGACGATTCCGTACCGCACAGTATTTTACTCGACGTAGCGGTGAAGCTTGCTAGAAAAGGTAAGCCTAAGCCTCGCAAACCGAATTTAGACAAAATTAGCCAATTGCTAGAGTCTAACCCGTTCGGACGCAATATCATTTTCAAAAAAGCGCAAGAAAATGTTGAGAAGAAAACAGGTGGTCACTATCCCGCGCCGCTCGCTATCATCAAAGCGGTACGTGCATCTGTAGAGCTAGACAAGCTTAAAGGTTATAAAACCGAAGCCGAGGGTTTTGCTGATTTAGTGATGTCTGAAGTATCGCGCTCGCTACGTGGGATTTTCTTTGCGACAACGGAAATGAAAAAGGATTTCCAAGGTGAAGATCTTGCTCCTGTGAAGCGTGTTGCAGTGCTAGGTGGTGGCTTAATGGGCGCAGGTATTACCCATGTTAGTGCGGTTAAAGCAGGCACTCCGGTACGTATTAAAGATGTTGCGCATCAGGGCATTAGCAACGCATTAAATTACAGCTATAAGATCCTAACTCAACGCCAAAAGCGTCGTATTATTTCAAAGGCAGAGATGCAGTCAACTTTGAATATGATCACGGGGACAACAGATTACTCTGGTTTTAAACACACAGACATGGTGATTGAAGCCGTATTTGAAGACTTAGACCTTAAACAGTCGATGGTGGCGGATATTGAACGCGAATGTAGTGAGAGTACGATATTTGCAAGTAATACGTCATCATTACCAATCGGCCAAATCGCGGCAAAAGCGACGCGTCCTGAAAACGTAATTGGTTTGCATTATTTCTCACCTGTAGAAAAAATGCCGCTGGTGGAGATCATTCCGCACGAGACCACCAGTGATGAGGTTATTGCGCGCACTGTGGCTTTTGCTCGTAAGCAAGGGAAAACACCAATCGTCGTAAAAGACAAAGCTGGTTTTTACGTAAACCGTATTCTGGCACCTTATGTTAACGAAGCGGTAAATCTTTTGCTTGCTGGTGAGCCGATAGAGAAAATCGATCAAGCTTTGGTTGAGTTTGGTTTCCCTGTTGGTCCTCTTGCGCTTCTTGATGAAGTCGGTGTAGACATTGGCTCTAAGATTGCGCCAATTCTAGAAAAAGAATTAGGTACTCGCTTTAAGGCGCCGGATGCTTTTGCACGTATGATAGATAGCAAACGCCTAGGTCGTAAATCTGGTCGTGGTTTCTATGCCTATGAAGGTAAAAAAGGCAAGCAAGTGGACGAGTCAGTTTATGAGTTACTCGGTGTCACGCCTTCTCCTAAGTTGAATAAACAAGAAATTGCGAACCGCTGCGTTGCACAGATGCTCAATGAGGCTGCGCGCTGTCTTGACGAAGGTATTATTCGTAATGCAAGAGATGGTGATATTGGTGCTATTTTTGGCATTGGTTTCCCTCCATTCTTGGGCGGTCCATTTAGCTATATGGACAAAAAAGGCGCCAATAAGGTGTGTTCAGAGCTATCAACATACGCTGCTGACAACCCTGTATTTACACCTGCGGAGCCGCTACTTGCAATGGCCGAAGAAGGCAAAGCTTATTACGAGTAACGATGCTTAATACTCGCTTAAAAATATCCTATCTGTAAGCCGCTGTAATGCGGCTTTTTTCTTTCTCTGGTCTAGACTTAATAGCTGTAATGGTATGTAACTTTTGTATCATCGACATGGATTCTACAGCACCTAGACGGCCTCTAATTTCTTCTTTTTACTGCACACTAGGATTTGCTGAATTTAGACAGCAGAGTATATGAATAAACGTATTTTTTTGCAGATCAGTGGCTTAGTTATTTTTACTATTTTGGTGAGTGGTGGCCTATTTTATTGGTCCACCTTGTTAAACCACTCCATTTCTTCATTTCATCAGTCATGGCAATCAGAAACTGAAGTTGCAATTAAACGTGCTGAACTGCTAGCTGAACTGGAGCGTAGCTTTGGTTATAACGGCTTTATTCATCACTTCAAAAATTATGTACTACGCCAAGACGAGATTTATTACGAACAGGCTTTAGCTGATGTTGAAGCGACCAAAGCGACAATCCTAAAATTGCAAAGTACGGCGCTTAGCAGCCAAGAGACAAAGGCATTAGCCGCTATTCAACACACCTTTGATGAATATACACAAATGCTTGCGCTTGCTAAATCAAAATTCACATCGAGAAGATTGAGTTCTGAGGTTGTGGATCGCTTAGTGAAAGTAGATGACACGGACGCAGAAGCTGCATTTAATTATTTGCGTAAGTCGATTGGTGAGAAGTTTGAGCTTGCAAAGCAAAACCAATCGGTAAAGCTTGCTCAAACCCAAGAGTTGAGTAACACCGGTATATTGTTGCTGCTACCAATAGTCTTGTTGTTTGCTTGCTTAAACATCTTTACGCTCATTTTTGTGGTTAAACTTATCAACGAAAAGCGAAAGCTATTCAACTCTACTCCTGATGCCATTTTATATTGTGATAAAGACGGTAGGCTTACAGAGGTCAATAAGGCCTGTACAGATTTATTTGGGTATCAGCCTCAAGAGCTATTAGGTATGCAAGTTGAAGACCTCATTCCAGAGCGGTATATAAGTAAACATGTTGTGGACAGAGAGAAGTTCCAAGGCACGTCTACCATGCGTAGGGTGACGCATGATGGTCTAAAAATTGTAGGGAGGCACCAATCAGGTGTGGAGATCCCAGTGGATATCGCGTTATCTACGGTGTCCGTCTCTAAAAATGATGTTTTTATTGCGGTGATCCGAGATTTACGTCAAGAACAAGAATTGAAGAACCGGGCTGAACTGGATTTCTTAACCCAGGTTATGAATCGCAGAAAGATTGAAGCGCTGTTGAAAGAAGAAGTACAGCGGGCCATACGCTATCATCGAGCGCTTTCGCTACTGGTAATCGATGTTGATCATTTTAAACAATTAAATGACACTGCAGGACATCAAGATGGTGATAATGCATTGAAAGAAGTTGGGCAATTCTTAAGAGAGCAGGCACGACCAAGCGACCATATTGGACGATGGGGCGGTGATGAATTTGTAATTATCTGCCCCGAGACTAGACCGGATGCCGCGCTTAATTTTGCACAACGGCTGGTGCATGAATTTACTCGTTTCACCAGCTTTGGACTGACATTTAGCATTGGCGTCGCGGGGTATGAGCTTATTGGTGAAAGCTTTAATCACAAACGATGTTTTGAAGAAGCTGATTTAGCCCTCTATGAGTCGAAAAAGTCAGGTCGAGATCGTGCTTCGCTTTATATCGCGCCACGCAGTTCTCTTGACAAAAAGGCGTAGTCTAAAACGAGATCTTTTACTTTGGCCGTTAAAAACCTTACAATTTGCGCCCAGTTTAGACTTGTGGCGGATGTTGATGCATAAAATAGAAGACCTCATTGCTGTTTTTAATGGGTTATTCCTGCACACGCTTAACACGGAGCTGGTAGTGGGCGACGATGAGCCTATCTATCTACCTGCAAATGAATCATACCCTCATCACCGCATTATTTTTGCTCATGGCTTTTATGCCAGTGCTTTGCATGAAGTTGCACATTGGCTCGTTGCGGGTGAAGCACGTCGGCAACTCGAAGATTACGGCTACTGGTATTGTCCCGATGGACGAGATAAGGCGCAGCAGCTCGAATTTGAAAAAGTGGAAGTGAAACCACAAGCGATTGAGTGGGTGTTAAGTGTCGCGGCTGGTTTTTCATTTAATGTTTCCGTTGATAACCTCAATGGTGAACAAACTTGCCGTTTCAGCTTTCAACAACGAGTGCATCAGCAAGTGCTAGCTTTATTAGAAAGTGGATTTAATACCAGAACGACTCAACTACTCAACGCATTAAGCAATTTTTATAATACACCTTGGCCGTTACGCCAGCAGCAATTTAACTGGGATATCCCGACAGAGCTAAGCATGGAGTTTGACGATGCAATTTAAGCTTGGACTTATCATCAATCCTTTAGCTGGGCTTGGTGGGAGCGTTGCACTAAAAGGTAGCGATGGTGCAGAAACAGCTCAACAAGCATTGGCGTTAGGTGCAGAGCCTCGCGCTAATCAGCGAGCAAAAACGGCTTTAACGCAACTGCTTCCACATCAACAAAACATCGCAATATTTACCGTTAACGGTGAGATGGGGGAGCGTACGGCAAAAGAGCTAGGTTTTAACACCCAAGTGATTTATCAAACTCAAAGCACGGTAACTCGTCCTGAAGATACCGAGACCGCAGCGCAAATGATGCAACAGCTCGGTGTCGATTTGATTTTGTTTGCTGGTGGCGATGGCACTGCCCGTAACATTTGCCACGCGGTGGGTGATTCATGTCCTGTACTTGGGATCCCTGCTGGGTGCAAAATTCATAGCGGCGTATACGCGATAACGCCAAAAGCAGCAGGTAGAGTCGTTGAACTTTTGGTTACCGGAGAGCTCGTCTCTATTGGCGAAGCCGATGTGATGGACATTGATGAAGCTGCATTTCGTGAAGGGACTGTACGCGCTAAGCGATTTGGTGAAATGCAAGTGCCGACCGAGCTGAGATATGTGCAAGCGGTGAAAAATGGTGGCAAAGAAAGCGATGAGCTGGTGTTGGCAGATATCGCCGCCTATGTGGTTGCCGAAATGGAAGAAGACGAAACCTACATTATGGGATCTGGTTCGACCGTTGCAGCAGTGATGGAAGAGATGGGACTTGATAATACACTTCTTGGTGTTGATGTGGTAAGGGACCAAGCGCTGATCGCGCAAGATCAAACCGCGCAGCAATTGTTGTCGCTTGCTGATGACAAAACAAAGCTAGTGATCACATTAATTGGTGGGCAAGGACACATTTTTGGCCGCGGTAATCAGCAGCTAAGCCCTAACCTCATCAAAAAAATCGGTAAAGATAATATTATCCTTATCGCCACAAAATCGAAATTAAAGGCCTTAAATGGTCGTCCTTTAATTGCTGATACCGGTGACGAACAACTTGACGAGTCCTTAGCTGGATTTATTAAAGTGATCACTGGATTCAATGACCATGTGATGTACGCCATAGGCCATCAAGAATAATTTAGGAATAAATATGTCTTTAGTAGAATATGTAGAGAAAGCGCAGCAGTTTTTTGATGAGCTTGTTGATAGAGCGAGCGATGATGAACTATTTGCTGGCGGCTATTTACGCGGTCACTTTGACTTAGCGGTAGGCTATGCGCAAGTAGAGGAAGCAGATCTTTCGATTGATGAGTTAAATGCCAAAGTTGAGAGCAGCTTGGTAAAAGCATACCGAAATGGAGAGCTAAATGACGATGATAAAGCGCACGTAGTTTCTATTTGGGAGCAGGTGCAAAATCTAAAATAAATGCACCTCGCTCGAGTGTAGCAGATGCTAGGGCCTGTTGACCTTTGCTGTTTGATTTTTGTTCTCCTTAGTGTGTTTTGGTAGCGACGCTCGACTTGCCGCCTAGTAATCTAGGCAAAAGTTGAGCAACAATGAACAAAGCGCACTCAGGTGAACCCAAAGGGCAGCGCTTGATTAGCATTTCTACTGTGTTATCGCCTGACTCACATAGAATAACTATGCTACGCAGGCTCTGCCTTGTATAAATACCAATCAAACTGCTGCAAAAACAAACTTGAAAGATAAACAGGCCCTAGAAGTCTAATTTGCATCTGCTACTCAGCCTCTTTTGGCCTTACATCAAAAATCGCCAATAGATGAATAACAGTGCAAAGCCCACTAAATAAACCAGCCCCAGTCCCGTTAAAATCTTGGTGTACATGGGTTGACGGCGATAGATCTCACCTTTCACTAATCCTAAATTCATCCAAGCAAAGATGGGAGTAGTGACAAACGCTGAGCTCATGGCAAACATCAGCATGCTCTTTAAGTCGGCTTTAAAAAACAGCACTACGGCCATACCAAGCGCTGCTTGTAGCAATAGAATGAGCGTGTAACTCTTTTTCGTTGTGTTAGGGCGTAACAGCTGAAGCGATTCACTAAGCACTCGGGAGTAGCCGTCTAACACCGTGATCGTTGTTCCAAACATACATAAAAATGCGACGCCTGCAATTAGCCATCTGGCCCATTCGCCAATCGTATTGGCATACATATCAATGAGCTGCTGTGAGAACGCAACACCTGCGAGTTCAACAGGCTTATCTTGACCATATTGCATGAGCATACCGAGCAAACAAAAAACGACCGCAAGACCCAGCGTAACAAAATATCCCACCTTGAAATCCAGTAGGATCTGGCTACTTGTTAGCGGTTGTTTAGCCATCTTCGTTTTTAGCCAAGAGGAATTAATGGCAGAAATCTCGATTGGTGCAGGCATCCAACCCATTAAAGCAACTAAAAACCCCAGTAGTGCGATGTCGTAGGGGGAAACCGGATCAATGGGGGCTGGATGGGCCGGTCCATTATTAACTGCAATAGCAAGTGCCATAACCGTGGAAATGGTCAAAATTATCATTACCCATTTGCTAGTCACATCGAGTATTTTGTAATGCCCAACCAATAAGATTGCCAAGCAGCTAGCCAAAAGTATAAAGCTTAACAATTCAATATTTATTGGAAATGGCAGCGAGTAGCTCAAGAGACTTGCTGTAAGTAATAGCACACCCGCGGTATTTACAATGGCTGCGAAAATATTGAGTAGCACAAAAACCTTAAATCCGAAGCGGTAATGTGCATGATAGCCTTCGACGACAGTGTGCTTAGAGTGACTTGTGTACTCTACTGCATATTTGAAAAAGGGATATTTGAGCAAATTAACGGCAACAATTAGCCAGATCAATTGACCACCAAATAGTGCCCCAGCCTGAGTTGACGAAACGAGATGTGAACCACCGATAGCAGCAGTTGCCATTAATATTCCAGGCCCAAAGATGGCAAACTTGCCTTTAAGAGATAGCAGCGCTGGCAATGTAAATTCCTTAAGTCATTGTTATTTTAATTTTGCTGCCAGTCTACGAAGTTTTAAGAATTGCCGCAATACTGTCGTTGAGTCGCATTTCAAAGATGGTGTTGAGTGTGAGGTAACTAGTCGCTTACTCCATCTTGCTCTAAAAAGTATTCATCTAGGTCTTCTTTGATGTCTTGGTAATCATCTTCATCTAAATTTAAAACCTTCAATACATCTGCTTTCATTAAGTGCCAATCAGGCGCGGCAACAAAACGTTTATTGATATGTACAAAATTTTCAGCCATTTTTAGAGCAGCGAAAGCTAATTTCTGCTCGTCGTCTTTACAGTTTCCCAAAAACTCAGGGTCATGATGGCATAAAATCATCTGACAAATACTTTGTGGCAAATTCCAGGAAGCTGCGAGGAAGTAGCCGATAATAGCATGATTGGTCTCGTACTTTTCTTCTTCGTGCTCGATTAACAGCTTGTCATAATCTTTGTTAGCGGCAATGAGCGTTTCCATATAATCGGGGTAATTTACCGCCATAGCGGCAATCCCTGCGTCATGAAATAAGCCTAGTAAGTGCAAGTTTTCGATAGGAACACGCGATTTAAGTTTATTACCAATCACCATAATGCTATCTGCGATGTCTGAAGCGTTATCCCAAAACCGCTCCAAACTGATACAACATTTACGTTGGCCAAAGGTTTGTTTGAGCAAAAAGCCGGTCACAAGCTTACTAATAGAGTCTAGACCTAGAAAGACGACAGCCTGTTTTACATCAGTTACCGTTCTTGCCAAACCGTACAGTGGGGAATTGATGATTTTTAGCACCGCGGCTGAGGTGCTGACATCATGAGCGATGATAGAAGCGATGTCGTTCAGGTCTGGATCCGGTGCAGCAAGTGCTGCTTGCAACTCGCTTATCAGCGCGGGCTTCGGTGGTAAATTAAAACCATGTTTGACGTCAGCTAACACTTTGTCGTCTAGATCTATCATCTAAAAATCCTTAATTTCAGACATATAAAAAGCATAGCGTAAATTCTTTATTGAACACTGACTTGAGACAAAAAAATACCAAGTCGACTACTAATTCGGCAAAGTGTCTCGTCAATAGGCACGTTTTCTTGCTTAACATGTAAATATTAAGTTATGGTTAAGCAATTTTTTTCTTAGGGCAATGGTATGCACGAAACACAACAAGCGAACTCGCAAAACTCTGCGATCACCCGTTTTTTAAACGGGATAGAGCGGGTGGGGAATAAACTTCCTGATCCTGCAATCATTTTCTTATCAGCAATGTTGCTGATTTGGCTACTATCTTGGTTATTTTCAGGCGTAGAATTTAGCGCTATTGATCCAAGAACCAATCAGGCGATTGTCGTTCACAATTTATTAGACCCAAATGCGCTTGCCGGATTTATGGCAACGATGGTAAAAACCTTCACGGGATTTGCACCATTAGGCGTGGTGCTAGTTGCTATGCTAGGTGTGGGTGTTGCCGAACATTCTGGCTATATTAATACTGGCCTTAAAATCATGCTTAAACGCACGCCTCAAGCACTACTAACTCCTTCTATTATTCTTATCGCAATTGTAAGCCACACGGCGACAGATGCTGGATACGTGTTAGTTATTCCGCTTGCCGGTGTTATTTTCTATGCGATGGGAAGACATCCTCTTGCGGGTATTGCTGCGGCATTTGCTGGCGTAAGCGGCGGATTTAGCGCGAACTTTATTCCTTCAGGTATCGATCCGTTGCTACAAAGCTTTACCCAAAGTGCAGCGCAGATCATCGATCCAGAAATCGCGATTAACCCACTAAACAACTGGTTTTTCACCTCAGCATCGAGCTTATTCATTATTTTATTAGGTTGGTATATCACTGATAAAATCATAGAGCCAAGGCTAAAAGCGACAGAAATTGACGGCGATACAGAGAGCTTGCCTTCGTTTGATGAGATCACAAGCAAAGAAAAAAAGGGCTTTGTGGTGGCGTCTATTGTGATGTTAGCAGGTATTGCATTATTGGTTTATGCATCAAGCGGTGAAGATTCAGCACTACGCAGCCCGTCGGGCGCTTTAACTGATTTTAGTGCGCCGTTAATGCAATCAATTGTACCACTTATCTTCCTGCTGTTTTGGATCCCTGGTGCGGTATACGGTTTCGTTGTCGGTACGTTTAAAACCTCAAAGGACATGATTGATGCCATGACTAAAGCCATGAATAGCATGTCTTACTACATTGTTATGGCGTTTTTCTGTGCACTTTTCATCAGTGCCTTCAGCCATTCAAATTTGGGTGCACTGCTTGCCATTGAAGGGGCTCAAGTATTAAAAGCATTGGCGCTGCCAAGCTATGTTACTGTAGTTGGTATTATCTTCTTGACCGCATTTGTAAACTTATTTGTAGGGTCAAGCTCTGCGAAGTGGGCATTGCTGGGGCCGATTTTTGTTCCGATGTTAATGCAATTGGGCATTTCACCTGATTTAACACAAGCGGCTTATCGTGTTGGTGATTCTGGCTCAAATATAATCACTCCGCTTATGCCTTACTTCCCGCTGGTTGTGGTTTATTGCCAGAAATACGTTAAGTCGACAGGAATAGGTACATTGATAGCGATGATGTTGCCTTACTCAATTGCCTTTTTGATTGGTTGGAGCATCTTCTTATTGATCTACTGGATGCTTGGTATTCCACTAGGTCTACAAGCAAGTTATGCATATCCAGCTGGTATGTAATTTGAGGTTTAGTAAAAAAAAGCGCTGTTTGAAATGACAGCGCTTTTTATATTCTATTATTTTGTACAGCGCCTTACGCGGCTTTATTGATACCCAGCCAAGAAAATGAGCGGTTTAAAAATGCTCCAGCGCCTGTTTCAATGCATTCACCATGGGCAATAACGATATATTGAGGTTGCCAAGCAGCCATCTTTGAAAAACAGGCTCGGGCCTGCTGCTTCCCAAACACAAACGAAGTTCGCCAGTCTATGGGCGTTTTACCGTTAGGGCTAATAATCCCAGTGATTTTCGCTAATACTTTTTTAAAACCGGAGAAGTGGTTAGGGTGAAAGTTCTCGATAAGATCTGTCAAAATTAATGTACTGCTCTCTTTGTGGAAGAATACGACTTCTTCCATCACCGCGCTGCCTTTAAAAATGAGTTGCTCAATATCTCCTTGCCACTCGGGTTCTGCCATGTCGCCCAGTTGGCGGTGAAAAGTAAGATCTGGCCGTTTTTTGTCGACACCTGGAGAAGCAAACATAATCGCATGTGGGAACTTTTCCTGCCAATCTCCCATAAATAGGTGATGAAGTTTATTTGGAGAAATTAGATAGTTGACTTGCCCAAGTTGAGTCAATTCACTGAGTAGTTCATCGGTTAATTTTCCTGGAGAGTGCACCCATAATGCGCCAGAGGAAAGCTTTACTATGGTGCTTCGGGTAGTGTATGGCATGCCAAAGAATGGGACAGCTGGGCCGTTATGGATCCAAATGTTTTTACCAATTGCAATTAATTCGCTCATCTGATTTCCTTACTCTTGTTAGCGTGAATGACTATATCAGGGAATTTTTTTGTTTAAAATATAGCCTTATGCAAGTTGGTATGAAATTTATTTAAATCCTTGTATTAGCATACCTTATCATTAATCTTGGGCGCGTTGTTCAGTCCCATATCTCGCCATAAAAAGCGCAACGCTTTGCTCTACAATAAAGTCCGTTTCCTCCGTATTTGTGAGATCAAATCCATAAAGCCGTGGGTAAAAGATAAAAGACTTGAGTTGATATAAGAACTGTTGTGCTGCGAATGCCTGATGTTCGATATACAGTGCATTGTTAGCGACAGCATCGGCTAAAAACGTTTCTAAATAACGCATACAACCTACTTTACTGTTATTGAAATGCGCAGCCAATGTAGAGTCTTGCAACAACTCGATAAATGCCACGCGAGCCACTTTGATAAATGATTCAGAAGTGAGCAGATTGACTTCTCGTAAAGCGATTTCTTGAAGTTGTTTTGCAATCGAGACATCGGGTCGATATTGATAAATATCACCTTGGTCAACCTGAAGCATCATGTGTTCAAGTACGTTATACAGTAGCAGCTCTTTAGTCTCGAAGTGATTATAGATCGTTCGTTTAGACACTTCAGCGTGCTTTGCGATGAGATCCATACTGGTATTTTGAGCACCGTGTTGAGCAAATAACTGTTGGGCAGCCTCTAGAATTTGCAGTCGCTTTCTTTCTGATTGTTTCATTTTATCTATTACAGGCAAGGGAATATCAACAAATGGATACTCCGCATTTTAGCAAAACTAAAATAAATTACACTGCTTAGTTTACTTTCTATTCTTGATGTGTAAACTACACTGTGTAGTTTACTTTTGGTGGTTATATGAAAAAGCGAACATGGTTTGGCTTGATTGTGGTCTTGCTGATAGGAGTAGGAGGAGTTATGGCTTCTAATTTAAATGCTGCGGTAAATCAAAGTGGGTATTCATCAACTCAATATGGTGATGGTAAATTTCATAATATTCATGAAACGAATAAAACGAGCCTAGGTAAGACGCTGGAAATTTTCTGGCGCTTTTTTACCGAGCAAAAAGTCAATGCGGTGCCGAAGGTTGATATGCCAGTAAAAGTGCTCACCGAGGCGAATTTAAAGGCACTTTCTGATACGCAAACTCACGTTATCAAACTGGGTCATTCATCAGTACTTATTAAAGCGCAAGGGCAATATCTTCTGATTGACCCCGTTTTTGCTGAACGAGCATCACCATTTTCATTTATTGGTCCAAAGCGTTTTCATCAACCACCTATTACTATTGAATCATTGCCTCAAATTGATAAGGTGTTGATTTCACATAACCATTACGACCACCTAGACAAGGAAAGCGTAAAGCGATTAGCAGACAGAGTGGGGGCATTTTATGTACCTTTGGGCGTAGAAGGTGATTTGCAAAAGTGGGGAGTTCCCGCCGAGAAAATAAAGCAGTTTGACTGGTGGCAGTTTGAAGAAACCGCTGAGTTAACACTCACCTTTACACCTACTCAGCATTTTTCTGGACGTGGACTTGGAGATGCAAATAAAACCCTTTGGGGAGCGTGGGCTATTCGCACAGCAGACAAAAATATCTTTTTTAGTGGAGACTCAGGTTATTTTGCTGGATTTAAGGAAATAGGTGAACGGCTTGGTCCGTTTGATCTAACGTTAATAGAAACTGGCGCCTATGATAAAGATTGGTCTGATATTCACATGACGCCAGAGCAAAGCGTACAAGCTCATATAGATCTGCGAGGAACGCATATGATCCCCATTCATAATGGTACTTTTGACTTGGCTTTTCACTCTTGGTTTGATCCGCTCGCAAGAGTGAAAGTCGCGGCAGAGCAAAATCAAGTGGCACTGGTAACACCTGTTGTAGGTGAAGTTTTGACGCTATCAGAAACGCTATCAAGTAGCAGCTGGTGGGAAGCGTTGATGCCCTAATATCCATAGCTTAGTGATTGAATGAGGGTTAACGCATGATGCGGAAACCCTTATTTGGCTTACATGTGTTAAGCAATTAACAGCCTTAATGAGAAGGCCATAAGCAAAACAGCAAGTGCTTTTTCAACCAAGTTCATCTTGTTCAAGAACCAAGCTCGGGAAGATGGGGCTGAGAATACTAAGCTGACACAGATAAACCATAAAGCGTTAACACTGCACATCCAAGTGCCGTAAAAAAGTTGAATATGCAACGGAGTTCCTTGGCTGACGACATTGGTTACTACGGCTAAGAAAAACAGGGTTGCTTTTGGGTTGGTTGCATTAGTTAAAAAACCAAGACTAAAGGCTTTTTTGAGCGACTGTGAGCTTACATCAGCCTGGGCATTTTCTGCATCCAGTTGAATTGTTCCCGCACTTTTGAGCAGTTGAATAGCAATGTAGATAAGGTACGCAGCGCCGATTAATTTAGCTACTTGTAAAACCCAAGGTGAGGCCTGCATCAGTGCGCCGACACCAAGTAAGGTATATAAGATATGAACACTAAGCCCAGCGCCAATTCCCAAGGCTGTCATTGTGCCATGTAGTCTGCCGTATTTTAAGCTCTGTCTGACTGTAATAACAAAGTCGGGGCCCGGCAAGATCACTGCAACAAAATGAATGATGGCTAATGACAAAAACTCTGGCCAATACTGCACCATAATAAGCTCCCAATATAATATTGAACAATTGAGAACATTGTATTTTCATTCTCCTAGGAAGATAATAATCTAAGAATAGAAATAACTTTTGCGTATCGCGCACAAATGGGAGGGTTATGACGACCAGTAAACATATTGAACTACTGCAAGAAATGTCGATTTTTGTTTCGGTAGTGAATACTGGAAGCTTCTCCAAAAGCGCTCGGCAATTAGGTGTCTCGCCGTCATCAGTGAGTCGTGCCATAAAACTACTTGAACAGCAATTGGGGGTGTGTTTACTTCAACGTACCACACGCAGCTTAAGATTGAGCGAAACAGGAAGGGCTGTATATGAGCGCTGTACTCAGTTGGAACAAGCCGCCAAAGACGTCATCTCGCTTTGTGAAAGCTATCATCAAACGGCACAAGGAACAGTAAAAATCGCAGCGCCAAAAGCGGTCGCACATTCACTAATTCACCCAAATGTGATGGCGTTTCTAGGCAAATTTCCAAATATTGACGTTCATTTGGTGCTAGATGACAACGCGTTGGATTTGATCCGTGATGAAATAGACATTCTATTTAAAATTACCAACGAACCTCCACAAGGCTTAATCGGTAGAAGCGTAATGACGATAGAACATATAGTGGCGGCATCACCAAAATATCTTGCGACCCACTCAATTCCTACTCACCCTAAAGAACTAGTACAACACAGCTGTATTGCCTTGGGGGAAACGGATGCTGATGCTAAGTGGCGATTCAGAAAAGGCACACAAAAACTCACAACCCCAGTTAGCGGGCGCTATAAAGCAAATCATACTCGAGTGAGGTTAGATGCTGCGCTGCAAGGGTTTGGGATCACAAGCTTACCTATGTTTGTATCTAAAGATGCGTTAGCGTCAGGAGACTTGATACAGGTATTACCTGAATGGCAATTTGAGACTCACTATTCAGGCGAGCTGTGGATGCTATACCCAGCAACTCGCCATATTCCTGCAAAAGTGAGTATTTTTGCTGACTTTATTGTACAGCGACTTACCAGGGGTTGTTGAGTTTTACTGTATATTAAAACCCGCTCGGAATAATTACAGTGAAAAGCGATAACTTAATGTTGCGCTCGCTTGATATTGACTCATTACCTCATTGTCGAAGTGCCAGCTACAGGTATTTTGGGTTTCTGGGTCGACATCGCAAGTGACTTTAGAGTTGTTGTTGAGGATAGTTGCAATCCATCGTGCTTCAGCACCAAGATGAAAACCTGCGCCAAGGTTATATTCAAAACCCGTGTATAACCCTGATGCAAAGAAAGTATCTGAGTCGATAAAATTAGGGTCAACAAAGGTCGCACCAAGCTGTAAGCCTAGATAAACATCTAAGTTGTCTGTGAGAGGGCGTACCACCGCACTTTGAAATAATAGATACTCCATTTCCACTTTATTTAGCGGATAAGCGGTAAGTTGGGTCTCAGTTTTTCCGTAGTAGAAGCCATAACGGCCTTCAGGTACATATTTATCGATACTTAATCCAAAGTGCGAATCGTCTTCTAATTCATACTTTTGATGGCGCGAAGTTTTGATATCACTGCTGTAAGTTTTGCCACCATATATTGAGACACCAAAGTCTCCATAGTCTGTGGCACTGACGTTGCTTGAAACAACTAACGCCAAAATAGTAGCTACTGAAGCAAATTTCATAACGTTCATATCCTTGAGTCGGAATAATTTTTTAGAATTGGGTTCTAGTATATCAATGATGAAAGAAAATAATAACGAGGTTGGTCTATTTACTTGCATTTCTTTGGTTAGATTTTTATTATTACTTCGCTTATTTGATTTGGAAAAGTGCCTTGCAAGTATTCTTACGTTTACTTATCACAATGTTCGTGGTGGCTACACTAAGTGGTCAAAACGCGGCTGCCTCTATGGCAGCATGTGAAATGCATGGCGCTACCAGTCATGAAACAAGTCATCAAATGCTTCAAAGTAACGTGCAATCGGCAGAGCCTCATCATCATGAAATGATGGTTGAGATGGATTGTTGTGACCCTCAAAACGCAGCACAATGCAGCGATTGTACTTGCCCCACACATATGTGCTCCACAAATCTTGCAGCGTTTTCGCCAAGAGAGTGGATAGCGCCTATTGTACTGAAAAACGATAAATTAAGTTTCACAAGTGGCCAGCTTAGCGACTATCCTCGCTCTCTTTATAAACCCCCAATACTTGCCTAACCTCAGGGCAGATCTGCCTTAATTTCAAAGTTTTGTACGATTAATCGTCTTTTTTGGCGTAATTTTCAACGAATTGATTGATACCTGTTGCACTAACGTAATTGGTATTGCATGCGAGGTTAGCATGAAAAAGTTTTATTTAGTGATGATGCTATGGCTAATGAGTGCCACGGCATACGGTAAATCCAATATAGAATTGGAAGTCTTTAAATCCCCAACCTGCGGCTGTTGTGAGCTGTGGTTAAATCATTTAACTGCGCAAGGTATCGCGCACAAAGCCACCGATTTAAATTATCTTGGCTCACTTAAGAGTAAGCTTGGTATTAAGCAAAATTTTCAATCTTGTCACTCCGGGGTTTCTAAAAATGGTTTTATTTTTGAAGGGCATGTTCCTGCCAAGTTTATTAAACAGTTTTTGCAAAACGAAACGTTAACTCAAGACACACAAAATATCGGCTTGAGTGTGCCGGCGATGCCACTTGGATCGCCTGGTATGGAAGTTGGCGAGCGTTTTATGCCTTATCAAGTATTGCTACTTAAAAAAGATGGGAGCTATGAGATTTTTGCTGAAATCGACAGCTATGAGGAGCAATTCTAATGACAATTAAAGCTTCCCTGTTTATCGCAACACTGATACTGCCACAGATAGCACAGGCCAATATTGCAACGTTAGAGCAAGCGATAGATGCCGCCATCAGTAACGATCCTTGGCTTAAATCTAGCCAATACAAGCGTTCTGCGATGCAATCTATGAGCCGCGAAGCATTGAGCTATCCCGATCCTCAGGTGTCCATCGGTATGATGAATCTGCCTGTTGATAGTTGGGAGTTTAACCAAGAAGGGATGACTCAGCTTAAAGTTGGCGTGATGCAGATGTTACCGCGAGGAGATAGCCTAGAAATTAAGAGCCAGCAATTGGCACTTGACGCTAAAAAGCAACCGATTTTACAAGCGGATAGAAAAGCGCAAGTGCGCCGCGACGTTTCTCAGGTGTGGCTTGATATTGTACAAGCCAAAAAAACTTTAGAATTGATTGAGCGTGATAGCGTGCTGTTTGACCAAATGGTCGAAATTGCCAATGCCAGCTACTCCAATGCGCTTGGTGCAACACGCCAGCAAGATGTGATCCGTGCTCAGCTTGAGGTGATGCAGTTAGACGACAAACGTTCTGCGGCTTATCAGCAGCTTAACACCGCTAAGGCAAAGCTTTCGCAATGGCTTTTAAATGATGCATTCACTAATTCAAATGCGCTGAGTGTCCTTGCACAAAACGAAGTGAAACTGCCGTTGATCCGCTCAATTGCGCCAAAGTTAATGCAGCAACGCCCAGTTGATAGCCAAGCTGTAGTAAAACATTTGACTCATCACCCGTTGGTTGTTGCAGCCGACGTTGATACATACCGCGCTAATCAAGGGGTAAAGTTAGCTGAGCAGGCATATAAACCACAGTTTTCCGTCAATGCGAGTTATGCATATCGAGATGATGCACCAAATCAAATGTCTCGCACTGACTTTTTTAGCGTTGGTGTGTCATTCGACGTTCCGTTATTTACAGATGGAAAACAAGACCAGCAAAAAGCGGCAGCAACTGCACAAGTTGAGGCGAGTAAAACCGACCGATTGCTGGTGCTAAAGCAGCTGTTTTCAAGCTTAAATGGAGAAATTCAAACTATCCAACGATTGCAAGAAAGGCAATCGCTATACGCAAAATCAATTGTGGCACAAAGCGCTGAACAAGCCGAAGCTGCATTGACTGCTTATACCAACGATGATGGCGACTTTTCCGAGGTAGTGAGGGCGCGTATCGCGAAACTGAATGCGCAGTTATCAGCACTTTCCATTGATATTGCATTGTTAAAAGCGGTGGTACGCAGTAACTACTATTTGGCTCAAATTGAAGAGGATGCAAGCCATGAATAACAACTTAAAAATGACGCTGGTTGCCGTCACGACATTAACGGCAGGCGTGCTAGTTGGGATAAATCTCTCTTCAAGTAACGAGTCTGCGGTGCCGAAAAACGTTGAGAAAGCGCCACTTTATTGGGTCGCACCTATGGATCCGAACTATCGTCGTGATAAGTCAGGTAAGTCTCCGATGGGAATGGATCTCGTACCTGTGTACGAAGAAGAGTCTGCGAATGCAAAATTTGGTGAGGGGGTTGTGGAGATAGCGCCTCACGTTGAAAACAACTTGGGCGTTCGTACTTCGGTGGCCATGCGTCAAGCGATGTCTCACCAAATCCGCACGGTTGGCTATGTTCAGTACAACGAAGATAGCTTAGTTCACATTCATCCTCGAGTTGAGGGCTGGGTTGAAAAGCTCTACGTGAAAGCAGCAGGAGATCCGGTGAAGCAAGGTGAGCCTCTGTACACCTTATACTCGCCGCAATTGGTCAATGCGCAAGAAGAATACCTTATCGCTAGAAAGCGGAATAATCAGGCGCTGATAAACGCAGCGCACGAAAGGCTCAAAGCATTGCACCTGAGTGATGACTTTATCAATACGCTTAAAAAAACGGCTGAAGTGCATCAAAGCATTACCTTTTATGCGCGTCAATCTGGGGTGTTGGATGGACTCCAGATCCGAGAAGGGTTTTACGTAAAACCAGGCACAACGCTCATGAGTATCGCCAAACTTGACGAAATTTGGGTCGAAGCTGACGTATTTGAACGTGATGCTATGTTGGTCGCTCAGGGACAAGCGGTTTCCATGAGGTTAGACTTTTTACCCGGCAGAACGTGGCGAGGGCAAGTCGATTACGTCTACCCCTCACTCAATGAAAAAACACGGACACTTAGAGTCAGGCTCAGGTTTGACAACAGTGATGCGCTGTTAAAGCCGAATATGTTTGCGCAAGTGAACATTCATGCCGATTCTCGTGACGATGTATTGCAAGTGCCGAGTGAAGCTGTGATCCGCACTGCCAAACAAAATCGTGTTGTCGTTGAAGTCGCACCCGGTAGCTTTAAATCGGTTGCCGTTGAACTGGGTCAAATTGGTGATGAAAATATTGAAATCCTCAATGGTCTTAACGAAGGAGACAAGATTGTTACGTCAGCCCAGTTCCTGATTGATTCTCAATCGAGCATTACTTCTGACTTTATGCGTATGGCGCCAGTTGCTGAGGCTAAATCAGTTTGGATTGAAGGAAAAATTCAAAGCGTGAACTACCAAAGTCGAGTGGTGAATATCGATCATCAACCCGTACCCAAGTGGGAATGGCCTGAAATGGTGATGGATTTTTCAGTGGCTGATAGTGTCGATGTTGACGAATTAAACCCTGGACAGACTTTGCATTTTGAAGCCACTAAACAAGATGATGGCAGCGTATTACTGACAGGCATTCACATTATGTCCGAAGGAAGTACGACCGATAATACACTGCCTACAGCAACAGTGGGCGGTGTGATAAACACCATCACCCCTGACACCCGAGTGCTTAATATTTCTCGCGACGCCATTGAAAAATGGGACCGTCCCGCAACAACGATGGACTTTGTTGCAGCTGAGCACATTGATTTAAGCCAGCTTATGACAGGAATGAAGGTGACTTTCACCTTTGAAGTGGGTGACGAATTTGTGGTGACTGATATCAAACCTGCAGGTGAGATGTCGATGAATATGCACTCAGGCCACTAAGGAGCGTTCACAATGATCCAAGCAATAATTCGCTGGTCAGTATACAACCGTTTTTTTGTGGTACTGCTGACACTAATGCTAGTGGGGGCTGGGCTATTTACCCTTAAAAACACGCCTGTCGACGCTATTCCGGATTTGTCTGATGTACAAGTCATTGTTAAAACACCTTATCCAGGACAGGCACCACAAGTGGTGCAAGATCAGGTGACATTTCCGCTGACCACGGCAATGCTCTCTGTGCCGGGCGCAAAAACCGTACGTGGTTATTCCTTCTTTGGGGATTCCTATGTGTACGTTATTTTTGACGATAAAACGGATCTTTACTGGGCGCGCAGTCGTGTACTCGAGTATCTAAGTCAAGTCGCACCACAATTACCTGATGCGGCAAAACCGCAATTGGGTCCTGATGCCACCGGGGTGGGTTGGGTGTATCTTTATGCATTAGTCGATAAAACCGGTAAACACGATATTAGCCAACTACGCAGCCTACAAGATTGGTTTTTAAAGTTTGAGTTGCAATCGGTTGCTGGCGTGTCAGAAGTCGCGCCGATTGGCGGTATGGTGAAACAGTATCAAGTACAGGTTGATCCCAACAAATTGCGCGCTTACGGTATTCCGCTTACGCATGTACAGCAGGCGCTGCAACGCGGTAACCAAGAATCGGGCGCTTCCGTGATTGAGATGGCTGAAGCCGAATATATGGTGACAAGTACGGGATATATTCAAAGCGTTAAAGATATTGAGGCCATACCACTTGGGCAAGCTGTCAAAGGCACGCCATTAACGATAGCAGATGTTGCGTCTGTCAATATTGGACCGCAAATGCGGCGAGGCATTGCCGAGCTTAACGGCGAAGGAGAAGTTGTGGGCGGCGTTGTGGTCATGCGCTTTGGAGAAAACGCGCAAAAAACCATAGATGGGGTGAAGCGAAAGCTGGCCGAGCTACAACAAGGCTTACCGGAAGGCGTGGAAGTGGTAACGGTTTACGATCGCTCCGAGCTTATCACCAAAGCCATTGATAATCTTTGGTCTAAGTTACTTGAAGAGCTAGTGGTGGTGGCCTTAGTGTGTGTGGTGTTCTTATTTCATATTCGCTCTTCCGTGGTTGCCGTGATCACTTTGCCACTTGGCATTCTGGTGGCTTTTATCGTGATGTATTTTCAAGGGGTGAACGCAAATATCATGTCCCTTGGTGGTATAGCCATTGCTATCGGGGCGATGACCGACGGTGCAATCGTGATGATTGAAAACATGCACAAACACATGGAAAAAACGCCACTCAATGATGAAAACCGCTGGGAAATCGTCGCGAAGTCGGCTTCTGAAGTAGGCCCTGCGCTGTTCTTTAGTTTGTTAATTATTACCGTAAGCTTCTTACCTGTGTTTATTCTTGAGGCGCAAGAAGGGCGTATGTTTGCTCCTCTGGCATACACTAAAACGTATGCGATGGCCGCATCTGCGGGGCTTGCCATTACGCTTATTCCTGTGCTGATGGGATACTTTATTCGCGGTAAAGTTGTGCCCGAACATAAAAACCCAATTAATCGTTTGTTGGTTGGCGCGTATACGCCGCTATTAAAGCAAGTATTACGCTTTCCCAAGTTGACGTTACTGGCCGCTGCAGCTATTACTGTCGTTGGCTTTTATCCAATGGATAAAATCGGCAGCGAGTTTATCCCGCCTTTGGATGAAGGGGATTTAATGTATATGCCGACTACATATCCAAGTATTTCGATTGGTAAAGCCAGAGAAATCTTACAGCAAACCGACAAGTTGATAGCGACGGTGCCTGAGGTAAAAAATGTCTTTGGTAAAATCGGTCGCGCGGAAACCGCAACCGATCCTGCCCCGTTGACGATGATTGAGACCTTTATTCAATTAAAACCTAAAGATCAGTGGCGTGAGGGAATGACCACTGAAAAGCTCAAAGCAGAACTCGATAAGCTAGTGCAGTTTCCGGGCCTAACCAATGCTTGGGTGATGCCCATCAAAACGCGTATTGATATGCTCGCGACGGGGATTAAAACGCCTGTCGGGATTAAAGTCGCAGGTCCAGATTTAGATACTATCCAAAAGATTGGTCAAGATCTTGAACGTATTCTGAGCAAGGTAGAGGGTACAGCGTCGGTCTATTCAGAGCGAGTAGCTGGGGGGCGCTATATTAAGGTCGATATTCAACGTGATAAAGCCGCGCGATTTGGGCTCAATATTGCTGATGTACAGCAAGTGGTCGCAACTGCAATTGGTGGAATGGATGTCACGCAAACCATTGAAGGACAAGAGCGCTATCCGGTTAGCTTGCGTTACCCGCAAGACTTACGCGATTCTCCCGAAGCGCTGCGGAAGCTTCCTATAGTCACCGCCGAGGGATTAAATATTGCCCTAGGTGATGTGGCAACTATCTATATTGAAAACGGGCCACCGGGCATTAAAAGCGAGAACGCTCGCATTAATGGTTGGACGTTTATCGATTTAGACGGTGTTGATGTTGGCAGCTATGTGGCAGCAGCTAAACAAGTGCTGAGTGAGCAGCTGGAGTTACCTGCTGGTTATTCCATCAGTTGGGCTGGTCAATACGAGTATATGGAGCGTGCTAAAGCTAAATTGACTTATGTGGTGCCGCTCACGCTTGGGATCATTATCGTTTTACTCTATTTGAACTTTAGAAGTTTTAGCGAAGTGGCAATCATCATGGCGACGTTACCTATGGCGATGATTGGTGGACTGTGGTTATTATATCTTGAGGGTTTTAACTTTTCGGTCGCGGTAGGCGTTGGTTTTATAGCGCTTGCAGGTGTTGCGGTTGAAATAGGCGTGATCATGCTCGTGTATCTCAACCAAGCCATTAGTGAGCTTAAAGATAAACCGCACGCATTGACAGTTGAGGCCATTAACAATGCCATTTTAGAAGGCGCGGGCAAGCGTATTCGTCCAGTCATGATGACGGTGGCAACGATTATTATCGGGTTATTGCCAATCCTTTATGGTTCGGGCACTGGTTCTGAGGTAATGAGCCGCATAGCCGCGCCTATGGTGGGCGGCATGGCAAGCGCACTATTACTTACCTTAGTGGTGTTACCCGTAGTATATATGTTGATGATCCGTTGGCGTGAGAAGGTTAATTAATCAATAGCGGAAAAAGTTTGCCTCAAGCGCAGTAATATTAAGCGCTTGAACGGCAAACTTTGGTTTGGTAGAACCCGATTACATCCAAAAATTGGTTAAAAGATTCTTAGGAGCCTAACTAATCCGAGAGCAGGTTAACAACGCTCCCTTGGCGCACTTATTGCTGTACTAGAATAGCCAATGCACCAAGGAGCGAGTATGTACATTCAAAATTCACCCTATTCACAAATGTATAGTTCGAATGATTTTTATAGTCGTAAGAACAATAATGTTGTGAGTGATCAAGATATTTCTAATTCGGCTGCAAAAAACTCGGAAACACCTTCGTTTATGGAAGCCGCAAAGGCTGTACAAGAAAAAGCGCCGAACAACACCCAATCGACTTACCTTACCAAGCATTTTGAGCAAGCTGAAAAGCTAGCCAATGAATCTTTGGTGAGTTCAAGTCACAAAATAGGCAGCCGTGAATATAACATCGAGATGTATCGTGAAATGATGACGAACATTGTAGAGATGCCGATTGAAGTAGAAATTGCACCAGAAGAGATGAATCAAGCGCTGTTATTTAATCATCTGGGATTAGACTTTAAAGAGTATAAAACCGTTTCAGTGCGTTCAGAGTTGTTAACTATGCTTGAGCAAAAAGTTGAGCAGGACAGTACGCTAATTAGATCAGATAAAGCAAAACTAACCGCAATTATTACCGATACGCAAGATAGGCTAGAAGCTGCGCAAGCCGCGTTACTTGAAGGTGAAGACATTACCCAGCGACTGCAAGATAGCAAAAAGGCTATCTATCATTCTTACGAACAGCTTAAACTTGGTAAGGTGAGTCAGCGAGACCTGATTTCGACTTTGTAGTTATTCTTGACCAAGGAGGCTTTAACAAAGTGAAGAAAATGCATTTTGTAGTCTGAAATGATTGAGGCTTATGTTTTATTCTAAAAAGTACAATTTTTTGTTCTGCCACATTAGCCGCACTGGCGGTACGTCATTATGTAGTGTCCTCAGGCAAACGGCGCCAGACCTAAGGATGATATGCAGCCAGCATGCATCGCTTCTAGAGGCTAGAGCGGCATTGCCGGAAGCGTTTGAGAGTACGTTTAAATTTGCTTTTGTACGTAACCCATGGGAAAGACTCGTTTCTTGGTATTCACTATTAGAGAAAGGTAAAAGTCTACACTCAGAAGCGGTATCTGAGAAGCATCATTCTGCTGAGAAAGAGAGGTTTGAACTATTTGTACAAGAAATGGTTGCAGAGCAGCACGGCGGAATAGCATGGAGTCAATGGTCCCAGTTATCCGACCATTTGGGAAATTCACTCGTCAATGAAATTTGCCGCTTTGAAAACTATCAAAAAGACAGTGAGCGAATTTTAAGGAAGTTGGGGAGCAAAGATTATTATTTGCCTTATTATAATCAAGCATCAAGTAGGCACTACCGTGATTACTACTCAGATTTAGCGTTAAAATTGGCCGAGGAGCTTTTCCTAGATGATATTTATCAATTTGGGTATAAATTTTGATAGTAGTCAGCCTTGTGAAAAACGATAACTATCAAAACAAGAAGGAAGTTGGAATAAATATTTGTATAAATCACAACTTGTAACAATAATGTGTTAATTGTTACTTAAAAGAGCTTTTGAGTGTTTATATGGATATCACTGAGTTAGATAAAAAGGCATTTGTTGACGTATTTAACCTGCCAGAAAAAATCACCATAAAGACTGCCAGTACCGCAGATATAGAGGAAATGGCGTTTGTGACCAAAGTGAGTTGGCAAGCGGCTTTCAGTGGCTTTTTACCAGAGCAAGTGCTAGCAGGGGGAACCGTCGAATTTTTCGCAACCATTTGGTCTGATATCATTAAGAATTCTGCAACCCAAACGGCTTTGCTTGTGACTGATGGCAGGAAAATACTAGGCTGCGGTGCGGCGGGTAATTACCGTCGAATGTATAATCCGGTTAGCCAAAAAGTATCGAGAATAAATGCGGGTGAACTATATCGCGGTTATATTTTGCCAAGCCATCAGAACCGTGGATTAGGTCAAGCGCTGTTGAAGGCGCGTCTATTAAAGCTTTATGAGCAAGGTTGCCAAAGCGCGTATACCTGGATTTATGAGCAGAACAAACAAGCGAGACGCTTTTACGAAAAGCATGGAGCGGTAAACCTCGACCAAGCCCAAGGGATAACAATGAAACGATTTAGGTTTGAAGAAGTGTGCTATGGCATTGAAGTAAATCGTGTTTTTGATTTTAGCTAAGGTGGAGTGAGAGAAAATTTCAAACACCGTATGGTCAGAGGTAATTGTCATCGATAAGCGGTGACAATTACTTCATGCAGACTAACGTAGGTCGGCGGGGGTAGGGTAGTCTGGATGCTCAACAATTTTCGGTGCCCAAGCTGCTGGGATCACGGCCTCTCGTTTCTGTTTGATACGCTCTACTAGCGTATTTAAATCATAATTGGGTTCACCATAAACAGCTAGCCACTTCTCAGGTACGTCTTCTGGGTCTGCAGCCTGAATAACGTGTGCCATCCATTGCTTTCTAAGCTCAGCCCATTCACTACTTTGATTCTCATTGACACCCGCAAGCGGTCGAAGCTCTACATATATTGTCCTTCTCGGACCTTCACTGCGTTTGGGCTCAGAGCCATGTAAAACCATCATGTCTTGAACTAAAATATCTCCGGCTTTAGCTGGTTGTTGTACAACCCCAGGAATGTTCCAGCCATATTTGCTCGAGAGAGAATAAATATCCAAAATTTGGTGTTGGGAATTTGGCAAATAGCGTAAGCACCCGTCATCTATATCCGCATCATCAAGATAGATACCGACATTTAAATATGCAAAATGACGAGAATGAGGAGCATCTTGATGCCAAGCTATGTGAGGGTGGGGATGTGGATATTTGCAGACTAGGTCGCATTGCAATGGGACACAGCCTGCACCACAAAAGTGTTCACTGATCGCTAACATTGCTGGTGTTGCGAGTAGTTCGATAATTAACTCGGGCGCTTCAAAAAGCAAATCATTATAACGAAAGAGTTTTGGCTCACCTGATTCATTTGATAAATGGTATTGAGTCGCGACTTTTCCGTCTTGCTGTGCTTGTTTTGCTTTACTCTCAAGCGCATTAGATAGTCGCTTCAGTTTTTCCAGCAGCGTGTCGGGTAAAGTTTGTTCAAATAACACGAAGCCTTTGTTTTTGTAAGAATCGAGTTTGCTTTTGCTCACAATCGTCATGCATGTACTTCCTAGTTATTTTGTTGCTTATCAGACTTAAGTATTGTTTGTCGAGTATATTCACTCACCGGCCAAATAGAATCTGTCTCAGCTACAGCACTGACCATAGTGTCGTAAAATACCAGTTTGAGCAATTACAGAGGGTTACATTGTGGATTTTGCTTATATTAACTCAACTTGAATAAACAGAAACTTCCATTGGCGCCGCTTTGCATCCTCAAGTACAATTAGCGTTTTCGATTGCAACACACTGGAACCTTCCAATGGAAATCAAAGTAAATTACCTCGACAATCTCAGAATTGATGCCAAATTTGACGACTTTTCTGTCATTGCAGATCAGCCAATTCGCTATAAAGGCGATGGCTCAGCACCAAGTCCATTTGACTACTTTTTAGCTTCTTCAGCGCTTTGTGCAGCTTACTTTGTGAAGGTATATTGTAATGCGCGTGACATTCCAACGGACGGAATTCGTGTGGCGCAAAACAACATCGTTGATCCTGAAAACCGTTATAACCAAATTTTTAAAATTCAGGTGGAGCTTCCAGAAAGCATTTCTGAAAAAGACCGCCAAGGTATCCTGCGCTCAATAGACCGCTGTACCGTTAAAAAGGTGATCCAAACGGGACCTGAATTCCAAGTGGAAGCGGTTGAAAGCCTTGAAGATGATTCTCAGGCTATGCTGATGGTTGATACCAGCGAAAGCGACAGCACTTTTATCCTAGGTAAAGATCTTCCGCTGGAACAGACGATTGCAAATATGACCAAGATCCTATCGGATTTAGGCATGAAGATTGAGGTTGCATCATGGCGTAATATCGTGCCACACGTCTGGTCTTTGCATATTCGTGATGCTGCTTCACCAATGTGTTTCACCAATGGTAAAGGGGCAACCAAAGAAAGCGCGCTTTGCTCGGCACTCGGTGAGTTTATTGAGCGTTTAAACTGTAACTTCTTTTATAATGATCAATTCTTTGGTGAAGAAATCGCAAATGCTGAATTTGTTCACTACCCGAACGAAAAGTGGTTTAAGCCTGAAGCTGATGATGCGCTTCCTACTGAGATTTTAGACGACTACACTCGTGAAATTTATGATCCAGAAGGTGAACTACGCGGTTCGCACCTAATCGACACAAATTCAGGTAATGTAGCGCGCGGTATTTGTTCTATTCCGTACACTCGCCATTCAGATGGTGAAACCGTGTATTTTCCGTCAAATCTAATAGAAAATTTATTCCTAAGTAACGGTATGAGTGCCGGTAATAACCTGTTTGAAGCGAAGGTGCAGTGTTTATCTGAGATCTTTGAACGCGCGGTGAAAAAGCAAATCATCGAACAAGAAATCGTGCTCCCTGACGTGCCAGAGTCTGTACTTGCTAAATACCCAGGTATTGTTGAAGGGATCAAAGGGCTTGAAGAGCAGGGTTTCCCAGTGGTGGTGAAAGATGCATCTCTTGGCGGTCAATTCCCAGTAATGTGCGTGACCCTGATGAATCCAAAAACAGGCGGTGTGTTTGCTTCTTTTGGGGCGCATCCAAGCTTCGAAGTGGCACTTGAGCGCAGTTTAACTGAGCTGTTACAAGGGCGCAGTTTTGAAGGCTTAAACGATGTACCAAAACCTACGTTTAACAGCATGGCGGTATCTGAGCCAGAGAACTTTGTTGAACACTTTATAGATTCAACGGGTGTGATCTCATGGCGCTTCTTTAGTGCGAAGCATGACTACGATTTTGTTGAGTGGGATTTTACAGGCACTAATGAAGAAGAGTGCGATAAGTTATTTGGCATTTTGGAAGGGTTAGGTAAAGAAGCCTATATTGCGGAATTTACAGACTTAGGGATCGCTTGTCGTATTTTGGTACCAGGTTTTTCTGAAGTTTATCCTGCTGAAGATCTGATTTGGGACAACACCAATAAAGCGTTGCAATACCGCGAAGATATTCTCAACATCCATTCTCTAGATGACGAAGCATTAGCTAACTTGGTTGAGCGCTTAGAAGACAGCCAGCTTGATAACTATATCGATATTATCACCCTAATTGGTGTTGAGTTTGACGAAAATACGGTGTGGGGTCAGCTTACAATTCTTGAGCTTAAGATTTTAATCTATCTAGCGCTTGGCGATATCGAAACGGCCATTGAACTAGTTGAAACCTTCTTGCAGTTTAATGACAACACGGTTGAGCGTGGCTTATTCTACCAAGCAATGCATGCCACACTTGAAATTGCATTGGATGACGAGCTAGAAATAGAAGATTACATCCACAACTTCACCCGCATGTTCTCTAAAGACGTGATGGATGCGGTTATTGGCTCAATTAATGGTGATGTGAAATTCTATGGTTTAACGCCCACTAACATGAAGTTGGAAGGTTTAGATAAGCACCTGCGTCTTATTGAAAGCTATAAGAAGCTTCATGCAGCAAGAGGGAAATTCGCTTTATAATGGAATGTTGTAAATTAGGGCGCAAAGCGCGCTCTAATTTACACATGATTGCAGGCCTAAGTAAGCTTTTGAGTAAACAGCTCTATTCAGTTCTTTAACCAGCTTAAAATCTACCCAAGTCCAAGCTAATTCAAATTTTGACGATGACCATTGTTGTATCAGTGACGACTTCTGTTGAGTAATTAGTCCCGATGAAGCCAGCTTCTTACATAGTTTATTCGATAATTCGGCCTTATTCTCTAGGAATGAAAACTTGTTGTTGAGCTCATCAAAATATACGGGGGAGCTGACCAATGCGAAATGGTCAAACAGTGTGTCTCCAATAGCTAAGTCAAAAAATAAGTAGGGGCTATCATTTATATCACGCCAAAACAGTAGCATCTTCTCGACTTCCTTTACATCCCCGGGAAAATGCACTTTTTCCAAGTATTTTATAACCTCATCCTGATGCATAGAAATATATAGCTTTGTTGTGGCGGGCTTACGTTGCTGCATAAATGAGATATGTACGATATGACCCGAAAGCGGTAAGTGTTTGAATAGTCTAGATAGCGTTAAACTCGCTTTTGAGTGATATTGTTGGCACAGACCCATAGAAAAAACATATGGTTTATAGTGGCTAAGCTGTGCATTTTTCTCTGCAAGTTGTTCCGGATAGCCAGATTCTAGACAGTAATGCATACCGGGAGCTGCGACGGTTTCTGGTTTGTTTACCAGAATATTATCAAATTCAAGCCATAAAAACGGAGTAAATGCGTCAAGGGATTTCAATTTAGCGTAGGTGCTTCGTAAATTTTCTATTAAAGGAAGCCAACGATTATCGATAAAGTTTGTACGTTTTTTAGGGGATTGGTGATCGATAGCGCAGAGTAAATCCAATCGACTAAATTCATGGGTAGCTAGATCTCTTATTTCTAAATAGTAGGATGAAAACAGCTGAGGAAAAAGGCTTGCAATTTCTTGCAAGCCTTCAGTTGTTTTTTTACCTAACAATTCGTGGAGAGATTCATCTAACACTCTGTTAAGTATAGTATTCACCGTATTACCAAATAATATTCGCGTTATCAGCTAAATTTTGCGAGATAATTTTAAGAGAGAATAATTCACGTACAAATTTCTCCTCATTACCTTTTATATCTCCAAACTGAGAGACCAACGAAAGTAGTTCATCTTTAACGTCTGCAGAAAGCTCTGCTTTAGTGTTGTTATACTCTACGCTGAAGTTTGATATATAGTCACTTGGAGATTGAATAAATTCACTGTGAGACGTTTCTTCATATGCTATCGAACGTAAGAAATTAAGTAACGCTACGACTTCAACTCCTTCGGTAATAGAAGCTTTACTGCTTGTTTTCTCACCCTCGAAGTGAGAAAGGTAGTCACTGATAAAATCTTCGTTGTTTAGTGCAGCAGAAAAGTTGCTTTTGATAAGTTGATTTTCTTCAGGTTGTTTGCAAAGTTTACTATTACCACCAATAGTTAAGCATTCTTCGGTGATATCTTTGTTGTCTACATAACCATTCAATGATTTTATTGGGTTGTCCTGACTATTTAATCTGAAGTCTAAATCAATATTTAATCTGTTTAGATAGTCTATGAATGCATTGTTAGCCATTTTACTTTTCCTTAGGGTTTAATGTTATTTCTTTCATTGGTATACCAGGTATTCCACTGTTTATTAAAGTGAAATCTTTGAATCTTTCTGTCCATTTTATTTTATTTTCATTGTAATAATAATTTAGGTTGTTATGGCAGCTCGCGCAATCAGACCCTTTATTTCTGATACTTTCAGAGACGGTCCACTGTGATTTGGGAATTTCACATTTGCTATTAACCTGAGCTAGAAAAGGCTCAAAAACCACACTTCTAACATTTTTGTCAAAGCGCTGGTATGACCCCGCGTTATCAATATGTGGATATTGTGAGCCAATCAGCTGGTAATGTTGTAATACAGAGTTTTGTTTTTTTAGTTTAGAGCGATACTGATCATTATATGTTGCAGCTAGAGTGGGAATTGGTTCATCTCGAACAAGAGGTGTCGGTCTATTGGCTGTATATATATTGGAACAGCTATATTCGTCCTGAGCAATGAAACTATATTGAATCGTGTTTGGGGTTTCACTTTCAAGCGTATCAACCTGCTCAAATGTCAACCAAGTCCAAGTCGGTTTATCACCTACCAATAGGTTTGAACTGGTACCAACCCCGATATGCATGGCAATAAGACCGAGAGTTTGTTTTACTGCAAAACCATGTAACTTAATGTTTTCCATGGTGATGTATCTCAGTTTATCATCTTTGCTTGTGAGTATGCGCCAACCCAGTTTTAATGCAATCTGAGGCTGTTTAGCGGATGTGTTACCTTGCCCACAACTGCCCCACCTAAATGCGAAACCCGCAAGGTCTTTGAGAGCTGGATTGTTATCAATTTCGTTCAGGTTTTCTTTGGTATCCCATAGTGCTTCCATCCATTTATCATTTACCCGCTTTTCAAAAAATACAGGGTTGTTATTTTTATCTCTCAGGCCCAGCATTTTGATTTCGTCGCCATCTAGCTTTAACGACATATCTAAGTCTAAACAACCAGAGTCACATTGCCAGCTATCTACTGTGGTAATATTTTTTCGAGTATCTTTGCCTTCAACAGAAACGGGCGTGTTGAACTCCTTTAAATAGCCATTTGTGTAGTTGACTTCAGCAAGTGTTGCGGTATTAATCCAGTCAGCCCAAGCAGGTAATGAAAGCTTGCCGAATTGTTTTTGTTGGTTAATCGCAATAAAAGTTTGCCATGAGTATTCGTATAAATGTTCAGGTGTAAGCGTAAAATTGGCAATCGCATTGTTCGTGCTCAAATCACATGAAACGTCTGCAGGAAGCAAAGTTGTTGATGCACTTGCAACCCCTGAACAGCCCAATGCTACCAGTAAGCATGTTCTAGTTATCATTCTTAATTTCCTATTTTAAATACTTATTGATATATCCAAGTGCCCCTTGCAATTCAGCGACTTCTTTAGCACTTTTTAATTGTTCTTTACGAGCGGACTCTGTAGTACACAGCATACTTTTAAGTCGATAAGCTTCTGGTAAGTAAAACGTATCAAGTTTTTCATTTGCAATATTGATAGCAATATTTAACTGTTCTGAAGCCTCTTGAGTATCTTCTGCAAGCAGTAAGCATTCACCATACATTGTTCGTAGCCAAGCAACATGACCAATAGAGTCCGTTAACAGGTAAGCATCTAAACCAGAGCGAACGAGGGGAAGACCTTCAGATACATTGTGATCAAGGCACATCAGTCAGCCTTTTATTATGTTACCAATGGATAACCAAAGCGCGAATCCATGCTTCTCAGAAAGTGAAAGGACCTTTTCAGCGTAATACTCGGCCAGATCGAGTCTTCTGGATATTACTCCAATGTAGGCATGACGGGCGTAAACGTGAACTTGATATGCGGGAATATCATCTAATTCGGTCAGTCTATCAGCTTTAATTCGCTGTTGGTCAGAACGTTCGTAATCACCCATGAGCCAAGAAACTCCGGCATGAATTGGCAGTGAGGATATTGCACAGTCAAATGGAAATGGGTAGCTTTTGAAGTATTCGTGGTGCTCATCATAGTTATAAAGTGCCAATGCCTGAGTAAAGGTCTTGTCAGCCAATAGCAGATCCCCTTTAGCCCATTCGATCCCGCCTTTTAAATGAAGAGCTGCTATTTCCAATGCTGCAGAATTTTGCTGCTTAGCCATTTCAAGTAGTTGCTGTATCGTGTTCAATCCTTCGATATGCTCGGCTTTAACGACTTGAATTAATGCAATACTCCAAAAAGCTGAATACAGCTCTGGGGGGTTGTTGAGCTCGCTACACAGTGCTCGGGAACGGTCGATATGTGGTGTGATACTGCTGTTTGCATATCCCAATGTGGTAGCCAAGTGTAGTGCTAGCGCATTTCTTATTAGAATTTCTGTGAGCTTGTTTTCGTAACTGCCTGTACATTGCGTGAGTGTATTAAGTGCGCAGGTATAATGTTGTATTGCAGAATTTATATCTGCTAACTGTGTACTTTTTTCTGCAGCTTGTTTCCAAAGCAATGTTGCGTCAGTGTATTCAAGCGCTTTTTCGTGATGAGTTGCTCTTAGTGTGTAATCTTCACTTTTGAATGAGTCTAGTGTTTGAGCAACCACTGAATGTAACAAACGTATACTGGTTTGATTAACACTTTCATAAGCCGCATCCCTCACCAGCGCATGCTTAAAGATATAGCTATCGTTATCAACACGACGTTGCTGCACAATAAGGTCGTTTGCTATCAGTTCATTTAAGTCGTTTTGGATCTGGTTCTCGCTTAAAGAAGATGTCGCAACCAGTAAATCATATTCAAACTCTCGGCCAATTGTGGCTGCTAGTTGCGCTGTTTCTTTGGCGTGACTAAGACTATCTAGTTTTTGTTGTAATGACTCTCTTAAACTCGTAGGTACTTGGTCAAGTGTGTCTGGTGCGAGAAAGTCAATCTCTCCACCTTTATCTCCAACCAATGCCTTTTGCTTAAGCATGTTGACAAGTTCTTCAATAAATAGCGGAATACCGTCGGTGCGACTGGTAAGCAACTTGAGAACCCGCTCTGACACTCGGCGGCCATCAAACAGGTTAATGATAAAATCTTCGGTGGCCTTCTCGGTTAGTTTTTTCAGACAAACATCCACTAGGGTGAGGTCTTTTAACTGAGTTGGCACCGCTTGTCTTGAAGTACTGAGTAAAACATCACCTGAAGCGAGCGCACCGACAAAGTGATGTAAAAACTCTAAGGTGGTGCTATCTGCCCAGTGAATGTCTTCAATAATGTAGAGTTTAAACTTACTGAGCCCGTGACGATTTGACAGTAACAATGCGCAAAGTCCTTTAAACAACACTTGCTTCTGCTCATCGGGAGAAAGTGTAGAAGGCGTAATTTCATCATCAAGGGAGATATTGAGCCAAACTAGCAACACAGGGATAGCCTGCGCTAAATCGAGTTCACCGTCCTTATTCGATAATACATAACTAAAAACGGTATTGGCTGAATGAGCGTCAAGCTGATCGGTGTTAAAGAGGTATTTGACCAACGTTAAAATTGGATACAAAGCATTATTTTGATGCTCTGGTAAACACTGGGCGACTAAATGCTGATATTGCGGTGCATTAGCACGAATTTCTTGCAGCAGCCGAGATTTACCTATGCCAGCTTCACCATGAATGTGCGCGATGCGGCTTGCACCTTCGACTTCGTTATTAATGAGTGAAAGTGTCTGTTCAAGCTCAAGGTGACGACCAACAAGTTCATGATGGTTCTTTGTACCACGCATAAAGCCAAATGCTTCGATGCGACGTTCTCCTTGCAAGTTATAAACCGGCGTTAGTTCAAATAACGGGCCTATTTGAACTTGACCGTACAGATTGAATTCTGAAAAAGCATCAAGGAGTGAGCGTGACTCTGCACTACATAAGACTTGGCGCTCGCCGGCTTCACGGGAGAGTGCTGCTGCAATATTTGCGTGATGACCTTCAGGTACGGCATTGGCGTAGGTAATAAATACACCGGTATGAATACCAATGTGAGCATTAAGGGCGACTCTATGGGCTTCTTGCATTAGTGCGTTACGTTTGCCAAGTTCGCTTATCATTTCAAGTGCGGTACGGGCAGACAATCGCGCATCGTTATCGCTACTAACTGGGTAGCCAAAATAAAACAAGCTGGTATCGGCGAGGTTACCCACGTGATAAGCGCCGTAACGAGTCGCGATATCAATAAAGTGATTGCGTTGAGATTTATAAACCGTGTCTATGACATCGAAGTCTTTATCTTGATTGTCGAGTGCTTTGACACTTAATCTTACCGCAAGAACAGTGAGCTGCTTGCGCTCAGTAAGCGCCGTATATTCTTGAATGGCGCGATGATTAGGATCGTCATCACGGATCATTACTGTGGTTTCGTCGTAACCATGCTGGGCTTTAACATCATTTAGCACACCAACAAGGTTCGATACGTTCATCCGAGCAAGTTCAGAGAATGCCTCGGTTGCAGTGATCACACGTTCCAACGCACTTTTATTGAGTACACGCCTAAGCAGTCCCGCAAGAGGGTGGCCAAGTAGGGCGCTTGGAATGGGAATATGTACATCGCTTAATTGTTTGTGATAAATCGAGGCGACACTTGTGCCAGTTACC
Organism: Pseudoalteromonas piscicida; assembly: GCF_000238315.3. Taxonomy (NCBI): domain Bacteria; kingdom Pseudomonadati; phylum Pseudomonadota; class Gammaproteobacteria; order Alteromonadales; family Pseudoalteromonadaceae; genus Pseudoalteromonas; species Pseudoalteromonas piscicida. Next base: position 857,837 of record NZ_CP011925.1, read on the forward strand.
GCAGGCACGCCGGTTAAACATTCTAAAAATACCAAACCCCAGACATACAGATCAGATTTAGCTGAGGCTGGCTCACCACGTAATTGCTCTGGTGCGCTGTAAGAAGGCGTGCCCAATGTCTCTTGCGTAAGTGTGATCGTTTCAAAGTCATGCTGACGGCTTTCTTGTGCCAGTGTACCGATACCAAAATCAAGTATTTTGGCATAAGTCTTTGCACCAGACTGGCTAAGCATAATATTGGTTGGCTTTATGTCTCTGTGGATAATGCCTTGTTGATGAGCGTGAATGAGCGCGTCTAACACTTGCAACATGATGTCAGTTGCATACACTGAATCAATTGCACCATTTTGACTTAGATAGTCCCGTAGTGTTTGCCCTTCCACATACTCGAATACCCCGAACATTAAATTTTCATTTAATTGTCCTTTATCTAATAATCGTACGATATTTGGGTGATTTAATTGACTACAAAGTAAGGTTTCGCGATTGAAACGCTCGGCATATCTATGTTTTTTCGTCGCTTCTAGTTGTGGTTCTAACGCCAGAAATTTTAGTGCAACGATTTGCCCTGTGTTTATTTGGCGCGCCTTAAAAACTTTACCGAATCCACCTTCTCCAATTTTTTCAAGTAGTTGGTATTTGTCAGACTGGAAAACATCGACAATATGGCTATCCGAAAACTGCGTCAGAGACATATGATTACTAATTCTTATTTTTTGTTAATGGTATAGGGTAATTGGAATGTAAATACTTGTCTAGCATGAGAATTTTAATTGTTTTTTAAAATTGGATAATTAACAGTCTGGGTTGACTGTGGAGTTTTGTAAGTGTTTGAAAGTATTCTATTTTTATTTGGGTGAGTTTTTTGGAGTATTGCTTGTAATGGAGTGTAATTCCTTCTATTCGAAAAAGTTGGCATACTTTAGTTATAAGAATAAAAAGGAAAAATGAATGAAACGCCGAACGTTTATGTTTGCTGGTGCAGCACTCACGGTTGCATCAGTCTTACCTCCTGTTAGCTTTGCTAGACAAAGCTTCACTGCTTCTGGAGTATCAAAAGATACAACGGAAAGGCTTCCTGAAAATCTATTGAATGAACTCGGTATTCAAGTACCTATCAGGGGTGTTCTAAGCCCTTCAGGGGAACGAGTTTCTTTTAAAAAAAGAGCCAATATAATTAGGCGTTACGGAGATTCTCTCTACGTTTACTTCGAACATGAGAGAGTGATCAGGGTTTTTGATACCCAGGGTAACCCTGCTTCCAATGAATTGCCTTTACCTAAATACATTAGCGATCTTAAAGATTTTGCTGTAGATCCGACACAACAACAGCTTTATTTACTGCAACCTGGAAAGCACCACATAGTGTTAGCCGACTTTAGCGGTGAAATAGTGGGCACTTTTGGTGAGTTCGGAATTGAGCAAGACTATCAACTTAATGGTCCAAAGAGCATCACCATTGGTAAGTCTAATCAGTTATTTGTTTTGAATTCTGGCAGTTCTAGTATCAAAGTTTTTGAAAGCAATGGAGTATTTTTAAAAAACTATACATTGAGTCAAAAGCAAAAACGCACAGTTACAAGTATCGATGGCGCTAATCAGATTATTATCAATGGTGGGAAGTTTTCAGATCGTCAATGGAAATTAGATCAAAATATTCGCAATTTTATCGAGGTGGACTAAGCTGACAAAGGGCTTGATCGGATTTTACTTTTTGCCACTTAAGCAGTTTGGAGCTTGAGTTACGTTAGGTTAGTTATCTGTGAACTTAAGGATGGTTATGCCATATAGTAAGGAACGGTTAGCTTATTTTAAGCTTCCAATTTTTCTTGAACATCAACAAGTACTCGACGAGCTTGGGACGCTGAATGAGCTGGCCTGGACTGACCATGTAAATAAAGCAAATTACGACGGCGGGTGGGACGTAGTTGCGTTGCGTTGTTTGTCAGAGCATTTATCTGCTCACCCGATCTTACAAAACTTTGCGATTGAGTCAGGCACTCACTGGCAAAACTTACCTATATTAGAAGAAAAGCCGCTACTTAAATCATTCGTTGATAATTTCCCCTGTGAAGTTCTCTCTGTAAGAATCATGCGATTGAAAGCAGGTGCTTTTATAAAACCTCACAGAGATGGCGGCCTTTGTATCGAAAATGGTGAAGCAAGACTTCATATACCTTTGGTCATCGACACTGCTCTTGAGTTTGTCGTTGATGGTATGCAAGTACCAATGAAAGAAGGAGAGGTGTGGTACATAAATGCGGACAAAATACACAGTGTCGCTAACCGAGGAAACCTTGATAGAGTCAATATCGTTATTGATTGCAAAGTAAATGATTGGTTATTAGATTGCCAGTCAGGGTCAATGGGCGTTCCTTGTGAAGAGTATACAAGCTAAAAAAATGCAGTGTGTTTCGTTAGCAAGCGATTTAAAAATAATAGGTTGAAGGATCTGTAATGACGTCTGGCAGCGTGTACCAAGTAAAAAAATTGCTAGAGCACTCTCAAGCTTTGCTCCTAAATGATATTGATGCTGGGCTAAATAGACCTCACGCATTATCTATGTCTGAGGCTCTAGCTGAACTAACAGGCGTATCCACTGACTTCGATATGAATGATTGGTCTGATATAAACACTGACAAAGGGGTCGCGATTTCACCTGTTCAGGCAGCTAAATGTTTACTAGAAACGCTACGTAGTCAGATATTTATGCAGGGCGTTGCGAGCGCGATACGAGACAAAATCAATCAGCAAGATAATATAAATATCCTCTACGCAGGGACCGGGCCATATGGTGTATTACTATTACCTTTTCTCGCGCTCCACAAAACGAGTCCAGTCTCAGTAACACTTTTAGATATTCATCCAGAAAATACGCAAGCAATACATGAGCTGGTAACTAAACTTGATATCGCTCATATGGTGAAACGTATAGTGCACGCAGATGCAACAACTTGGCTACCTGAAGAACCAATAGAGTTTGATCTCATCATTTCCGAGACCATGAATACCTTATTACGCAGAGAGCCTCAAGTATGGATTTTTAGCCACCTTCAACAGTTTTTAAAGTCAGATGGAGAGCTCATACCTCAAGAAATTGAGCTTACTGCTTGGCTATGCAATCCAAGTTCTCTGACGAAAAGTGAGCAAAGAGTCAACCCAGCTGAGCTTGGTTCGTTTTTCCGTCTCGATAAAAACACAGCAAGCGCACTCAATGAGAATAACCTAGGTGTTTTATCTGGTTCGTTTGAGGTACCGGATTGCGGGAAAGTTTATCATACACTGGAATTGAAAACGGAAATCAAAGTCTATAGGGAGCATAGACTCACCGAAAACCAATGCAGCTTGAATTTACCAATTAAGTACCAAGATAAAAATCTAAGGGCCGGTGATCGGATTACTTTTGAGTATATTAACGATCCAATACCTGAGTTCATCTTTAGCTTCCCTGATGAAAGTTTACCAAATCTTCCCGCTTATCATGAGGTGGGTGAGTCTGGAATTTTCCAAATTAAACGTATCTTCGTTAAATGCCAATTAAATAAAGTAAATAAGCTTGATATTAACAACCATGAATGTGAGTGGTCTTTGGATACACAAATATGGGGTGAACTTGAGTTAAGTTTAGAATTGGTTTTAGAAGCCTTGTATCGGTTTAGGTTGTTTGAGGAATTTGAGTTTTGGCTGCTTGATAAAATTGGTAATCGACTTGATGATAAATTAGTTGGTGCTATTAATCGAAAAGTAGTTGGTTTTTATAGTTAAAATATAAAGGTAAGAGTGATGAAGTTTACGCCTCCAGATGGTTTATATGTTAGACCGTCAAAACCAGAAGATAAAGGCTTTCTGGAAAGCTTACACCATAGCACTCGGCAAGATTTGCAGTTGATTGATGGAGATAAGGATTTTATAGAGTCAATTATTGAAATGCAGTTTAAAGCGCAAAGTAATGGCTATGGAGATCAATTTCCAAACGCTATGTATTTCATTATTGAAAAACACCATGAGCGAATAGGCAAGGCGACAATTGACTTTGGTAATAATGAAGTGAGATTAATAGAAATTGCTTTAATACCTCAAGCTCGTGGATTAGGGCTCGGTGCAGCAGTTGTTCAATCTTTCCAGCAAGCTGCTGCTCAATCTGGCGTGCCGATGACTTTGTCGGTATTGCAAGATAATTATAATGCAAAGCGTTTATATCAGAAGCTAGGCTTTAAAATTGAATCAATTAAGGCTCCTTATGAGTTACTAATTTGGTATCCGCCAGCGTTGAGGAATATAGTTTTAGGTTAATTTAAAAAGAGGGGTAATAAACGAAAGGTAATAAAGCGCCTCGCTTGATCATTGGTATTAATAACTGTTTTTTAGTTAACAAGAGCGAGTCTAACTTAATGAGCAAAGGAGCAAGTGTTGTGAAACTAACTAGTAGTTTATTTGAAGACTTAATTGGTCAGGATGTTGAAGTTTTTACGGCCGATGGCAAGCATAAGCTAAACGAGTTGCAAGTTGATGCTATTGATGAGTGCAAGCTAAACAGTAATGAATTTGAAGGATTTTCTGTAACGTTAACCGCCAAATCAAATTTTCCGCTTACTGATGATACGTATACATTAAAGCATCAAAAGTTGGGTGAAATGCCACTGTTTTTATCTGCATACGAAAAAGACAAGTATCAAATAATTATCAGTATAAAAAAAGAAGCATAAAGGAGTTTAATAATGTCAGAACCCTATATTGGACAGGTTACCCTCTATGGCTACAATTGGGCACCTAAAAATTGGTCTTTATGTAACGGTCAGCTAATTCAAATTAGCCAAAATCCAGCGCTATATTCTCTCACCGGCACCGCGTATGGTGGTGATGGTAGAACAACCTTTGGTCTGCCAGACTTTCGTGGCAGAGTGCCGGTGGGGCTTGGTAACTTAGGAAACGCTAGTTACGATAGAGGCAATGCTGGTGGCGCTGAAAACGTAACGTTAACCTTAGCAAATATCGCGCACACCCACATCATGCAAGCAAGTACGAAAACGGCTAACTTTACGCTTGCTAACCTTCCGGGACCAAACCAAATGGCGACGGAGACGGAAGAGCCTATATATGCCGCAGCCACAAGTTTGGTAAATACCTCAGACTCCACGGTATCAAGCATTGGTGGCGGTCAGAGCCACAATAATATGCAGCCTAGCTTATCCCTTAACTTTGCCATTGCACTCACTGGCATTTATCCGAGCCGAAACTAAGGAGGTCGTAAATGGAAGGGTTTATTGGACAGATAACGATGTTTGCCGGCAATTACTCGCCATTTAAATGGGCGTTTTGCTACGGGCAGATCACTGCAATTACAGGGAATGAAGCGTTATTCTCTTTGCTTGGGAATACTTATGGTGGTGATGGAAGAAGTAGTTTTGGGTTTCCTGATATGCGAGGTCGATTACCTATGGGGTTCGGCAGTGGTCCTGGATTAACGCCAACACAAATAGGAACAATGAAAGGGGTAGAAACGGTCACCTTAGATATCAGTCAAATACCATCGCATAGCCATAATTTTCAGGTAAGTAACAACACCGCGACGGGTACAAGCCCTGGTGGGCAAGTGTTGGGTAAAGCTGATATGTACTGTGAACCAGCAACGGCCCAGCATGGTGGTGGTCCTTCAGCTATGTATGACGGCATCATTGCCTCTGCGGGAAGCGATTTTCATCATGAAAACAAAATGCCTAGCCTTGGGGTTAATTTTATCATATGCCTAAATGGCATGTATCCACCTAGAAATTAAGGAGAAGAATAATGGCTGATTGTTTTTTAGGTGAAGTTCGAATGTTTGTTTGCAATTTTACACCAGAGTGGTGGACCAGTTGTGAAGGACAACTACTACCTATATCGCAAAATTCAGCACTTTTTGCGGTAATAGGCTGTAACTTTGGTGGTGATTGTCGCACCACCATGGGGGTGCCAAATTTACAATGTAGAGTTCCGATGGGGACGGGGGTAGGCCCTGGCCTGACACCAAATTATTTAACCGAAAAGCAAGGCAACAATGAAGTTATGCTATATGAGTCGAACTTACCTGCTCATACCCATACTTTTTATGGTACGACTTCATTAGCCGGAACGGTTGATACGGGGCAGGGGAATCTACTCGCTCAGTCTACAGGCTTTACTGCTTATGATAACCAACCTGATGTGGAAGAGCAGATAGCGATGGATTATGCTGCGCTTGGTACTAATGGTATGGCAAATGCTGGGCATGAAAACCGCCAACCATTTTTGGCGATTCAGTTTGCATTGGCACTAGATGGTACATTTCCACCAAGGAACTAGCTTATTAAAGCGCAAAGTATTGGTAAGAGATTGGCTTGGTGCTGGTCCTTACTAATACTTATATTTTACGGCGGTAATTGAGTGTTATTATCGGCTTTAAATTAGTAACTTACTGTGGTGTTTGTAAGAATGGTAACCAATGTGTAAAAAAGAGGTATGTCAGCTTTTTTATCTAACAAGATTAAAGCTGGTGCTGTGCTTTATATTTGTTGTTTTATCTATTGGTACGACGAATGCACAGGGAATTGAGTTTGTTAATTTTGGCAACAAGATAAAGCTTGAACAGAGCAACGCTGAACCTAAGAGTGTGTATAAGTTTGCTAACTCAGAACACTTGGTGGAGCTGAGTAACAGAATAATCATAAAAATACAGGCTGGGATGGGCGGTGACGCTGCAAACGCCTTAAAGCAAAAAATAGAGGTGGGTCAGCTAGCCATCTTTGGGCCCTTTGCAGAGCACGAGTTTATGGTGGTATCGCTAAAAGACGCGTCCGCAAAGCGCTTGACTGGTGCACTAGCAATTGCCAGTGGTTTGAAGGGGGTAATATATGCCCAGCCAGATATTTTACAAATAAAAAGTAAGCTCGAAGTTGAAAACAATAACGCTGCGCAATGGTTAACAAAAACCTTGTCGCAATCAGGTTTTATGAAAAGCTTACCTTTTCGTTTATTTCAGTTAGAGAAATGGCAAAAACAACTACAACAATCGACTCAAGGCGAGGGAGTAAAAATCGTTGTTATCGATGATGGCTTTGATTTAAAACATGAGGCCTTAAGTAAAACTAAGGTATTACTCACCTACGATATTGAAAGAAGAGTCAAGGACGTACAGCCGCAAAGCCGCTTTGATAAACATGGTACTAAGGTAGTCGGAGTGATCTTTGCCAGAGCAAATGACGCTTTGCCAGCTGAAATGGCGGGTCTTGCAATCGACGCAGGGCTTATTGCAATAAGGCAAACAAAAAGCTGGACAAGCCATACATTGGAGTCGTTACATATCGCGCAACTGGCGCAAGCTGATGTTGTTAACATGAGTTGGCAAACGCAGTGGCTACTAGAACCAATAAAAGATGCCATTGATGGCTTAGCACAAACCGGCCGAGGCGGTAAAGGTGCGCTGGTAGTTATAGCCGCCGGAAACAGCGGAAACATAATTAAAGCAAACAGCACAGAGGCGAGTATTGCGTCTGCGGTGGTGGTGGGCGCAATGAATAGTGGTGGTATGCCGGCAAGCTTCAGTAACTTTGGTAAATCGGTAAGTGCTTGGATGCCAGGTTACAGCGCCAAGGTAACTGCGAAAAATAATGCATACAGTGGTTTTGGTGGTACTTCTTACGCAGCGGCATATTGCACGGGCATGATTGCACTGCTGTTGGCCGCGGAGCCTGAATTACCGGCAACTAAAGTCAAGCAAAAGTTGGCTCAAGTGTCTGGTTTAAAGCTGGACAACCAGAGTAAGCAAAGTAATTAAACGGCTGTGTTAGCTACTGATAACACAACAAGTTGGATAAAGGTCGTTCCTATCTTGGAAGTGAGCTTCTGGGTATAAAATGTGGATAAAACTATGGATACAAAACATAACAGCGCAATGGTATTTACGCACAGTAAACTACAAACCCATATTAAGGCAGCATTGCTATGCAGTGCTGCTATTCAGTTACCTGTGGCAGTGGCTTCATCAACGCTAGCAAATGCAGAGGCGCTACAAGGCGTAGCGGCTGATACAACGGTCAATCAGCAAGCGCTTGACTATGTACAGTCAAAGTTGACTTCCAAACCTGTTACGGTCACGCGCGATCCAAGTTGGGGGCGGCTGGAATTTCTGTCGCAATGTACAGGCTCTGATCCTCGGTGTAGTGGTTTTACTAACGAGTTCGAGTGTTTGTATAACCTTCCGTTTGGAACATGTACTTGGGGGGCTCCGCCTAGTAATAATCCTCCATCCTTTAACAGCAGCGCATCTACTAACTTTGCAGAAAATGACACGGGCACAGTGCTTGATGTTAATGCTGACAATGGTGATGGCGGTAGCAATGACTCAGGGATCACTTATTCCTTATCTGGTACAGACGCTTCGCAGTTCAATATTAACTCAAGCTCTGGTGTCATCACGTTTAAGACTGCACCGGACTATGAATCGCCGGGAGACAATGGCGGCGACAATATTTACAATATTACGGTTACTGCCGATGATGGTGGAAGTAGCAACAACACGGCTACACAAAATATTACCATTACGGTTACAGATATCGATGAGGTTGCACCTACGTTCGATGGTGGAAACTCAACACCGAATGACAATGCGACAGGGGTCTCAGGAAGTAGTAATATTACTATTGACTTCAACGAAAATATAGCCCTTGGAACTGGTAACATTACTATTCGTGACGTCAGTGGTAGTAGTGATTTTGAAGTGTTTGATGTCGCGACAGAAAGCGACGGTACGACGACTAGCCCAAGTGCAGGTCGTATTGGCATTACAAATGATAAAATTTATATAAACCCTACTAATGACCTAACCGGTAATCGCAACTACGCCATTCGTATTGATGCAACTGCTGTTGATGACTCTGCGGGAAACAGTTTTGCGGGGATCAGTGACGATACTACCTTTAATTTCTCGACGGCCAACACCGCTCCTGCAGTTGATTTAGATTCAACGAGTGGTAGCGATAATAGTAGTGCTTCATTTTCTGAAGGTGGTGGTGCGGTAAATATCGCCGCGAATGCTGCTGTGACGGAAGCTGATGGCGACACAATTACCACCATAACAGTAAGTCTTACCAACGATCAAGACGGTGCATCTGAAGGCCTGAATGTCAGTGCATCCGCTCAAGATGCATTGACGGGAATTTCGGGTTCTTCTGATATTTCGCTACAAGATACAATTTCTATAACTGGTGCAACGGCTTCAGCGTCAGAAGTGCAAACGTTCCTACAGGCGATCACTTACAACAATACCTCCGGTACTCCCAACGAAACCGCAAGAACCGTAACTGTTGTGATCAACGATGGTACCAGCAATAGTGTATCTCGCACAGCCACTGTCTCTGTGAGCAACGTTACTGCAGCGAGCAGTGCCGCAGCCGGTTTTAATACAACAAACGGCACAAACTTATCTCCAGCAATCACCTTTACTGGTGACGATGAAACACTGACTATTGCTGATACTAGCCATATTGCTGGTTCAACTGCGGATGGGGGCGCTGGTACCGATACACTATTTGTAGTAACTGGTTCTAATCTAGCTAACTTTACGTCGCTAGCTAATTTCGAAACATTAACCCCAGATAGTAACGGTTCTTTAACGCTGACCGAAACACAGCATGATGCGTTTACTACCATCAACGGTTCAGGTACAAACCAATTTACAATATCTAGTGCTGATGGAGATCAAACCCTAACCGGTGATAGCGATATTGAAACCTATGTGTTAAGCGCTGCAATGAACTTTACCTCGGGGGGCGCGGCACAAAAAGTGACGGGTAGCAGTGGGGATGATACGGTTAATGTAACCGGATTTACCGCAACAGGCGTGCTCTCAGCGGGTACGGGTACCGATACGCTACGAGCGGATACAGGCGCAAACATCAGTGGTGCTACGCTCAGCGGTTTCGAATCACTGACCTTAAGTGATAATGCGTCAGTCACTATGACGGAAGCTCAGCATGACAGCTTTACGACGATTACTGCGGCAGGCTCTGAGAGTATCACTATCAGTGATGTGAGTGATGGCTTGACAGGTAACAGTGCAATTGAAACTTACATACTTTCAGCGGCTAATACCTTTACGCTTGGCGCTGCTGGGCAAAGTGTAACAGGCAGCAGTGGTGACGACACCGTAAATGTTGGTACATTCACAGCTACTGGTACTCTAGCAGGAGGCAGTGGTACAGATACGCTTTCAATTAGTGATGGCGGAAGTATATCTGGGGCGACAGTGAGTGGTTTTGAAAACCTTTCTGTAGCAACTGGTGGCTCTGCAACAGTTTCAGTATCTCAGTTGTCATCGTTTACTGGTACGGTTTCCGGCGACGGCACTAATTCTCTAACTGTCTCTGGTGATGGCGATATTACAACGGTCTCAGCGCTTGAAAATTATACTTTATCCGATGATTCAACCAATTCAAGAACGGTGACCGTGAGCAGTGCGGGTCATTCTGTTACTGGTACTTCAACTTCAGATGCAATTACCTTCGATTTAGGTTCGCTTACCTATACTGGAACAATTACAGGCGAAAATACCACTGCCGATACTTTGTCTTTAAGTTCTGGTGCTGATATTACGGCAGCAAGTATAAACGCGGTCAGTAATTTAACGATAGCCTCCGGCGCGTCTGTTTCCATGACAGTAGCTCAACATGAAAGTTTTACTGGTAATATTTCAGCAGCTGGATCAGAAACTATCAATATCTCTGGTGATGGGGATATCACAACTTTCTCTTCGGTTGAAGTTTATAGTGTTGGTGACGATTCTAGCAATACTAGGACTATTACCATCAGTAACGGTACCACTGATGTTTCAGCAACTGCTAATGATGATGCTGTAACGTTTAATATAGGTGGTAGCTCCTACACTGGCGATTTAACTGGCGATCCAAATGTAGCAGACTCCGTTTTAGCGTCAGATGGTGCGGATGTAACTGGAGGTGGATTCTTCAATATAGGAAACCTCAGCCTATCTAGTGGCGCAACTGTCGCGATTGATGTAGCCAATTTGAGTGATTTTGCAACAGCGATTTCAGGGGCTGCGGGCAGTGAGACATTAAAACTCATGGATGGTGGAACATTTGACTTCTCAACCACCTCGGTTTCTGCCATTGAAGGTATTGCTATAGGAACAAACAGCGCAGCAACGATCACACTCACAGACAACTTTAATGCTGACGGTCAAACTGTGTCGGTTACAAATGCCAGCGGCAGTGCAATCACGTCTGACCTAGTCATAGACGCTTCTGCCTTTTCTAGTGATGTGTTAGAAATAACGGCAACAGATTTGGATGGTTCTGATACGATCACAGGTGGTAGTGGTGCAGACACTATACGTCCTGGCGGCGGTACAGATACCATGACAGGTAACGATGGTAACGATAATTTTGTCGGTGAGCAAAGTGATTTAAATGGTGACACAATAGCCGATCTTAGCATCGGAGATAAGATAACAATTACAGGCGTCACAGGATTATCAACCAGCAATATTCGCTTTAATGGAACTAGTACGCTGGAGATAGATACTAATGCAACCGATTTTTCAGGCGTAGAAATATCACTATCGCTCACAAATTCACCTGGTAGTGATCTTGCGTTTACGGTCGCTGACTCTGGCAGTGATACAGTGATCACCTTTGAAGCTGCGAATGATGAGCCTATCTTTAGTAATTTAAATGGTGGTAATACCTTTACTGAAAATGGAACTTCGATTGCGATAGACAATAATGTAACCATTGCAGATACTGAGCTTGACGCACTTAATGGCGGAAATGGTAACTATGATGGTGCGTCGCTAACGATCTCACGCTCAGGTGGCGCTAACAGTCAAGATATCTTTAGTAACACAGGGTTGCTTGGTACGCTGACTCAGGGAGGTGCACTAAGTTACAATAGTACAGAAGTAGGTACAGTAACAACTAACTCTGCAGGCACACTGGTACTCACTTTCAACAGCAGTGCTACGTCTGCGCTAGTGGATAATGTGCTGCAATCAATTGGCTACGGTAACAGCTCTGAGGATCCAAGCTCATCTGTAACACTCAACTATACCTTTAATGATGGTACGGCAAACAGCACTGGTACAAATCAGGCCGCAGTTACTATTACTCCCGTAAATGATGCCCCTACCGATATTGCATTGACAGCAACAAGCATAGACCAATCGAATACCGGAACTGCCGCGACCGTGGCGACAGCCAGCACCACAGATGTGGAAAGTGGTGACAGTCATACCTATAGCTTGGTTACGGCTGGCAGTAGTGATGGTGGTACATGTAGCGCAAATACGGGTAACGGCAGTTTCCAATTTTCAGGAGATACGTTACAAACGCAAGCATCAACATCTCCGGGTGACTATGTTATTTGTATTCAAACGAGTGATGGAACCGCAAGTTACCAAGAGTCATTCATGATAACAGTCAACGATGACGTGGCCCCAAATGCGCCATCGACACCAGACTTGGATGCGGCTTCAGACTCTGGGGCTTCAAGCTCAGACAACATTACCAATGACACCACACTAACTTTCAGTGGTACTGCTGAGAGCGGGGCGACGGTTAAATTATATAGTGATCAGGTAGGTGGAGGCACCACGGTCATTGGTACTGGCACAGCAACAGGTGGTAATTGGCAAATTACAACGGATCCGTTGACTGCAGGGTTATCACATTCGATTTTTGCGACTGCCACGGATGCGAGCACGAACGTAAGTAGTAGCTCTAGTTCTTTAAGCGTAACGATCGATAATACAGCCCCTACCGCGCCAAGCACGCCAGATCTGACCGCTGGGAGTGATACCGGCTCCTCAAATGCAGATAACATTACTAATGATACAACGCCCACATTCACAGGAAGTGCAACTACCGGCGACACAGTGACACTAATTTCTGATCTTGATGGCGTTGTTGGCTCAGCCATAGCTGCGGGAGGTGCATGGACTATTACTCCAAGTTCGGCGATGACCAGTGGTACGCACGCTATCACAGCGCGATCAACGGACACAGCCGGTAATATTACCAATAGCAATAGCTTATCAATGGTCATTGATACGAGTGTTTCAGTGCCTAGTATTACGACTCCAATTGAGGGTGATGGTCAAATTAATGCCGCTGAAGACAATGATGTCTTGATTGCTGGCTCTGGTGCCGATGCTAACGTGACTGTTAGCGTGAGTATTACTGACGGTTCAGCAACGCTGAATCAAAATGTAACTTCCGATGGTAGCGGGAACTGGACTATCAGTGGCAGTGAGTTCAATGTTAGCGGATTTAGTAATGGCGAATTAACTGTATCGGCGACGCAAACAGATTCAGCAGGAAATATCTCTGGTGCAGCAAGTACCACTGTTACACTCGATAATACAGCACCTTCTGCACCGACAATTACGACACCAATTGAAGGTGATGGCCGAGTAAATGCGGCGGAAGATAATGATGTGTTGATTGTAGGAACGGGCGCTGAAGCGGGTAATAGTGTAACCGTTACTATTCATGACGGTGTAAATAGTTTTAATCGAACGGTCACTGCGGACGGCTCAGGGGCCTGGACTATAAGTGGCTCGGAATTTGATGTCAGTACGTTTAACAATGGCACATTGACTGTATCAGCTACTCAAAGTGACGCAGCAGGTAATACCTCAAGTGCAGCTAGCACCACGATCACATTGGATAACTCAGCACCTTCAGCACCTGCGATCACAACGCCTATAGAAGGCGATGATTTAATAAATGCATCAGAAGATGATGATGTTTTGATAGTAGGAACGGGAGCGGAAGCTGGAAATAGCGTAGTTGTCACTATCAATGACGGTGCGAATAGTTTGGATCGTACTGTCACTGCTGATAGTTCCGGCGAATGGACAATAAGTGGCTCAGAATTTGATGTTAGCACGTTTAACAATGGCACATTGACGGTAACGGCATCGCAAAGTGATGCTGCAGGCAATACCTCAAGCGCAGCGAGCACGACAGTCACGCTAGACAACTCCGCACCAAGTGGGATTTCAGCTGCGATTGACCAAGATTTAATCAATGCAGGTAATGAAACTGCATTTAGCTTCACATTAACGGGCTTGGAATCAGCGGGTAGTTTTACTTATGAAATCTCAGATGGTAGCAGTTCAGTAACTAGCTCAAGTGCAATATCTATAACGGGTACTACGCACCAAGAGACTGGAATTAATGTCACCTCATTAAACGAAGGAACATTGACGTTATCTGTTACTGTAACTGATAACGCTGGGAATGAATCGAGTGCAGTAACTGACACCGTCACTAAAAAGTATAATGTTGCCCCTGTGCTCACAGGCACACCGGCAACGAGCGTCAATGAAGACAGTGAATACGACTCTACGCCGACCTTGACTGATTCTGACACAGCCGATACTCATACCTTTAGTATTACGAATAAACCAAGTTGGGCAACATTTGATACGCAAACGGGTAAACTTTCAGGTACTCCGGATGACTCTCATGTTGGCACGACTTCTAATATTGAAATTTCGGTGAGCGACGGAACGGATAGCGATACACTCACCGCATTTAATATTGAAGTTGTTAATACCAACGATGCACCAACTGGACAAAGTACTAGCTTCACGATAGATGAAGGCGCAACACTAACGCGGGACTTCAATAATGGTCTACTGTCGCTTGCGAGTGACGATGATCTTGATTCCAACGACAGTCTAACGATAGTGAAAGACACCGATCCGCAATACGGCACGTTAACCCTCAACACCGACGGTAGTTTTAGCTATGTTCACGGGGGGAGTGAAAATCATACCGATAGCTTCACCTATCATGTTGAAGACAGCGCTAATGCCAGCTCGCCGGTGTACACCGTAACAATCAATATGAATGCAATTGAAGATGCACCAACGGCTGTGAACGATACGCTGACCACGCTTGAAGATGCTTCTAACTCGGTGAATGTGCTTACCAATGATAGTGACCCTGAAAACAATATGGTTGCTTCATCGGTTACGATTAAAACTCAGCCGACTAAGGGGCAGTTAAGCGTTAATAATGGAGTAGTGACCTTTACACCAACAGCCAATGCCAATGGCTCGGATTCATTTACTTATACGGTTAAAGATTCGACTCAGGCTGAATCAAATGAGGCAACGGTTAGTATTACTATAACGCCGGTAAATGACTTACCAGTCGCGGCTAACTTTACACCGAACATCGATGAAGACACGCCAACATCAGCATTGGCAGTTAGGGTAAATGCAACGGATGTCGAAGATACCAACCCAACAGGGGCTATTGCACTTGAGTCTCAGCCAAGTAAAGGCCAAGCGGCAATAGACTTGAATAATGGCACCATTACTTATACGCCAAATGCCAATGAGACGGGGAGTGATAGCTTTACTTACTCGATTCTTGACAGTGAAGGTGGTAAGTCAAATATTGCCACGATTTCCGTTAATATTGGTGCTGTAAACGACCGACCTGTGGCAGGAAATGACACGGTAACAACAAACGAAGATACTGCAACAACATTGGCAATTCTTGCAAATGACTCTGATGTTGAAGATCAAGGTTTTGATGGTTCGGATATTGTGCTTGAAGATAAAGGCGATGGTGCGGGCAACTACGACCTTGCCACCGTTACGGTTGGTTCAGATGGTGTGCTAGCGATTACACCTAAACAAGATCAAAATGGTACATTGACTTTCACTTATACTATCGAAGATAGTGAAGGATTACGCTCTGACCCTGCAACGGTTACAGTCAATATCACCGCGGTTAATGATGCGCCAGTTGCTGTTAACAATACAGCTCAATTACTCGAAGATGGTAATATTGAAATCAACGTATTGGGTAATGACACGGACGTAGATAGTCAGCTCAATGCCGCAAGTGTTGCAATTGTTAGTCAGCCTCAAGGCGGTTCACTGCAAATACTAACGACAGGTAGTATTGTTTATACGCCGAATGCTAATTTCTTCGGAAATGACAGCTTTACTTATACGGTACAAGATGCCGAAGGTTTAGTGTCGAACGCAGCGACAGTCAATATTACAGTGACATCAGTGAATGATGCGCCAGTTATTTCTGGAGTTCCAGCGACGTCTGTCAATGAAGATGTTGCATACAACTTTACTCCTTCGGCATCGGATACCGACGGTGATAGCTTAACATTCAGTGTGGCGAACCTGCCAGTATGGGCAAGTTTCAACGATACAACAGGTGCGATTACTGGCACGCCAAGTGAAGGACAAGACGGTACTTATAGCGGCATCGTAATTACGGTGTCGGATGGTCAAGCTGACGCATCCTTGCCTGCGTTTAGCATAGTGGTGAATGCTGTAAATGACGGACCAATTATCTCGGGTACACCATCAACAACTGTCAAACAAGACGAAGCATACAGCTTTACGCCGACAGCATCCGATGTGGATTCTCAAACATTGACGTTCTCTGTAACCAATTTACCAGCTTGGGCAAGCTTCGATACGTCCTCAGGTAATTTGACGGGAACGCCGACTAGAGATGATGTGGGCACTTACAGTAATATCATCGTCAGTGTCAGTGATGGTGCATTACAAGCAAGCTTACCGGCATTTGAAATTGACGTTGAGCCGGTTAACGCTGCGCCAGTAGCGAACAACATGCAAAGAACGGTACTTGAAGATGGCACTACGAGCTTCTCAGCAGAGGTTAGTGATGCCGACGGTGATGCATTGACAATGGAATTAGTGTCGCAGCTACAAAATGGTGTAGTTCAAATTCAAGGTACAGTGTTTAGCTATACACCATTGCCGAACTTTAATGGCTCTGATGTATTTACTTACACAGTGTCAGACGGTGAGTTTAAGTCAAATACGGCTTCTGTTGCGATGACGGTAACTTCCGTAAATGATGCACCTATTGCCGTTGATGATAGTTTCACCTTCGATGCTGTGGCTTCCAATCAGTATGTGCTTCCTGTGTTGAACAATGATAGTGATCCTGATGGCGGAACGCTCAGAATTATCGGCGCTAAAGCCTCAATTGGTTCTGCGTTCATAGCCAATAACACCTTGACTTACCAAGCTGTGCAAAACTCACAAGCACCAATAGTCGTTACTTATTTGATTGAAGATGATAGTAAAGCGAGGGCAAAGGCAAATGCTAGTATCACGATTAATGGTACGGGCACGGGCAATGCGCCATCAATTACTGCACCGAGTGACTTAACCGTGAACGCAACAGGCTTATTCACCAAAGTGAATCTTGGTACTGCGGTCGCATCAGATAGCTCAGGGAATCCACTACCGGTATCTTTAGTCAGAGGAATTCCTATCTTTGCGCCTGGTAAACACATTGTTTATTGGCAGGCAACGGATAATCAAGGACAACAAGCCACTGCGAGCCAGAATCTTAACGTCAACCCTCTGGTGTCACTGCAAAAAGATAGTAGAGTTGCAGAAGATCGCAGTCACTCGATTAAGGTGTATCTAAATGGCCCTGCACCAAGTTACCCTGTAACCGTACCTTATACCGTTTCGGGTTCAGCGGATAGCAGTGATCATGACTTACAGTCGGGTGAAGTGGTAATAAGCTCAGGCACGAGTGCTAGCATCAGCTTTAATATATTTGCTGATGGTATAAGTGAAGATAACGAAACCATTGTGATCTCCCTGAGTGACTCAGTAAACAGAGGGGCTAATTCTACTTCAACAGTAACAATTGTTGAACAAAATGTGGCACCAAGTTTATCGGCAGTTGTGCAGCAAAATGGTGAAGAGCGTAGCTTAATTACCGCCTCTAATGAAGTGGTTACCATAGAAGCCGTGGTTGCGGATCCTAACCCGAATGATCTTGTGAGTGTCAGCTGGCAGCCGGATGCGGCGCTAGTCAATACATCGAGTGATCCATTTATCTTTGAATTTAACCCTGCCAATGTCCCGGCGGGTATTTATAAAGCAAGGGTTACGGCTGAAGATAATGCGACGCCAAGTCTGTCAACATCTCGCAATGTCTTTATAGAAATTGTTGACTCTTTAGCACCGTTGACCGGAGAGGATAGTGACGGTGATTTAATTCCGGATGATCAAGAAGGCTATGCCGATGAAGATGAAGACGGTATTCCTGATTTCATGGATGCGATCACTGATTGTAATGTGGTGCAAGAACAAGCGTTAGAATCTAGCCAGTTCTTGGTTGAAGGTGACCCAGGTGTATGTTTACGTAAAGGCGCTACTGTGCCACAAAATAATACGGGTGGTCTACAGCTGTTGGAATCAGAGCTGCCTTCAGATCCCAATGCCAATAATGCAGGTGGTTTGTTCGACTTTATTGCGACGGGGTTACCACAATCCGGTGATGTATATAGTATCGTTTTACCACAACGCAAACCTATTCCACTTAATGCGGTTTATCGCAAATTAATAGGTGGTGAGTGGCAAGACTTTGTGATTGGAGAAGGTAACGAGTTGCTCTCAACTCAAGGTGAGCCAGGTTTCTGTCCTCCTCCAGGAAGCAACGAATGGAGCGCAGGCCTTAGCGATGGTGATTGGTGTGTGCAACTACGTATTGTTGATGGGGGTCCAAATGATGATGATGGTATTGCCAATGGCAGTATTGTCGACCCAGGTGGAATTGCAGTACCAATCTCAAATAACGCACAACCTGTCGCTAACGCTGATAGTGTGACAATTGTCTCTGGTCAAACAATTATAATTGATGTGCTCGAAAACGATACGGACAGTGACAATGATACACTTACCATAACGGGGGCGAGTGTCGATTTCGGTGTTGTTAGTATCGAAAATAATCAATTGAACTATACGCCTCCAGCTGCATTTATAGGCAATGCGACTATTCAATATAGTGTGACTGATGGACAGGGCGGGTCGAGCAGTAGTACTGCGACAGTTTCTATTATCGCCAATCAACCACCGCAAGTGTCGAATGACACCGCAACCTCAAATGGTGCGCAAATCATTATCGATGTACTTGCAAATGATAGTGACCCTGAAGGTGGAATATTAAGCATTGTTTCTGCAACTGCAAGCCAAGGTACAGTGGCCATTAATATTGATGGTACGCTGAGTTACACACCAAAAGTTGGGTTTGAAGGTGTTGATACAATTAACTATGTTGTTAAAGATGAATTTGGCGCTATGGCTGAGGGTCAGGTAAGCGTCACGGTATCAGTTAAACAAGTTACATCCATAACTAATAAGTCCTCAGGGACTATGGGAGGCATGTTGTTACTATTAATCAGCGCGCTGGTACTGCGCCGTAAAAAATCACTTTTACCCGCTTTTGCATTGGTGAGTACGAGTTGTTTATTAAGCACACAAGCACAGGCGAGCAATTGGCAAGTGGAGGCAACGCTCGGACAATCTACAGCAGATAGTGAAATTAACGCTTCAGACTTAAACATCGTCAACTTAGATGAAGAAAGCAGTAGTTGGTCAATAGGGGCGTTTTATGAATTAGTCCCTAATTGGCAAGTAGGACTTCGCTACATTGACCTTGGTCAAGGAAGCGTGGAGTTTACCGGCTTAAGTGCGGATCCTGAGCAAAGCCAAATGGCTTTGGCGCGAGTTGCCCCGGTTTTGCCTGAAGGTCCTGCATTACAATTCAATTACTCAAAATCATTTGCAGATAAGTTTGTTGGTAAAATGTTCTTGGGTGCGTTTAATTGGGATTACAAGATTAACAGCGTTCGGGATGGTCGATTTTCCACTCGTTACGAAGACAGCGGTACTAGCGGTTACATAGGAGGCGGTGTTCATTATCAACTCAGTGAAGCTTTGACATTAGGAGTAGATTTTAGCCACTACTTCATTTCTGCAAATGATGTAAACGACTTAGCACTGAATTTGAGCTATCGTTTTTAAGTTTAACTACAGTTTTAGCATTGCAAAGGCCTCAACTACATGTTGAGGCCTTTTTATATTGAACGTCACCCGGTACCAGCGTGTTTCATGATGGAGACATTTTGATGCAAGGCAAGCTTCTTCAATAACTTATTGGAAATCTTTATCTGCTTTGAATCGGAAAATACATATGAGGGATGGGATAAACATTAAAGAAAAAGCTCTCTTGCGAGAGCTTTGGGCTATGTTTACTCTTAATTAGTTTTTTAAAATAACTTTTAGAAGAGGGGGAAAGTTATTGAAATTAACTAGTTAAGAGTAATTTGGAACTTTTCAGATTGTTTTTCCTGAATGGCATTTATTCGACTGCCAGATTTAAATTTGGTATCGATAGCGCCTTTTCGGGTACGGAACAATGTTACAGTCGTGTCGCATGGCTTTGTTTTATCCAGTGTGTCATCATTAAAGCCTGCTAATTCACTCAATAGAATTTTATATTGCCCACCAGACTCTAGTATTTCAGATTCGAAGCTTATAAGGCTTGAGTCGCCAGTCGTCTTTGTACAAAACGATTTAAATTCGAGAAAAAGCTTGGTATTGATGTCTTTTTCCTCTCTCCACTCGACCAAAATGTCGTCATTACGGTTGAATCGTTCAGAAACTGGAGCGTAAAGTTTTATTGGTGCAGGAAGTTTCACTTTAGAGGTTAATTTTTCATTCTCTTTATCACGAATGAATTCAAGTGTTAGCTCAGAATTTTTTGCAGTTGCTGTAAAATAACCTTGATAATCGACATCGAATAGGTCGTTATCCTTTACCAATATCTTTCTTTCATTACCGAGTGTTGCTCTAACACTATCTCCATCAGAAAGAATGACGTTCGCACCAGAACTACTGTTTAAATTGAACTCAGTAACAACTCGGGAGCCTTCAGTATTTGAAGTAACACGAATATCCGCCCAAATCCCTTCTGTTTTTACTACATCTGATTGTGTTGATTCAGTTGAACAACCAATTATTGATGCTAAAGCAATGCAGCTCGATAAAACGCTGGCTCGTTTCACGAATATTTCCTTTTCTTCAATATGTGCAAAAAGAGTGTAGCGCTATTTTAATGTTTCTAGAATAGGGTTTAACAAATTATAACAATTTGTGGTGATGTAAAGTAGAAAGGGAACCTCCATGTTCCTAGATAAAAACGCTGTCATATTATTGTGTAAATATGAAGAAACAATGGAGGTATCTGACTTAACTGGCGGTGTTTATTGAATATCAGATAGCGTAAGCATATTTGACATCACTTCTTTACCTTCCACATCTTTTAAGCCAATTGTGATTGTGGGATCTGGTTGAGACCAATCAATATCGATGAACCCATAGTTCACATCATGAGTAAACCCAGACACTCGGTGTTGATTTGGGCTGACTTGTTTCCACTCTTCTGTAAGCCCCGAGCTGGTGACTTCCCAAAAAGGGTAGTCCTGATGTACTACCTTCGAAATTTCACCCCAGTGTGTATCACCGCTAATAATGATAACGCCACCAAGTTTTTCGCGCGTGATGAAGTTCAGAAGGCGTGATCTATCAGTAGGGTAGTTGGCCCAAGCTTCCCACCCAGTAAATTCGGGTAATAATTGTAGACTAGAGGCGATAATTCGAATAGCGGCAGGTTTTTTTAACTCAGACTCAAGCCATTGCCACTGCTGATCACCCAGCATACTCGTATTTGGAACCGGGCTATACGGTCCCCTATTTTTTGGCTTACGTTTGTTGTCGTAATCTGATTTTGATACTGACGTTAACGCCGGTCGGTTCCATCTCAAGTCGGGCATAATGACGCGAATTAGCTGATTTCCTTGGCCATATTCATACGAGGTATAAATTCCGGAGTCTCTAGTGCGTCGCAAAGAGTTTGCAGGCTCATGCCAAAAGTCTAACATGATCTTTCGTGAGGCTTCTTTTTGAGAATATTCCAAACCTGCGTCATTTTCACCGTAGTCATGGTCGTCCCAAATGGCGATAATTTGAGATTGTTGCCGTAGTTCTTGTATAGCCGCGTTTGCGTTAAGCTTTTCATATTTCTTCTTAAGCACATCCATATCCGTGGTGTCACCATAGATGTTGTCTCCGAGAAAGATAAATAGCTCTGGGTTCTCTTTATTAATTGCCGCTAATATAGGCATAGGTTTATCTTGATGAGAACATGAACCAAAGCGAATTGTTGACAAAGTGGCTTGCTCATTGGCATACACGTTCATTGCAACAAACGTCATTAAAGGAAATAGCATGAGACAAGTGAAATGCTTGCGCTTAGCGAGTTTAGCTCGTTTTAGTTTGATCATTGCGCGATGCCTTCAAGCGGAGGTGCTATCTTGGGATTAAAGGTAGAAGAGTTTTGCCCAAGTAATTGAAGCGCAGTCGCGGTAACTTGCGACAAGGTTTGCTCTTGCTTTGGGATCACTAATCCTTTGGCTTTTATCTTGGGTCCGATTGCTGCAAACCAAACTTGCTCAGAACCTACGATCCCCTCAGGCTGCTTCTCAAGCATGCTCGGGTAGTTCTTTTCAATCGCTGCTTTTGATGAGTGGTGTCTCCAGTCCTCACGATCCATGCCTCGGCCGTGATCGGTAGTAATGAGTAGGTAGGTGTTGTTTTTGTATTGCGGAATTGCTTGTAAGGTTTGCCATAAGTCGGCCAATATTTTATCAGCACGGTGAATACCTTTGATGTACTCGTCGTAGTTTCCACCATGCGCATAATCATCTGGCTCGCCAAGTGCTAGCATCATCACTCTTGGTTTTTGGGTTTGCAGATAGGCTTTTGCATATTGATACGTAAAGGCATCTAAGCGCACTGAGGACCAGGGGCTCGGAACTTGCTCTTGTAATTCATTTAAAAATTGCAGCTTGGGATTAGTTGTGTGTTTTGCAATTTCAAATCCAGCGTTTATGTGCAATTTGCTCCTTTCACGATTAAAAATCGCGGGGAACACGTCCCAGCTACCAAACACGGCAAGGTTTGGCTCGAAACTAGGCTGAGATTGAAGCCATTCTAAAAACGATATATTTGGGTTCGGATTTTTGTCATTTGAGTCAATATTGGGATCGGCAATACCAGTAATTACCTCGTTGTAACCCGGGTATGAAAAATACCATGGATTGGAAACTCGCATTGTTGAGTTTTGTTTTCTATCGCCGAGAATAACGCCGTTTTCGACTACGTATTGCCATAAGAATGGCATCAGCTTTTCACGGCTTTGTTGAGCGTTGTGCCCTTGAAAAAGTGTTTTTAGCGCTTTTGGATCGCTTGTTGATTCTTTATCGGAAACTAACTGATTATCCAATCCGTAGAACACCTCTTGCCATCTAACACCATCTATTGTAACCAGAATAAGGTTCGGATCACTTTGCTTTGCTTGAGTAAATACACTAAAAGTGAGTATGAATAACCACATTGCACGCTTCATTTTATCTCCCAATCCACATTAGGGCGTATCTGTGTAAAAAGGGCACTGAAGTGCCCTTATTTACTTGTTTTTATTATTAAAAAGTGAGCTTAAAGTTCACAGCAGCGGTGCGTGGAGCACCTATCCATGCAGATTGACCTGCAATACCACCCAAATAACTTTCATCAGTTAGGTTATTGATAGTTAATCTTAGTTCCATATTTTCAACACCAGATAGCGGTGAATCAATCGCAACACCGGCATAAAAATCTGAAGTCATATAGCTATCGACTCTTTGAGTATTCTTTGCATCCATGTAGCGTTCGCCCACCCATTTCGTTGAAAGACCCGCGAAATATGGTCCCTCAGCCCAATCAATAGAAATAACGGCTAAATCTTCTGCAGAGCCAAATACTGTGTTACCCGCCGGGAAGTCATTCAAACCACCCGTGTAGGTGGAATCGTTATATGTATATGATGCATAAATACCCCAGCTGTTGGTTACATACCAAGTTGCAGAAGCTTCAAAACCGTTCGACTCGATACCACCAACATTCACATATGAACCATTAGTGCCAATCAGATAATCAATACCATCTGGTGAATCTGGAGCTATAAAACTAATTCGGTTATCAAACGTTACATCATAATAGGTCAGGCTGGCATTAAATTCGGTAGATGAATACCTAAAACCTAAATCAATGTTTTCAGCAGTTTCAGGCTCGATTTGCTCTAGTGCAGAGGCTTCGCGCTCTAGTACGTTGTCTTTTATAGCTGCAAAGTTTTCGGCATAGCCTGCAAATAACTCTAGGCCTTCGATTGGCATAGGGGCGACGATCCCTGCGCTTAGCAATGCGTCAGAGTCTGAGTCTAGCGCCACTTTTTGACCGCTAAACTTGTCGAGACCTTCTAACTCGACCAAGAATTTCTTGGCGCCAACACGCAGTCGAGCCAAGCCAAAGTCTAATTCATCCTCAACGTAGAGCATGGTTGTATCGACATTAAACTCACGGCTATATTGGATCCAATATGGCGTATGATCAAAATTAGCTGAGACTCGAGCATCAATACGCTTGTGCCAATCTCGCCATTCTTCACGTTGGTAGTCTTCATACCAAAACCCTGCGCGAATGGTGTTATCCATATCGGCAATTTTGCCGTAGAAAGTAAAATCAGCATTGATCCCGAGACGGTCTTTACCGTAGTGCGTATGTCGATAAGAGCCTACCGGAATTGCGCCTGTACCATAACATGCCGGATCATACTCTTCGTCAGCACCACCGTATGGGAAAGTCAGGCTTGAGGTACATTTTGCATTTGGTTTTAGTGCTTTACCTTCGCTATCAACGAAGTAAATGCGTCCGATAGGACTACCGCCAGTATAAGGTACAGTACCTGTTACTTCTGAATGAGGTTGATTTAATCCGTCGTTGTTGATATCAACTAAATAGGGAGGAACCCAATCACCACGACCTTCATTGGTGTGATAATAGACATTACTCGTTAGTGCCCAATTAGTTTGTTCATAGGTTGCTTCTATGTAGCCGAAAATGTTTTCGCGGTGTGTACGCCAGCCATTGCGGTATACTTGGTCTATATGTGGAATACCGGTGATAGTATCCGTTAGTCTATCCCATGCTGGATCTGCTTCAAATTGTTCTTGACTTACACGTTGGTAGTTTGCTTCAACCACATCGTCATAAGATGCATAAGCTTTTACCGTTAGCGGGCCTTTTTGGTGTTTTATTTTAGCGGCTAAATGGTCGCGTTCATTATTCGCGACTTGTTGGATCCAGTCTGAGTTACTTGAGCTAGAAACGCTGATCCAAGCATAGGTATTCTCAATTATTTCACCGGTTTCATAACGAGCGAAGTACTTTTGAGCTTCAAAGTCACCACTGGTGATAGAGAGCGTTAAGCCTTGTTTTTCAGTGGGATCGATGGTTGTGAAGTTAAGTGTACCACCCAATGCCTCATTGGAGCGTGAGGCAATATCAGCGGTACCTTGAGATACTTGCACTGCACCCAAGTTTTCAGTATCAATGTAGCGGTTTGCTTTCGCACCACCACCATAGTTTGAGTTACCATTGGCAATGCCATCAACCGTAATACCGATTTGCTGCTCGTCTAAACTCAGCTGAAAGCCACGAATAGAAACAGTGGTTGACCAGTCGTCAGAACCAAAAGTATCCCCTTCGTTGATGAGTACACCAGGTAAATTATCGATAACTGCCAAAGCTGATGTCATAGCAGACTGTTGCTTGCTCATTTCGTCACTTGTTGCGTTATTTGCAAAGGAAACACTTTGTCCAACAACCGTAACTTCTTCAATGACTTTATCGTCTTTAGTCTTGTCATCGTTAGCGTAGGCGTTAATTGCTAGGGTGGATAATAGTGCGGTAGTGATCAGGTTTAGCTTGCGTTGCGTTTTCATAATTGTTCCAACTTCTAGGTTAATTGTGATCGCTGAAAGAGTCGGCGCAAGTATGGGGAGCTTTTATGACAATTCAGGCCATTTTTATTGAACGTTCAATTAATAAAAGTTTAAAGAATTAAGACACTGGGCATATTTGTATTTTATTCGTGGGAGGTAAGATCTATATTTGAGAGTGACTCTGAATAGCAAACAAAGGAAAAGCGGAGTTATTCACAACGAATAACTCGAGGATTAGTTAGGAACTAAATTAATTGGGCACTGGGAGCTGCCGAGTAAATCCAGCAGGTTTTCCCCGAGCTTAGTGTTGCTGAAATACGTTGATAGTCATCCACTTCGTACTCGTCTGCTTGAGCTAATTCAGCTTCAGTGATTAAAAATACAGTGCCCTCGACTTCATCCTCTACATTACCTGTCGCGATTAAAATAGGATGAATATCCTTTTGGCTACTGGCAATCACAGTGGGATCTGTTATTTTAACTTGGCCAATTTTAAATCCACAAAGTACCGCTTTCTCGCCTTCTAATCGTCTGCCGAATGTATCAAGTTGCACTTGCTCCTGTTGCAATGTGCCGTACGAAAATAATGCTTGTATCACTTAATTCTAACCCGTTGTTCCCCTGTTAGTTCTAAGTCTAAGCCGCGACATTTTCTCGGTCAATCAAGATCTTGCGGTCTACCCATATCGGACTGACTATAATCGCATACGCCCTTAGGATAAATTTGTTTAAGTGTGGTGAGTTGTGTTGAGATATCTACATCCCCGTATATCCCTTGGGCACGCGCCTCTTCAATCGATATTTTATGACACTTAAATATATCACCAGCCCAGTTTGCACCGGCTTGAATTCTGCTAGTAGAAAACATCGGATATCTCGCAGTACAGGTCCCTTGCGGCTGGTTATTCCAGATACCATTAAACACAGCTTTGCCGCTGGCGATGACTTTACCTTGTTCGTCGAAACACGTATCAGCAAGTGTCTTCGGTTTTGCGTCTGCAACGGATAAATTTGGCTGTGCTTTGAGGTTGAGTAACCATTCATCCATTTTTTCAAATGCGAGTTGAGTTGGATTAAACGCTTGATGTGCGACCCAAATTACTTGATTCTCTGGGTTTGAATCTGCGGCGGACATTCTCAATCGAGTATAAAATGAAGCAGACATATGATGCATATCTAGCTCATTCTCAAGATAATGTCTGGCGTCAATGATGGGAATATCAACTTTGCCAATAAATACCTGTCCAGAGCGATATGCTTTTTCCATCGCCGCGAGGCTACCGCTGTGCCTCGGTGCGACACCATTATCATCTGGCGTGGTGATATTATGATTGCCCCAAAGAGTGAGCCAAATAGGTACTTTGTGGCCAAACGGTAATACAATTTCTTCTTGTTGCATTTGGTTTTGGGGCTTCCATCCGCCTATTTTTTTGTTGAGATCAATAAATTCAGCCATTGTGATTTGCTGAGCCTTTAATGCTTCTAGCCCATATTGAACGCCTTCGTTATCCCAAGTGCTTAATCCTAAGCCTGATTGATCCGTGCCAAATACGTTGGCCATGTCCTGCCAGTAACTCCAGTTTGTTCTCTCTACTACCTCATCCTCAAAAAAGGCCCTTAAAAACCCTTGCCTTGGATTATTAATAAAAGTAGATAATCCAAAGTAGCCATTAATACATTCACTATTACCATCAGGAAAGGAGGGCACAAATCCTGACATTAATTGGTTGAGTGGTTGCAAAAAACCAGCCCTTTGCGGAAAGTCGTTAATTGCATTCATGCCTTCAATATGACGGCGGCGGGTCCAATCACGCCATGCTTTTCTGTCATTAGCTCTAAAAGTAAAGTAGTTATTTAGTAAATCACAATCTAACGCGTAAGTGGTTTGGGTGATCATATCAGGGTAACTATAAAGTGGGATAAGGCCGTCTAAGATCCCTTGGCTATTTTGTGCAATCAAATATTGTGCGAGTCCACCGCCAGAGCCGCCAATTCCGACCGTATAGAGCGGCTCTCCGTACAAACTTGTGAATTGCTTTTTTACCCGTCTTGCGGTGTCTTCGGCCAGTAACATGTTGTAGGTGTAGCTGGTTTTATTGCCACTAGAGCTTATAACTGCGTAGCCAAGCTTTAACTGCTCAAGCTGTCTATCTATCACACGCTCTGGTTTTTGCCTGCCTTGTCTAAAGCCAATCCCAGAACCACCATTAAATTGGTAGATAAGTCGGTTATTCCATTGAGACTTTGCCTGTCTATCACCCATTTCGTCAACTGTGATTG
This sequence comes from Pseudoalteromonas piscicida, assembly GCF_000238315.3. Lineage (NCBI taxonomy): Bacteria > Pseudomonadati > Pseudomonadota > Gammaproteobacteria > Alteromonadales > Pseudoalteromonadaceae > Pseudoalteromonas > Pseudoalteromonas piscicida. The sequence continues at coordinate 885,845 of NZ_CP011925.1, forward strand.
GCATTACTATGGTATAAATGAAGCGATTTATGGTGCCTTGCTCAACGCGTAACAGTAAGTTTGTGTCTATCGTTTTGCTTCCCTTGTCTAACTGCTTGATTTGATTGTCAGAGGTTATCGCAAAGTAGCGTAACCGTGTTTTTGCCATGCAATCTTTACTAAAACCAAGTACTTGGTTTGATTGCTCATCCATCACCGGCACTCCGAGTCCCGCGTGGTTATCTATCTCTGGCTGACCAAGGCCAGAATCGAGAGTCATACAGTAAAAAGGATATTGGTTAGGGCCAGAGTATAGGTTGGTATTAGGACCAATATCTCCTATCGCAATCGGAAATACGAAGGTATCGACGGGCCTTGTAACTTTTGAAATATGCGGATAAAACTCAAGAATAGGATTGCTTTCGCTGTTTGCTATTTTTTCTACACTGTGTATTTCTTCTTGCTCACTCGTTAGCCAAAACCAATAACCACAAGCGCCAAGAATAATCAAAGATAATAATGCAGTGAGCCAAGAAAATAAGGACTTCATATGAGCTCCTTCGAGTGCGAGGCAAATGGATAAACGGATATTATAAGTGTAGAACTAGATCATCGCAGTGTGGTTATTTGTTTGTTATTTGAACATGAAATTATTGCGTTAGGAATTAAAAATCATCACCTAAGTATTTAATCTCAATAGTTTTAATTGTTTTATCCGAAACCTTTTCTAAGAGCGATTCGATACGTTTTGCCATCGCTTGGTTAGCGATGTTGTATCCCATAAATTGCTGCTCAGCATGAAAAGGACGCGGTAGAAAAGTAACTTCTAGTTGATGGCGGCGGATCATCTCTAAAGCCCACACTTTATCAACTAAAATGGCATCAACTCTGTTGTTATTGAGTACGCTAAAAAACTTTTTGCCGTCGTCATGGTTTTGCTCATAAAACGAACGGCTGACAATGGCTGCGTTGATTTTTTTCAGCCCTTGTACAGCCGCTTCCGGGTAGCTGTAATCCTCTGAGATCATGACTCTTGGGGCGGCAAGTTGATAAAAGTCATCAGGGTTGCTGAAGCGACCTTGTTTTACCGCAAGAGAGAGCAGCCAAGTGGTGAATGACATATCAATGATTGGAAAGCCATCGGCCTCATCCACATGTAAAGTAAAATCAAAAGTACCATCGGCAACGCCTGCTAAACAGCGACGATAAGGAAGTTCATGAAATGTCACTCGATAGGGAGTGCCAATAAGTGCTGATTTAATTATATCAACCTCTATGCCCCGAACTTGTTTTTGCTCATTAACAAAGCTATAAGGCCACCACCGCTCAAAGCAAATGTGTACCGCACGACTATCCGTTTTTGCCAGCGCGTTGGTACTAAGTAGGGCGAGTAGCAATAAGAGAACAATTTGCATCAGTGCGTTTATCCTAAATTACCTTCTCTAAGCGTAATGATAGATTGGAAAAAGTGCAACAAAAGAACATATTATGGGCGTTTCATGTTTATACAAAAATCAATTCAATGTGGCTACTATTAACATGCCTTTGCACACAGAAGTATCAGGATATTCACTATAATTCTTTGTGTAATAAAAATGATTATCATATCAATTGCATTTTGTGTTGCTGAAAATAAAACATTAGTTATAATCTTAACCTCACCTTAATCCTCAATCTAATTGTAAAACGGAGTTTTACCTTGTTAAGTGTGTTTTTTGTCGCTCTTCTGAGCCTTGCAATTGCGTTAATTTACTGCACAAACAAGCATCAGCGCTTGTTAAAGCGACCTCTGCCAAACAATGCCAGATCTGCTGGCTACATTCTTCTGGCAATTACATTCATTTTTGCAATACAAATTTTTGCAGGTGCAGCGGTCGTATTTAGTTGGCTTATCGGTGTCATGGTGCTCACTGCACTTATTCCCTTCACCATCTTAATACTTTTTAGGAAATCACAATGAGCCGGTTGTCTCAAGCCGAAAAGGTTCAACCCGATTGGTTAGGTAAAACGCTGGCAGGCATTATTTTAGGCCTAGCGTTGAGTTTTGGTCTAGTTGGCCTTTTTGCTTGGCTTGGTAGTGACGGCCTAACCCAAACGATAAGTGTCGAGAAGCACAGTTGGCGCACCCAGTTCAATATGTGGATGGTTTCACCTATTTGGCTGTTAATTTTAAGCTTTGTATTTATGTTTAAAAATTATAAGCAAGCAGTACTTTGGTTGGGTGGGGCGAATATCGTTGTGTATGTATTATTGTATTTTGTAAGAGGGATGGCATGAAGATCCGCGCTGATATTTTAAGGATTTACCAGAGCGTTCATACTTGGACGGGGATCACCACAGGATTGCTGCTGTTTATCGGATTCTTTGCTGGTGCTATTACGATGTTTGCGAGCAGTATCGATAAATGGGCTACGCCTCCTTCCCATCATTTGTCTCAAGTAGAAACCACCCAGTACGATGAGTTGCTCCGACGTGCTTTCGTACAATATCCAGAGTCACAAAACGGGATTAAAGTCAGTTTTGAGGAAGGACAATCTCCCATTACGTGGTACCAACAAGGTAATGCGAGAGGGTTAAGCTTAGATAAGCAGCTATGGCATGGGACCTTGAATGAGTCCGGTGAGCTTGAAGCCCATACCAGCTATATCAATGAGCTGTCGTCATTGGTTGATTACCTTCACCGCAGCGCAGGTATTGTAGGTGAAATCGGTCACGACCATGCTGGAGTTTATGTACTTGGAATAGCTGCAATCTTGTATTTTGTAGCACTGGTATCTGGGGTGATCTTCTTATTGCCAACCCTAGTGAAGAGCTTCTTTGCGTTAAGAGACAAAAAAGGGGCTAGCCGTTTTTGGTTAGATACGCATAACTTAATTGGGATCACCAGCCTACCGTTTCATATTATTATCGCGATTACGGTGATTGTATTCGCATTTCATGATTTCTTATACGATGGTCTAGGCAAACTTTACGGTGATAAACCACTATTTGGGCGTGAAGCGCCGTCAGCGGTTGAGTTTAAAGTTGAGAACTTACCCAGCATTGAAGAAATCATGGAAAAGGCACGTGCTTATGCACCTGAACATCAAATTAAAGAAATTACCCTCAGTCGCTTAAATAGCAAAGGACCTTCAGCTTCTATACAACTCGTAAGTGATGAGCACTTAATGCGCGGACCTAACACAGACTTTTTGTTTATGAATCCTTATACGTTTGAGATTTCTACAAGCAGTGTTATGAACGGCGATCAAGGTATCTGGGGGGCGGTGGTTACCACGTTATTCGGTCTTCACTTTGGGAGTTACGGTGGTGAATTTGGACGCTGGGCTTATTTTATTATGGGGATTTTAGGCGCAGTGCTGTTTTATACAGGTAACTTATTGTGGCTTGAGAAGCGCCGTAAGCAAAAACAACCAGAGCAATCAAAGTCAAGCCGAGTGATGGGTAAATTAACTATTGGCGTGGCAATGGGCTCATTATTGGGTGTAGCCGCGGCGTTTGCCGTAACAAAATGGACTGCGTTGACCACAATGAACATTAATGTTGTGTATATGTGGGTCTATTATCTGTGTTTTGGGTTTACCTTGATTGCGGCATTCGTTATCGGTATGAGTAAAACGGCAATTTGGTCACAAAGGGCGATTGCCATTTTGTGCTCCTCGTTGCCACTGACTTCAGTCATTGCTTTGGCAATCCCAAGTCTTGGCATTTGGCCTGCGACAGCTTGGTCCTCTATTGGTTTGGAGTTAACTGCTGTGCTCTTAGGTGTTATTTTTTGGCGAATGGCAGATAAGACAAAGCATAGAGCTTACTATGGCGAAGCCAATAGCATTTGGTTTATTGGTCAGCATAAAACAGAATGTGAATTACAAACGCAGTCAGCGTAGTAAAAATGTAAAAAGGGGTGAGTAACTCCTTTTTACTTACAAAGTGTCATCTATTTTTTCAAATCTGTTATCCTACTCGTTTTGCAATTCTCTACGGAAAAATTATGGAGCTTACAGCCTGGTTAAGCCTTGCTGCTATTTGTGCTTTTGGTGCGATGTCACCAGGTCCAAGTTTAGCGGTTGTCTTGCGTTATAGCCTATTTCATAGTGCCAAACACGGTATCGTCGCAAGCCTTGCGCATGGTTTGGGAGTTGGAATTTATGCCAGCCTAGCAATCTTAGGGTTGTCAGGGCTTATTCATCAATTTCCGATTGTATACCAATTTTTGGTTTACGGTGGTGCTGCCTACTTGGCATGGATGGGGATAAAAATCTTAATGAGTAAGAGCCAAGGGTTGGCGGTATCACAACCTCAAGCAGCAACGTCGTATGCCAAAGCTGCGCAGGATGGTTTTGCAATTGCATTTTTGAATCCGAAATTGGCTATTTTCTTCGTCGCACTCTTTTCGCAGTTTATCGACCCAGAAAAGATGACATTAACGGTAGGTTTTATCATGTGTATCACCGTGCTAACGATAGATGCGTTGTGGTATTTTATTGTCTCAATTTTGAGTGCTTCAGCAAGAGATAAATTCGATTTAACGGCCAAGCGTGCTGTAATTGATAAAATACTGGGCTGTGCCTTTTTACTGCTCGCCATGCGAGTGATTTACCAATCCTTGTAGCCATTGTAAGCACTTCTTGGTCGGCGCTCTATCTTTGCGCCCATCAAGCTGAACTAATCTAACCCCTTGCGCTGTATGTAGTTATGAAGAATAAATGCTTTGAGTTTTTCGTTATCGGTTTTATTCATTGCAAAGGATACGGCGAGCTCAAGTGGGCTTGCCACTTTTATCGAGTGGACATTTGCAAACAGTGGAATGGGGTCGGCAAGATATAATTTAGCAATCCGACTGATCACATTAATTTGGATTGCATTTGCTTGGTAGGGAAAAGTATTAATCAGTCCACCAGATTGGGATATGGAGACCATGTTAAACGGCATCATTTGAGGAGACAATCTAAATCTGACCGGCGTTGATGGGCAGGTACGCCAGCTACGTGGCGCACTAGAGTTAGCGGCTTCCACGATATTAGGTGCTTCTAAGTTGTTGTCTAAAATCTCCATCAATGCCGATAGGTCGCTAAGTGGAAACTCGACCTGCTCGTTGGCATTTTTGGCAACGAGACTAAACTGAGAACTATTTGAAATACTCGCAAGTAACTTTTTAATCTCACTGTGAGTTTGCTGTTTTTGATCCCAAGCTTCCGGCAATAGCGAGCCTGCAACGCGATTACCGGCTAGGGTTCGGTTTATGAATTGTAATTCTTCCTTCGTCAATTTCATGATTAAGCACATCCATTGGGTGGTTGATATTTATACAGCAAGGTTTATACCAAATTCCGCTTTCGTTGCTATTGCGGCGTTTCTTTTTTAAGTACGGGCTTTGCAATTTGTTCAGCAGTAGACTTGTTGCCATTTAGCCTTCAAATAGGGCAACCTAACGTACCTAAGCGGCAATGAATTGCCCATGAAGCTGTACGAGTTATTTAAGAAAATGAAATATTTCCGTGTTCAGTGGCTATTGATATGAATTCATCGGCTGATTGTTGAAAATATTTATTTGGAATAATGCTTGCAAAGGTCTAGCACCGAGATTGTTTTTTAGCCTTGCCCAATGCCAACGTTTTTAACTGGACATCAAGTATCGCTCATAGAGCCTACTTCACTGAACTTTTCACCTGTAGAGCGAGAGAAGTTAGTGATCCCGAGCGCTCATAATCAGCTTACAGCAAATGACAATCACCTTGCTGCTGGTGGGGGGCGTGCTCACACCTTTAAACAAAACTTTATGAATGCCATGAGCAGTGGCTCGGCTAGCGAAACGTCGCAACATGACAAAAATGAAGCGTTACTGCAGTTCCAATTTGCGGATCACGAAGTTCTATTCGACCTTACAAGCATCGCCTCTCATGATGAGGCTGCTTACGAAAAGCTCCGAGCGTTGCTGGCTGATATGATGACAAGGCCTGTAAAGGTTGATATCAGTAGTAAAGATCAAGCGCAGCAATTACTGTTTAAAAATTTAGAGCTAGATTTTTTAGCGTACAAGGAGCTCTCTGAGCGGTTGGAAATGTTAGCAAAGCTTGACCATGAAACCGAAAGTCAAAAAGCATTGGCACAGCAAGATAGAGATCGCATTCGTGCGGTAATTGCCAGTTTACATGCACGTCTAGAGAAGGGCCAAGAGGCGTTACTCGGTGGAACAACATTAAAAGCGTTGGATGTAAATCGCAAAGATTTTGAGCTTGAATTAGATAGCCTATTTACCAGTGTTGGCTTTGATTCGGATATGCCAGTAACTGGCATGACTTGATTACCGTGATCATTATTGTTTGCTGGGATTTGTACTTTTTACCAGGTATAAAATGTAGTAGCCCATACCCGAATCTCACCGTTTAAAAAGAACGGGGCTAGACTTTATCTGACATACGTTTTGAGCGAACAAAAGACGGTCGTCAACGTTACTTTTGTTCCACAAAGCGCACGTTCTATTAAGCTAACCCACTAAAAGCGAAGGCTAACACCGTGTGGGAGTCATTATGTCTATAACACAGAATCAACTCCTTGCTCAAAACGGTTAGTTGAACTATTATTTGTACGTTATTTTGTACCAATTGGAGTTCAATATGAGTCGTATTCATTTCGATCAAGATATTCAGCCGTTATCTGAATTTCGCTCAGGTGTGGCTTCTTACATCAAACAAATCAATGAGACTCGCCGTCCATTGGTCATTACACAACGTGGTAAAGGTGTAGCTGTTGTTCTCGATGTTGCAGAGTATGAAGCAATGCAAGAGAAAATCGAATTACTTGAAGAAATGCGCACAGCTGAAGCTCAATTTGCTTCAGGGCTTGGTGTTTCCAATGAAGATGCTCGTGCTCAAGCACTGGGGCGCATTAAGAAATGAAAGTAGTTTGGTCTCCATTAGCGCTTCAGAAGCTAGGAGATGCAGCAGAATTTATTTCTTTGGATAATCCACCTGCGGCAGAAAAGTGGGTAAACGAAGTTTTTGACAAAACTGAACTACTTGGAAGTATGCCTGAAATGGGGCGTTTTGTTCCTGAAATGCCCAATACTAACTATCGTGAAATCATTTTTGGTCACTATCGTATTATCTATAGCTTAAGCCATGAGATTCGCGTACTAACAGTTCGTAATTGTCGTCAAATGTTGTCAGAAGATGACGTGTAAAACTGTTTTATAATCGAGTAGCCGAGGGTATCTAGCCCTCAGCCCCACAACACCCTGCATACGGGTCCGTACAGGGCGTTTCATCTAACAGATTACCCGGTTGGGTAATGCACTTTTATCCATCCGTCTCTGAGTGAATATAGTCCCTCGTTTTTCAGATAATTTAAGCTTAAAGCCTGTTGAATACCGGGGGGGGAACTGCGCCAAGGCCCTTTACTTGTGAGGAAAAAAAGGGAAAATAAGTGACATCCATCTCAGAAAAATAAGTGACATCCATCACTATTGATATTCAAGCTGGGGAAGTGAAGTAAAAAAGAGAAAAATAAGTGACATCCATCACTATTGATATTCAAGCTGGGGAAGTGAAGTAAAAAAAGTATGTAAACACTCCAATCATTTTGGTCAAAAACGTTCATTAGATAAGAAAATAAGTGACATCCACTGAAGAAAATAAGTGACATCCACCACTATGGAAAATAAGTGACATCCATCACTATTGATATTCAAGCTGGGGAAGTGAAGTAAAAAAGAGAAAAATAAGTGACATCCATCACTATTGATATTCAAGCTGGGGAAGTGAAGTAAAAAAGTATGTAAACACTCCAATCATTTTGGTCAAAAACGTTCATTAGATAGGCTAATTCTTATCGCCTAGGCGTATCTCTACAATAAAACTGGGTTATCGCGCACGACAACGCGCTGTAAATACAACAGTAAGAAATTCTAGCGTTGAGAATGTGAGTTTTGCTAAGCCAACAAGCGCTCGCAGTTTGTTAGGTTTGTCCGTCGTCGTTTTTGAAGTGTTTCGCAGTAAGCGGTTATTGTCCGCTCTCGACCAACTGCACCGTGAAATACCCGTGAAAATTGTGTAGTGAGTTTTATCCAGTTTTCAGGTTCGATATTTAATCGAGAGAGTATAGGTTGTGACTCAAAGATATGACCTCGCTTGTCGGCGCGAATACATTGGCCTGTGAGTTCAACCAACTCAATATAGGATTTGAGCTCAAAAGGCAGTCCTTTCGGCATATGTTTTTTTGGGCTGCCAGCAAAGCGTAGTAGGCTTTTTGGCTGTTTACCTAATTTCGCATGGTCAATTCGCTTTTTGATGCTGGTGTAGTCTGAGGTTTCAGGCGTTGCGGCGATGTTGGCTCTAATGGGGTTTAGGTCTACGTATGCGAGACAAGCTACCAGTGCAGCTTCATCCAGTAATGCTTGGGATTTAAATCGTCCTTCCCAAAATCTGCCTGTACAATTATCTTCTTTATTTGCTCGGCGGGCGATGTCTTCGTTAAGCACTCGCATAAACCAGCTAATATCTGCGAGCCTTTCTCTGCACTCATCAACCAGCTCGTCGAATATCAATTGCTCCGATTCATTGAGAGCCTCACCTTCAATAAACTTTTGGCTTATCCAATTACCTTTAAACAGTTTGTGCCATCGTATGACAATCGCTTCATCCGACAGGCGCTCAGTCTTTCTATCATCAACATATAAAACAATGTGAGTGTGATTACTCATCACGGCATAAGCACAGATATCAATACAAAACACAGACCCCAACATCAGGAGCTTTTCTTCAACCCAATCACGGCGGTGTTCGTATGATTTGCCAGTAAATTTATCTTCACCACACAGAAAAGCACGCCTTACGCAACGGGAGATACAGTGGTAGTATTTGGTGTCGGTTAAACTAATTTGTCTTTTACGGGCAATAGCCATAGTTTGGTTTCCTCAATCCTTTGAGTGCAGAATTAAAGCTTAGGCGGTATCTTAGGAAGGTGCAAATTAGTGGTGGGTGTCAGCGATTTACCGCTATTTTAAGTATTCATCAGCCTGAGCAATTTGATTTCTTAGCAAAGGTATAAGTTCTGTGGCGAGAGTAACCACCCGATGTTTATTCCCTTTTCCATTCCAGATCCGAATGCACTTGTAGTCAAAGTCAATGTCCTGAACTCGTAGTTGAACAGCTTCCATTACACGTAAGCCGCTACCATACATTAAGCCTGAAATTAAATAATATCGTTTACTTAAAAACGACATGAGACGTTTAACCTCCTCGGGGGCCATAACAATTGGCAACTTAGATTGGCGCTTGCTTCTGATAAACGTTAGATTGGGGCACAAATCCTGTTTAATTATTTGCTTATACAGAAAAGATAATGCATTTAACGCTGTCGCTTGTGTTTTAGGCGACACATTACGTTTAAGCACAAGGTAGTCGAGATATTCGACAACCTCGTTATCGCCCATTGAAGCTGGGTGACGCTTATCATGAAAATGAATATAGGAAGAAATCCACTTAAGATATGTATCAACTGTTCTGAGCGAATATTGCTTAGTCAGCATAAACTCTGCGATGTGGTTTAGAAATGGTGAACGAGTTCTCATTGAATTAGCTCTAAAAAGAAACTGTATTTATATACAGTATTGGCGTATTTCTCCTATAGTCAAGAAAACGACTCACTGGGTCGTTTTTATCCTTTTCATAGTTTCTATAATGATTAAAATATATCTGTAGCAACAAGTTAGTTATTGTGATAAAACTGGTACAATGAGAATAATGACCCATGACTCGGTAGATAAACGACCCATTGGGTCGATATTAAATTGTTAAGAGCCACAAGGAGAAATCGTGAGCATCAAGGAATTTTCCGAATCTGCTAAGGGGTTTACGAAAAGCCCGCTAGGCATAATAGCTCTATTTATTGTGCTTGTTTATGGATTCGCATCGCTAGTGGTGGGCTTCGGGCAAAATCTCACAAATCATATAGCGCCACTCATATACTTTATGGTGTTCTTCCCTGTAATTGTATTCTGCGGGTTTCTTTGGCTTGTAGCAAAGCATCACAATAAGCTTTACGACCCCTCTGACTTTAAAGACGAAGAAAACTTCCTCAAAACACAGATTTCATCGGCAGTTTCCCTAGCCGCTGCCGTATCAAAACATCCAGATAATTCAGGAGAGCTTCATCAAGATCAACTTGATGAAATTGTAGAGCTTGTCTCTAAAACCAAGAAATCCGCTCCTAATGAAAAATGGAAAAATCGCGTGCTTTGGGTTGATGATCGACCCGAAAATAATGTTTATGAGCGGCAGGCTTTTGAAGAGCAAGGTTTACATTTCGAACTAGCGTTATCTACTGATGAGGCGATTCAAACACTAAAACATAAGAAGTTCGCCGCGATAATTTCCGATATGGGAAGAAAAGAAGGGCCCCAAGAAGGATATGTACTTCTTGATCGGCTCAGAAAATCAGGCAATAACACGCCTTTTGTAATATATGCAGGTTCAAATTTGCCAGAGCATAAGCGAATGGCTCGTGAGCGTGGTGCGTTAGGTAGCACCAATAGAGCTCAAGAGTTATTTCAACTAGTCATGGGGGCCGTGCAAAATGACTCTTAACAAAGCCAGCCAGAGGGACTTCCGCACTGCGTGCTCCAGCCCCTGCTGGCGGCGTTAGGTGTACAAGCAGATGCAGCCCAGATTAGAGATCGAATTTTTACGAGATGACCCTGCGAAAATATGGGTAAAGGCGAGCAATGAAACCTTCGCTGGAGAAACGGAGCACTACATAAATGCTCAAATGTTGGAAAAACTAGCAGAACAATTATCACTGTTTCCTCAATCTAACTCTGATAAAGTTACCTTTAAAGTTGGTGACATTGACTCACATTATGGGCATTGTGAGCTCAAATTTCATTGCTTCGATTCTGCTGGTCATACGGCTGTATTAGTCTCTGTATCAAATGACAGAGCATGTATTGCAAAATTTGTTGTTCAATTTGAAGCTTTATCATTGGATGCCTTTGTAGCTTCTATGAAATTAGCTTTAAAATCGGGGTCAGGTGTTTCAGAATTAATTGGTATAAAGCCGTATACACAAAACGTGTAAGTACACCTAACACATATGAACCTTATCCGGTCAAGTAAGCATAACGATTCTTTTTAGCTGCTTTTAAGCAGCTAATTTGTATTGGCAACGCTTAAACCTGTTCAACTTCGTTATGTCGGTTAGCCGTTAAATCGTTTACGGCAAACACATATAGGGGCGTTACGCCGTAATCTCTTAATGCGATCTCATCGCTGCTTAAATCAGTCGATACAACTTATTGTTTAGGGCCACTAGACATTCATCGGTTAACCTTAATCTTGCGCTACTCAAGGGGATGTTTCGACTTAGAATTACAAACAAGTGTTCATCACTCATATCAAAAGTGTTTCTAAAATAAGCGAGTTATTGGCGTTTACGTACTTCTCGACGTCAAAATCAGCTTATCGCGCACGGCATTGGGAGGCTACGGTTAACGCAGCTTGAGGAGTTATTGCTAAAGCCTCTATTTGGTCCAGCCAGCAAACGTTCACAATTTGCTAGGTTTGTGCGCTGTCGTTTTTTGAGTTTTTTACAATAAGTGGTCAGTACTCGCTCTCGGCCATTCTTCAATGAATTTCTAAGTTACCCAGTTGCTTTTAAACAGCTTGTGCCAGCGTATCACAATGGCTATATCAGATATACGACTAGCCTTTTTATCATCAACATGCAAATACAAACTTGAGAGATAAACAGGCTCTTGTGCTAAATAGCCTAAAGCTAAGTAAATTTTACGCAAATTATACGGCAACGGAATTTCGACAAGGATAGAATAAAGACATAGCGCAAGTTGGAGTCACTATGTTTTCCGAGAATGGATTTATTGCCAAGAATGAGTATCTCGTTAGTTTTCTGGTTTTGCTGTTAACCAGCGCCTTTGCCGTTGCCTTAGACTCGTTGCTGCATTCGGCGATCAGTGTGCTGCTGGTATTACAGTTGGGCGTTGTTGTTGTTTCTCTCATCGCAAAACGTTGGATGGCACTGGGAGTGGCGATTGTTAGCAGTCTAGTGTTCAACTTTTTTATCACAGAGCCCAGATACACGCTTCATATGAATAACACCGAAGACGTGGTCAATTTAGTGGTATTTATCGCGGTGGCATTAGCTACCAGCTATTTATCGAGCTATATCAAAGAGCAAAAGCAGCAGCTTTTAGTTGCGAATGTGCGCTCTAATATCTTGTTGTCGGTTTCTCATGATTTACGTACACCGCTCGCTGCGGTGATGGGCGCGCTCGAAACGCTAGAAACCTATCGTGATAAGTTAGACTAAGATGAGCAAAATGAGCTGTTGGGGTCGGCACGATCAGAGAGCCACCGTTTGTTTCGCTATATCGAAAATATTTTGCAAGCCACCAAGTTACAGCATCAAGGGGATGAGCTTTCGCTGTTGAAGCAACCTACGTCTATTGATGTCTTGATTGATAACGTGATTTTGCGGCTAGGCGCGCCATGCGTCTCGAGAATGCCACAGAATATGAGTCCAATTCTCACGATACAAGCTGCACTCATTGAGCAAGCCCTGTTTAACTTAATTGAAAATGCAGTCACCTTTAGTCCCGATGGAGAGCGGGTTGAGATTTCCTTAGGAGAAACGCAGCAAGCGTTGTTGATATTTATTCAGGATAACGGCCCTGGGATCCCCGTTGCTCGGCAAAAGGAAGTCTTTACCGCCTTTAGCTCGTTTCGACAAAGCGTCAGCAAAGACGGTGGCAGTGGCTTAGGGCTGAGTGTGGCGAGAGGTATTATTCGTGCGCACGGCGGTGATATTCGCATTTTGCCCACGACGCAAGGCTGCACAATGGAAGTTAGTTTGCCAAAAGAGGAGGCGCATTGATGACTCACACCATTTTATTGATTGACGATGAAGAAGAGATCCGTCGTTTTATCCGCTTAGCATTAAAAGCTGAAGGGCTGAATTATGTGGAAGCCAGCACCGGAAAGGAAGCCATGTCGGTGTTAAAAGGTGAGCTGCCAGACTTAGTAATCTTAGATCTCGGGCTACCAGATTTTGATGGATATAGCATTTTGAAGAAGATCCGAGAAACCAGCAAGCTACCTGTATTGATCTTAACTGCGCGAGATCAAGAGGCTGAGAAGATTAAACTGCTGGAGGGCGGCGCAAACGACTACCTGACGAAGCCTTTTAGCATCAAAGAGCTGGTGGTACGCGTCAAAGTGCTATTACGAGATTTAGTACCGAACAAACGCTTGCTCGCCATTGACTACGGCAAGTTGATGATAGATCTACAAAAGCATCAAGTCATTATGGATAACGCACCATTAGCACTATCGAAAAAGGAATTTGCACTACTTAGTATGCTTGCGCAAAGAGCACAAGAGTTAGTCAGTCAGCAAACTTTATTAAAGCAAATTTGGGGCGAAAGCCATGTCGAAGATAGTCACTATTTACGGATTGTGGTCAGCCAGTTACGTAAGAAACTCAGTGACGATGCTGCTACACCAAAAATCATAGAAACTGAGCCCGGGGTTGGTTATCGGTTTTTACTTTTACCGCTCAATAAGCATTTCTCATAACGGAGTATATAGAGGTTGTTATGGCACAATTTGTAGTAATTGGTTTAGGTCGATTTGGTTTTGCGGCTTGTTTGGAATTAAAGCGGCTTGGAAACAAAGTGATAGGGGTAGATAGTCGCGAACGTGTGGTGAACCAAGTTGTTGAGCATATTGATTATGCCACCTCTTTAGACGCGACCGATGAAACGGCATTACGCCAACTAGATATTACGAGAAGCAAAGCGGTATTGGTCGCCATAGGTGAAAACCTAGAATCGAGCATTTTATGTGTACTGTCGTTAAAGAACTTAGGCGTTGAGCAAATTTGGGTTAAGGCCAGCTCAGAAGCGCATCATACAATTTTATCCCGCTTAGGCGTAACACGCGTGATCCGCCCTGAAGAAGAAATGGGGATCAGGGTCGCACAAACACTGAATTACCCCATGGTCAATCAATATATGCAATTGGGGCATGGTTTTTATATGGTGGAAGTCATCGTGAATAAATTAAGCTGCGGGCAGTCTTTGGCAACGCTATTAAAGCGCGCAAAGGGCGAAATCAAGGCTGTGTTAGTGCAGCGCGGCAAAGCGTGTTATAGCAATCCGGCAGAGTCATTTTTGATCAACGAAGATGATAAAGTGATCCTCAGTGGTCAGTTAAAAGCGTTAAATTCTATCGCGCAAAAACTGGGGGCGTAATGAAAACATGGAGTCCCCACTATTACCCCTATCCAAATAGCAAGCCCAAAGCCCACAAAAAGCCGCTGAGGTTAAGCCCCCCAGCAGTTCTGTTTATTGGATTTTGTGGGCTGATAGCTTTAGGTACTATGTTGCTGTTGCTACCGATAGCACACACCCAAGACATCAAAGTAATGCAAGCATTATTTACTGCAACTTCCGCGGTAACGGTGACAGGACTTGCCGTTTTGAGTACGCCAAATGATTTTACGACCTTTGGCCATCTCGTTATTGCCAGTCTAATTCAAATCGGTGGACTGGGGTTTATGACCATTACGGTTGTGGTGCTGCGGGGGATGGGGCAGCAAATGGACATTAGTAAACAACTTATCGCAAAAGAAAGCTTTGGCATAGCTCGGTTTGATCAGTTGGTTGATACAGCCAAGTGCGTGTTAGTTTATGCGCTGATCATCGAATCAATTGGGTTTATCATTTTGCTTGCTCATTGGTATCAAACGCTACCGCTTGGTGATGCGATAATGCAAAGCTTCTTCTACACTATTTCGGCTTTTAACAATGCCGGATTTGCATTGCATGATGACAGCCTAACCAGTTTTCGTGGTGATTGGGTCGTTAATCTTGTGATATCAGGGTTATTTGTGATTGGCGGACTTGGATTTGTGGTGTTGATGGATATAGTGAAAAGACGCCGTTGGAGCCGCTTTGGATCTGCCACTAAGTTAGTGTTGATAGCAACCACGGTGTTAAATGTGCTGGCATTTAGCTTATTTTGGCTTTTTGAAGCACATAACCCAGAGACCCTTGGAACCTTGCCGTTGTCCGAGCAAGTTATCACTGCCTGGATGCAAGCGGTGACGCCACGTACAGCGGGCTTTAACAGTATCGACTTTGCGCTGGTGAATGACGAAAGTACCGTGCTGACCATTTGGTTAATGATAATAGGGGGCGGCTCTATGAGTACCGCCAGTGGTCTTAAAATAACCACAGTAGTGGTGCTATTAATGGCAACTTACGCTTATCTGAGACGCAGAGAACAGGTCGCTATCGGACACAGACAAATTTCGCCTGAAACGGTGTTTAAGGCGCTTAGCCTCACCGTGGTGTACTTTTTTACCGTGATGCTCGCAACCCTTATTTTGACGATCACCGAGCAGGCAAATTTAACGGATATCACGTTTGAGGCGGTGTCGGCATTAGGCACGGTTGGCTTATCTCGAGGGATCACCGGCTCATTGTCTGAACCCGGTGAAGCGGTAATCATCTTTTTAATGCTGATTGGACGCTTGGGGCCGTTAACCTTTCTATACTTGATAGCTCGCCCGAAACGGGAGAATTTGAAGTATGCAAAAGCGGAAATTCAGGTAGGATAAGCAAAAAAATAACGGAAATCATGATGAAGTATCCCAAACCGTTGAAAGCGGGCAGTAAAATTGCGATCACGGCATTCTCAGCGGGCGTACCTGCTGCTATGCACGCGAGATTAGACAACGCTTTGGATTATCTAGCGCAACAAGGTTTTGAACTCGTGGTTGGTGAATGCCTGCGAGCTAACCACAACTACGTTAGCGCGGATGTCAAAATCCGTGCGAATGAGCTTATGGGGTACTTACTCGATGACACAATCGACGCGGTTATGCCGCCATGGGGCGGTGCAATTGCAATGGATTTACTGACATTACTTAATTGGGAAAAGTTGGCGCATGCTCAGCCAAAATGGCTCATCGGTTTCTCTGATGTCAGCACTTTGCTGAGCGCAGTGACTTGCAAACTAGGCTGGGCAAGCGTGCATGCGACTAACCTTATGCAATTAAATGCCCATCAACAAGACGTGTTAACGGTTGGACTTTTTGACCATTTGAGGTGCGTACCTAATGACTCCTTTACGCAATTTCCCTCTACTCATTTTGAAGCTGAGTCACTCAATTTTGTTGACTTTCCCGATGTTGGATTTAACTTATCCGGCAGGACTCAATGGCGTATTTTAGTTAATGGCAACGACCGTCAGCAGTTTTCTGGTCGATTATTAGGCGGCTGTTTGGATATTCACATGTTATTGGCTGGTACGGAATATTTTGATCTGGACGCTTTTTCACAGGCGCACCCTGATGAGTCGATTATCTTATATTTTGAAAATGGTGAAATGCCGCCAGCGGCATACTATCGTGCGCTGCAAAGTATTGAATTACGAGGTTGGTTTTCGAAAGTCGCTGGAGTTTTGATTGGTCGAAATCCAGAGCCGCTGGCAAAAGATAGTGACTGGACGCACCTAGATGCATTGCAAAAAGTCTTTACTGGTTGCGATTTCCCCGTGCTATACGATGTGGATATAGGCCATCAAGCGCCGAATTTAACGCTGATTAACGGCGCATATGCCGAAGTGACTGTTGGCGATACCTTTTCAATTACACAGACATTAATATGAATCTAGAATATAAAGTCGGCTCGATAGATGACCTCCTTGCGATAGAAAACCAAATTCCGGAGTTTGCCACGCCAAGAAAGGGTGAGGAAGTCGTAGACAAACTGCGAGATAAACAACACTTATTGCTGGTGGCGTACGTTCAAGGTATGCCTGTTGGGTATAAGCTAGGTCACGAACTGCCAAATAACGAGTTTTATAGCTGGTTAGGCGCGGTCATCCCCGAATATCGCGGCAAAGGTATTGCCAAGCAGTTGTTGGTGATGCAAGAAACTTGGTGTAAAGCGCAAGGCTATAGCGCCATTAGAGTAAAGTCGAGAAACCTATTCAAAAACATGCTATTGATGTTAATAAGCCGCGATTACCAGATTGTAAAATGTGAACAAATCAACGGCTCATCGGATTGCAAAATTCACTTTTATAAGCAATTACAAAAAGCCTAACCTTTGATATTAGGCTTTATTGTTATCAGATGAGCTGGTGGCGCTTCGTCGCCATATTCCTGCTAATATTGAGCCGCTGACATTATGCCAAATAGAAAATAGGGTACCTGCTACGGCCGCTGCAGGAGTAAAAAACTTCATGGCAAGCGCGACGGCAAGCCCCGAGTTTTGCATACCCACCTCAAAGGCCATGGTGCGACATACCTTCTCGTCAAAACCGAGCCGTTTCGGAATGAAATAGCCCAAAAGTAGCCCTGTAGTATTGTGCAGGATCACGGCAACCAGCATAACGAGCCCGATGCTTTGAAGTTTAGGTTGATTAAGAGCAACGATCACCGCAATGATAAAAACGATTGAAAGCATTGAAAGTAAAGGCAGTATCGGAGTTGTTTTGATAACAGAATGCGCCAGTGGCTTGGCAAGCAAGGTATTGAAAGCAACGCCCACAGCCACAGGAAATAGCACAATTTTTAGCAGGCTGATCAACATATCAGAAAACTGAATATCAACCACCTGGCCTATCATCAATGTGGTTAGTAGTGGCGTTAAGAACACGCCGAGTAAAGTACTAATCGCGGTCATAGAAATCGATAACGCGACATCTCCTTTGGCGAGATAACACAAAACGTTACTTGCTGTGCCGCCAGCAACCGTGCCCACTAAAATCATACCAATTAATAGGTCGGTTTCTAAGCTCATTGTGGTTGCAATCAAGTAAGCAACACTCGGCATCACAGTAAATTGAAGCAGCACGCTAATGCAAATGGCTTTTTTGTTGTCGAGCACGCGTAAAAAATCTTTTGTAGTCAGGGTTAAACCCATTGTCAGCATGATCAACATTAATAACGGAATAATACTGCCTTTAAACGCGCTAAATAGAGTCGGAAAAAGATAAGCGGTTACTGAGCAAATAATGGCCCAAAGAGGGAATTGTTGTACGATTCTTGTCATCATATTTTTACTTTATTTTTCTCTAGATATTAACGAAATTTTCGTCAAACACCTAACTCCAGAGAGCTGGCTCATGGGCGTTAATGGTTATCTTAGGTAAAACAATTTGTTACATTTTACGAATTTATAGTTGGGCCCGTTTGAGGGAATTAGGTATAGTCGTTACTACGAAAATGATAAGTAGAAAATAGGAATAAAAAATGAAGGAAAGTATGCTCAGTAGCAAAATGGTTAAAGGTTGGAGGGGGTAATCTTATTTCATGGAAACAAAACTGCTAAAGATAAAATTAAATTTGAATACTCGCCCTCAAGTGGATGAATTACTTGCTTATATGCAGGATAATATCGCGTTTCCAAGGGAAGAAATGCGACAGAAAGGCTACTTTTGGGATTCCGTATTTTTTGCTGAAGAAGGCGGAAGAGAGTATCTTTATATTGTAATAAAGTCCGAAGACTTTAGCTGTATTATGATGGATGAATCTGAGCTAATTTGTACACCTTTTCGTGAAGTGTATGAGCGCTTTAGAAAAACATGTTGGTCAACAGAGCCATATCAAGATATTGAAGCCTTGGCGTGTTTCAATTCACAAATGGAGTTTGACTCTGTCGAATCCGGTAAATAAGTCAAAGCGGCTATACTTTTACACCGCTTTTACTATAGAGCAATGCCGCAAAAATAATGGTACTGCCAATTCCAAGACGAATGAGGTCAGCTTCCCGGTTCCAAATCAGCAAATTGACAATGATCCCAGCTGGGATCAGCACATTGTTCATTACCGCGAGCTCACCCACCGAGACGCGGGTCAGTCCTAAGTTCCAGACGTAATATCCTACACCTGAAGCAATCAAGCCTAAATAAATCAGTATTCCCCATTGTAGATTAGTACTTGGGAGTTGCTGGGGATTGCCGAATAACATAAACCCAATGGCGAGCACGAGGGACGCACCAATAAAGAAAAAACCGAAGCTTTGGTGATGTACCAGCTGGTAATGGTTACTTAAGCGTTTGTAACTTACTTGGCCTATTGCAAAGCAAAGGTTTGCGCCTTGCACTAGAAGCAAGCCAAAAAGGTAGTCGCTTGTAAGCTCTGTAAATCTAATGGTGATTGCACCAATGATAGCTATGAGCGCAGACAGCAAGAAGGTGGCATTGAACGACCGGTTTAGTAAGTCATTGAGTGCAGTAATATAGATGGGTGTCATCACAGTGAATAGCAACACTTCAGGTACGCTTAGGTATAAAAAAGAATGATAGTAAAAGCCATACATCAGACCAATCTGCACTGCACCGATTGCCATCAGCTTGATTATCAACTCTTTATTTACCGAGTTCAATTTCAAAAATGGAATAAACACAATTGCTGCAAGCAAGGTTCTAGACAAAGCGCTAAACCAAGCATCGACTTGGCCTGCCAAATAAACACCAATCAAAGAGAATGAGAACGCCCAAAGTAAAGTAACAATCCAAAGTAATGGCATAGACAATTCGTTGTAGTTTTTAATTTCGCGATTGTATCACGAGTACCACACAAATAGACTGTTCGAAAAAAGCGATGATAACAATCTTTATAATGTGATTTTAATTTATAATTGTTCGCATAATATAGCTCGTGTATTCACACTTACATCCCTTCATTGTTTTACCCATGATGTGTTTGGCCGCCGCTGCGGCCTTTTTTATTTAGTCTATTATTTAGATAATTTCTATAGCTTGTCTCTTCACCGTTTATATCACTTCTCATGAACTTACTCGATTTAATGTCTTTTGAATGGTTTGTAATTTTAAGGTTTATTATAGGTTAAAATAATTGAGTTTCTTACTATTGTTGTGTTAGGTTGTTTTTTGACCAATACAGTTGGTTGTAAACTAATACATAAATAAAGGACATATTAATGAAAACAGTATTAATTGCTTCAGCATTGGTAGTAATGGGTACCCTGTCGTTTAGTTCTCAAGCAGCTGACTTAAGATGCTCTCTCAATGTTAAGTCGGGTGGTAATGTATCGGGTAACGGCACTAGCTATTGTTCAGGAATTGATTTTTCTTTCGGTAATTCAACTTCTGGTAAATTCTATATCGCAAATGCCACTAAAGCGATTAGCAAAGTAATTTGGAATGGTGATGCGAGTTGCAGCGGTGGTACAACGTGTAACATGACCATTCGTGCTTATCGTCAGTACAATGCGACTGCAACTATTCTTTATACTGATGGTACATACGAGACGACAAACTCTGCTCATATTGACTATGAAACAGGTTTCTAAGTCTCGATTTTTATAATAAAACAGCGGGAAAACCTTTTCCCGCTTTAGGTATTAACCCAACAAAGCCTCAGGGTTGAAGGAAGAAAACCGTTCAGACACATCTATAAGCGTTGGCATAAAGGGCATGATACCTTTGTGTTCACAGGTAAACGCACCGCATTTCACGGCAAAGCTAAGTGCCTTTTTTACGGTTGGGAAGTTTTGCGATAGTGTATCTTTTGAGATCCCATGTTGGCTGAGTTGAAATAGAAACCCTGCCATTAAGCTATCCCCAGCGCCGGTTGTATCAACCGCATCAATAGTAGGAGAGGCGACGGAATAAAAG
Source organism: Pseudoalteromonas piscicida (assembly GCF_000238315.3). Lineage (NCBI taxonomy): Bacteria > Pseudomonadati > Pseudomonadota > Gammaproteobacteria > Alteromonadales > Pseudoalteromonadaceae > Pseudoalteromonas > Pseudoalteromonas piscicida. The sequence goes on from NZ_CP011925.1 coordinate 906,493, forward strand.
TCTTTAGCTGTTAATACGCTGCAAGGGTTTGGCCCATCGCTTGAGATGACCGCTTGTACGCCGACACTAAGTAACCAATCTAAATAGCTAGCCTCCCTCATGTTCTTTTCTTCAGCGAGATACCTCAGCTCATCTTTACTCATTTTTAATATGTCGACATAGGGGTAGCAAGTCTCTATACGTTCGGATAAGCAAGATAAGTCCTGCCATAGACCCAAACGCAGGTTAACATCAAATGAAATTAATTGATTATGAGCAGCAGCAGACTTTAATAACGCCATGGTGGTACTTGTAACTTCTGCATCGGTAAGCGTGTTTGAGCAAAAATGAAATATCCCGTGATCTGGCCATTGCAAATGCTCAAAGTCTTTTGGGCGGATTGCGATATCAGCGGTATTGTCGCGGTAAAACGAAAAGCTTCGTTCTCCTTGAGCGTCTAGGTGGACGATGGCCAAGGCGGTTTGTGCTCCACTTATGGATACACAATATTCTGTTCCAACAGCATATAACGCCAAGGTTGATTTTAATTGCAGCGAAAAGGGATCTTCAGCAAAACCTCCCACAAACCGAGCACTGCCACCAAGTTTAGCAAAGCCTACAGCCACGTTCGCTGGAGCGCCGCCAGCAATAGGGTTAAGGCTACCGTCGCCGGTAGGTAACAAATCAATAAGCATCTCGCCAAAACATGTTAATTGCATAACTACTACCCCTAATTAGAAACGGTATTTTAAAGTGACAGACGTAGTTCTGCCGTTAATACTGCGAGCGCGAATAATATTGTTAGTTGGAATTACACCTTCCTCGGCTTCTGTTAATCCTGTGGTATCAAAGAGATTGTTTACGTTTAACGCGATATTGAAGCGTTCAGTCAGATCATAACTTGCAAACGCGTTGACCTGAGTGTAACCGTCAAATTTTAACTCGTTGTTGTCTTGTGCGTACGCGTCGGTGGTGCCGATGAGGCTTAAACCGATAGCACCTTGATCGAAGTTATATTTACCCAATAGGGAATAAACAAAGTCAGCTTGCCGTCTTGGCGTGTTACCTTCGAGTTCGGGAGTGAGTGCATCTTTTGCGATTTCAGCATCGGTCCACGTCAAACTACCTCGTAAGTCGAAGGAGCCAATAAAATAGACACCCTCAAGTTCAATACCTTGTGCTTCGTATTGCCTGTCAAAGAACTTTTGGCTGGTTGCCTCAAAGTTTTGCTCTTCTGTTTCAGCGTAAAATAAAGTTGCAAATAGACGACCTTGTTCAAACTTTTGTTTGAGACCAAATTCGTATTGTGTCACTTCATCCACAGCATCTTCATCAGCTACACTGCCATCAATATTCACTTTACCGAACAATAGTCTATCTGCATTTGCACGACCGCCCTCACTGAATCTGCCGAATATGGCGCTGCTTGAGGTCATTTGGTAGTTTGCGCCAACAGAGTAACTTGTGTAGCTCCAATCGTAATTAACTACATTGGGGTTAGCGAGATCGATGGCTGCAACTTGCTCCTCTGGCTTTGAAATAGTGCCATCACGGTTGATGTCTACACGAGATGTTACAGCACCTGCAAATGTACCTGTCGCTTTACCTGAATCATGACGCACACTCGCATCAACTGAAATATCGCCGAGCTTTGTTGAAAAGGCGATATATGGGGCACGAGTATCGTATTCAGTGTCGTAGTTGCGCTGACAGCAATTTCCCCAATAGGGCGTACCATAGGCATATAATCCGTTTTCAGAATATGCAGTGCTATCCGCAGCGGCCACGTTGACAAGCGCTGCGTTATCTCCTTTAACCTCGAGCAAGTATGAATTCCATAACCAAGACATATTGATATTTTGCGATGACATGAAATAGCCGAAGGTGAGTGACGTGTCAGTACCAAATGATTTGGTGAGCTTTAGGTCATTCATGATGTTGTCGAAATCATTCATTTTCACTTCGAAGGTATGAACGCGCATTAGTAGTGCTTGATTGAACGCTTGATCCGTTTTTGGTCCGTTGGCAAAGGTGAGTGTTGCACCGGTACCTGCTATGCTCTTGGCAATTGCTTGGCTATTAGCGACCTCAGCAGGGAAAGGCGACATAAATGTGCCTGAGATACTCGACTTTCTGGACCTGTTTTCGATTTGCCAGTCATTACCTAGTTCGAAATTTGCTTCAAAGCCGATACTATCAACAACAGGGTGCATTCCGTCTCGCATATCCCCTTGACGAATTTGATTGTTACCACCTAAGCCTTGCGTGGCGGTGAAATAAACAGAGTGAGGGGTATCTGACAGTACATCAAAGCCGCTGATGGAGTCGCCATTAGAATACATTGGCATAGGAAGGTAGCCTGCTGTTTTATCATCAAGGTGTTTTATATACAAACGAACGTAGCCACTTTCAAATTCCTTGGTGATATTAGCTTTGAGTTGACCGCCTTTATTTGCGGTATAGCCGGTGTCACGCGGGCCTTCACCTTGTCGCACAAAGCCACCAATATGAAATTTTATGTCGTCACTTAGATAACTCCCGTACTCAAAGTCCGTTCTAAACTCGTCATAATCTAAACCAAACGTGGTGGCAACACTGCCTGACTCATTTTCACCCGTTTTTGAAATCAAGTTAATAATGCCTCCGGGAGCGTCGCTGGCGGCAGTCGAAGCCGAGCCACCTCTAATGGACTCGATTGACTCCACGGTATTATCAAGGCGCATAAAAATATCGGCGTTACCAAAAGCAATATCACCAAATTGCAGAATCGGCAAGCCATCTTCTTGTAGCTGTAAAAATTTAGCGCCACCGGATGCAACAGGAAGACCACGTACAGCGATATTTGCATTACCTTCACCACCGGTTGATTCAGATCTTACACCTGGAATTAGTTTGAATGCTTCAGCGGTAGTTCTGGGGGTTGCAACAGAGATTTGCTCCAGCCCTATACTGCTAACAGAAACACTCGATTCCATAATGGTTGTTCGCTTTGGTACACCCGTTACGACTATTTTCTCGAAGCCATCGGCAGGCTTTGTGTGTGCTTTTTCTTCAGCGGCCGCCGAGTGAGAGATTGCAAGCGTGAGTGCGCTGAGTGTAAATAGGGTGGTTTTGATTGTTGTCATCATTTGCCTCTTGTTATCGTTGTCAAACTCGTGCGGTCTATTAAAAATAAACTTAATCGATTAAGTTTATTTTTAGCACAATTTAATTTGGTTGCAATTAAAAATTAATCAATAATTCAAACAAAATTTTAATGCTTTGGTTTTTATGAATTTTAACCCGTGAAAAATTTGTGGTCGGAGGGGTTACACTCGCTGAAACTTAGCGTTTTTGCTCAATGGTAAGCGGGCAGGGTCCTTTAACCAGTTGTACAACATGGCTGCAAAGAGTAAAAATGCAAACCCAGTCGCAAGTATAAAGCCATAGCTAACATGGCCAAAGTAATCGCTCACCATGCCCATCAGAAGTGGTGCTAGCGCAGCAGAAAGCGCGGTGAAGAATAACATCACACCAGCAACAGAGCCATGCTGAGCTTTGTCAAAACAAGAGATCCCTTTTGAGTTTAATGTTGGGTAAATCATAGACATAAATAAACCACTTAGCGGGAGCGTATAGATAGCGGCATTAACACCATAAAGATAAGTTAAAAAATAGCATACAAATATAGCAAAGCTCAGCGTTAGCATTACGCTTTGCCAACGATACTTAGCGAGTAACCATACAGCCATAAAGCGACCTATTGCACGTAAAATAAAAAAGATGGTGAGCGCATAAGTTGCAAGCCAAGTTAAATCACCTTGGTAATCCTGTAATAAAGTGGGCATCCAGACATAAATTGCGACTTCAGTTGCAACGTAGAGTGCTATGGCGAGGGAAAAGCCAAGTGCATATTTGTTCTTGAGCATGGCTGCTGTATGAGATAGGCCTGCATTGTTTTGTGCATGAGCGGTATTAAACTTGGGAAACTCAGTGCTTAAAGTCACGATACTGAGTATTAAGCACAGCCCACCAGCAAGCACATAAAGATAGGTCCAACTCACCCCCTGTATCAATAGATAACTGACAATTGCAGGGCCAATTATCGCGCCGATGGCAAAGAAGCCTTCGACTTTATTCATGGTTTGAGTATGTTCTTGTGCGCCGTTAGAAATGTCACCTAGAAGAGCGAGGGCACCTGTTTTAAATAGACCAATGGCTAACCCAATGACACATAAAAGCATTAAAAACATGGTGAAAGTTTCACCCAGTGCGAACAGAAAACATGCAGATGAAAATAGTATAAGGCCAATTAACACCGTGAGCTTACGGCCTATTTTATCTGCCAAAAATCCTAAGCATAAGCCGCTAAAGGCAATTAAAATCATTGGGGCATAGTGGAAGGCGCTAGCTTGGGTCATGCTAAGTTGATATTCGCTGATCAGTGTTGGAATGATCACGCCAACGGCGTCTGATGTCATCGCAAACATCAAAAACATCATATAAGTTAACCAGCGCAATGTGTTGAGCTGAGTGTGATTCGACTTGCTGCTCATTGTTCACCTCTTGAAGGGCTTTGTTATGTAGCTGGTCTACTTCTTTACATAAGACTGAGTGTAATACTAATCTGCATTAAGCGAATTATTTTTAGTAGAACGCTACGATAAAACTTGATTATTGTTTGTTCATGATTAAAGATATAACTTAATCGATTAAGTCTCAACTTTTTTAATGAGTAAATTATGAAAAACCAAGTTCAGTTGATCACGTATGCTGATCGCCTGTCTGGCGGCGGCCTTGCACAATTAAATACGTTACTAACGGGCCCGTTAGCTGGACTATTTGGTGGTGTCCACATTTTGCCTTTTTACTACCCAATTGATGGCAGTGACGCAGGTTTCGACCCGATTGATCATGCCAAAGTCGATGAACGATTGGGCGATTGGCAACATATTAAGTTGATTGCCAAGCACTGTGAGGTAATGGCGGATCTTATCGTTAACCATGTATCAGGAGAGTCTGCGGAATTTGCAGATGTGTTGGCTCATGGCCAAAAGTCACCCTTTTGGCCGATGTTTTTAAAAGAGAAAGATGTCTTTCCTGATGGGATTACGCAAGCACAAGCGCAAGCAATTTATCGTCCGAGGCCAGGAAGTTGCTTTTCTAAAAAGGCGTTAGCGAGTGGCGAAGTTGTGGATTTTTGGACCACTTTTACTGATAACCAAATTGATATTAATGTTGAATCAGAAGCGGGGCGCGCTTACTTAGAAAAAGTCTTAATATTATTTGCAGACAGTGGAGTGAAAATTATTCGACTAGATGCCGCAGGGTATGCAATCAAACGCGTAAATACCAGCTGCTTTATGACTGATGAGGCCTTTGCTTTTATTAATCAATTATCTAAGCGCGCCAATGAGCTTGGCATGGAAACCATTGCCGAAATTCACAGTTATTACAAAACTCAAGTAGAGGTTGCCAGCAAAGTTGACCGTGTTTATGACTTTGCGCTCCCTCCGCTTATTTTACACAGTTTATTCAATAAAGATTTCTCGGCTTTAGCCAAGTGGTTGGATATTGCGCCGCGTAACTGTCTAACTGTGCTGGATACTCATGACGGAATTGGCATTATTGATGCTGGGCCTGAAGGGGATAAACCTGGGTTACTTGATGCTAATCAAATTGATGCCTTGGTTGAGCAAATCCATAGCAACAGTAAAGGCCAAAGTCGCAAGGCAACCGGCGCTGCAGCGAGCAATGTTGACTTGTATCAAGTCAATTGCAGTTATTATGAAGCCTTAGGGAAGCATGATTTTTATTATTTGGTAGCAAGAGCAATTCAGTTCTTTTGCCCTGGAGTACCACAAGTTTATTACGGTGGTCTATTGGCTATGGAAAATGACATGGTGCTCCTAGAAAAAAGTAATGTTGGACGCGATATCAACCGACCTTATTTGGATGTAGCGATGGTGGAAGCCGCACTCGATAAACCTGTCGTGAAAGGTCTGCAAACACTAATTAAACTGCGTAATACTAGTTGTGCATTTGATGGCAATTTTGCATTAACATGCCAAGGCTCAGATCTGGTTATAACTTGGGAGGGCAATAATGCCAAAGCGGAGTTGCGAGTTGATCTCGCAAAAGATGAAGCCGTGATTAAGATTTCTGAAAACGCCATAGAACAGGACTATAACATTCAATCGCTGCTTTCCTAACCATATCTAGGAACCAAAATTGCGCGTAGAAAGCTGGCTTTAAATACCTCAACATCGATTATCCTTGGTAGCGGCTCGCAATCTTAGGCGAGCTGCTATGTAAAGATAAATACCAACAAAGCGTAATTGACATAGCGGGGTGATTATATAACAATAAAGTTATATAATTAATTTGTTATGCGATGATGAAGATACTTTTTCTTTGTTCTGGAAACTCAACGCGGTCAATTTTAGCACAGGCGCTAGCTAACTTTCATGGCGGTTCGGATGTTCATGCCTATAGTGCAGGCACTAAGCCAAGCACTGTGAATGCGACTACGCTTTCAATGCTACGCCGTTTAGGGATTAATACGGACAATCTGTACAGTAAACACCTCAATGAGTATAAGGACGAACACTTTGATGTGGTGGTAACTTTATGCTCTGAAGTGCGATCTGAATGCGAAAGTAAACTGCAAGGAGAACATGTCCTAGCGTGGGATATTGCGAGTCCAGCTGAGAGAAGTCGCAATAACGCTTATGAGCAAACCTTGTTCGACATCAATGAACAAGTTATTTCCCTACTACGCGAAGGTAAGCCACAACATACGCTACTTACACCCTTGCAATTTTATAAATCCCTAGCGGATGAGATCCGCTTAAAAACGCTTGCCATGTTGATGGTGGAAGGTGAGCTATGTGTTTGCGAGCTAATGGCTGCGCTTGAACAAGATAGCCAACCCAAGGTTTCACGGCATTTAGCGCAGCTAAAGAAGGCTGGAATTCTATGTGATCGCAAGCAAAAACAATGGGTATTTTATTCTATAAACCCAACACTACCGCTATGGATGAAGGCGGTGATAAACGCCACGGTTATGCATCAACCAGATTATATAAAAGCTGAGTTAGTGAGGCTAAATGCGATGGGCGAACGGCCAACACGCATGGCAACTTGCTGTAACTAATAATTAGATTTTGGAGTTCTTATGACGATTAAAGTAGGGATCAATGGTTTTGGTCGAATGGGGCGTTTGGCGCTTCGCGCTAGCTTTGACTGGCCTGAAATCGAGTTTGTACAAATTAACGATCCTGCGGGCAATGCAGAAACCCTAGCACACTTGCTAGAGTTTGATTCTGTCCATGGTAAATGGCATCACAGTGTGTCTTTTCAAGATGAACAGATCCAAATAGGTGAAACTGTGTTGTCGGTGACTCAAAACAAAGAGATTGCGCAAACCGACTGGTCTCAATGTGACGTCGTGATCGAAGCGTCCGGAAAAATGAAAACCAAAGCTTTGCTGCAACAGTATTTAGATCAAGGCGTTAAGCGTGTTGTTGTTACGGCGCCGGTAAAAGAAGAAGGCGTATTGAATATTGTGATGGGAGTGAATGACCATCTATACGACGACATGCCCCACCAAATCGTAACAGCCGCTTCTTGTACCACGAACTGCTTAGCGCCAGTCGTAAAAGTATTGCAACAAAATATCGGCATAAAACATGGTTCGATGACAACTATTCACGACATCACCAATACGCAAACCATTTTGGATGCGCCACATAAGGATTTACGCCGCGCGCGGGCCTGTGGCATGAGTTTAATTCCGACAACAACGGGTTCAGCGACTGCTATTACCCATATCTTTCCAGAATTAAAAGGTAAGCTAAATGGTCACGCCGTTCGTGTTCCGTTAGCAAATGCTTCATTAACAGACTGCGTGTTCGAGGTCGAGCGGCCAACTACAGTGGAAGAGATTAACCACTGGATGGCGCAAGCCGCAGCTACTGAGCTTAAGGGTATTTTAGGTTATGAACCAAGACCATTAGTTTCTATTGACTATAAAACGGATCCTCGCTCTAGCATCGTCGATGCATTATCTACAATGGTAGTTAATGGTACTCAGGTTAAGTTGTACGTGTGGTACGACAACGAGTGGGGCTATGCAAATCGTACCGCGGAATTAGTACGTAAAGTCGGATTGTCGTTAGGCGAATAAGGCATTATGCAGCTGCGCAATATACCTCAAGATATCAAGCAGTACCTCATTGTGACAGGCAACTATTGGGCGTTTACCTTAACGGATGGTGCGCTCAGAATGTTGGTGGTGCTTTATTTTCATCAATTGGGTTATAACCCGCTTGAAATTGCCATGCTATTTCTCTTCTATGAAATTTTTGGTGTTGTCACCAATTTAATTGGAGGATGGCTTGGCGCACGCATTGGCTTAAACCGCACCATGAATATTGGGTTAGGCATACAAATAGTGGCATTATTGATGTTGGTAGTACCAACGCACTGGCTCACCGTGCCTTATGTTATGGCAGCACAGGCGCTCTCAGGTATTGCCAAAGATCTCAATAAAATGAGTGCCAAAAGTGCGATAAAGGCCATCGTAAAATCGGGTGAAGAAGGGACCTTGTTTAAATGGGTAGCAATACTTACCGGCTCTAAAAATGCGCTAAAAGGCGTCGGATTTTTTCTTGGCGGGTTGTTGCTTACCTTACTTGGCTTTACCGGCGCGATGTGGTTGATGGCAATCATGTTGCTATTAGTGTGGCTATTTAGCCTTATCAGTTTAAAAAGCGATTTAGGCAAGGCTAAAAGCAAACCCAAATTTAGTGATGTATTTTCAAAAAGCCGAGCCATTAATATGCTGTCAGCCGCGCGATTGTTTTTATTTGCCGCACGGGATGTTTGGTTTGTGGTTGCGCTTCCTGTCTTTTTATCGCAGCAGTTCGGTTGGGATCATTGGTGGGTTGGTGGCTTTATGGCTACTTGGGTCATCGGTTATGGCATCGTGCAATCAACAACTCCTAGATTTATTAGTCGTGATACGTTTGCATCAACACCAAGTAAAGTCAGCGGATGGGCGTTGTATTTAGCGGCTATTCCGCTGTTGATTGCTATCTCACTTCAAGCGCAGCTCTGGACAAGCTTAGCCGTAGTAGGTGGACTTTTGCTCTTTGGTTTTGTGTTTGCTATCAATTCATCTATTCACAGCTATCTTATTGTGAGTTTGGCCGATAGTGATGGAGTGTCACTTGATGTGGGCTTCTATTATATGGCGAACGCTATCGGGCGATTACTCGGTACAGTACTGTCAGGTTGGATCTTTTTGGAGTATGGATTAGCGGCTTGTTTAGTAATATCTTGTATATTCTTAATCACAGCAGGACTGATTTCAAACAAAATTGTTAGGTAAATGTGTTTGCTTGTGAATATTCTTGTTCCTTATATGGTTTCATGCTTTACTAATCTGGATTTATTCAGCTGACTATATATTAAGGAGAATATAAGTGAATAAATACCTGTCAGTTTCAAGTTTGGTGCTAGCGGCTATATTAACTTTAACTAAGGTTGCTACAGCTGAAGCTTCAGCCAGAGAAATGTATGATTCGGAATTATATTATACATGTGATGCAAGTAACGCTGAAAACTTTGCTAAAAAGTATCTGCCAGTACTGACGTGTTATGAAAATGAAGGAGTAATTGGTAGAGAGCACATCCAAGAATGTTGCTCTGATACTAAAGAAGTCTCAATTATCAATGCAAACTCTAAGCTGAAGTGGCTTTATAAGTTATGGCATGCTAATCAAGGAGGGGTTAGTGCGGAAATGGAGCTTCTAAGTCAAATTTTACCTGTACCAAATCATGCAAATGCATTAGCGGACGAGTTAATCAAGTCTTATGATGCTTGGGGCCGAGCAACAACGATAGTTTCCCAAGAGTATAATTCATCAAGTATGCAATCTACGCTGGCTATCGATACTAGCACTAGCCGCCAGCAAACGTTATCTGAAAATAACTGTGAAAATGAAGCTATTACCCGAGCTGCAAAACTCGCTTTCGACGATAGGACAAGAACGACTCTACGAAGACGTGCGGAAAATGAATTAATTGAAGAATATGGTAGCTTAGGGGTGGCATTTGAGACTACTCGTGTTACTCAGTTTGGCTTCAAGATAGGTTTGGGAAGTGTTGGATTTAAAGATCAAGTAGAGTATGTACCGCGAAGAAGAATGATAGATATAGAGTTTCATGATGCACTGAATGGCAACCATAGAGTGGTATATAATTTAGAGTTTAGTAATGGTATTCGCATGGATTTAAACAAAGACATGACGAAATTTGCAGGAATAACCGTGCGCCATTTAAGGGAGAGTCCTGCAAGCCAAAACGTAATGAGGAATTGCATTATCGAAACGCTTAATATATATAGAAAAGCGAGTGTGAAAAGTAGTGATACTTCAGATGGTGCTATTGATTTACCGCCAGCTACTGGGCGATATCCAAGTCGCAATTCTGGTGGAGGTGTAGGTGGAGAGTTTTGTACATGGACTTTCTATGATCCTTGGGGAGAGGTGCTTTTCGAAATGGAAGGCGGTTGTCCGTAAGGAGCTTCTCATATTTAAGTATTTAGCTTGGGGCAATTAACAGCTTTGCCCCATTTTTAAGGTATAGCCAAGCATTACTTTAGCATCGCTTTTATCTAAGAAGAGTTTGGCTGCTTCTCGGCCTTTTTCTTCACTATTTTGATGAATGGTAGTTAGGCTGGGGCTAAAGCGTAGCGCTTCATCAACGCCATCAAAACCAACGACTTTAAGCTCCTGCGGTATCTTTACACCAAGTTTTTTGGCTTCTCTTAACAGCGGTAGTGCAATTAAGTCACTCATACACAGTACGGTATTAGGCCTTGGTGAGAGGTTAAGTAGTTCTTTTGCTGCGATATTTGCAAACCTTTCGCTGCTTTCAGGAATATTCCATACTCTGTCTTCGCCAAGTGTTAACCCACACTCTTCAATGGCTTTGAGATATCCGCTATAGCGCTGATGCGCAATAGAAGTCTCTAAGTCTATTAGGCTTTGCTCGTATACGCGGCAGAGCAAATCAGTGTCTAATAATCTCAAACCAAAAATAGCAACATCACTTTCGTCGTTTAGTGCTTTACTCGCTACGTCAAAGGCGGCTTGTTGGTTGTCTATATTAATACTGGCATGCGAGGGCAAATCAAAGTCAACCGTCACAACCTGTTTGCTAACATTCGCAAGATGCTCAATTAACTTGGGATTACGCGGGCGGCCATAACAAATTAAGCCGTCGACGAAATCGACAATGTCTCCGACATTATCTGCGGTGCCTGAGAACAGTAGTAGGTTAATATGCTGAGCTTCTAAAACGCTTGCAACTCCTCGCATAAAGCTACTTGCAACGGGATCTGATACCATATATTCAACGCTATCGGGTAGTACCAGCGCGACAATGTTAAACGAGCCCTTACGCAGCGATTGGGCTGCCTTGTTAGGTCCAAAATAACCCAATTCTTTACAGGCTTTTAAAATTTCTTCTCGTTTGGATTTAGAAAGTTGATCTGGTCTGTTAAAAGCATTCGATACAGTTGCATTTGACACGCCTAATTCCGCCGCAATGCTTTTGAGCGTCCATTTTTTTTGTCGTTACTCATTGGCAGGACCCCTTAATACAGTCAGGCATATGGCAATGGTTTAGTTCATCTTAACTAGTAAACACCTTAAATAACAAGCAATAATAGATTATTGTCGCAATCTAGTTTAAAGAAAATAGTCAATGAGGTATGATGCGCCCATACTTTTATTGCAAATTGTTCTCATAATCAATGACATTAGATAAACTTTCCAAAAATAGCGCAGCGACCATCACTTCTCTTACCCATCCAGATACTGCGTTACTGAGTCGAATAATGGCACTTGGAATTATTCCTGGTGAGCAAATAGAAGTCATTAACGTCGCCCCACTTGGATGCCCGATGCAAGTGAAAATTGGCGACACCTTTGTGAGCGTGCGTAAGGCCGATGCACAGTTCGTTGAAATTGAAGTTTTATAAGTTATTAAGGGCTCACGTATGAAAATTGCGTTAGTGGGCAACCCGAACTGCGGGAAAACCACATTATTTAACCGCCTGACCGGCTCTAAACAAAAAGTAGGGAGCTGGCCAGGGGTAACTGTCGAGAAAAAATTCGGCTATTTTGCTTTAGAAAACACAAACGTAGAATTGGTAGATTTGCCCGGGCTCTATAGCATGGAACAAATTGAACCAAGCCAAGATGAGCAAATCGCGTGTGACTTCCTAAAGCAAAATGAAGCTGACGTCATCATTAACATCGTGGATGCCGCAAACTTACAGCGAAATCTAGTATTAACTTCCCAGCTGAAAGAATTAGGCAAACCTATTCTCGTTGTTGCAAATATGGTTGATGTCGCAACACAGCGTGGGAGAAAGTTAGATTTAAAAAGACTCTCTGAACAGTTAGGGTTACCTGTAGTGCCATTCCACGGTGCTAAAGGTACAGGGCAAGAAGCGTTGTTGGAACAACTCGCACAGATCACTCGGTTTCCAAAAGCACCTGTGATGGAAAACACCGAAAGCACTAGCAGCGATCCACTCGAAAAAGCGGTTGCTCGTCACCGAGCAGTGAAAAAGTTGGCTGATGGCGTAAGTATCATTACGCCAAAACGTGCAGATACGACAGAAACGCTTGATAAAATCGTGCTCAACCGCTGGCTTGGTGTACCTATTTTCTTAGCCATGATGTATTTAATGTTTACCATTGCGGTGAATGTTGGTGCTGTATTTATCGACTTTTTTGACATCGCCGTGGGCGCCTTACTTATCGATGGTGTAAAAATCTTGCTAACAGATATTGGCGCACCTCAATGGCTGGGTGTGTTATTGGCTGATGGTTTTGGTGCGGGTATTCAATTAGTGGCGACCTTCATCCCTGTTATTGCGGTGCTATATCTGTGCTTATCCATTTTGGAAGATAGTGGTTATCTTTCTCGGGCCGCGTTTGTTATTGACCGTTTGATGTCATCCATTGGTCTACCGGGCAATGCTTTTGTACCTTTGATCGTTGGATTCGGCTGTAATGTGCCTGCGGTTATGGCGTCAAGAACGATGGGTCGAGAGTCAGATAGATTACTGACGATTATTATGGCGCCATTTATGTCCTGCGGTGCACGTTTGACGGTATATGCGTTATTTGCAGCGGCTTTCTTTCCAACGAACGGAGCCAATGTTGTTTTTGGTCTGTATTTGCTTGGCATAGTGGTTGCGGTAGGTTCTGGCTTTTTATTTAGAAAGCAAGTATTCAAAACGCAAAAATTACCCTCATTTACCGAGATGCCAGCGTATCATATGCCAATTTGGCGCAATATATTCATTACCACTTGGCAGCGTCTGAGCGGCTTTATCAAACGTGCTGGCAAAACAATTGTCATGGTGGTTATTTTACTCAGTGCATTAAACTCGATTGGTACCGATGGCTCGTTTGGCAATGAGAATACAGATAGGTCACTTTTGGCGAAGGCTGCACAAGTGGTCACGCCAATCTTCGAGCCAATTGGGTTAAAAGAGGAAAACTGGCCTGCTACGGTTGGTGTTGTGACTGGTATGTTTGCCAAAGAAGCTATTGTCGGTACTTTAGATGCGCTTTATACCGGTGTCGAAGAAGAAGGTGGAGAGTTTTCATTGTTGGCTTCGTTAAAAGAAGCGTTGATGACCATAGTAGACAATAGTAAAGATCTTATCGCAAACCTTGGTGATCCATTAGGACTTAACGAATTAGAGTCAGGCGCTGAAAGTGGCACTGCGCTACTTACTGCAATGGCCGCGAAATTTAATGGTCAAATCGGTGCATTTAGTTATCTTGTCTTTATCTTACTTTATACGCCTTGTGTAGCGGTATTAGGTGCAATTAAACGTGAATCTGGCGGTAAGTGGATGTGGCTAGTGATTGGCTGGACGACCTCAATTGCTTATATCATGGCGACTTTAGTTTACCAAGCTAGTCAGTTAAACACCTCGCCAACGAGTGCTTCGCTTTGGATTATAGCGATGTTGTTGTTTGGATTTGCATGGTGGAAAGGATTATCCCGACTGGGTAATAAACTTAACCAACCACCAACCTATCAAATAAACTTAGGTTAGTTATTCAAAAGCTTGGTTAATTGAGCGGCACTTAGAGCGCCGTTTTTTATGTCTGGTATTGAGCAAAAAAAAGCAGTGCTAACTGAGTCAGCACTGCCAACAACTCTAAATCAATCAAGGGGAGTCTTCAAAAAGGAGATTACGCCGCTTTATTGACGGAAGAGTGACGCAACAATGAAAGATTTATGACTGTGAAAATTTCACTTTGCTTCTAGCTTAAAATCGCTTAATTTTTAGCTCTATTCTTGCTGTTAACAGGGACAATAATGATAACCACTGATACTCCTCTAATTTTACGCCATCTTGATACTATCCATGCGCTGATCTCTAATTCTTATTGGGCAAAACAAATGCCTAAAGTATTGCTAGAAAAAGCCATTCAAAATAGTCTGAGCTTCATGTATTTGGATGATAAAGGCGAGTTTCAGGGTTTTTGTCGCGTGATAACCGACTATGCCACCTTTGCCTATCTTGCCGACGTGATAGTTGAGGAAAGTGCCAGAGGTAAAGGGGTAGACAAAGCGATTGTTCAAGCCGTGGTTGACCATCCAGAGCTACAAGGCTTAAGGCGCTTTATGCTGGCAACTTTTGATGCGCATACTCTATATGAAAAATTCGGCTTTGCAGCGGTGCCAGATCCAAGTATTTTGATGCAGATCAGCCATCCTACAATATATTCGGATTTACAAAATTAATTGCTGGATTTTAGTCACTTATATTTTGTTTTTTAGAACGAAGACTGGATAAATGGACTTACCCTGAACATAATAAAGACGATAACAACAACAGGTGTCTTTATTATGTTACTGCTCGCGACTATCTATTTGGCTGCTGCGATATTGGCGGTGCCAATCGCTAAACGGCTAGGGCTCGGCTCTGTGCTTGGATATTTATTGGCAGGGATCCTAATTGGTCCTCATCTTCTTCATCTTGTGGGAGAGCAAACTGACGTCATGCACTTTGCCGAGTTTGGCGTGGTGATGATGCTATTCTTAGTCGGGCTTGAGTTACAACCCAAAAGGCTCTGGACGATGCGCCGCTCTATAGTTGGTCTCGGTGGCTTACAAGTGGTTATCACAACGGCTGTACTCTATTTCGCGATTGATTTAGCGCTTGACTTTTTGTGGCAGCAATCATTAGCTATTGCGTTAATGTTGGCACTGTCTTCTACCGCCATTGCACTGCAAACCTTAAATGAAAAAGGCTTGATTAAACAATCTGGCGGTCAAAATGCGTTTTCGGTGTTGTTATTTCAAGATATAGCCGTGATCCCCATTCTCGCGATTATGCCGTTGTTAGCATTTAGTGATTTGGCTGTGAGTGATGGCCACGGCAATTTGTTACATGCTTTCCCGACTTACCTCCAAGTGGCTATTTCTGTTTTTGTGATTTTGGCTATCATCGCCGCTGGGCATTATGTCGCCGCGCCGTTATTTAGATATATTGCCAGCACTCGAATGCGCGAGCTATTTACCGTAGTGGCGCTATTTATCGTTATCGCCACCGCGTTATTGATGCAAAGCATTGGTTTATCCCCAGCGCTTGGAACATTTCTCGCGGGTGTTGTTCTCGCGGAAAGTGAATTTCGCCATGAATTAGAAGCCGATATTGAACCGTTTAAAGGGTTACTTCTTGGCCTCTTTTTCATGACAGTCGGCGCATCAATCGACTTTTCCTTATTGGCACAAAAATGGTTATTTATTTTAGCGTCAGTGGTGCTATTAATGGGGTTAAAGGCGGTTATTTTATATTTGTTGGCAACGGTGTTTTCACTGCATAAGCGAGCGACATGGTTATTTACCGCAGCCCTGTGTCAAGGCGGGGAGTTTGCGTTTGTACTACTTTCTGTTACTGGCAGTTTAGCAATCTTAACTCCAGATCAAGTCGCGTTAGTTACACTGGTTGTTGCGGTATCTATGCTCGGATCACCCCTCATTTTTATTCTTTATGACAAAATAGTTGAACGTCAGGCCAATACTACTCAAGAACAAGATAGCTTAGAGACGATGGAAGCGACACAAAACGTTATTGTGGTCGGCTACGGGCGTTTTGGCCAAGTGATAGGGCGCTTGCTCCATGCTCAGGGTTATCATTTATCGATCTTGGATCACAGCCCAAGTCAAATTGAATTACTCCGTCGCTTTGGCAATCAAGTGTTTTATGGCGATGGTGCACGATTAGATTTGCTCGAAGCCGCAGGGGCTCACGAAGCGCAAATGCTGGTCGTAGCGATTGATGAACCAGATAAAACCCTCAAAATCGTCAGGTTAGCGCAACAACACTTCCCTAATCTAAAACTTGTTGTCCGTGCGACCGACCGTCGTCATGCCTACCAACTAATAAAATTGGGTGTCACTGCCTTTGAGCGAGAAACTTTTGTCTCTGCTGTGAAGCTAGGTGAGCAGGCGCTTAAGTTATTGGGCCATAGTGAAGAAGATGTCGCACGAGCGGGTTACCTCTTTACCAAACACGATGTTGAATCTATGCACATGCTCGCCGATGTGTGGGGAGACGATGAAAGCTATGGTATTGCGATCCGTCAGCGTATGGCTGACCTCAAACAGGTACTTCAGGCGGACGAAAAAGCGCAAGAAGATCTTAATACCTGCCATGGTGAAAATTGTGAAGATAAACCACCAGCCATAAAACAATAACGTATAAATATTAGGTTAAATCAGTATGTTGAGAGTGACATTAGAACAGTGGCGGATGTTTAGAGCCGTTGTTGAATATGGTGGCTTTAATCAAGCTGCTAAAGAAGTACATAAAAGCCAGTCAAGTATCCACACTGCGGTCCATAAAATTGAGAAAGGTCTTGGTGTTAAGCTTTTTAGAGTCGAAGGGCGAAGAACCCTGTTAACCGAAGCGGGCGAAATGATGCTGCGCCGTGCCAATTATCTCTTGGAAGAAGCGGCAAAAGTGGAAGCGGTAGGGCAGACGCTGGGCGAGGGGGTCGAGAGTCAATTGCGTATAGCGGTCGATGAAATTTTCCCACAGCAGGTACTATATAAGGTGCTAGAAAATACATCTGCACAATACCCTTTATTGCGTGTTGAGCTGGTTGAGTCAGTATTAACAGGCGCATCTGAACTTTTGCAAAATACTGACGTAGACATCGCTATCTCGCCGGTGACTTTACAAGACGGGTTCAGTGAAGAATTGTGCCAAATTGAGTTTGTTGCAGTGGCAAATCCCAATCACGCATTACATCAATTTGGTCGCGCGCTTACATTCGAAGACTTAAAATCCCATCGCCAAATCGTAGTGAGAGACTCTGCAATCTCACGTAAAAAAGATGAAGGTTGGTTGGGGGCGCATCAACGTTGGACGGTGAGCCATATGACAACCTCGATAGATATGATAGCGCAAGGCTTAGGATTTGCTTGGTTACCTATTCCGGCTATCAAAACGCAACTAGATTCTGGCGTCTTGAAACCACTACCACTATCGCAACATAGTCAGCGTAAAGCACAGCTTCATCTTATTTTTAAAGATGGTGACAGGCTTGGGCCCGCAGCGCGCGCATTTATTGGTGAGTTAAGATATCGGTGCATGCAGCTGGAAGATTCTGTTGAGTAGAATGATTGATGTTAGATTATCAAATTTTATTCGTTTCAAACAGGTAATAGACTAAGGTCATCAACATGCGTTTGGAGCGAAACATGCGATATATTCGAAAAGCACAAGATAGAGGTAAAGCAGATTTTGGTTGGTTGCAAAGCCAACATAGTTTCTCATTTGGTCGATATTATGATCCCGCCCACATGGGATTTGGTAATCTTAGGGTGATCAATGATGACACGGTGCTTGGTGGTCATGGCTTTGATACTCATGGTCACCGAGATATGGAAATTATTTCCTATGTCATTGGCGGTGAATTAGCACATCAAGATAGTATGGGTAATCAGTTTACTGTGGCGGCAGGTGAAGTTCAGAGAATGAGCGCAGGTAGTGGCATTCTTCATTCAGAATATAATGCTTCAAAGACAGCGCCTGCACACTTTTTACAAATTTGGATAGAGCCAAAGCTTAAAGGCATAATGCCAAGTTATGAACAAATTCAAATTAAACAAAGTAGCGCACTTACGCCCATTGTTACGCCTACAGGCGTGGAGGGCACTCTGAGTATCAATGCTGAAGCTGAAATATACCGCTTGCAGCTACATCAAGGTCAACAGATTGAGCTGAATGCGCACGCGCAAAAAGCCTATTTGCACATTGTTGGCGGCGAAGCGACGCTTGATGGTGAGGGGTTTCAGCAAGGCGATGGCATCGGTCTGATTGCTGGTGACAACATGCAGGTTACCGCAGTAACAGATGTTGAAGCGCTGTGGTTTTTATTACTTAACTAAGCAAATTGGTATTAAATTCAGCGCCTAAAATTAAAGGAATTGAAGAATGACAGAACCAATTCAACTTGCAGTAATTGCCCTTGTCGTTCTGCTAAGTGGTATTTCAAAGTCTGGCTTCGCAGGTGCGTTAGGGGCGTTTTCTGTTCCAATTTTGATGATGGTGTTGAACCCAAGGGATGCCATTGCGTTGATGCTTCCGCTACTTATCGTCGCGGATGTTTTTAGCCTGAAGAGCTATTGGCGCTTATGGAATGTGTCAGAATTAAAGCGGCTATTGCCAGGTACACTAGTCGGGATAGCCTTAGCAACGCTTTTTCTTCAAGGTGTCAGTGAGTTTTGGCTGACGGTTGTGATTGCAGCGATGAGTATAGTATTTGCGCTTAAAAGCTTACTGATTAAAAATACACCTGAAAGTGTTGGGCACTTAAGGTTACTGGCCGCGAGCACCTCTACCGCAGCTGGTATCTCCACGACCTTAATTCATGCAGGCGGCCCACCACTCATGGTGTATTTTAACGCTCGAAAATTAGAGCCAACGGCTTATATCGCGACGGTTTCGGTACTATTTGCGCTGATGAATGTGATTAAGTTGGCGACCTTCTCTGCAACTGGGTTGTTACAGTGGCAACATGTGCTGCTTGCTATCTGTTTTACACCTTTAGCGTTGCTTGGTAATAGGCTCGGTGTGCACCTTGCGAAACGCTTACCTAAAAAGCAATTTTTGCTGGTGATGAATGGACTACTGCTCATGCTTGGACTGGTATTAATTGGTAAATTGTTGTGATGGTATCGGCTTACCAACATTCAGCAAAATAAATGCCCACAACATGTTGTGGGCATAGAAAACTATAACTGCTCTTCCATCTCTTTTTGATACTCATCTGCAAGTTGCGACTTTTCACTTTTATCAAGTACCTTACCCGCACGCTGGAAAAACGCTTGCTCTTCGTCGGCCAAGTGATGCTCAACTTTGTCTTTGAGCTTTTTCAATTTAGTAAGCCAACTAGGGTCGGAAAACTCCGTATTATCCAGTGCCTCAATTAACTCATCAATTTCATGGTGCTCCGCGATACCGTGGCGAGAGTCTTCGATCGTCATATCGCTGTCCATGAGAGGGGCGTAAAAGTACCTTTCTTCTGCGATGGCATGCGCTTCTAGCGCGTCTTTCAACTCTTTATAGTATTTTTCGCGGACCTTTGAATCACCAGACGTGTCTGCCAACATATTCAATAGGGCGCGTTGATGATCGTGATCTTGCTTTATTGCATTAAAAATTTCCATGTAGGTTACCTCTTGTTTTAGTTTAAAACATCTGCTTTGGTGCTGTTTTTAAAAAACGACATGAGTTTGCTGCGATGCGCCTCATTATTCGTTTTAATGATAAGCAGCCACTTGCCCTCTGCGATTTTATTCATCACCGCCTGATTAAACGCATCTTTGTCCGGACGCAAAGAAATAAGGCCTGAAGCAAATAGCCCTAAAAATAAGCCGGGGCTTAATAAAGCGATAAACGTTAAGTAAGGATTAGCTTGTGTGAAAGCCGGTCCATAACTTACCAATAGCCCTGCGATGAGAAAGCCTAATATCACCCCCATGCTGCCAAGGTATAAATGCCAATTAAGCATGTTTCTGGCAAGACGGCTTTCGCTTTTAGGTTCAAGTCTTTTGTCGGCATCTTTGTCATACGGATTAACCAGTTGTAGATGCTCATGTTGAACAAGGTGGCTATTTAACAATTCATTTTGCAATTCTTCTGCGGCTGCTTTCCCTGTTAGAACGGCCCCAACTCTATGATCTGCGTAGGATAATATTTCAAAAGTATCCATTACTCCTCCTAATTTCGTTGCAGCTTGTAATTATTCAAACTGCAAGTGTTATACCGAGTGAGTAAGATTTCTAATGTATTGAATTTTATTAATAATTTTAAATTCTATATGTTGTTGGGTTGAACAAATGAAGCACAAACAAGAAAGAATTACCGAGTAGTTACTACATGTTTTGATACAACATAATGATTGTAAAGTTAGTTTAGGGAAGAAATTGGCATATTTACTCATATCGTATCAAAAAATTTACAAAGATGTGTTTTGTTACTTAATTCAAGATATTAAGCCTGGGTCTATTTTTTAAACAAATGCATGAAAGCATTGCATAAATATTTAAAGTAAATTAAATATTATTAAAATGTTAACTTTGGGGTTTATTTATTTGATTTGCTGCCTAGTCTAATAAGGCGTGGCAAAAGCTAATGGCTTGCCATGTCTTCTGCAGTTGAAGGAGAAAACAGTCACATTTCATCTAATGCTTTTTGTTAAGCAATGATGAAAAGGACAATAAAACAACAATACTAGGAGTGTAATTCGTGAAATTATCTACAGTAACTATGGCTACGGCGTGTGCGATTGCGTTTACTTCGCTCAGTGCTCAAGCTGCAACAAAACAATACCTAAACCAGCAAGCTGACATTAATACTATGCTTAAATCAGCCTCTCAAACTGTGTTGAGTACACAGCCAGAAGTGCTGATTGGCTTAGAAAATGCGAGCCAACTAAAGGAGCTTAAAAGCTTCAATAGTAAAAAAGGTGAAGTAACTAAGCGTTTCCAACAAATGTACCAAGGATTACCAGTGATTGGTGATTCGGTCATTTTAACGTTTGACGATGCCGGTGCGCTTAAAAAAGCTCACGGTGCGGCGGTTTATAACATCGCGGCTGACATCGGTTCGGTAAAACCCAAGCTAAATGCCAAAATGGCGTTGAGTCAGTTTGAAAAACAGTCGCTTAGTGCAGACAAAAAGCTTAAAAAACATAACGAAAAATCTCGCCTTGCGATCTGGCTTGATGGCAATTCAACGGCACGTTTAGTGTACGAAGTCACTTTTGTTACTTATGGTGATGAGCCTAAGCGTCCATATTTGATCATTGATGCAAACACAGGCGAAGTGTTAGAAAGCTTCAACAACTTGCAGCATGCAAATGCGACAGGCCCTGGTGGTAACCAAAAAACGGGTCGTTACCAGTATGGTACTGATTACGGTCATCTAGACGTAGCGCAGTCGGGTAATACTTGTACCATGACGAATGCGAACGTTAAGACAATTAACTTAAATCACGGTAGCAGCGGTTCGACTGCACATAGCTTTACGTGCCCAGAAAACACAGTTAAAGAAATTAACGGTGCATACTCACCGCTAAATGATGCTCATTATTTTGGTAATGTAGTATTTAATATGTACAACGATTAGCTAGGTACTGCGCCATTGTCGTTCCAGCTTAAAATGCGTGTTCACTACAGCAGCAATTATGAAAATGCGTTCTGGGATGGCAGCGCGATGACTTTTGGCGATGGTGCGAATACATTCTACCCGTTGGTAAGTCTTGATGTATCTGCTCACGAAGTGAGCCATGGTTTCACTGAGCAAAACTCAGGTCTGGTATACCGTTATAAGTCAGGTGGCTTGAACGAAGCGTTTTCTGATATGGCAGGTGAAGCCGCCGAATTCTTTATGAAAGGCAGCAATGACTGGTTAGTTGGCCAAGACATCTTCAAAGGCAGTGGCGCATTGCGTTATATGAATGACCTAACGCAAGACGGTCGCTCAATCGATCATCAGTCTAACTATACGTCTAGCATGGACGTTCACCACACTTCAGGGGTGTTCAATAAAGCCTTCTACAATCTAGCAACTACGGCAGGTTGGGATACGAAAAAAGCCTTTATCGTAATGGCAAAAGCTAACCAAATGTATTGGACCGCTAATACTGACTGGGACTTAGCTGGTAATGGCGTAATGGATGCGGCATGTGACCTAGGTTATGAACCAGGTGACGTACAAGCTGCTTTAGCAGCGGTTGGCGTTAACTCAAACTTAAGCACAGGTAGTAGCTGTGATACTAACCCACCACCACCTCCTGGTGGCGACGAAGAGTTGACGAACGGTCAGCCTCGCACTGGGATCAGTGGCGCGGCAAAAGAGCAAATGTTTTTTACCCTTGATGTGCCAGCTGATGCGACTAGCCTAAACTTCACAACTTCTGGTGGTAGCGGTGATGCGGACCTTTATGTTAAGTATGGCTCTCGTCCGACACTAAACACCTATGACTGCAATAGCACAACGTCTACAAGCAACGAAAGCTGCGATATTAGTAACATTCAAGCTGGTAAGTACTACGTGATGGTCGAAGCGTGGAATCAGATTTCGGGCGTAACTTTGACTGGTACATACAGCTCAACAGGTGGAACTCAACCAATTGATCGCACTGAGTCAAATGTCAGTGTTGCATCTGGCAGCTGGACACGTTTCACGCAAGATCTAAATGCTAGCTACAGCAGCCTTGAAGTGAGCATTTCAGGTGGTTCAGGTGATGCGGATCTATACGTAAACTTTGGTTCTCAATCAACAACGTCGAGCTATCAGTGTCGCCCTTATAAAAACGGTAACAACGAGACCTGTACGATTGCAAACCCACAACAAGGTACTTGGTATATTGATTTACGTGGCTATAGCGCAGCAAGCGGTGTAACACTGAATATCAAAGCGAACTAAGTAACAATTATAGGGAGCGAAAGCTCCCTTTCTTTATTAATAAATAAAATCATAAATTTACCTCATTTGAATAATCCTTTTATTTTGCTCAGCGCTTAAATCATGTTGTTATTCAAATGAGTTGAGGATACAACAATGAAATTAACTACACCTATGCTACTGAGCATTGCCTGTTTGAGTGGCTTTTCTGAAGCGTCTGAAGAGGTTTGGGTGACGATGGATGCGAAGTCTAGTCAGCATTTCCAAGTCCATAATTCTATTCGCGGTACTCATTTCGAGCAGCTTTCTTTACCAAACAGTGAAGTCAAAGCGTTAAAAGTACCTGCAAACTTACACTCACACCTGAGTGCATTTATGCACGACGAATATCACCGCTGTGGTGGTTTTGTCGCCCATGACTCCTTAGAGCAGGCGCAAAGCTATCTTGCACAGTTAGAAAGCGTAAACCCAAGTGCGACGCTGGTTAACTACAGCATTGATAACCCCACTCGGGTTAACAGCTTAATCTCAAAAGTCAGTACAGTGAACTTGGACAGCAGCGTCAACTCGCTAACCAGTTTTTATAACCGCTATTATACCTCGCAAACAGGCATTGATGCTGCTGCATGGGTCAAGCAAACATGGAGTGATATTGCAGCAAGTCGCTCAGATATTAGTGTTGAATATTTTAGCCATTCTTGGGCTCAATCTTCAGTGATTGTCACCATTCCAGGTAGTGAACTGAGTGATGAAATCGTTATTATCGGCGGGCATCTTGATTCAATTAACCAATCTAACTCGAGTGGGCTTGCGCCGGGTGCGGATGATAATGCCTCTGGGATAGCTGTGCTTACCGAAGCGCTAAGCGCTATTGTTGAAGATGGTTATCAGCCTCAGCGGACAATCCAAATCATGGGCTTTGCGGCAGAAGAAGTTGGGCTTCGAGGTTCTAAAGCTATCGCGCAGTCGTACAGCTCTCAGGGAAAAAACGTAGTCGGTATGACACAATTTGATATGACTGGCCGCAATGGCAGTAGTGCGGATATTGTGATGATGACAGACTATACAAACAGCGCACAGAATCAGTTCTTAGGCCAATTAATAGAAACTTATTTGCCAAACCTAAGCTATGCTTATGACCAATGCGGTTATGGTTGTTCTGACCATGCATCTTGGTATCAGCAAGGGTTCCCAGCTTCTATGCCATTTGAATCAAGAATGTCCGAGATCAACAGAAAAATTCATACCACCAACGATACCGAATTTGATTCAACACATGCACAAAAATTTGCAAAACTCGCGCTGGCGTTTGTTGCTGAGCTTGGCAAAAATGCGGGTGATACACCTCCGCCACCGCCAAACAATGAGCTTGAAAATGGCGTGGCTAAAACGGGGATTTCTGGCGCTTCTAAAAGCCAACAGTTTTTCACCATGGAAGTACCACAAGGTGCAACTAATTTAAGTTTTACCACGTCAGGTGGTACTGGTGATGCCGATCTCTACGTTCGCTATGGCTCCAAACCTACTTTGAACACTCATGACTGCAAAAGCACTAACTCGTCTAGTAACGAGCAATGCAATATTTCCGCTGTGCAAACTGGCACGTATTACGTGATGGTAGAAGCATGGAACGCGATTTCGGGGGTCAGTTTGGTAGGGCAATACGATACCTCAAGTGGCAATACGCCTATTGACGAAACTATCAATAATATTTCTGTCGCCAGCGGACAGTGGCAGTATTTTAGTCAAGCACTAACCGCGGGATACCAAACCCTGACAATTACGACGTCGGGAGGCACGGGAGATGCGGATCTTTATGTTAATTTTGGCACGCAACCAAATACCAGCACCTACCAATGTCGGCCATACAAAAATGGCAATAATGAGGTATGTACAATCTCCAATCCTCAGGCTGGCACTTGGCATATCGGCCTGCAAGGTTACCAAGTAGCAAGCAATGTAACGCTAAATATTAACGCGAATTAATACGCGTTTAAAATCAAGACCGGAGATAAAACCTTGTTTATCTCCGGTCTTAGCGCTTAGTGATATATTGATTTAAAGAGATTTGATTTAATTGATATTCTGCTTCTGATAGACTCAGTGAGTTCAATTAGGAGTTGCGTGTGTCACATAAGTTCTCAGTTAAGATATTAATTTATCTTTTATTATTATTTTGTGGGCTGTGGGCAAGCTATTTGTTCAATGTGGCACAGGATGAGGAAAGCGTTCTTGTTCAGACTAAAACCAATCTAGAAAAGCTCAATAGTTATATCCAGACTGAATTTACTCGTTATCAAGCTATCCAAACGCAATTGAGCTTAAGCAATTTAGTGCAATCAGGCTTACAGCAAGCAACTGCTATAAACTCCAATGAACTGGACAGATATCTACAGGACATTCAAATATCCAGTGGTGCGTCAGACGTTTACCTGCTAGACCTCAGTGGAACTGTGATTGCAAGTAGCAACTGGTATTTGCCGCATAGCTATAAAGGCAGCAATTTTGCCTTTCGCCCCTATTTTTACGAAACAATCAAGGGCAATGAACATGTCTCTTTTGCGCTCGGTTTACGTTCCAAAACCCGTGGCTTCTATTTTGCTAAGTCTGTCTACAAAGACGGCTCGCTTGTGGGCGTGGTGGTGATGAAGGTTAACGCCAGTAAATTTGAATCAGATAAAGCCCAGCTTGATACGGGAACTGATAGCCATTTCTTAATTGTGGATGACAATGATATTGTATTGGCATCTGATGTTGAGCAGTGGCGGTTAGCCTCGTTAGGGGAACTGTCCCCAACAAAGCGCAAAGAAATTGAATCCTCAAGGCAGTTTGAAAACGAATCTCTGTTTCCGATTGATTGGCGCGTGCTTTCACCAACCAGAGTTAAAACTTCATCACATGGCAGCGACGCGCTGATGCAAAAGAGGCCGCTTAACAAGCAATACACACTTTATTTGCTACATGAAGTTGCGCCTATCAAAGCGGCACAGTGGCCGCGGCTTGGGGTAACCGCACTGGTATTGATTTTACTCTTTGTTGTTGTTGAGTACACATTGAGTAAACTGACTGGATACAGACAACTGCTTTTCAGCCAGCGGAGTCTAGAGGCTGAGGTTGAGAGCCGCAAGCAAGCGCTCGAACAGGCGCAAGATGCACTTATTCGCGCTGCCAAGTTGGCAACCATAGGGCAGCTCAGCGCCAGTATTAACCATGAAATCAATCAACCACTTAGTGCCATGAGTGCGTATGTTGCCAGTGCTAAACGGTTGGCTCAAAAGGGAGAAGTGAGCAAAGTAGTCGAAAACATGGTCCTGATCCAATCTTTGATCACTCGGGTGCATAAAATCGTGGCGCAGCTAAAGTCATTTAGTCAGCATCATGATAATAAGATGCTGGTGGCCAACCTTAAACACTCAGTAGATAACGCCTTAGTTATAGTTGGGCCTGAACTCAAACGCTACGGTGTAGCAATTCAAAGTGAGGGGCTTGCGTGCAATATCTGGGTTGACCCATTTAAGTTTGAGCAAGTTCTGGTAAATATTATTAGCAATGCGTGCCAAGCGATTGTTGAGCAAGATAATAAATGTATTTATATTCGCGCCGTGGAGCATGAAGGCAAGATCCAGCTGTCTATTATTGATTCGGGCGAAGGGATAAAACAGCACGCTTTATCCAACATATTTGAACCGTTTTACACCACTAAATCAGGTAATGGTTTAGGCTTAGGGTTATCCATTTCAAAACAGATCATTGAATCGTTTCATGGCAAACTCAGTGCCCATAATCATCCGCAAGGTGGCGCCGAGTTTTTAATTAGCTTACACACAAAGAATCCACAACATGACTGAAGAGAAAACCCTGTTAATCATCGATGATGAACAAAGTATACGAGATGCGCTAAAACAACTATTTGAAATAGAAGGGTACTCAGTGCAGTGTTTTTCCAGTGCAACGCCTGCATTAAAAAAGCTTTCTCGTCAGTTTAGCGGTGTTGTGCTTTGTGACATCAACATGCCCGAGATCAATGGCATTCAATTTTTAGAGCAGGTGGTGCAGTTTGATTCTGAGTTACCTGTGGTATTTCTAACCGGCTTTGCGGATGTTGAAGTGGCGGTAAAAGCCATCCAAAAAGGGGCTTACGACTTTTTCGAAAAGCCCGTGTCAGAGCCGCTACTCGACTGTATAGAAAGAGCGCTTGATAAACGCCGGTTGGTGATGGAAAACCGAGAGCTAAAAGCGCAAGTCAAGAAAAAGTCTGCGCCGGGCGTACGGATCTTAGGTGAGACAAAACAAATGCAGCAAATGCTGTATTTGCTTGATGCTGTGATTGATACCCCTGCTGATGTACTAATTGAAGGTGAAACCGGTACGGGAAAAGAATTGGTGGCACGATACTTACATGATCATAGCGAGCGCTCAAATCATAACTTCGTCGCTATCAATTGCGGTGCAATTCCAGAAGAACTGATTGAAAGTGAATTATTTGGTGCCAAAAGCGGTGCATTTACGGGAGCCAAAGAGTCTCGCGAGGGAAAATTTTCTTTTGCCCAAGGCGGTACGGTATTTTTGGATGAAATCGAAGCCATGTCTGCGGCTTTACAAGTGAAGCTGCTGCGCGTCTTAGAAGAGAGAAGTGTGACGCCTGTTGGCAGCAACACTGCGATAGCGTTGGATATTAGAGTGGTTGCAGCGACCAAAGTGGATTTACAAACCTTAGTCGCGCAAGGTAAATTCCGCTCGGATTTATTTTATCGACTTAACCTCGTCAAAGTGATGATCCCATCACTTCGTTCCAGAAAAGCTGACATTCCACTGCTATATAAACACTTTAGCTCCATTGCTGCTACTCGATTTCATAAACCTATGCAGCCAATTAGCCCTGAATTAGAGGCGCAGCTACTGGCACAAGATTGGCCTGGGAACGTGCGAGAGCTGAGAAACCACGCCGAGCGCCATATTTTACTCGGTGGTGCGATGACTGCGAGTAACATGCAAAACAATTTGTCTGATGAAACGTTGAGTTTGGCTGAGAAGGTGAGCTACTACGAACAATCGTTAATTGAAGAAGCGCTGGCACAAAGCCAAGGTAGTATAAAAGATGCGATGAATTTGCTAAAAGTGCCGAGAAAAACCTTGTACGACAAGATGAGTAAGTATGGTTTAAATCGCACTATGTTCACCAATGATGATGGGTGAGTTTAGTGACACATTATAGATTTAAGTGTGCGGAAATCCGCACATTTTAGCCACCATTAACCTTTGATTTTGATTTATCCATTTGATTTATATTAAAAAATAAACTCTGGTCTCAGAATTGCGTTGTCTTAAGCGACAATAATCAAAAAATGAGACAAGTTATGACAGCAAGTAAATCTTTAGTGGCGTTGACAGTTGCCAGTGCAACGTTATCAGCCTCTGCGTTAGCCGCAGACTACAGCATTTATGGTAAAGCAGAAGTTCAAATTGCCAACACAGACAAAGGTGTAATGCGCTATACCAAAGAGGGCACACAAATTGACGCACCATTTTCGAGAATTGGTGTAAAAGGTGCCCACGGATTATCAAGCGATCTAAAACTCGTCTACAAATATGAAGTACAAGTTAAAGGTTTTGAACACGACGATACCACCGAGCCATTTTCAGCAAGGAACACCTATGTTGGCCTTGAAGGGAAATTTGGTACCGTTTTAGTGGGCAGAAACGACACACGTTTTAAGTTCAGTGAAGGTAAAATCGATCAATTTAACGAAACCCAAAGTGATATTGCCCAAGTGCTAGCAGGCCAAGACAGAGTTGGTGATTCAATTACCTATTCTTCACCTAAATGGAATGACTTTTCTTTTTCTCTGACCTACACACCTAAAGACGACGCTAGCAACGATGAAGCCGGGTTTGCAGCAACCGCAATTTATGGTGACCGAGCATTAAAAAATAAAGATTAATATGTTGCCCTAAGTCATACCGACAGTATTGGTAATTTGGTTGCTACGCGCATCGCGTTGGCTTACAAGTGGCAAAAGTTACAACTTGGTGCCATCATCCAAGACAGTGAAAATCTAGCGAAAGACAAATCGGGTAATGGCTATGTGCTAAGCGCAAGTTACCAACTCGACGATAATTGGCGTCCGAAGCTACAGTTTGCCAAAGACTCAAGCGGATTACGCCACAGTGAAGATGCGACTCAGTGGACGCTAGGTACAGACTATATTTTTGATAAACAAACTAACTTGTATGTGATGGCAACGCAGCTCGACCTTGAAACACAAGACGATACTAGCATCGCTGTTGGCTTAAAATATAAGTTTTAAAGGTTCAAGATAATGACAGAAGAGAATAAAAAAACGATAAAAACGCAGCTGTTTCTGTGGCTTGGTCCCTTGGTAATGTTACTGATCTGTTTGGTTGAGCCTCCAACTGGCATGTCGGTTGAAGCATGGAGAACCGCAGGCTTAGCGTTTTGGTTAGCCTCTTGGTGGATAACCGAAGCTGTGCCTATTCCGGCGGCTTCGTTATTACCCTTGGTTATTTCGCCTCTAGTCGGGATTGCATCTATTAAAGCGGTTGCTGCACCGTTTGCGCATCCTTTGATTTATCTATTTCTGGGTGGATTTTTGCTCTCAATCGCCATGGAAAGGTGGGGGCTGCATAAACGCATCGCGCTGAATACCATGTTGTTCGCAGGCACTAAACCGAGTATACAGATCTTAGCGATGATGGGCGTGACAGCATTTTTATCTATGTGGATGTCAAACACGGCAACGGCGGTCATGATGTTACCGATTGCACTTTCGGTTATTCACTTGGTAAAAGAGCAGGGTGGAGATAGCCAAAGCTTTGCTAAAGCGCTATTACTTTCTATCGCTTATGGTGCAAGCATTGGCGGTATTGCAACTTTAATCGGTACGCCACCAAATGCGTTAATGGCTGCGTATTTATCCGACAGTTATCAAATTGAGATTGGTTTTGCCACTTGGATGATGATTGGTGTGCCTTTGTCTTTGGTGATGCTGGCATTTGCTTGGTTCTGGTTGACCAAAGTGACTTATAAGGTCGATAAAGAAGAAATTAATGTTGATACTAAGTCGTTATTTACTTCCCAATTAAAAGCACTCGGTGAAATGTCTCGTGCGGAGAAAGGGGTTTTTGCGATATTTATTTTAGCGGCAGTATGCTGGATCTTTAGACCGCTAATTGGTGATGTTACGGGTCTTAAATTGTCAGATACTGGCATTGCAATTGCCGCTGCACTGTTACTATTTGTTCTTCCTGCCAAGTCGGGAAGTGACGAACGTATTTTAGATTGGGAAAGCGCAGCTAAGGTGCCTTGGGGTATCTTGCTATTATTTGGCGGTGGTTTATCACTGGCGGCACAGATCAAATCTTCAGGACTTGCCGATTACATCGCTAACTTACTTGCAGGCGCTGATGCTATGGGCTTAGTGCTTGGTGTGCTAGTTGTTGCAGCGCTTATTACGTTCTTAACGGAAATTACCAGCAATACCGCAACGGCTGCAGGCTTTTTACCTTTACTTGGTCCTGTCGCTGAATCAATCACGGGTTCTCCTTTAGCTTGGGTTATTCCTGCTGCAATCGCGGCCAGTTGCGCCTTTATGATGCCAGTTGCAACACCGCCAAATGCCATCGTATTTGGCTCGGGTGAGATCAAAATTAAAGACATGATCCGAGCAGGGTTTGTTTTGAACATAGTCGCGATAGGGTTAATTACAATTGTTACCTTGACTTTGGCAAGGAGCATACTAGGGTTTTAAAGTTGCCATTCTCCACAGGCTGTGTCCATCGAAAGGCAACTCGGTCATACGCAGCCTGCCTCCATGGTAATACCTAGTTTCTTGAAGATAGACCCGTTGTTTTTTCCTTGCTATATTCAAATTAGACATTAGCAGGACCTGATAATGATTGAAGATAATACCAGCACTTTAATAGCCACATTTACTCAGTTAAAAAGTCGCTTTAACCAAGATCCTTACCCCGCGCTTGAAAAGCGTTTACGTCTATTAACTGAAATAAAATCACGTATGTTGCAGCGGCAAGATCAATTAGTCGAGGCGGCAGAACGGGATTTTGGTACTCGGAGTCGATTCGATACCGTGATTGCAGACATCATGCCTTGCATTAATTCGATTGATTATATCGCGAAGCACCTGCGCAGATGGAGCAAAGTGCAGCATCGTTCACCCGGTGCGCAGTGGCTACCATCTAAGGCAAAAATTGAGATTGTGCCAAAAGGAGTCGTGGGCGTGATAGCCCCGTGGAATTATCCAATTCAGCTGGCGATTGTTCCCGTTATTACTGCCCTTGCCGCTGGAAACAAAGTTATGCTCAAATTGAGCGAGTTCACTCCTAAGGTGAATGCGATGATAAGAGCCATTTTTAAAGGATTGGACAATGAAGTGTGCGTCATTGAAGGT
Source organism: Pseudoalteromonas piscicida (assembly GCF_000238315.3). Lineage (NCBI taxonomy): Bacteria > Pseudomonadati > Pseudomonadota > Gammaproteobacteria > Alteromonadales > Pseudoalteromonadaceae > Pseudoalteromonas > Pseudoalteromonas piscicida. The sequence continues at coordinate 937,912 of NZ_CP011925.1, forward strand.
GGACCTGATATTGCCTCGACTTTTACTGAGCAGCCATTCGATCACTTGCTATTTACAGGCTCAACAGCCGTTGGCAAAAAGGTGATGGCGGCGGCGGCTAAAAATCTCACGCCAGTCACCTTAGAGTTAGGAGGAAAATCACCGGTTATTGTGCTTGATGACGCCGATATCAGCGCCGCTGCGATGAGCGTATTAATGGGGAAGCTCTCTAATTCAGGTCAAATCTGTGTTGCACCAGATTATGTATTAGTGCACGAAGAAAAATACGATGCATTTATTGCTGAGCTGAAACAGCACTACGAAAAAACATATAAAACAAAAGTTGGTGTAAAAAACCAAACTTCAATTATTAATGACAGGCAATTTCAGCGCTTAAACGACATTATTATTGATGCCAAAAATAAAGGTGCGAGTGTATGGCAAGCTGAGCCAGCACGCGACAATCGTCAGCTCCCACTGCATATCATTACCCATGTCAACAAAAGCATGAGGGTGATGCAAGAGGAGTTATTTGGAACGATTTTGCCCATTCTAAAAATATCCAACTTAAATGATGCAATTAGCTACATTAGAGCAGACACCACACCGCTTGCGAGTTATTTGTTTACGCAATCTCAGGTTGCCATGAATAAAGTGTCAAAAGAGCTCGCAACGGGTACTTTAGCGATCAACGAAACCATAGTGCATGTGGTTGTTGAGTCTTTACCCTTTGGTGGCCTAGGTCACTCTGGCATGGGTCAATATCATGGCGAAGAAGGCTTTTATACCTTTAGCCACAAAAAGCCCATTCTCCAATCCAATAATACTAAATGGCGTAACAAAATGCTGCTTAGCCATTCAAAGCTACTTACAAAGCCTTTAGAGTGGCTATTTTTGAGGAAAAAGTAGCGTTAATCTGTTGAGCAAAGCGCCATTACATATTGAGATCCAATATACTTAAAAATAAGACTTAGCCTGTAATATTAGTAGTCATTTTTATGGGACTTCACAATATCGATAGATAGAAAAGCTGATGCTACAGAGAGTAGTGGCTCAGCCCGATATTCAGGCTAGGATTACAGTTTCAGTCAGAAAGGAGTTCACATGAATACTAAGGTTAAGTTTGCAGCTGGTCGCAATATCGCCATGAAGCTACCGCCTCATCAGTACGAGGCAACCCTTCAGTTTTACCGCGATGTCATCGGCCTCAAAGAAATAACAGAGCATGCTCCATCAGTTGGTTTTGAGTTTGGCTCTAATAATCTCTGGCTCGACAGCGTACCTGGTATCAGCCAGGCCGAAACATGGCTCGAGATTGTTACCAATGATATTGCCGCAGCGTCAGAGCATCTCAAAGCTGCTGGTGTCGTACGCTGCGATGACATCGAGCCGTTACCTGAAGGATTTCAGGCATTCTGGGTATCAAGCCCTGCATCCATCATCCACCTTGTTTGCAAAGACTCGGAATCTTGGGAGTAATGACATCAAACAAGTGCGAATTTTCTCTGTTCAAACAAGCAACTCAATTTTAATTAATTTAGCTGCTTAACCGAGCTATGCCAGATAGCCGTAAAAATCTTTGATAGCAAACATATAGCAGTGAATTACGCAGTAATCCGTTATTCAGTTTAATCGCTGTGTAAAACAGTCGTACTGCTGTTAGTTTAGGTCTCTAGCATGCATCCGTTTAACGTTAATCTTTCGCTAATTAAGGCTAACGAGCACGTTACTGTGACGACATTTTAAGAGCAGAGATCCTCATCTAACGTTGGAAGATTGATTAAATTAAAACAGTTAATGACAAGCTGACATAAAACCTAGGCAATTAATGTTCATTGTTTTCGCTATTTAACTCCTCAATGTCTTGCCGGGCTGCGATTTTTTCACGCTCTGCTTTTGAAATATAACGGGGTTTGTTGCTTTTGTGGAGTTTAGCATTAGCACGCTTGTCTTTTTTCTTTAAGGTTTCGTAAATTTTCTTTTTGCGGTTCATTTTCACAGCTCATTATGAATGAAGTGCTAGTTTAGCTTAGTGTTAGCGGGTTCAACAATAATAAAAAGATTATCACAGTTAACAATGAGCATGACTGCTACCTAGGTGTGACGATACTGACCCAGTCTTAATAAGGAAAAATAATAAAGGCCTCGCAGGAGACCTTTATTATTTAACACTTTTATTAATCTAAGCTTAGATTATTTAGTACGTGTTTCTGCTACGTATTTACCGGCTTGAATTCGCTCGTAAATACTATTAGCGAGTTCTTTTGCTTGTTCGATTTGTGAAGGAGAAAGCTGTTTCTCGTCGAGCACTCGGCTCTTTGTGGCTTCAGCATAACCATTAAACTCCGCTAACGTATTCCATACGTACGAGCGTTCAATATTTTTCTCGACTCCTAAGCCCTGAAAATACATGAGTGCTAAATTAAACATGGCTAAGGTGTAGTTGTTTGCGGCGGCTTTTTCATACCAGTTAAGTGCGTGGCGGTAACTTTGTGGTACACCGTCACCGTTTGCATACATCAGCGCTACGTTAAATTGCGCAGCTGGCATGTTTTTGTTTGCCGCTCTGGTCATTAGCTCAACATATTTAGAGCGGTCCTTTTTAACGCCGCGACCTTCGTCATACATGACGGCTAGCGCAAACATTGCGTCGGCTTCACCCAGTTTAACGGCTTGTTGAAATAACTCTGCCGCTTTACGTGGATTTTTGACGACACCGTAGCCGCCTTCATACATTACACCGAGTTGATAAATGCCCGGAGCGTAGTTCATTTCAGCTAAATAATTGAATTCTTGTAGTGCTTCTTCGAACCTGCCTGCATTGAGTGCATCTATGCCTTCTTCCAATCCAGCTGTTGCCAAAGGTGCTTGGCTTAATAGTGCAATGGCGATACATGCTTTTGAAATCCTGCCTAACATCATAGACCTCCTTAAGGTAGCTATGCTAACTATGTTGTTAGTTATTCTAATGCCAGAAACACAGATTTACAAAATACAAATCTAAAATGGCAGATACTGCGTTAATATAAGGTAATAAAAACAAAAATTGAGGCAATGGGATGAAGAAATTAATAGCACTGGCGCTATGTTTACTGTGTTTGGCTGGATGTAGTCAAAGATTGGCTTACAACAACCTAGGATGGTTAGCGAGTTATTATATTTCCGATTATGTTGAGCTGACGGATGAGCAAGAGGAAAAGTTGGAGGCTGATGTAGAATCTTTGGTTGCGTGGCATCGGCAGTCAGAACTACCAAAATACAAATCTCATATCCAATCACTGTTGAAGCACTGGCAAACCATGACAGAGAGTGACATGGTGCATATGGTGTATACTACAAGAAACTATTGGTATTCCGTCGTTGAAGCCGTATATCCCAAGTTAGAAACACACCTAAATTCGCTCAACCGTGAACAGCGAGAAATGCTGATAGCCAACATAGAAAAAGAAATGTTGGACGATGACTGGGAGGAAGGAGATCAATTTAACCGCTATGAGCGTTGGCTTGGTGATTTGAGTGATAAACAAAAGGAGCTTATTAACGAATATTATGAGCAAGGCGAGTTTGCGCGTCAGGTTTGGCGTGCACATGAACAAAGGCGATTTAGCCAGTTTAAACAAGCTATGTTACTGAGCGGCACTGAGCAGGTTTCACCTGAGCTGTTGCAGCAAGCGATAGTTACTACACCCACAGCGCTGCCTGAGCGCATCCTAGATATTCAAGCAAGACGAATAAAAGAGTATGCAAGTCTCGCCTTTAAACTTAAAGACACCATGAGCGACAAACAAAGGAAACACTTTAAAGAAGAGCTCGAAGAGTTACTCGAGCTCTTGGAATCGTTGTAAAGATACCTAGCCAAGTAGCTTAATTCTGGTTGGCTTGTTTGGTTTTGCATACTCCAAACGATTAATACGTTTGGTACTGTGATAGCCGTCTAAACTGGAAATTGCAATACTATCTAGTGCCTCGATATCAATATAGCCGTCTTCGAGCAAAGCGCTTTCTTCAACGTGAAGCGTCTCAATTTCGCCTATTACCAGCTCGGTATCGTTGAGCTTGATGGTTTGGTGATCTTTGAGTGTAAGCCCGTATTTTAGTCTGCTTTCCTTGACGAAAGGAGCTGGAAAAGCATTTAAATACTCGGCGGTTAGCCCCGTTTCCTCAAATTCAGATTGACTCTTTTCATATCTGGCTGAGGTTTGATGAGCTGCCATATAAATTTGAACATTGACTTGATTAATGGTGTATTTTTCAGTCGCTAAGATGTTTTCCAGTGTGTGCCTAGGTACGCTATGAGGCCTAAAAATCACACCTACGAGTGCCGGGTTGGCACCGAGGTGGAAAACGGAGCTGACGATAGACAAATTTTCTTGACCTGTTTCATCAACTGTTCCAATTAAGTTGGCGCTTTTGAAACCCGACAGCGAATTTATCATCAATGCGCGATAACGCTCGTCTAAGGTTTTAATATCGTCACTTGAGAAGTGTTTCATGATGTGTTCACCATTCAATTAATTTATTTTGCCAGTCAACATAGCTCACCGTACCATCGGGGTGGCTATTTGCGATGATCCCGCTAAGTTGATGTGCCACAAATTCCGGCGTGAAGAGTTTTTCGTCTGGGACATTGGCTTGAAAGGGTTTTGAAAGTGGCGTGTCAGTAGTGCCTGGATGGAACAAAATGAGCTTAATGTTTTTTGCTCGACGCGCAAGCTCGACTGCTGCAGTTTTAAACATCATATTAAGCGCAGACTTTGAACTGCGATAGCTGTACCAGCCGCCCATCTGGTTGTCACTGATGCTTCCAACCCGGGCAGAGAGTGCCGTGACTATGCATGGCTGCTTACCTTTTATGGCTGGCAATAAAGCTTGCAACCAAAGCATGGGGATCATGGTATTGATATTAAACAGCGCCATGCTGTATTCGAGATCAATTTCCTCAAGCTTTTTCTCTGGAAATTTATCAAACTCGTCATGGAGTAAGCCATTAAAAATAGTGACGCTCTTTACCGTTAAGCCCAACTCGAGAATACGGCTCGCAACTTGACGAATTTGTGCTTTAGAATAATCACACTGAAAATGCAGATTATTAGCTTGTTGAGCTGTTTTAGTTTGCCTAGACACCGAGATCACATTGACGTCGGGACTTTGTTCGGTTTGCGCTTTTACAAAGGCTTGGGCAATCTCTGAGCTCGCACCAATCACTATGATGGCGAGGTTAGTCACGATTGCAGTCTCCACTATTTTGCATACCGCATTGATTTGGGTACAGAAGTTTAGAAATTTTCATTCTGTGCCTTGCAAAAAACAAGTAAACGCCGTCTGCAATTGTTCGGATGATGGGTAATCTCAATAATTTGATCCAGCGATGTTTGCCAACTTGACCCCAGGCCGCTGCGGTAACATCTAGTCCTACAATGAGCTTGCCTTGGCTATCATAACCGTGGAGTTTAGCCATAGCCGCTTCATGCTCTATCTCAGGAAACTCGGTAGAGAAGCGGTTATCGTGAATGTTCACTAAATCAATTTTATTGTGTTGATCGAAACGTTTAAGTTCATTCATTTCTCCTACACACAGCGGACAGTTACCATCGTAAAATACAATCATTCGCTCACTCGAATAATACTTATCTTTGTCATGTTATTACGTTAACGTCTTGAAAATAGATCGTTCGCAAATCAATTTATTCTCGGTATAGTGGAGTTCGAGTATCTTTTCATCAAGGAGATTGTATGACTGAGCAATACGCAAGCCTACGTAGTAATGTGAGCCTTTTGGGGCAGATGTTAGGGCAAATTATTCAACAAGCGCAGGGTCAAGAGACGCTAGATAAAGTTGAAGAAATTAGGCACCTAGCAAAATCCTCTAGAAGCGGTAATGATTCAGATAGGCAAGCGCTGATTGACACCTTACGTAGCCTAAGCGATGAAGCGCTACTTCCCGTTGCTCGCTCATTTAATCATTTCTTAAACCTGGCGAATGTCGCAGAACAATTCCACACCATTTCAAAATCGGGCTCTCCAGACGGCGTGATGATCGAAGTCGATAAGGCGCTTGATGAATTGCAAAGTAAAGTCGATGCCGGTGCGCTGACACTAAACGAAGTTGCAGATGTAATAAGCAAACTAAAAATCGATTTGGTGCTAACCGCTCACCCAACGGAAGTAACACGCAGAACCATCATCAATAAACACGTCGAGCTGAGTGAGTGTTTAAAAGTGCTTGAGGTGACTTCAGGTGAGGACCCTGTCTACGATGAGGTCATTGACCGTATTGAGCAGTTGATCTCACAAGCGTGGCACACTAGCGATATTAGAGAAAAGCGACCTACGCCACTGGATGAAGCAAAGTGGGGGTTCGCGGTTATCGAAAATAGTCTTTGGGAAGCCGTGCCTAAGTTTGTTCGGTATTTCAACGCCCAAGTGAAAACGCGATTAAACTTACAACTACCAGCCAATTTTAGTCCTATCCAGCTCACTTCTTGGATGGGTGGCGATAGAGACGGCAACCCGTTTGTTACTTCTCATGTGACGCAATCTGTGCTTGATCACGGCCGCTGGATGGCGCTTGACTTATATCGTCGCGATCTAGAAATCTTGGGTGCAGAACTTTCTATGAGTAATGCATCCGAAAGCTTTATAGCGCGAGCGGACGGTAGCAATGAACCTTATCGCCATGTATTAAAGCAAGTACGCGCCGAGGTAGAAGAAACCATTGCAGCATTGGAATATAAAATCAAAGGCACGCCCTCGCATTATCAAGACAAGATTAAACAGGTATCACAGATAAGAGAGCCACTAGAGGCGTGTTATCGCTCCTTGGTTGATTGTCGCATGGCTAATATTGCCGATGGTTTATTGTTGGATGTATTAAGACGAATTGACTGCTTTGGCGTGTCTTTATGTAAGTTAGATATTCGTCAAGATTCCGCCAGACATACCGAAGTGTTTTCTGAATTAACGCGCTATTTGGGTCTTGGCGATTATGCCCAGTGGCAAGAAGCAGACAAGCAAGCTTTCTTATTAACCGAACTAAGCTCGAGACGACCGTTACTGCCGCGTCATTGGCAACCTTCTTCCAATGTTCAAGAGGTGCTAGAGACATTTGCAACTATTGCGGATCAAGACCAAAATGCACTTGGCATTTACATTATCTCAATGGCGCAAAGTGCCTCAGATATTCTCGCCGTACATTTATTACTCCAAGAAAGCGGATGTAAATTCAACTTACCGGTAGCCCCGCTATTTGAAACGCTGGATGATTTAAATAACGCACAATCAGTGATCAGCGGGTTATTTGAGAACACTTGGTATAAAGGCACGATTGGTGCCAAGCAATATGTCATGATCGGCTATTCCGACTCTGCAAAAGACGCAGGAATGATGGCGGCAGGATGGGCGCAGTATGATGCAATGGAAAAGCTGGTTAACCTTGCTGATGCGAAGGGCATCGAGCTGGTGCTTTTCCATGGCCGCGGAGGCACGATTGGTCGTGGAGGTGCGCCTGCAGCACAAGCGCTGAGATCTCAGCCTCCTGGGTCGCTAAAAAGTGGCTTGCGAGTAACCGAGCAAGGCGAAATGATCCGCTTTAAATTTGGTTTACCTAAAGTCGCGATGCAAAGTCTATCTATTTATACCAGTGCGATTTTACAAAGTAATTTGTTGCCGCCTCCTAGACCCGAACCTAAATGGGTAGAGGTAATGGAGACGATTAGTGAAGCTTCCTGTAAAAAGTATCGCAGTATTGTTCGAGAGAATCCTGAGTTTGTTCCTTACTTTAGAATGGCAACGCCAGAACAAGAGTTGTCTAAATTGCCGCTAGGCTCGAGGCCTTCTAAACGAAATCCAAACGGCGGAGTAGAGAGTTTGAGGGCTATTCCTTGGATTTTCGCATGGAGTCAAAATCGCTTGATGTTACCTGCTTGGCTGGGGGCAAAAGAAGGTCTTGAAGCTGCCGTAGAAACGTTTGGTAAAGACATGCTGCAAGAAATGAGCGCAAAGTGGCCATTTTTTAGAACCCGTTTAGAAATGCTCGAAATGGTATTCTGTAAAGCCGATCTCTGGCTCAGCGAGATGTATGATGCAAGTTTAGTTAGTGATGAATATAGAGGCCTAGGGGATGAATTAAGAGACAACTTGCAGCAAGCCATCGAGCTTATTCGCGGCCTTGCGCCAGAGTCATCGTTGTTGTCACAGCAACCTTGGATCAAAGAATCAATCGGGCTGAGAAACCCGTATACCGATCCTCTAAACTTGTTACAAATAGAACTGTTAAAGCGTGTGCGCGAAGAAACCAATCACGATTTGGAACTGGCACTTATGATCACGATGACAGGGATTGCGGCGGGAATGCGCAACACGGGTTAGTGCAACAATTTGAATAATCTATTTTTGTAAAATTTTACATTTATAAGCATAACAGCTACAAAACCAATCCCAATGGATTGGTTTTTTTATTTTGGTTGGTTTTTTATTAGTATATTTATTGACAGTAATTCTCATTGATTTAAAATGCGCGGCTGGTTTAACCAGTCGTTTTATTTGTTTTATTCAAGAATTGTCGGTTGATGGGTCTACGATACATGCACAAAATTTCTACTAGCGTCACATTTGATGAGTGTAATGATCTGATTATGATGAAGGTCAGAGGCATTGCGAATGCAAACGATGTGGTCTCGGCATACGAGAAAGCCAATCTATATGCAAAAAAGCATAATAGTAGCAAAGTATTAGTGGATGTGAGTGAACTTGAACACCGCTTTGCGGCGATTGATATTGTGAACATAATGCCAAAAGTTGCGCATAATATTGGCAATTTGCATATTGCACGCGTCGTTGGTTTTGAAGGTTATATGCATGACCTTTTTCTACAAAAAATTAAGCGTTTTAATATCAGCGCTGAAAACTTTGAGTGTTTTAAATCTGCAAGAGAATGGTTGAGTCGGCTGTAACTCTTGCGTAAACTATCCTGCCATAGATAAACATGACAACAATATGGCAAAGATAGAACCATCAATAAAAAGTGCGTTAACGCAATACGCCATTGCCCATCGTGGAATATTTAGTTATTCCCAGCTAGCACAATATCAAAACCGTTTTCAATTATCTCGATCTGAGCTTGAGGCTGCTTTGCTTGACGTTGCGGCTGAGTTTGCTACGCCTCCTATTTCACAATTTTATGTTGGTGCCATTGCTTGGGATGATAAATCTCAACAAGCGTTTTTAGGCGCAAATTTAGAGTTCTCGCATCAGGCGCTTTCTTTGGTTGTTCATGCTGAGCAAGCGGCAATTAACAATGCGTGGTTAAATGGCGCAACTGAAATCTCTAAAATGACGATCAATGCCGCGCCTTGCGGATTTTGTCGCCAATTTATGAATGAACTAAGCACCGCAAAGGAGCTTGAAATTTTATTGCCGACAGGCAAAACCTCGTTGTGTGATTTGCTGCCGACTTCGTTTGGTCCGGACGATCTGGGCAACAGTGAAAAGCTCTTTTCTCAAGCGCAACATCTTGCTGCGAATGAAACATCGCCTGCATCAATCAGTGCGGCACTTTATCAGCATTATCTGCGCGCTTATTGCCCCTACACACACAACCAAAGTGCGGTGGAAATTAAACTAGACACTGGTGAGTGCTTTTATGGGCGTTATGCTGAAAATGCGGCTTATAACCCAAGCTTATCGCCATTACAAAGTGCACTAAGTCAATTAGCGATGTCGGGTAAAGTATTATCTGAGGTAAATGTCGTAGAGATCACTTTGCTAGAAAAGCAGGGCAGTGCTAATCAGTTGCAAGTAAGCTTAGCGGTTTTAAAGGCATACAATGCCGAGCATTTGCTTACACATATAGAGATTGAGTAATCACTCAATCTCTACGCTTAGCGCTATTATTTCGAAAGTAATAGTTCAGCAGCTTTTAATACTGCAGTGACGGCTTTTTTTTCAACGGCTTGATGGTCGACATTGGGGATTTCTTGGCGTGTTCTGTTTACCAAGACGCCCGCAAGACAAGCTGCCTTCAATCCAAGTGCTGCACACATGGTAAATAATGTCGCAGATTCCATCTCATAGTTCATCACATTAAGCTTTTGCCATTCTGCACACGAACCTTGATACGCCTTTCTGACGTAGCCTGAGTATGTGTCGTAACGTTCTTGCCCAGGGTAGAAAGTATCGCTAGACGCAGTGATCCCAACGTGATGAGTAATGCCCAAAGATTCACAGGCTTGTACCATTGCCGAAGTGGTGTGGAAATCAGAAACCGCAGGAAACTCGATAGGCGCAAAATGCTGGCTAGCGCCATCTAAACGCACTGATGCCGTGCTCACCAAAATATCACCTTCATTGATATGTGGTTGAATAGCGCCAGTCGTACCTATGCGTAAAAAGGTAGTGATACCAAGCTGTGCTAATTCTTCAACTGCGATTGACGTTGATGGGCCGCCTATACCTGTTGAACAAATTACCACAGGACTTTTATTTAAAAAGCCAAGGTAAATATGAAATTCGCGAGTTTGTGCTAAGCAGACTGGAGAGTCAAGATATTCGGAAATGCGTTTTGAGCGCTCGGGATCACCCGGAACAATTGCCAGTGAAGCGCCTTGTAGGTCGGCTTTCGTAAGACCTAAGTGAAATACCTTTTCCATAGTAAACCTTAGTTATAATTAAAGCGTAATGTTTATAGTTAATGCCTATCAAGTACAGGACAGATGTCCTATTTAAGCGTGGCATGTTTAAATTATACCAACCGTATTAAGTAAATGCGTTATTTTGAAGCAGGGAAATAGCATTAGTAGCCCCGCTCTTACATCCTGCTACCGCTAAGGTATCTAAATCCATTTAGGCAAGGAAAAAATTTTACTATTTAGTTGTTCTTAATGAAAAATTTCTAACGAAGCTTATATGATGTTTTTCCCTTCAAATTGGTTAGAGAATTAATGCAGCTGTTATTATAGCTCGGGATAGCTTGCAGGATTGTCGATGTTCCACTAAACCTTAACATGAGAGCAACAATGAGGAATGGTTATGCCTGCTACACATTCTATAAATAAAGATAACGAATTTGCGCGTTGCTTTGAGTGCAACAAAGTCCCAACCATGGCGCCGTTTCACTGGCTCGCATTAGCGTTTAAAGATATTGCAAATGCGCCATTACTTAGCCTAGTGTATGGACTTATTTTTACCCTTATACCTGCTTTTATCATGTGGTTAGTGTACCAATCAGGTACTCACTTGGTAATTCTGCCTGCCGCTGTCGCCTTTGCGCTTATCGGGCCTGCTTTTGCAGCTGGCTTGTATGATGTCGCGTGGGAGTTGGAAAAGGGCCATAAACCAACATTATCACACAGCCTTAAGTCAATGTTCCGTAATCCGGCTGGCGAGTGGGGGTTTGCGGTGTTACTGATGGTCATTATGATTGTTTGGATGCGCCTAGCTGCGCTTATCCATGCATTATATCCAAATGTTCCGAATCCAACGTTTGAACAACTTTCGGCATTTTTAGCACTCGGCTCGATAGTGGGGGGCATTTTATTGGTGTGTGTATTTGCGATCTCAGCGTTTACTCCACAAATAATGATGGAGCGTCGAGTGGATATTATGACTGCGGTAATAAGCTCAATGCATGCAGTGAAGGAAAATGTCGGCGCTATGGTGGTATGGTGTGGGATCTTAGTGCTTCTGGTGATGCTTGGGTTTGCAACTGGAACGGCTGGGTTTATCGTTATTATGCCGCTGCTAGCGTACGCAAGTTGGCATGGCTATATCGCTGTAATTAAAACAAAAGTGCCACGCCACTACGAATAACTAAACACCCTCTATGAATAAACAACCGCAGCATCAATGCGCATTGTCGGTACTGCGGTTGACTTCCTATTTGAACCTGTTATATGTGCTGCAACAACGACCTAATGAACAGTCAATGTCTTCCGAAAGCGAAGTTAGAGATTGAGAAAACCTTTTGATTTATAAGTTTTTTTATTTTTAATTTATCGCTTTTACTCATTATAAGCCAATCGTATTTTGAGTGTGACGCAAAATATAAAGCGCAATAGTGGAGATTTTTCTGGGTCGCATGATTATGCATATAAGAGGGGATAGCGATGTCTGAGAGCAAAAAACAATTCCATAAAAAACTTGAGCACTGTTTATGCCCGCCGGGTGATGGTGTGTTTACAGTAAACACAGCGAAAGAAAGAAAAGACGCGCTAAGACAAAAGCTATATGGACAAACAGAGGGTGTGGATACGTTATGGAAAGCCTCACTGGAAAAATTGGGCGAAAGTGAACATAAAGCGGCAATTCTTGGGATCAGTTCAGATTGTGGCGGTGGTATTTTACGCGGCGCCAACTGGGGTCCACTATTTTTGCGTTCGACATTAATAGAGCAACAGCCGCAAACGAGCGCGTTTGACCTTGGCGATGTGCGTGTTATTCCACATTTACTACATGACAAATATTTAAACGAGAGCACGATCAGTAATTGTCAAAAGGCACTTTATGCTGACCCTGAGAGTGATTATTACGTCTCACCATTATCTATTACAGAAGATGTGTGTGATGGCTTTTACGAAAATTACCCAGATAAAGGTGTGTTTGGCATTGGTGGTGATCACTCAATCAGCTACCCGTTAACAAAAGCGTATCTTAAAGCAAAGCGTGCTCGTGGTGTAAAAACAGCGATTATCCATTTTGATGCTCACACGGATTTACTTGTTGAGCGCTTAGGTATCGATTTATGCTTTGGCTCTTGGTGTACGCATATCCTAGAGTTTTTACCTGCACCCCATCACTTAGTACAATTTGGGATCCGCTCGAGTGGCAAACCTAAGTCTCATTGGGAATCTACATTCGGCGTTAAGCAGCATTGGGCTCATGAGATCAGAGAGCGTGGTGCACAAGCGATTGTAGATGAAGTTATTGCACAGCTAAAGGCTGACGGTGTTGAAGAGCTTTATGTTAGCTTTGACATTGACGCACTTGATGAAGAGTTTGCTTCTGCAACGGGTACTCCAGAGGCAGGCGGTATGACTCCAGACGAAGCGATGTTAATTCTACAAGCGCTGCGTGGTGAGTTTAAAATCACAGGTGCAGACATGATGGAAATTGCCCCATTTACCGATAGCTCTCTTGTTGGACAAACGAGCTCAGAAACCACGCTTAAAGAAGGTGCTAAGCTGAGTGCATTTCTAATCGATGCTATCAACAATAGCTAAAGTAACTATTAACTCTGTGATAGGCGGGGGGATCCTTGTCTATCAATCATTCGCTTCGATAAATTAGCCATAACTCCCATCTACAAGAAGCCATTCTATCTCTTTAAAAATTGCTCAACCTTTAAGTTAAGACTATATTATTCAAGTAGCTATGGGGAGAGTTTCATGAAGGGTGCACGCTCTTTTGGTCTTTGTATTTTGCTGATGAGTTTCAGTGCGCTTGCCTATACGCTAAATATAGTCACTGAGAACTTTCCTGACTTCCAATACCTTAATGAAAAAGGAGAACTAATTGGGCGTTCAGCGGATAAAGTTAGGGCGGTGCTTGATGACTCTGGCATTGATTACACCATCAACGTACTTTCATGGCCTGCGGCCTATAATGCTGCATTAAGAAAAGAAGATACCTGTGTGTTTTCAACAGCCAGAAATACCATCCGCGAAAATGAGTTTACTTGGGTATTTCCAATTGATACGTTTTCCACCTCTTTTTATGCGCTACGTGAAAGCAAAATCAAGCTGAATAAATTAGAAGATGCGCAAGCTTATCGAACAGCGGTTATCTGAGACAATTTTAGCCACCAATTTTTAATGGAGCATGGTTTTCAAGAAGGAAAACAGCTGATCCTGATTAATTCTTTTGATAAGGTTTTTGAGCTACTCAAGACACGCAAAGACTTTGTTGATTTGGTGATATTAAGTGATGCCCAGTTTAGGTTTCGAAGTGCAAAAGAGCATACGGCTCAATTACTTGAGCCGGTATACACATTAGAGCAGTTTAATACATCACTTTATTTGGCTTGCAATAAAAATGTTCCCAAGCATATTCTTGAAAAGCTTAAGGACACCTACAACGCGCTTTATGCAGCCAAATAAGCTTAGAGAAAGCGGGTTATTTTTTTATATCTGGCCACTGAAAGCCGTGGAAGGTATCTAGATACAGTTGCTCCACTTTGGTTCTTGCCCAAGGTGTGCGACGCAAAAACTTGAGACTAGATTTAACGCTTGGGTTATCTTTGAAGCAGTTGATATCTACGGCGGCAGCCATTTCTTTCCAGCCTAGTTGCTGCTCAAGTTTTACAACGATCTCTTCTAACTTGATACCGTGAAGGGGGTTATTCGCTTGGGTTGTCATCTTTTACTTCTATATAACTTTAGATATTACGCCTAGTTTACCCTAATTTTATCCGAAATTTCAGGTCTTATTGGTGCACCAGACGCGTCAGCTTTTACCCACACAAGTTTGCCATTGTCTTCGTTGTACTTTTTCGTTGCACAGACAAACAGCATGTCAAACTGTAGCAATAGTGCGCCTTCGCTATATGACTTTCCTTCATACCAACAGACTTGCTTTGGTATTTCTCCATATAACCTCAAATCAGTGGGCGTTGTAGCCAAAACAGGCAGTGAGATCAAATTAACAGCGATTAAACAAATTAAAAACTTCATCAAATTTGGTTTTTTGAACTAGAGTGTTAAATGACTATAGAAGAATAAGGAAAAATGACAATGGCATTAGACCAAAAATTGTTGGATGAGTTGACCTTACTAGCTAGATTTCCAAGACATAGTTTGCATCAGGGGATAAAAATTCATAGCAGTGCGCCTGAAGGTATACAAGGTGCAGCGATGCGACTATTTGAAAAAGGGGTCATTGACAGCCCAGATGGGGGTTATTTGACTGATCTTGGTCACGACCTTATTGGCCATTTTGATCATGTCTATAGCGCACTGAAATAACAAACGCTCGTTTGATTGAAAGAGTGATACGCTTAGCATATCACTCTTTTTAATTGGCTTATCGCTTACTTGCCTTATTGTGCGTCTAATTGATTGTCAGGCGCCGCATCAGAAAACGCATCAAGCGTATTACAATATTCGTACACTCGACTGATCTTAGGAAATGCAGTCATATCTACTTTAAAGCGCAGTGCATTAAATACTTGTGGTACTAAACAAACATCCGCGAGTGTGGGCTCCGTGCCAAAGCAAAATTGACCGTCGCCAATCATAGGCTCTAGCTTTTTAAAGCCTTCGATAACCCAGTGGCGATACCACTCATTTTTTTGTTCATCAGATGCGCCTAGCTCACTTGATAGATATTTAAGCACACGCAGGTTATCGATAGGGTGGATATCACAGGCTATGGCGTAGCAAAAGTTTCTTACCTGCGCTTTTTGCCAAGGATCTTGTGGTAGCAATGCTTGGCCAGTTTGGGTTTCTTCTAGCCACTCCAATATCGCTAAAGATTGTGCAAGAACGCCATGCTCAGTTTCCAGAGCCGGTAGTAACCCTTGACCGTTTTTACTTAAATATGCCTCGCCGCTTTGCTCCGATTTAAGCAAGTTTACTGGGACTAACTCGTGGTCTAATCCTTTAAGGTTTAAAGCAATACGCACACGATAGGCTGCAGATGAGCGAAAATAAGTATAGAGTTTCAACATAATCTTTATGCTCCTTTAAAGTACTTTTTAATGCCTTTCCAGCAATCAGCATAGTTAGGCTGACGCGCTTTGCCTTCTAAAGCATACTTAGTTGGAGAGATAATGTAACGTGACTCAAACATAAACGCGAGTGTGTTTTCATAGCGCTGTGGTGCAAGCTCTGCGTTGCTCGCCTTTTCAAATACATCAGCTTCTGGCCCATGAGGAGACATACAGTTGTGTAGACTCATACCACCTGGCACAAAACCATGTTCTTTAGCGTCGTAAACACCTTCGATTAAGCCCATAAACTCACTCATGATATTACGGTGATAATAAGGCGGACGGAATGTATTTTCTGCCACCATCCAGCGCGGTGGGAAGATCACAAAGTCTACGTTTGCAACACCAGGTGTGCCTGATGGAGAAGTAAGTACAGTAAAGATTGACGGATCTGGGTGGTCAAAGCTTACGGTGTTCATTACATTAAATCGCGCTAAATCATATTTGTATGGGGCGCTATTACCTGTCCATGCAACCACATCAAGCGGTGAGTGGCCAATCTCAGAGCGGAACAGATTACCATTAAACTTTGCAACGAGTTCAAAATCGCCTTCTTTGTCCTCAAAGGCGGCAACCGGGTATTGAAAGTCACGTTCGTTGGTATAGCCATTCGCACCAACAGGGCCTCGCTCAGGCAATATATAAGGGTGTCCGTAGTTTTCACAAATATAACCACGCACCGTATCGCTTAAAAGCTCTACACTGAATTTGATACCACGAGGGATAACGGCAATCTCACCTGGTTTAATTGCGAGTTTTCCGCACTCGGTGTGTAAAATGAGTTCACCTTGCTGTGGGACGAATAACAGCTCGCCATCCGCATTATAGAAATAACGAC
This sequence comes from Pseudoalteromonas piscicida, assembly GCF_000238315.3. Taxonomy (NCBI): domain Bacteria; kingdom Pseudomonadati; phylum Pseudomonadota; class Gammaproteobacteria; order Alteromonadales; family Pseudoalteromonadaceae; genus Pseudoalteromonas; species Pseudoalteromonas piscicida. The sequence continues at coordinate 954,429 of NZ_CP011925.1, forward strand.
CTTCCATTGATGCGTTAGCAACATATACATGAATACCAATCCCGCTTTGGCCATTAGCACTGCCGTTAGCAGCCATCGTTACTAAGCCATCGATAAAATCTGTTTTTTCTTGTGGTATATCGATAGGGTTCCAGCGCAACATGGAAGGAGGGGTAACGGCTTCAGTTATTGGTGCTGTGCGCAATAGGCCATTATCCATAGCTTCATATTCACCTTGTAAAACAGAAGGGCGAATACGGTAGAACCAATTTCGACGATTATCAGCACGAGGCGCTGTAAAAGCGGTGGTGTTATATTGCTCTGCATAAAGATCGTATTTTACTTTTTGCGGTGAAAATTGACCAATCGGTAAAGCGCCCGGCAGTGCTTCACTTTCAAATTGATTACCAAATCCAGTTAAATATTGAAGTTCTTGGCTCATGTGTCTCGACTCCTTTGTGTTTTATAGTAAGATACTCTCATGTGAGAGTATTTTCAATATTTGTCATCTAGTCGCTCTGTAAAGTTATAGTGACAGTTGGGAGTGTAAAATAATGTCTAAAAATAATGAAAAGCTGCTGAATATAAATGAATTTTTGCCGTATCAGCTCGTTTCACTGTCAACAAAAGTGAGCAATGACTTTGCACACGTCTATGAACAAAAGGGAGAGTTAACGCAGCCACAATGGCGGGTGTTATCACACGCAATACAGAAGGAGGGGATCACCGCTAAGCACATTTGCGAACTGGCAAGCATGGATAAATCAACCGTTTCAAGAGCAATTAAGCAGTTACAAGACAGAGAATTGATTGAGATGTTAGTGAGTCCAAGTGATAAACGTGCAAAAACTATTGCAGTGACAGAGCAAGGGAGAGTGCTTTATCAAATGTTAACGCCGTTTGCATTGGCATGGGAAGCTGAGCTACTTAGTTGTTTTAGCGATGAGCAGAAAGAGAAGTTCGTACAACTACTGAAATTATTACAGTCTGCAGTAGATGAAAAAGAGCTTGCTCATTCATTTAGAGCAAGCTCTATATAGTAACGTACCGCTGAATGTTATCTCGTACGGTTTTCTGTACATGATATTATAGTCATATAGATCATGTAGAGCATGGATATTTCAAATGCGCTGCTTTTTAGTGAATGATTGGATAGAGAGATGATTAAAAAATCAATAGCTATGCCTAACATTGTGACTAGAAAGCTGATAAAAGCTTTACGTTTTAACATAATTTATCCCTTATTATATTGATAATCCTTTCATTTTAACATTTAGCATGGTTTATTGCTCAGAAACAATGATTTGTCCTGATCCTATTTTACTTAATGTGAGGAGTTTATAAAGGCTTGGTTGTGGTTAATTAGGTGAAAATAACCTTAAGCTGGATTAAATATAAAAAAGGCCAACTTTCGCTGGCCTTTGGGAGATTATCTAATTACGTGTTAGATATTAGAAGTTGTAGCGTACGCCGATCTTGATGCGATAAGTTGAGTCTTCTGCTTCAAACTTATAGTCGCTAGTAATCGGTGCGCCGATGATGTACTTACCAGTCGCAGGGTCGATATCCATATTTAGCGTATTACGAGTGCCAAAGTCTTGCGTATAAACTTTACCAGCTGAAGAATCAATCAGGTTTAGTAAGTTGTTCACTACGAAGTAAACTTCACCTTTATGATCTTTAGTGAAACCTGGAAGTTCCTGAGAAACATACAGATCCATAGTCGTAGTCCAAGGCGATGTAGCCGCACTACGGTCAACGAAGCCACCTGCATAGCCAGACAGACCTAAGCTCTCATAATGAGCAAGCACTTCTGCCTCAGTTGTACCTTCGTAACGAAGTACGTTTGCATCGTTTGCCGTTGGAACATAAGCTAGGTAGTTACCGCCGAACGTTGAACCAAAGCCTGAAGGCTGAATTAGATCTTGATCGAAGAAGCGACCACCAGTTAGGTTTTGCCATCTTGTTAGGTGGCTGTATGCTGAACCTGAACGGCGTTCAAAGAATAGATTGAAATTCGTTTTATAGTTTTCAATGAACTCTGTTGAATAGCCAAGGTTTAGGACAAAACGGTGCTCAGTTTCATAAGAAGAAGTACCGATTTGTGTTTCTTGGTGATCTAAGAAGTGACCGTAGCGGTAGTTACTACGACCCGTTGACGAACCACCTGGGTTACCTTCAGTGATATCTTGGTGAGTATAAGACATATCAAACTTGAAGCCATTATCCCACGTTTTAGAAAGACCAGTACTTAAGATAATTGAACGACCGTTTTTGTCTGCGTTCGTTAGCATAATCTCAAGTTCACGGGTATCGTAGAATGGTAATGCACCATCAGCTGTAGAACCTACTACATCGCCTTCTTGAAGAAGTGCAGTATTCACCCATTCAGCGGTATTTTCTTTATCTGTGAAGATAGCAGTCGTAGTCCACGCGAATCCGTCACCAAGGCCTGGGATGTCAAGTGTTACATCCGCATTTAGCATATAAGTCCATTGTGATGGAATGTCGAAGTTAGGATCGATAAAGTTCGAAACTGAACCACGATTCGCATTGTTAATACCTTCGATAGCTTCTGGCGGAATAGTATTTAGGATATTTGCTGGAGCAGTAACATCACTAGCAGAGAAGTTTTGACGACTGAAGCCATCGTTTGAGTAAGAGTTTGAGATCCAAACGTTAGGGTTACCACCTGCATAACGACCTACGCTACCACGGATAGTGACGTCTTCGTTCATGTAGTAAGTGAAACCTGCACGAGGCAACCAAATGTCAGCGCCATCTAGGTTATAAGTGTTATCAAAACCCGTTCTGTCAAATACGTCTTGGTTGAACGCTGGTTTGTCGTCAGAGCCTAAACGCTCGTAACGAAGACCAAAGCTAAACGCTAGTTCATCGCTGAAGTCCCAACGGTCGTTCACGTATAGTGCAAGGTCTTTACGTTTGAATGCCGCTGCAACTGCATCAGGGTTATTGCCGATACCGTTGCTGTATGTGTATCTTGAAATTTGGCGTGCAGCAAAGTCTTCTAGGCTGTTAAATGTGATAACACCCTTTGAACCATCTAGATAAAGGTTTTCAACGTCTAGAATGTCATACTTGATACCGAACTCTAGTGTATGTTCGTCAAGTAGGTAAGTACCGTCAAACTTGAATGTTGTTAGGTCGTTTTCTAGTGAGTTTGAGTGGCGGCTAGCATCTGAACCAAAGCTGATGTCACCTGTAACACCATCACCATCTACGTCGATGTTGCTGATGCTGATATCACCTAAACCAAGTGCACTATCAAGTGAAATCTGACCAGTTTCAACAGACTTGCTTGTGATACTGATTTGTGTTGAGAAATCATCTGTCCAGTCAGAGTATAGCGTTGAGCTGAAGTTATTTAGTTTCTCAGATTTATTGTACCAATAAGTGCTTAGGTGTAGATTATCAGCATCATCAGTCATGTTATTTGTGCGGTTACCTTCATTGAACATGTAGATAAAGTTTGCACGATGATAGTCGTTGATGTTCCAATCTAGTTTGATGATATATTTTTCATCTTCTAGTTGTGGTTGGGTGTCTGCACCACCGATGTTATCAACACCATATACTTCAGAAGCAATTTTGCGTACTGCAGCTAAGTCGTTTTGTGTGATTTTTGTCTCGTTAGCGCCAATACCAGAACCTGCAGGGCCCCACTCAATTGACTGAGGAGATTCATACTTTTCGTAAGCACCGAAGAAGAATAGTTTGTTTTCGATAAGAGGCGCACCGATTGAGAAACCATAGTTCTCTTCTTCAAACTCTAGTGGAACTTCTTTACCATTGTTTTTTGGAGTACCAGCCCAGCTGTCAGTCATTTTCTCATAGAAAACGCTACCGGTGATTTCGTTAGTACCAGACTTAAATACCGCGTCAACGTTACCGCCAGTAAAGCCGCTTGATTTAGCATTTGTTGGTGCTACTTGAACGGTTACTTGGTCAAGTGCGTCTAGAGGGAATGGGTTACGTTGTGTTGGGTAACCACCAGAGTTAAGACCGAAGTCATCGTTTAGCGGAATACCATCAACAGTAATAGAGTTTGTACGCGGGTTTGAGCCTGCGATTGTCATTGAGCTGTCGCTACCAGGTTGGATAACAACTAGCGGGTTATTTCTTACTACGTCTTTAATATCACGATTGATACTAGGTGTGCTCTTGATTGCATCTGCACCGTAATAAGTGTCGTTTGCAGAGGAGTTAAATAGTACTGGAGTGCCAGTAACTACGATAGACTCCATTTGCAATTCGCTTAGCTGCTGGTCGATCTTTTGTGCTTCACCTAGTGATAGGTAAACGTTACGCAGCTCAGCGTCACGGAATTTGTTTGAGTCGATAGTGATGGTATATGGACCACCAACGCGAAGACCTGATGCGTTGTACGTACCAGTGTCATTCGTTGTAACAACGCGGCGTGTACCTGTCGGTTCGTGAACGATGATAATCTTAGTGTCTGCAGCTGGATTACCTTGAGGTCCTACAATCTGTCCTTTAATAGACGAAGATGTATCTGCCGCAACCGCCATGCCACTCATGCCTAAACTTGCAGCGATAGCAAGCGTAAGTGCATTTTTGCGAAGTTGGATTTTCATTATGTTGTTTCCCGTGTTAGTAGGTTATTTTAAACTAATGGTTAACTGTTATTTTATTTGCTGACTTCAATGATGAAACCAGCGGTTTAGAATTAGGATCATAAATTTGGTTTAATAGGCCAGCTAATCTAATGCCACCTTGTTGCAGCCTAAATTTAATTGTTGGCATATATTTATAAATGTAACCGTAACTTATTTCAGTTTCATTGCTGTTATAAACTTTTTCAGCAATATTATTTGACTCAAGCAACCAATCTGCTGGCGAGCTGTCTAAGTATTCAGCAATTATTTCATTATTTGTGGTTTGAATAAAACGTGTAAACTCGGTAAATGAAAGATTCTCATTTTCGATTAATTTGGTGTCCCAAGTGCTGTGTAAGTTTGAATCACTGCCAAAAAACTTTACTTTAATCATGTTACCGCCACGGTCTTTGCCGCGACCTGCGTGAAACGGTTGATGGCTGTCACCTACAAGGTGAACTAGGAAACGGAATGCAAAACGCTTTTCATCAATTGATTTAGATTCTGATTTTAGCGTATTGATGGAATAGTAGATGCCATCTAGGATGTGTTTTACTTTCTCTTTGTCATTCAAATCAGCATGAACGTGCTCATGCATTGCTTTTGGGTTGTCGATGTTGATGTAATGCCACTTCGAAGATTGTTTACGCCAAAACGTGCTTGGATCCGAACGCATCTCATCAGCCCAAGTTGAAATTTCAGCCAGAGAGTCACCTTCTAATAAAGGTTGAATCGCAACGCGAGTCTGCTCGGTTAAATGTGCCTCAGCCAATTCGGCAATGATCCTATGACCATTTTGACCCCAGGCGTGTGCACTTGACGTCGTTATAGTCATCCCTACAGCGAAAAGTAATGACAAGCTTTTACGTAACATTTGTATCTCTTGTAGAAAAGGGAACAATCTTCCCAACCGAAAAGTGAGGCCAATTGTCCGTATTTTTCAACAAAATAAAAGGACTCAATAAGATTCATAATTTCTTGTCAATAAAGTAATAAATTCATGTGCTTATGAGTTATTGGTAAAATTACCTATTGCAATGAGTAAAGAAAATTGATCTAATAGCGGTTAAGAAAGGATAGGTTATTCCAATTAGTGATATATAGTAACATTTTGACTAGTAAATCAACAATTGTATCTTTGTTGTTTATAAGCGCATTATTGTGCTGGATTTTAGGGGCTCGGTTAATATCGGCAAAGCCTCTAACTCTTGATCCCGTCGTCCAGTATTCAAATACCTGCAAAACACGTTCCGTGTCCAATATCAACACGTTAAAAATACATGTTCCGATTAAAAGTCTCGCGTTAGACGTATTAGTTAGAGCGTGTGAAGATGAAGTGGTCACTAGGCAATATGGGCAGGTGAAAGTGTATTGGGGAGGAAGTCTCGCTGAGCAAATAGAGTTTCTTGCGAAGGGGATCGCCGATCTTATTTTAACGAAAGACAATATCATGTCGGCTTTGATGGCTGAATCAACGCATAGTTATAAGCCTGTTATCGGTTATCCAGCTTATTCCGCCTTTTTTATCTCAAACACAGAAAAACCTAAATTATCTAAATCGTATTTCTTAGATAAAAAAATAGGTTTGCTTGACTATCCAACAAGTCGCTCTGGCCACATATTACCAAAAAGTGCGTTTAAAGAGTTAGATATCGATATCAATGCGCTCGATATTACCTATTTAAGCTCGCATCAAGCGCTCCGCGATCGGTTAGCTGCTGGCGAGGTTGATATTATAGCTTCTTATTGGTCCGAAGAAGATGAGCCGCGGTTTTCGAAGAATTACATTACGCCAATTGCCAATAATGTTAGTGGCAGTAAATGGTATTTAAAAATGAACAACAATAACACTGATTTAGCTTGTGCAATGCAGGGAATTATTAACCAGGTGGCTCAATTAAGAACATCTAGTTACTTTGATAAGGTAGATAGATACTGGCAATGTGAAGCCTTACCTTATGGCTTTATCGGAGAAGAAGATGGAAATTAGCCAGCGTAATATATCCGTTTTTATTGCTTTGGCGTTATTGTTTAGCGGTATTTTCTACATTTCTCAAAGTATTGAAACTAAGCGGGTTTTGAAGCAACAAAAAGAAGCGGTTGCGCTTCGTGTTGCTATTGATATGAATCGTTTACCTGTCGCAGATCCTTTTTTACATTACGCAGGTAATGAAACTGAGTTAAGAGAATATATAAACTCACTCAATACTGTGTTAGACGCTCAAGATGCCCGTTTAACTGTTCTTGATATTAATACGTCTGGAGCAGGACAGGGTGAAAAAAGTGAAGTGCTAACATTGTCTGCGCCGCATAGAAACTTCTATGTTGCGGTCTCATTAGATGATACCAAACCAAAATCAGCCTATATTTTTCCACTGATTATGGCGTTTATCGGCGTTGCAGTATTCAACTGGGTGAGAAGAAAAGGTATTGAGGCGAAGGTAAGTTCAAACCAAGCGCTAGAAAAGTTACCGGAATTTAAGCTTGTTATTGATTTGTATTCAAAAACAGTAACGACGAATAGAGACAAACTAGTAACTGTCCAGCTTGCCAACAAACCATTATGCTTCTATTTAGCGCTTGTTGAGTTTTGCGATGTAAATCCCGATACTGTTCTCAATCAAAACAAAGAGATGCCAAAGGAGTTGTTGGATCTCGCTGATAAATATTTTTACCGTTTAGTTGAGCTTGGGCATACCATTAGAAAACGACCCAACTTTACTAATAGTTTAGAAAAAACATTAAGTGAAATTAGAGCTGCACTGGATGAGGTATTAGACGCATTTCCTGAAAAAAAGGTGCTGTTTTATCCGCCGAAGGCGCATGGAGAAGGGTCTCGTTCTAAATTACATAGCTACGGACTGAGTGGAGTGAAAAAGTCAGATATTGATATTATTGGTAAATAGAATGAATGCATATAAAGCGGTGCATCACACCGCTTTATATGAGGTGCCTTTTTATAAATCCACGGCCTTTATAGGACTATTCTTTTGGAAGTAATCTTTGAGGACCTGTGCATCAGTTAGGTCGGTAGCGGTATATTCTGGAAGATGATTAATCTTTGGATAACCGTCACCACCAGATGCGTTATAACTATTCACACTCATGCGGTAGGTCTTACCGTCAGTCAATGACTCGCCCGCTATGCGAACATTGGTTACCTTATCGTTCTTGATATCAAACGTAATATGGTTGAACTGTAGGTAAGCACCAGAGTCTGGTGGGAACTTGGCGACAATGTTTAAGTAGTTAATTAGGTCGCTTGCTTTCCAGTCTATATAAGTAATGCGATTTTTAAATGGATGAACTTTCAGCACATCTTTGTAGCTGACATCACCTTGCTCTATGCTATCTCGGATCCCGCCGCCGCTGATAATGCCAAAGTCTGCTTCGACAGCTGCCATTTGCGCGTTAATGATAAGATCTGCGAGGTTGCTTTGCTTAAATCTAACTGTACTGCGACGGCCATCTAAGAAACTATCAACGTATCCCACTGCACCAGCTATTTGCGCTTGCCCTTTTTTTTGAAAAGGTGTTAAAAAAGCGAGCATTTGAGGATCTTCTTGAATAGTTTCACCAATCACAGAACCCGCTTTATTTTTTAAGTTCACAGGGATTAAGTTATAGCTAATTAAGGTTTTTGTATCACCATCAACCCTAAATACAGCTTTACCCACATACTTACCCCACTCATGTGCTTGCATAATCCAAACACCATTTTGATTATCAGGCTTACATGTTTTGCCAGGAGCAAAAGCTGTGTCCTCGTTACCATTTTCGTCTACACAGACAGGTTCTTGAGAATGTCCACCAACTATCAAATCAAGCATACCTTTGGGAAGTCGGCGCGCAAGCGTTACATCACCGGGTGCATTGATACCATGATTGGCACCGTGATAGTGACCCATATGTGTGACAGCAATCATTACATCTGGATGATATTTGGCTTTGATCTTAGGTACCCAGTTTTCAGTGGCTGCTAAAGGCTCAATAAAAGTAAGGCCTTGAACATGTTTTGGATTGGCAATTTTAACGGTATCAATTGTCGTAAGTCCAAGGACTGCAATGGTCAATCCTGCACGTTCAATAATTGTGTAAGGCTCGTACGCTGGCATTTGATTTGTATTATCAAGAATATTTGCTGACAGTACTGGGAAGCTTGCCCACTCAATTTGTTTGGCTAGTACATCTCGAGTGTTATCAAATTCATGGTTACCAATTGCCATGGCATCGTAACCGAGTTTACTCATTCCCTTAAAATCAGGTTCGGCAAACTGTAAATCAGATTCTGGTACACCCGTGTTTATATCGCCTCCAGAAAGCAATATAACGGCATGTCCAGCTTTCTCTGCATCACTCTTTAATTGGTCAATTAAGGTTTTTCTGGCTGCCATACCATATTCACCTTTTTCATTTTGCCAAAAACGACCATGATTATCGTTGGTGTGTAATACGGTTAGGTATTCTGCTTGTTGCGACTGCTTAGGAGAGGAAAAATGGCATGCTGATAATAGCAAAGCCGTTGAAAGAATAAGTAAGTTGCGCATAATTTAGAAGCTATTTGATAAATTATGCGCGTATTCTAGATCATTATAATTATTTTAATAGTGCTAACACTCAAAATTGCTATATTTTCTGGCGTTTTGTGCCACCGCAGATACTCTTCTGTCCAGTTCAAACTTAGATAACTCACATTTTGCATGGTCTGTTTCTATCATCCAGTTTAAAAAGCTCGCTGGCAGCGTGGAGTATGGCTCTCCAGCATGAAGTCCAAAATCGCAGATATCATTATCCTGTTTCATCTATGTGCCCCTGTTGTTCTTTTTGCCATCGCCATGCTAACAAATTGGCTCAGAGATTAAAGAACAATTAGCTAAATCGGATGGCATTTTTATTATTTTTAGTTATATAAGTGTTAAAAGTAATGTGATCCACTGCAACACAATGAAGGCACACCCTGCAAGGTAGAGGCGAAAACGTGTTCGAATATGATTACTACCGATATGAACATAGGCATGTGCAATACGACTAATTACAAACAGTAGGGCGAAGATGCTGAACCACAACGTAACAAGTTTCATTGCGAGTGCGGCAAGAGAAACCACAAAAAACAACACGGGAATTTCGAACTGATTAGTAAAGTTTCTAGATGCCAGAATGACTTCTTCAGGCGCGTTGTCGAGCGCCATGGTTTTGAACTGATCAAACTGGATCTGTTTCTCTCGCGCAGCTTTAAATCGACGTTTACCCATTATGACCATGATAACTAAGGTCAGTAGAGTTTGTAATAATAGCGCAGCGAGCAGTAAATAAATGGATGTCGGCATAGGTTCCTCAGTTTACGAAGTGTTACAAAACAAAAAATTTCTATATTGCAAAAGCTTAGTCGAATGACGATGATAGTCTGGTTCCAAAAAGTAATTATCACAATAATGGATTGTTTTATGAAAAAGCTATTCGCAATTAGCACACTTACCTTAGCAGTTTTGACTGGATGTGGTACAACTTCTTCACTCAATCATTCAGACACGACTGAGAATCTTCTTTCAGAGCAACTGGTTGTAAGTCCTAATGATGATAGACAATATCAAACGTTAACCTTGGAAAATGGCATTGAAGTCATTTTGGTATCAGATCCTTCTGTATCGAAGTCAGCGGCAGCGCTGAGTGTTGGCGTTGGTCTACTACACGATCCTATGTCTCAGCAAGGGATGGCGCACTATCTTGAACATATGCTATTCCTTGGTACAGAAAAATATCCGGATAGCAAAGGTTATTCTGAGTTCATGACCAAAAACGGTGGGGCACACAATGCTTACACTTGGCTGGATATTACTAATTATATGTTCAAAGTGAACAACGATGCCTATGACGAGGCATTAGACAGATTTTCCGACTTCTTTAAATCTCCAAAGCTTTACCCTGAGTACACAGAAAAAGAAAAAAATGCAGTAAACGCAGAGTGGTCGATGCGTCGTGAAATGGACTTTTTTGGTCAATTTAAACTTGCACGAAACATGATGGGAGAGCATCCAGCTAACCGCTTTCTTATTGGTAACCTAGAGACGTTAGGTGATAAAGAAGGTAGCAAACTACACCAAGAGACCGTTGCTTTTTATGATAAGTACTACTCTGCGAACATCATGAAGTTAGCTATGATTTCTAACGAGCCGATTGAGCAGATGGTGGCAAAAGCGAAAAAGCATTTCACGACAATCAAGAATAAAAACATCGAGAAGCCAGAGGTTAAACAATCTCTTAACTTCGATAACGTTGGGAAAAAGCTGGTCCATTATAAACCAAATGAAGACGTTAAGACGCTACAGCTTGATTTCACTATCAAAAACAACGCAAGTGCGTTTGCGGTTAAACCGAACTATTTCATTACCTATCTTCTAAGTAATGAAATGGCGGGTAGCCCTGCTCAAGTACTAAAAGATAAAGGCTTAATCTCATCGTTAAGTGCATTTTCGACACCGAATAGTTATGGTAACTACGGCACATTACAGATTGATATTCAGTTAACCGATGAGGGCTTAAAGCAACGCGAGTTAATTACAGGTACGGTACTTGATTATATCGATATGATCCGTGATAAAGGAGTCGATAGCCGTTACTTCAAGGAAATCCAAACGTCGCTAAATAATCAATTTAGGTTTTTAGAAAAAGGCGATGAATTTGGTTACGTCAGTAACCTTGCGGATAGCATGCAGCATTACCCAATGAACCACGCTATCAATGCGAGCTACTACTATGCGCAGTTTGATGCTGATGCTGTTAATGCCGTCTTGAAGCAATTAACACCTGATCAAATGCGGGTATGGTATATCAGTAAAGATGAACCTACTGATGCAAAACTACACTTCTATGATGGTGAATATCAGATTGTAGACTTAAAGCGCAGCGATTTTGATAAATGGAAAGAAGAGGCAAATTTCGATTTAGCTCTTCCTAGTGTAAATACCTTGTTACCTGAAAACTTCGCACTGAAAACATCTGCGGATGATGCGAAAAAGGGTGTTCAGAAGGTTATTGATGCGGATGGCGTAACGGTTTGGCATGCTGCGAGTGAGCGTTTCTACCAACAGCCTAAAGGTAGTCTGAAAATTTACGTCAATAACCCAAGTGCATTAAAAGACATCAAAACTGAGGTTGCACTGTCGATTTGGGCTGATTTATACCGTTTGGATAAAGCAAAGTTAATGACGGAAGCGAGCATAGCGGGTATGCATCTTGGGCTGACTCCTGCAAATGGGATAATGCTAGATATTTCGGGTTTTACTGATAAGCAAGCTTTATTAATAAAGGATGCGCTCTCTGGTGTTCGTGTAGAAACGAATAAACGAGCATTTGATCAAGCCATTGATCGTTATGTACGTGGCATTAAAAACCAGGAGAAAGAATTCCCATTCAGACAAGCTTTCGGTGTTTATCAAAAACTTATCCGTTCAGGAAGTTATGATGATTCTGCATTGATATCAGCAGCTAAAGCTTTGACTCTGGCCGACTTAGATAAAGTGCAAAATCAAATTCTGACGAATAATCAAGTTCGTGTTTTTGCCTATGGCAACTACGATAAAGCCGATTTGCAAACAGTAAAAGAGACGCTCGACAATGCGCTGCCTAAACGCCAAAAAGTGACCAATTACGCACGTGCTAAATATTGGCAACCAGAGCAAAAGCAGACACTTGTATGGCAGCAAGACATTGATGTTGCTGATGTTGCTGTAATCGATTTTGCAGTGCACCCAATCAAAGGCTATGCGCAAAAAGCGGCGGCGATGGTGCTTCAAGGGCACTTAAGAACGGCGGCATTTGAACGTCTGAGAACCGAAGAGCAGCTAGCCTATGCAGTTGGTGCAACGAGTGTTGCTATTGACGAATATTCAGCGCTAGGTTTCTATATTCAAACACCAGTAAAAGATGCTAAAAGCATGCAAGCTCGTTTTGACGCGTATAAAGATGAATACGCTAAAGACTTAGCTGCGTTAGATGAGGCAACATTCGAGCAGTTAAAAAATGCAGTGTTAGTCTCATTAACCGAAGAGCCAAAAAACCTTTCTGAAGAACTACAACCGTTAATAGGCGATTGGTTCAAAGAAAATATGGCATTTGACTCCGAAGCTAAGTTAATCGCCGCAGTTAAAGCGGTCACATTAGAAGATATTAAAGCGTACTATCAGCAAACTGTAATGAACACCGATGCTGCTAGATTAAATATTCAATTACGTGGCGCTAAGTTCCAAGCTGAGCCGTTTGCAGATTTACCTAAGCAAACTAAGCTAGACTCAGTTGAGCAAATGTATAAAAACGTCAAGTTCCAACAGTAACCTGTCGGTATTTCAATAGTAATTAAAAGCTGGGCAAATTCGTTTCCCAGCTTTTTTATTCGCTTATGTAAATGCTAAAGTTCCTATGGAAGTTAATTATGATATTTTTGGAGGCAGAATGACGATTGCGACGGGAAAGTGGATCTTTTTAAGGAAAGCAACTCTAAATGATGCGGGCTTCTTACTCAGGCTTTTGAACCAGAAAAGCTTTATCGCTAACATCCGCGATAAAGGCATAAAAACGCAACAACAAGCTGAGGAGCATGTCGAGCAAGCTTATCTTATTCCCTATCAAATTGGTACGCCCGCAGCTTACATCGTTGTAGAAGCAAGCAGCAACACTAGTATCGGATTGTGTGGTTTGTATCAAAGACCTTTTTTTGATATTCCAGACTTAGGTTATGCGCTTTTAGATGAGTTCACCGGAAAAGGCTATGCGTCTGAGGCCGTTAGGTTACTTATGGAATATGCGAAATTAGAACAAAGCTACACCAAGCTAGCTGCTATTACATTAGAAAGCAACAGCAACAGTATTAACCTACTTAGCAGAGTGGGATTTAGTCGTATTGGTAAAATTATAATTGATAACGACTTAACACCTGTAGTGGTGTTTGAGTACCAACTATAAACGCAGACTTATTTGTGCAGTTAGTTGGTTAAAGTTTTGTTGATGTGCAGATACAAGTGCACTAAAGCCATCTTGCTCAAGCGTTGTTTCAAATTGGAATGGTTGCACTTGAGTTAGTTGATAGCTCCCTTCTTTGTATTGGTAAAGATACCAAGTCCCGCTCATCACAGCACCTTTGTCAAAGTGCCCTGCAAACTCGTTAATTTCTACAACGAGGCGTTGATGCTCTTGCGTGTTGCGATAAAACTTATCGCTTTTAATTGCAGTGGTTTGGTTGGTTGCATTTAATGCGTTTACTAAGTTCCACGTCAGCATATCTGAAGGTGGCTGAGCCCAAAAATGAAAATTAGCGATATTTACTTTGTTCTCTGGTTGATATTGCACTAAAGCTTGCTGATCAAATAATTCAATTAACTGCACTTTATCAACCAAAAGAACGTGATTGAGCTCAACTTGCTTTTCGTCAGCGACACTCTTTGCTTCTAACTGATAATAACTAACCGGCTGCGATGGATTCGTTATACAGCCCGTTAAACAAAATAAAAGCAAAAATGTCGTTAAGCCAGTCTTCATTTATTTTTTCCTTGGGAGTGGGTCTGCACCGCTCTCTTTATTAAAAATAAGCATATTAGGTTGCTCATTCAACCCTTTAGAAATAGGCTTTAAGCGATTTGACAAACTTTCAAGTTCTTCAAGGGTATTACTAAGTTGATCCATAACACCCGAACCTTTTTGGTACTGAGTCATGGTTTGCTCAAATTGCTTCAAGCTTGATGTGAGCTGGCTTAACGTATCTTTTAAGCTCGTTAAATTACCGCCAACCTTGTCTGTTATCTTGTTATTATTAATAGACTCTACGAGTTGATTCATTTCCATTGCTAGTAACCTGTGTTGCTGAAGGGCACCTTCTAGTTCCTTAACAGTTGTTTCAAGAGGTAACCCATTTAACTTGTTCAGTAAGCTTGTGACCTGTTCAGAAAGTGCTGTAATACCGCTCGGAACGCTGGGTAATACTGGATAAATAGTCGTTTTGTTTGAACTAACGACTTCTGCACTTGGATAAAAGTCTAACTCTATATATACCGCACCTGTTAACAAATTGCCACTTTTTAGTGACGCTCTAAGGCCACTACTAATCCATTTGTCTATATTTTCTGACCAATATGTTTGAGCAAGCTGCGCATCTTCGTAAATGCGGCCGTACTCAATTTTAACCAATACAGGCACAGAGGTGTTATTTTGTTGAAAGTATAAAGGTCTATCGTCGCTAACACCAGTTGCAGGAACTTGTTCTATCGTGCCAATTCGCATACCTCGATATTCAATTGGTGCACCAGCTCGAAGTCCTCGAATTGATTGCTCAAACTCAATGAGATAGTAATCAAAGTGATCAAAACGTTGCTCTAAAGCCATTGCAAAGTTTTTGTGTAAGGCGTAGGTTTTGTTTTCGAGCGCTACTGTGCCGCTTGGCATAGTTGGTGGATAGTCAACAGAAATCCCACCCTTGATCATCTTTGCTAGCGATCCTATTGACACTTCAACGCCTTCCGTTGATAGTTTAAAATCAATGCCTGAGCTAATCCAGAAAATAGCGTTGTCTGTGATAAGCGTATCGTATGGCGAATAGATAAAAATACCATATTCCATTTTTAAGCTTTCGACACTAAAGTGTGCAGACTCAACCTGACCCACTTTATAATTGCGGAAAAAAATACTGGAGCCAACGTCTAATACTTCAGCATCTGAAGCCACGAGTTGATAGCGCTTTCCTTGCACCTCTGAGCCAATTAATGCAGGTTCATCCATTAAGGTGAAGATGCTCGAACGTGTTTTTGCGTCACCAGGGGAGAGCTCTATATATACGCCAGAGAGTAGCGTATTCATGCCTGAGATGCCGGATTCATCAATTCTAGGTTTTACTACCCAAAACGTAGAATCTTCAGCCAATAAATCACGGTAGGGCTGTAAAATCCTAACTTTTGCAACCACTGCATTTTGTTCTAATTCAAGCTTTAATGACTCGACTAACCCGACCTTAACGCTTTTTACTCTCACTTCAGTTTTGCCGGCAATAATGCCATCTGCGTCAGTCATTTTTATAAAAATAGTGTGGCCTTTATTTGCCTGATGTTGATATAACATCCAGCCTGTGATGAGCAACGCGATAATTGGAATAATCCATATCACTGAAAACGTTGGTTTGTCTTCTATATCAGCTTGAGTAGTCATTGATTATTTTTATCCCACAATAATCTTGGATCAAAACTATTAACGGCTGCGATTTGGCAAAGCACCATCAAAGTAAAAAACACGATACCAATTTCCGGTTCGACATTTAGCACCGTACCGAGCTGCACCAGAGACACTAAGATAATCACGACAAACACATCAATCATGGACCAGCGGCCAATGAATTCGAGCAAGCGGTACACTTTTGTTGCTGTGATTGGGTCTTTTGGTTTTTTAACTCGTACAAGTAAGTAACTCAATAGTAACGCTTTTGCGATAGGAATACATATACTTGCGAGAAAAATAAGTGTTGCTACAGGATAAGAACCGGCTTCCCAAAGCACTTGAACGCCTGAAAAAATCGTTGCAGGCGTATGGAGCCCGAGACTAATGGTATCCATGATGGGTAGAAAATTAGCAGGTATAAGTAGCACGACGCTGGTGAGCATCCAAGCTAAGCTTTTTTGCGTTGATTGGGAGTTTCGGTATTTTAGTTTAGCGTAGCAGCGCTCACACTTTTCACCTTCACCCAAAAAGCCACAAACCTTGCAACGTTTTAGCGTAGAAGATAAATTCTTCGGTTCCACTAGGTGACGATTACATTGAGTCTGATTACGCCACATATACTCGTGATCGAAAAGTGAGAGCGCTTCAATAAAACACAAAACGAACAGAATATAGGCCCAAAACCCAAGGCCCATCTCTAATTCAGCGAAAGACATTAATTTAAAAGCGCTTACGAGCACGGCGACTAAAAATATATCCGTGAGATTAAGCGGTTTCAGTGCTGAAAGTAATTTGGCTAAATGCCGGGCATTGTGCGCATTGATGATTTGCCAATACTCGGTGTGCGCAAGCAGTAGCAAGGAGCATACTGCAACAGGCATAACTAAAATAGTGAAGGCAAATAATCCAGCAAGAAAATAGCTGTAATGTTCAGCTAACAATATGAGCGCTTGCCAGAGGCTCACAACTTGAGTGATACCGTGTTGCGTGTAGGAAATAAAGTCTGGAAATAAGCTTGCGAATAAAAATAGTAATGCAGAAAAGCTGAAGGCTTGTACTAATTGGTTTTGATGTCCTTGTACATGACACAACACGCATCGACAGTTTGGGCACACCGCACGCTTTTGGGACTCGATAGAGTCTATTTCAACAAGCGTATCGCATTCAGGGCAAGCTGTAATCACACAAAAATCCGTTGATTTCCTTTTATGCTAGTTTGCTTGATGCGCCCAAATTTATCAATGTTAATCAAATACTGCGACGGTCTGGCGGCTTAGGGCGAGCAGCTTGCCATCTTGTGACCAAATTTTAGCATCTTCAATACCATAACCATTTTGGCTATGGTGGGTCACGGCTTCAAAGCCCAGCCAAGAGTCTGAGTCGAGTGAAATATCACACAAAAATTCTATATACCAAGACATACTGCTGGCGGGGCTTGGCGCTTTACACATCTGGAGTAAGGTTGGCGGCCATGAATCAGCAAGAGCCAGTGTATGCAGTTCATTTACCGATGTAGTTTGTGCTTTAAATCGCATCCAACCACCTAGATTCGAAGATGGTGCACCTGAAAATGGTAAAGCTCCTTGCTGGACATTGAGCGCGACATGCTGGAAAAATGCAGGCATCACACCTTCTTGGTATGGAAGAACTGCCTTTGGATTAACATCTGAAAGAGTAGGGCTATCGACATTTGTAACTTGGATAGCGGATGCTCTATCCTTGCCAAAGCACCCGATAGCAATAAGACAAACCTCGCCTGATTGGATCAGTTGAGTTTGCATTTGAGTGGCATTTTTGCCGCTACGCAAAATCGTTGTTGCAACGGTAAATGGTGCGCCTTCTAGCAGTGGTCCGACAAAATTTACGCTCACAGAGAGCAATCGACGAGGCTCTGTCAGTTGATGCTTCATGCTTTGCACTGCTATTGCTGCAGACAATCCGCCAAACGCAGTGCGGCCTTGACACCAACTTGCAGGAAACGTCATTTGTGTTTGCGCTTGCTGTAAATGCTCCGACTGAATAATTTCATCAAATGTCATGTTGTCATTTCTCATTATTTATTATGTTGCATTTAGCATAACTGGTCTAACCAGGTAATCAAGCGTCAAATACATCGTATTTTCTTCTTCACTTGTTTCAAAATAAGCAATTAAGGGTGTTTTTTTGACCGAAACGTTCGAAAAGCAAAAAAATTTCAATTTTTTTCATTTTTTTTTAGTTGTGACGCTTGAATTACAAATCGGTGACCTTATTTATCAAATCAACTAACTGAACAACGAATTTTGAAGTCGGAGATGATTCATGGGTAAAATTATTGGAATCGATTTAGGTACTACTAACTCTTGCGTAGCGGTACTTGATGGTGACAAGCCGCGCGTTATTGAAAATGCTGAGGGCGACCGCACAACTCCTTCTGTTATTGCATTTACAGATGATGGTGAAACACTAGTCGGTCAGCCAGCAAAACGCCAGGCAGTGACTAACCCTAAAAACACACTATACGCGATCAAGCGTCTAATTGGTCGTCGTTTTGAAGATGAAGAAGTGCAGCGTGACCTTAGCATCATGCCTTTCAACATCGTAAAAGCGGACAACGGCGACGCTTGGGTTGAAGTGCGTGGTGAGAAAAGAGCTGCACCTCAGATCTCAGCTGAAGTTCTTAAGAAAATGAAGAAAACAGCTGAAGACTTTCTTGGTGAGCCAGTAACAGAAGCTGTTATCACAGTTCCTGCATATTTCAACGATTCACAGCGTCAAGCAACTAAAGATGCAGGTCGTATCGCAGGTCTTGAAGTTAAGCGTATTATCAATGAGCCAACAGCAGCAGCACTTGCTTACGGCATGGATAAGAAGCAAGGCGACAACGTTGTTGCAGTATACGACTTAGGTGGTGGTACATTCGATATCTCAATCATCGAGATTGATGAAGTTGAAGGCGAGCACACCTTTGAAGTACTAGCAACTAACGGTGACACTCACCTAGGTGGTGAAGACTTTGATAACCGCGTTATCAACTACCTAGTTGCAGAATTTAAGAAAGACCAAGGCATCGACCTAAAAACTGACCCGCTAGCGATGCAGCGCGTTAAGGAAGCGGCTGAGAAAGCGAAGATCGAACTGTCTTCAGCACAGCAAACTGAGGTAAATCTACCTTACGTTACTGCTGATGCAACAGGTCCAAAGCACATGAACGTTAAGCTAACTCGTGCAAAACTTGAGTCACTCGTTGAAGACTTAGTTGCGCAATCAATCGAGCCGCTAAAACGTGCACTTGCTGATGCAGACCTTTCTGTAAGCGACGTAAATGACATCATCCTAGTTGGTGGTCAAACACGTATGCCACTGGTACAGAAAACAGTAGCTGAATTCTTTGGCAAAGAGCCTCGTAAAGACGTAAACCCTGATGAAGCGGTAGCAGTTGGTGCTGCGGTTCAAGGTGGTGTACTTGCGGGTGACGTGAAAGACGTACTGCTACTTGACGTTTGTCCTCTGTCTCTAGGTATTGAGACTATGGGTCAAGTAATGACTGCGTTAATCGAGAAAAACACGACTATCCCTACTAAGAAGTCGCAAACTTTCTCAACAGCAGAAGACAATCAGTCTGCAGTAACAATTCACGTACTACAGGGTGAGCGTAAGCGTTCAAGCGATAACAAGTCTCTAGGTCAATTCAACCTAGAAGGTATTCGCCCAGCGCAGCGTGGTGTTCCACAAATCGAAGTTACTTTTGATGTGGATGCTGATGGTATCTTACACGTGTCTGCGAAAGACAAAGACACAGGTAAAGAGCAGAAGATCACAATCCAGGCTTCTTCAGGTCTAAGTGATGAAGAAGTAGAAAAAATGGTACGTGATGCGGAAGCAAACGCAGAAGAAGATAAAAAGTTTGAAGAGCTAGTTGGCGCTCGTAACCAAGCTGATGCACTTGTTCATGCTACACGCAAGCAAGTTGAAGAAGCGGGTGACGACCTTCCAGCTGATGACAAGACTGCAATCGAAGCCGCGCTTGGCGAGCTAGAAACAGCAATCAAGGGCGATAGCAAAGACGAAATCGATGCTAAGACACAAGCACTAGCAGAGAAATCGCAAAAGCTAATGGAAATCGCTCAAGCAAAAGCGCAAGCTCAACAAGCTGGCGGTGACGCAGGTGCCCAACAAGGTTCAGCGAAAAAAGACGACGATGTAGTTGACGCTGAATTTGAAGAAGTTAAAGACGACAAGTAATTGTAGGTCTTGAAGGAGGGCGCGCTGGCTGTATGGCTTGTCGCGCCCTACGTGTTTATAAATTAGACTGTTGTCTAGCATTAATTTGCAAGCGACAGGGCTCATCAGAGTCTGCAACGACATAAGTTGCCAAGAAAGAGTAGTGTGATAAAAATGTCTAAACCTGACTATTATGAAGTATTAGGTGTTGCAAGAGACGCCAGTGAACGTGACATTAAGAAGGCGTATAAGCGTCTTGCAATGAAATATCACCCAGATCGTACTGCAGGTAACACCGAACTCGAAGCGAAATTCAAAGAAGTAAAAGAAGCTTACGAGATATTGACTGATAGTCAAAAACGCCAGATGTATGATCAATACGGCCATGCAGCTTTCGAACAAGGTGGTGGTGCTGGTCATGGTGGATTTGGCGGCGCTGGCGACTTCGGCGATATTTTTGGGGACGTATTCGGTGATATCTTTGGTGGCGGTGGTGGTCGTCGTCAATCAAGACAACAGCGTGGCGCGGATTTAAGATATAACTTAGAGTTAAGTCTTGAAGAAGCGGTACGTGGTAAGCAGGTTGATATCCAAATACCAACTTGGGTGAGCTGTAAACCATGTGATGGTAGTGGTGCGAAAGCAGGTTCTAAGCCTAAAACTTGTACAACCTGTCATGGTGCAGGTCAAGTACAAATGCGCCAAGGCTTCTTTGCGGTACAGCAAACTTGTCCAACTTGTCAGGGCACAGGTCAGATCATTTCAGATCCGTGTAACAGCTGTCACGGACAAGGCCGTGTAGAGAAAACGAAGACACTTAACGTTAAGATCCCAGCAGGGGTTGATACGGGTGATAGAGTACGTTTGTCTGGCGAAGGTGAAGCGGGAGCGCATGGTGCTCCAGCTGGCGACCTGTACGTACAAGTGAGTGTAAAAGAGCACCCAATCTTCGTACGTGACGGCAACAACTTATACTGTGAAGTGCCAATTAGCTTCACAACGGCAGCACTCGGTGGTGAGATTGAAGTGCCGACCCTAGATGGCCGCGCAAAACTGAAGATTCCATCGGAAAGTCAAACGGGCAAAATGTTCCGTATGCGGGGTAAAGGCGTGAAGTCTGTGCGTAGCGGTGCGGTAGGCGACTTAATTTGTAAAGTTGTTCTTGAGACGCCAGTAAACTTAAACGAGCGTCAAAAAGAGCTTCTGCAAGAGTTTGAAGAGTCTATGGGTGAAAACAACGGTAAGAACCGTCCTAAAGCACAAGGCTTTTTTGACGGCGTTAAGAAGTTCTTTGATGACTTAACTAAGTAACTTAAGTTTATTTGAAAATGCCCGCTGCGATAGCGGGCATTTTTGTTTTGACGGGTGATGCGTCTCATCGTAAGGCGATAGCATAAGCGTTTGTTTCTTGGTATAACAGAAATCAACATCTGCTTAAAAGGAGTTTGTAATGACACCTGCAATTAACCTACTTAAAAAAGCTAAAGTGGCGTTCCAAGTGCTGCAATTTGAGCATGACCCTAACGATCACGACTTTGCTAATGAAGCGGCGAAAAAGCTCAATCTAGACCGAGAAAAAGTATTTAAAACCCTGCTGATTGACGTTGATGGTACATTGCATGTAGCCGTTTCTCCCGCCACGCAACAAGTGGATTTAAAAGCTTTTGCTAAAGCGTGTAAGGGGAAAAAAGCACAGCTTGCAGATCAACAGAACGCGCAAAAGGTAACCGGTTATTTAATTGGCGGTATAAGCCCGTTTGCGCAGAAAAAACAGTTGCCAACTTTACTTCACGAGAGTGCTTTAGCATATGAGCAAGTTTACGTTAGTGCAGGCAAACGGGGGGTTGAAGTCGTTGTTTCACCTGCTACGATAGAGCAGCTATGCAAAGCAAAAATCGCACTGTTTTAGTGGCAGTGCTTGTTTTAAAAACCAACTTGATTACAGATAAAATGTCAGTCTAGAACTGCTAAGGCTGTCAAACCTCCTCGCTCACTCCTATTTTCTCACTAAGAACAGTAATTTACTTTTTTCGACTTACAGCTGTAAGCCATTAATTTAGCAGTCATTTATATTAATCACTCGATAACTCAGTAAAAAAGCCGTTAAAAAATTAAGTAGAGTAATTGATCTAAACGATTTTTTATGCCGTAATGTAGGTATATCTATCTGGTCGGATGAGTTAATTATGAGCCTAAGAACGAATTTAAGAAAGATCCTCCCAAGCATTTCAATCACAGAACAAGAAGCATTAGATGCCGGTGATGTTTGGTTAGAAGGGTCAATTTATCAAGGTAAGCCTGACTTTTCGGCGCTTCGTGCTGTACCTGAAGCTAAGCTAAGTGCAGAAGAGCAAGCCTTTTTAGAAGGTCCAGTTAAAGAATTAATGGGTATGATCGATGACTCGGAAATTCAAAATGGCAAACACCTGCCAGAGCATGTGCTTGAATTTTTGAAAAAAGAGAGATTTTTCTCCTTGATCATTCCAAAAGAATACGGCGGTCTAGAGTTTAGCCCTTACGCAAACTCAACGATTGTAGGTACGATAGCGACTAAATCCTCAGCGGTTGCGGTAACGGTGATGGTTCCTAATTCACTAGGCCCAGGTGAGTTATTGTTACATTATGGTACTAAAGAGCAGCAAGCGCACTACCTTCCTCGCTTAGCAAACGGTCGTGATATTCCGTGCTTCGCGTTAACAAGCCCTGAAGCCGGTTCAGACGCCGGTGGTATTCCGGACCAAGGTATTGTTAAAAAAGGCATGCATAACGGTGAAGAAGTACTTGGTCTTGAAGTAACATGGGACAAACGCTACATCACACTTGCGCCGATTGCGACAGTACTCGGTTTAGCCTTTAAAGTATTGGATCCTGAGGGATTACTAGGCGGTAAGAAAGAACTAGGGATCACCTGTGCGTTAATTCCCCATGACCATCCGGGTGTGCAACTTGGAAACCGTCATGACCCTATGGGGATACGCTTTTATAATGGTACGACACGTGGTGAAAAAGTCTTTATCCCAATGGACTTTATCATCGGTGGCCAGAAGAATATTGGTCGCGGTTGGCAGATGTTGGTAAGCTGCTTAGGTGCTGGACGTGGTATTTCTTTACCAGCACTAGGTGTATCAACTAGTCAAGTCGCACTGAAATCGGCATCTGAATATGCAGCGGTACGTGAGCAGTTTGGTCTCTCGATCGGTCAGTTTGAAGGTATTCAAGAAAAGCTTGCTGATATTGCAGGTAAAGCTTACATGCAAGAGGCGATGCGGGTATTAACAACAGAAGGTTTAGGTATGGGTCTTAAGCCATCTGTAGTAACAGCAATTGCAAAATACCACATGACTGAAACTGGTCGTGACGTATTGGACTCTGCGATGGATATCCTTGCAGGTAAAGCTATTCAAAATGGTCCTCAGAATACCCTTGCAAGCGGTTATGTTGCACAGCCAATAGCGATTACCGTAGAAGGTGCAAACATTCTAACGCGTAACCTGATGATCTTTGGTCAAGGTGTAATGCGCTGTCACCCATATTTGCAGTCGATGGTTGAATCTATTCACAGCGAAGAGAAAGACGCCGACAGTAAATTCCGTGGTATTTTGACGAAAACAGTTAGCTATAGTGTTGCCAACAGCTTACGTGCTTTCAAATATGGTCTTATGCCATTCACTGCTGATGCAAAATCACCATTACCTGAAGTGCGTGCGTATGAAAAAGCCGCGCATAGATTAGCAGCTAAGCTTGCGGTATACGCAGACTTTTCATTGCTTGTACTAGGTGGAAAACTGAAACAAGCAGAGATGCTGTCAGCACGCCTTGGTGATGTAATGAGTCACTTGTATGCAGCGATGGCTTCAATCAAATACTACGAGCAAAAAGTAGCGGTAGCAGAGCGTGAGCAGGCAGCACCTTATTTCCATTATGCGACAAGGCATGCACTTGTTAGTGCAGAAGAAGCGCTACATAAGTTCTTAGACAACTTCCCGGCAAGTGGTACTCGTAAATTTATGCGTGTGATCACGATGCAGTTTAGTGGCAAACAAATGCCTAAAATTAATGATGATATGATCAGAGAATTAGCGGCCGCGGCGCAAATGGATACGCCAATCAAAGCGCAGCTTACTCATCTTGTGAAGCCTACCGCAGGTGATGGTCATGATATCAATGAACAAGCATATAAGGCTAAGATGGGTTGCCTTGACCTGCTTGCCAAAGTTAAGAAGGCAGTTCGCAAGCGCGAGATCCAACCAGGTGTTCGTTTCGAGCAAACTTTAGATAATGCGCTCGTTGGTAACCTTATCAACGAAGAAGAGTACGCAAAGCTGGTTGATTACAACCGCAAGCGTGAAAAAGCAATCCGAGTAGATGAGTTCGACTTCGATTTAAACTTGTTAGATGAACAAAGCGCGAAAGAAACAGTCAAGCAAGCCGTGAATGAGTAAGTTAAACAAATAACTTTTTTGTAAAAGTAAAAGCCCTTAACCAATTGGTTAAGGGCTTTTTCATGTTGGGTAAAGATAATAACACCAGCTATAATTATCGAGCACTGTAAAACGGTTTGCTTATTATACCAATTTGTTTTAATACTTGCTCAATTTGAAGGTGCATATCTGACGCTAACAGCGTTAAAAATTTCTTATTTAGAACAACTAAATAGAAAAATTTTTGCCTGTTATTGACAAGACTTTCTCGCCTCAAAATAGGTCACTTAATTAAGCAAATTGGTATTCGTAATAGTAAGTAAAGGGTTGTACTGTGTTTCAGTAATCTGAGTTATACAATAAAAAGCTTGGCTGTTTATTGAACAATTCTCAGGTTGAATAACAAAAAGGTGTAACACAGTGAAAATAAGTATTCCGAACGATGTAATTTCTGCGCCTATGTCAACACAGCAAGAGCAACAATTATGGAGCGGTTGTGGTGATATGTTATTTATCAATCATGATGCTGGGAAGCTTGCAATTAAGCGCACTAAAGTGCCTAATGACATTGCACATCGGCGAATTGAACAATCTTCTGTAGCGCTTGCGCGTAAAGCTAAGTCTTATCAAGTAGAACGTCACTTTTACAAACATCATGCATGCGAGTTACTTTCACCTTGCAATACACCTAGCTATTTAGGAGAAGGGGTAAGTGAAGGGATGGACTACATCGTCTTTAGAGACTTTTCAACTCAAGGCTTTTCGCAAACTGCTAACCCGTCCGAGTCACAAATATTAGCGGTGATAGGGTGGTTAGCTAAATTCCATGCTCACTTTTTACAAAGCCCAGCAGAACATGTGTGGGAGCAAGGAAACTATTGGCATCTGGATACACGGCCAGATGAGCTTGAGCGAATGCAGCACAGTAGTATTAAACAAGCGGCACCACGATTGCGAGATCGTATCAAAAATAGCCATTGGCATACTTGGATCCATGGCGACGCTAAGCTTGCTAACTTTGCCTTTAATGGCAACCAAGCTCTGGGATTCGATTTTCAGTATGTCGGAAAGGGTATTGGTGTGTCAGACTTAATGCTGTTTATTACGTCGGTACTAGACGAAAAGGAACAGCTCCTGCATGCCGATGAGTATCTCAAGTTGTATTTAGATATGTTGAGAATAGAATTATTGGGCAAAGCAGCCTCTATTGATATCGCTCAGATCCTTTCTGAGTGGGAGTCGTTGTGGCCTGTAGTGTGGGCTGACTTCTATCGCTTTCTATTGGGTTGGAAACCGGACCATGTAAAAATTAATGATTACATGAAATTTCAAACGGAAATCGCATTACAACAGGGATAATAAATGGTCATAGCCTTATTCAGTGCGTTAAATTGGGCTGTATTTGATTTTTTACGAAAAAGACTAGCGAGCCATTATTCAGCCGCGCAAATGTCGGTGATATTTAGTTTGCTAGTCTTACCTGCATACATAGGCTATTGGTTGGTTGTTGACAAACAGCTTCCAAGTTCTGCTTATCTAGCACCTGCGATAGCTAGCGGAATTTTGGCTGCAATTGGTAGCGTAAACTTTATTCAGGCCCTTGCGCTTGGGCGAATGGCGGTTATCCTGCCTCTTTTATCCATCACTCCAGCACTTGCAGGTGTGTTTGCTTGGTTGCTATTTGGGGAACCTTTAACCACACTGCAGTCAATACTAATCGCTGCGATTGTTCTCGCTTCGTTTTTATTGCAAGGAGGCAGGTTCTCTTTTCAAGAGCCTGGTGCAAAACAAGTTGCAATCACCTCTTTTTGCTGGGGGCTTTGTATCGTGTTCGATAAACAGGCTTTGCAACACAGCTCGCTCTCTTTTCATGCTGGGTTTCTAACCTTTATGGTATTTTTTGTTAATCTAATCTTGTTACGACCACAATTTAAAAATCAAGATTTCCGCGCACATTGGTTGCTCTGGGCTATTTCTTCTGTGGTATTCGCTGTCGCTGTTATCTTTCAAATGCAGGCGTTAACCGAAATTCAGCCGGGGCTTGTTGAAGGATTTAAAAGAGCCATTGGCATAGTCAGCGCGAGTATGCTTGGGATGTGGTTCTTTAAAGAGGCAATTTCAATAAAAGAATGGCTGATGATCTCTGTTATTTTGTGTTGTAGTGCAATGTTGGCATTAAATAGTGGCGCTTAAGCGCCACTTAAAATGACTAACTTACTTACATTGCGCGACTTTAGTCCAAACGTTTGAGTAGATCTCTGGGCTTGCGCCTTGTGACCAGTACGTAGCACGATATTCAAAGCCTTTGAATGAAACCCGGTCGCCCGTATTGTAGAACTTAGTTGCACTCCATTCTTGGATACCATTACACCCGGCTGGTGCATCACTAACGGTAACTGCCAGTGTTTTAGAAGCAGTTCTGTTATTTGAAGCTGTCACAGTGAGTGTCACTTGATATGTGCCAGCACTAGCATAGGTGTGTGCTGGATTGGTTTGTGAACTTGTTGCACCATCACCAAATTCCCACTGATAACTACCTGCTGTTGATTGGTTGTTAAATGTCGCAGTGAGACCGGATACAGTGAAGTTAAAGTTTGCATTGACTGCACCTGAAGTATCACAGCCATTATTTGTTAGATAATCAACCGCCGCTTTTGCTTGCACAATACCATAGCCGTAAGAAGTATCACGACCTGTTTGGCCTTTGTCTTTTGCTGTTGTATTCAATACTTGGCGAATTTGCTGAGCAGTACATTGCGGGAAGTGGCTCCACACTAAAGCTGCAACACCAGAAACATGCGGCGTTGCCATTGAAGTACCACTAATACTACGATACGCGCCATTATTCCATGTTGAGTTTACACCAACCCCCGGACCTGCAATTTCTACTTGACTGTTGTATTGAGAGAAAGAGGCTTTTGACTCAGAGCTATCGACCGCTGCCACAGATACAACTGCATTATACGATGCTGGGTAGCTCAACGAGCTATTACCCGCGTTGCCAGCGGCTGCGATATGTAGCATGCCACGCTGATAACTTTGTTCAAACGCATTACGCTCTGCTGTAGAGCTGCCGCTACCACCTAAACTCATGCTGGTTACATTGGCGCCTGCCTGCTCACACTGTTCAATTGCTTTAATGAGGTCGGAACCGTATGCCCAGCGGCCTTGGTCATTAAACACTTTAACAATATGAAGACCTAGTTGCCCTGATGGATTTACCCCGACCACACCTGTGCCGTTACCACCTAAAGCGGCTATTGTGCCGGCAACGTGTGTTCCGTGGCCGTTACCATCGTTACTCCACACACCTGTGTCGTAGTTACCATAGCCGTCATTACCAGTAACGCCTGTGCTAGGTAAGTCTTGGTGACCTAGCGTATAACCTGTATCCATAATACAGACTTTACGGTTGCCGCTGTAGCCGTCAGATACTTGGTTAGCTTGCACCATATTAATACCGTAAGGTGTGGTTTCAGCAAGTAAATCAATTGCCGAAGTTTCTACGCTTGGCAAATAACGTTTAGGGTCAATTTCTACTTGCGCAACATTGCCACTTGCTTGTAGTTGTTGCATTTGCGCAGAAGAAACTTCGGCGACATATGCATTAATGATTGGCAATGTGTTGACAGCCGCTGTACCTAAGGTGGAGTAGGCAGCTTCAGACAAAGCCTGCGCTTTAAACTGCGCCGCTTCTGCTTGATTTAAGCGCACTGGCAGAACATTTGGTGTTGCGCTGTCTTTTAATGTGACAATAACGCGCCGTGTATCTGCGTGAGCAACTGAAAGGCTTGCACAAACGCAGGCACTAAGGGTCGAAAGCTTAAGAAGTTTTACTACTGTATTACTGTTTTTCATATTTCACCTGTTTTACATGTTGTTTACGTTTGTTACTAAAACAGGTGTTGACATCGCTGTCAATGTGTAAAGATTAGACAGGTTTAAATTGCATTATCTTTCTGGGTTTTGTTTAATGCATTAATTAATCGTTCTTAAATTCTCAATTTTTTATATTATTATTGTGGTTATTTTTATTAAGTGAGTGAGTTAGTTCTGTAATGGTAAATTGCGCTGGGTCGTTAATGTAACGTAAAAAGTCCAGGTGTTCAGGAAAGTTTCCATGTATGGCATGATACAAAGGTAAGTGAGCGTCATCCAGCGGTTCGAATATAGATAAGGTCACGCTGTCTATCGGTGTGAAGTCTCTATGATATTGTGCTAATCGAGCTAAGGTATAGGCCCCAAGCAACACATGCCCTCCAATCGAAACATCTAACTTAGGCGCAATACCTTCATCCCAATTAATCCCACCTATGACGATCTTACGGTTTAACTCTTTAGCCGCGAGTAATGCGCCATAAGCAATAGGATCATTGGCAGCCCAAACAGTTGTGATTGCGGGATCTCGCTGTAACCACGCTTTAGTGAGGCGATAAGCTTCATTCTGAGACCATTGACAATTTGCCTCTGCAATTAATTCTAGCTCTGTATGGTGCTCAAGATAAGCGCGCATGCCTTTTTGTCGGTCTAATGCCGCAGTCGTCGCCACATCACCGAGCAAAGCTAATACATGCTGTGATGGATTAGAAGATCTAAGCGCTTTTCGCGCAAGTTGATGCATTAACTTAAAACCGGCTTGGAAATTGTCTGGCTCAATGGTGCCAATGAGTTGGTGTCCTGCCTTTAACAAAGCCACTTCCTCTGTTTTAGACGGTCCATTGAGCAAGAAAATAATCCTAATGTTGGTGGCTTTGGTGTTTAACAAATAGGGAACGACACTCGACTTTTCATTAACCAGCACAAGGTAATCAGCATCACTTTTCAAGGCTTGCTCTACGAGCGATTTCATCAAAATATGGTTGCGCTGCGCATAACTTATTTTAAGGGAAATATTCATGTTAGTAGCTGCCGCAGTCATCACGTTGCTGACGTTATACCAAAAATCCCCTGTAGGATTTTTTGTTGCAAAGCCGGGGTTTACAAACTGAACGTTGAATCGTTGTGCAGATAGCACGGCCATCGGTGATAAAAATAAAAAGATGAACAACAATTTTCGGATCATAAGTCTCTACATTTTTGATATTCAAAAAGTGTGCTGCTAAATACGCTACAAGTATAGCTTACGCTAGAATCGTTGCGCTATCTGCCTGTTTTTTGAATGTTATTCGGAACCTGCATATTTTTCATAGCATTGAATTTAGCTCATGCGTTAATTGCTTTATACTAGCGCGCAAAGAGTAAGGGGACTTTGATGAGAAAAATCGTATTTATATTCGTATTGTTGTTTTCGATGTCAGGGGGGGCGCATGAGTCAAGCGAACTGAATAAAACCATGAAGGAAATGGGCCATATTTATAAGCAGGCTATGAAAGCGCAATCTGCTCAAGAAATGCAAGCACACTTAACCGAGCTGACTACACTCGTTAATGAAAGTAAGCAATTTCAGTTTAAGCAAGAGGTGTCTGCCGAGTCAGTTGAGGGCTTGAATAAAGTACTCGAAACCATTACTGAGGCGAGCCAAGAAGTAGACTCGGGAAGAGTTGAAAAAGCCCGTGAAATGCTTTTAAAAATTGATGAACTGAGAAAGCAATACCACAAACTACACGAGCCACCGGGCTTTTGGGAGTTACTATTTGGTAGCTAAGCTGAGATTCGAATAGTTAACTTATCCTATCGCTGTGGTTATTCCTTGTGCTATCACAGCGGCTTAGCTTATCGGTCTTGGCTTTAGTTGAACATGGCAAAAAGACTAGCGAGTCGTGGCTTGATCTTTCTGGCTCACTCGCTAGTTTTCCATCAGCTCCAAAAGCGGTGAAATAGCGATATCCTTTTCTGTACTTATTAGAAATTACATAAAAATCTGCTCAAAATAAGTTGCATTATTAATTGGAACGATCCAGTATGTTTGTTTTTAATCTGGGAAATTTCAATGAAAACCTCCTCATTAGCCAGTCTAATTTTACTCTCATTTTGTGGCTCCTCATCAGCGAATGCCAATGCGCTCTACGACATCACCGAACGCGATGCATTCTCTGTAACGAGCGACGTAAAGGAGCAAATCCAAGGTGAGGGAATAGAGCAATTAGTTGATAGATCGTTAAAAAGCAAATTCTTATCTAAGCAATCTAGCGCTGAGATTGTATTTGATCTGAAAGACGTCAAAGCGCTTGGACAATATAGTCTCACCTCAGCCCAAGATGCACCCGCTCGAGACCCAAAGCATTGGACTGTTGCCGTATCTATAGATGGTAAGGTATGGCAAGAGGCTGATAAACGCAACAATATCGTATTTTCAAGGCGGGGTGAAACACTCGCTTTCGACCTAGCCAAAACAACGGATGCGAGGTACGTGCGCTTTACGATAGCACAAGAAGGTAAAACGCAGTGGGGCGACCGCTTTTTGCAAATCGCTGATTTGGCGCTCTATGCACAAACAAACTTACCACTGGCGAACTTTACTGCAGATAAAATGGTTGCCAAGCTTAATGAGCCAATTTCTCTGCAGTCGATATCTGCAAACTCACCTACAGCACTGAACTGGAAGGTTGAGGGCAAAGCGGCGCTGCCAACCACAAAAAGTGTTGAAGTAGTTTATGACAAGCCAGGTAACTACAATGTTACTCTAATGACTAAAAATGCGCATGGCTCCGACCTTAAAACCCGTGCGAACTATTTAAAAATCTACGATCCAAATCACCCTTGGAAAGGCTTTGAGCCGCCAAAGGTCAAAGTGGTTATCGAAGATACTGAGTCGGCAGGGTCGAAACGCCTGCAAGCACTCTTTCCTGATATAGCCACTACGGTGGATGACGTAACTCGCCAATTGGCCCCTAGGTTGTACAAACACTTTGCAGAGCTGCCAGAGTTTGAGCAAGTTACATTTAGGCTAAAGTGGATGGACACAATAGCGTATCGTTCTGGAGACGAAACAAATATGGAAATCGTGTTTAGCTCAAAGTACATCACCGAAAAACTCGCTGCACAACCAGATGAGCAAGTGGAATACGAACTCCTTGGTGTGCTCTGGCACGAACTTACCCATGGATATCAGCTATTTCCAAAAGAAAGAAGTTATACTGAACCCGATGTCCATGCATTTATTGAAGGAATGGCTGATCTCATTCGCATTCAAGCTGGATTCCATAAAACCCGTTCACCTAAGCCGTCAGATTCTTGGGTTGGTGGATACACAAATACTGGGTTCTTTCTCGCATGGCTCGCTGAGTCTCATCCTGATTTTGCCTATCGTTTTAATCAAACTGCGGTAAAACTAGAAGATTGGTCATTTGAAGATGCAATAAAATCAGTTACTGGAGAGTCCCTTGATAAGCTTTGGTCTCGTTACCAAAGTGAGCTAAATACCAAGAAATTGCAATGAACTAGCAAGAACTAGGTGATTACAATTTGTCATCACTGTACTGTAAATGTACATAATTTGTTGACAGGTTTGTTTTATTGCTCATAATTGGAACGTTCCCTTTTTGGTTTCTGCCTAATACTTTGTTGGTTTTGCTAAGGGAGAAATAGAATTTTAATAAAAAATTGGAACGTTCCTTTAAATTGTGGGGGTCTTATGACAACAATAATGTATAAACATAGCCTGATCGCCGCTGCTGTTCTTGCAGCGGTAACAACTAACTCAGTAACAGCCGCAACAGATGAACAAGCAGAAGAAATAGAACGTGTTGAGGTGACAGGGTCTCGTATTAAGCGTATCGCCATTGAAGGTGTTACCAATGTTCAAAGTCTCTCTTCCGCTGATATGGTAAGAAGTGGCTTTAACACAGTGTATGACGCACTGAGTAGCATTTCAGCCGCCAGTGGTGCCGTCCTCGGTGAAGTAGAAACTGGCTCCTATACACCTGGCGCCAAAGAGTTAAACCTATTAGGCGTTGGACCTGAATACACACTTATTCTCGTTAATGGCAAGCGCTTGGCCTATTACCCAATGCCTTACGGTGGCCAAACTAATTTTGTTAATCTCGATATGTTGCCAACGGCGATGGTTGAGCGCATCGATATTCAATCCGGCGGCGGCTCTGCAATCTATGGTTCAGACGCAATGGCTGGGGTAGTCAATATTATCACCAAAAAAGGTATGGACGAGCATGTCGTTGAAGCATTCTACGGCCAAGATACCTATGGTACGGGTGATAAAAAAGGCTTGTCGTTTGTTGGTGGTTTTGAACAAGACAACTTTACGTTTGACTACTCGCTAGAATACAAGACGGAAGAAGCGCTAACAGGTGCCGACAGACCTTTTCATGACAGCGTTTGGGATAATCCAGACCCAACAAACAAACGAGAACTCAATCGTTCAATTACCGTATGGGCTGAGAACACCGAGTTCAAAAATCAATATTCAGCGCAGTACTGTAATACAGATGATAATCCACACCCAACTGCAGTTCAGCACTTTATAAGCCGCAATGATTACGGCCTAAGCTGTGGGTGGGATGAAACCGGTAATAATTTGCTACGAAACCAAGTTGAAACCATGAGTTTGTATATCAACTCGGTGTACAGCATTAACGACGAACACAGCTTCTTTGTTAACGGATTTTATATCGATCAAGAAAAGAAAGGGGCACGAAATCCTTTCTTCTTTGCTCATGCAGAGTCAATTCACGGTTCCATGTTTTGGGATCCTGATATCAAAAATAAAGCTGGTGGCTACGGCGCTCCAGTTAAGTATATGTGGCGGATAGTGAATGATTCAGAATATACAAATGATGGCTTAGGCCGGGTATACGATGATAAATCTTATTCATTTAGTTTTGGTCTTGAAGGGGAAATAGCAGATTACTATTATTCCGTTGGCTTCAGCCGTTCACAATACGATTTCTCTGATAGGTACTTGCATCACACGGTTGAAGGAAATAACTGGCTAAAAGGACCAAAGTTGGGAGAGGTTGACGGCATGCCAATCTACCGTCCAAATTACCAAGCTTTTTTTGCGCCTCTGACCCAAGACAATATGTATAACATGGCTGATTGGGCAACCTATGATGGCTTATCGTTCAATGAAACGCTAACCGCAGATCTGTCCGGGGATTTATTTGAATTGCCAGCTGGATTTGTGTCTTTTGCAGCATATATTGAGCTGATGAAAGAAGGGACGAGGGCGACACCTGATAGCAGAATACTAAATAAAGAATTTGTCGGTCTGACTGGTGTTATCACCGATGGTGAACGTAACCGTTATGCAGCGGCGACAGAATTTATGATCCCTATTACTGAACAGATCTCTAGTGAAATTGCGCTGCGTTATGACCACTATGATGATATTTCTGATGTTGGGGGGGCATTCACTTATCAAGTCGGTTTTAAATACTCTCCTACTGACGCGCTGATGCTAAGAAGTGCGTATGGAACAACGTTCCGAGGTCCTAGCATGAGCTCAGTATATCAAGGGTTTGCTGGTAACTTTGGACGTGGCTCGGACAGAGTGATTGCAGATGCTTGCCTACGCTTTCAAACCACAGGTGATCCCGCTCAATATAATGCTGATGCATTAACTATCAGCTGCGCAGACTTAGACACAACAAATATCAACGAGCCAAAGTTAGATGCTGACTTTGAGACAATCTCGGCAGGCGATCCAACTTTAAAAGAAGAGTCAGGTCATTCATTAACCTTTGGTCTTGTGTATGAGTACTCCCCTGAGCTGTCATTCAATGTTGATGTTTATGACATTGTCCTTAAAGACAAAATTACTCGACTTGGGTCTGGCGAAATTCTTGATAATGTCTGGAAGTGTGAAAACGGCTTAATTGATTCGTCTTCTGCTAAATGCGCCAATATGCAAGACAGAGTACAGCGTTTTGACCAAGATGGTTTGGCAACCGACTGGTTAGGGAACACGAAAAAAGGATTACCGTACACCGCAGCAATTATCAGAGAAGGTTATATAAACGCCGCGGAAAGACAACATGGCGGCGTCAATTTTGGTGTGAAAGGTACGTTTGAGTCAGAACTTGGCGAGTTTATTTATAAGCTTGATTACAGCCATGTTTTAAAGAAAAAAGAAAAGCTTCGTCCCGAAGATCCGCTTGAAGATGTGTTAGACAGTCAAGATAACTATAACTTCAAAGATATGGCATCGTTTAACCTGACTTGGCAGTTGGAAAAGACCGCAATTTCATGGCAGGTAAATTATAAAGGAAAAAATTGGAACGGTGCTGATTTTGGTCAAAGAGAAAAGTTACCTGCATGGATAAAGCATAATCTAACCATTGGTCATTACATTAATGACAACACGCGAGTGATGTTTACGGTACAAAACTTATTAAATGCGATGCCACCTCAAGACGACTCGTTTAGAAGTTACCCATTCTATAAAGCGGGTAATTATGACACGAACGGTCGCGAATTCTTACTAAAAGTTAACTACCAATTTTAATAATAAAGGGTAACGAAATGAGAAAATTAATGCTATCAACGGTGGCAATGGCCGTCGCTGCGACACTAATAGGCTGTAATGATGGGTCTGAATTTGTTGAACGTGATAAGCCAGAGCAAACTCAATCATCCGGGCAGCCAGACTCTGGCGCACTGCGTAATATCACCTCAGATACTGGGGTTGAGATTGAGGCTATTTTAGCGGATGGTGTACAAGCCTCGCCCGCAGGTGAAAGTGTCGACAAACTTATCGACGCTAACACGAGTACAAAATTCCTGGCTTTTGCGTCAAACGTCACTGTAGTGTTTAAAGCCGCTACAGAGATTGAACTTAGAGAATATAGCTTTACGTCAGCAAACGATGAAGCGAACCGAGATCCAAAACAGTGGGTAGTATACGGCTCAAATGATAAATCAGATTGGATTGAGCTGGACTCAAGAGCGGGAGAAATATTCTCTGCTCGAGGACTGACTCGCAATTTTGAATTGGCCGAAAGCGGCGAAAAGTATCGCTACTTCAAATTTGATTTAGTACATGGTGGTACAGATAGCTATGGTGCTGATATTACGCAACTAGCGGAACTCGAAATCAAAACGGTATCGGATATTCCTATCGTCGCATTTAATGCAACAAACACGACTCCAGAAGTCTCTGAGTATATTGTTTTTAGAGATGAGTCGTTAGTTAACCCGACTCACTGGCAGTGGACGTTTGAAGGTGGTATTCCTGCGACAAGTACAGAGCAAAGCCCATTGGTTAAGTTTGAAGCTTTAGGGCCAAAAACCATTACACTGGTTGCGAGTAACGACAAAGGGGAAGCGACATTAGTTCAGCAAGACTTTATCCGTGTGTGGGATCCAGTCTCGCCATGGGCAGGGTTTCCAGAGCCTGTGATTGAAGTGAAAAAGGAACTACCAGAGCACCCTGGACAGCTGGCGCTTGAACGTGCGGTACCAGATCTAAATGCCCTTATTCATGAGATTTCTTTGAAGATTGCCAAGCGCTTATTTAATAATGTAACCGAAATCAACGTTTTTGAGCACGTTACTTTTATTACCGGAGACTTTGATGCGCCGGCTTCAAAGGCCGGTGAAGGCAAATTTATGGAGCTTAGGTTTGATGTTAAGCACATCGCCAACCTAGAGGGTCTTGGAGATGAGGCTATCCGTAACGAAGTCATTGGCGTGCTGTGGCATGAGCTGACCCATGGTTACAACAACGTTCCGGCTGAAGGAGAATATCGTCCGGGCACGGATTATCACACCTATCTTGAAGCGCTAGCTAACTTTATTCGAATAGATGCTGGTTACTTAGAGCATAGACGCGGTGGAGTTCGCTGGATGGAACACTACAATGTTGATGCTTACGATCAAACAGCATTCTTCTTTGAGTGGGTAGAAAAAAGTCACCGTAACACGGATTTTATTCGTAAGTTTAATGCGGCAGCAAAAACGCTTGATGCGTGGAGTTTAGACACCGCTTTTAAATCTATATTTGGTGAACAACGTGGGATTGATACGGTATTTGAAGAGTATCAAGTCTACCTTGCAAGCGTCGGTAAGTTACCACCAGTACCACTTGGCTATCAGAACTTTGCACCCACTAGCACTCAGGTAACAACAAACGGTACTGCACTTGTGCCTTTTAATGAGGGAGCAGATAAGCTTAATGATAGAAATATTATCTCTAAATTTAATGTGGTGTTGGAAGCCCCCGCTTGGCTTGCACAATATGCGCCTGACTTGTTACCGATAAAACAGGTTGATAAGGCCCAGGTTAACTATGTGTTTGACAGCGCTAAAACAGCAAAATACTACTCATTAGCGACAGCGGGAGACAACCCTCATCGCTTTCCTAATGCGTGGCAGCTACAGGGCTCAAATGACGGTACGAATTGGATTACGCTGGATACTCAACAGTTCAACGAACTACCTAATACGATGGAATACTATAGCTTTGCTATCGAGAGTCCAAATGCGTATACCCAGTATCGTTTGGAACTTGAGCATACCCGTGAAAGCGGTGGAATTGGCGGCGCTAGCGGAAGGCTAATTCAACTAGGCGAATTCTCATTGTGGGAAGCAAAAGACTAGCCTTTTAGTTTAAAGGTGGGCAATGCCCACCTTTAAAACGTACTTATTTTGACCTTTAACGTTTCTTCTTCTTTTTACCTTGAACCGCTTTAAATCGCGGATTAGATTTACAAATTACGTAAACCCGACCGCGTCTTTTTACGACTTGGCACCCCGGTCTATTTTTAGCGCTTTTGAGTGAGCTCAGTACTTTCATCTGGTTTATCCTTTTTTAGTCGCAAGGTTTTTAAAGCGACGGTTAAATTGTGCAACTCGACCATCACTTGCCACCAACTTCTGTTTACCAGTGTAGAAAGGGTGAGACGCACTAGAGACGTCAATTGGGAAGTAAGGGTAAGTCTTACCATCTAGTTCAACGGTTCTGTCTGATTTAATGGTTGAACCAACAATAAAGTACTTATCAACCGATGTATCATGGAAGGCAACAAGTTGATAATCAGGGTGGATATTGGGTTTCACGACAACGACTCCTAAAAAATGTGTTGTTATATTGTATCAATATAAATCAAATAAAAACTATTCTCAACAACTAATTTGTCGTTGCCGCT
Organism: Pseudoalteromonas piscicida; assembly: GCF_000238315.3. Lineage (NCBI taxonomy): Bacteria > Pseudomonadati > Pseudomonadota > Gammaproteobacteria > Alteromonadales > Pseudoalteromonadaceae > Pseudoalteromonas > Pseudoalteromonas piscicida. Next base: position 991,905 of record NZ_CP011925.1, read on the forward strand.
ATTTAGTGCGATACGCCTAATTTGTCGACGCATGCGGAACTAAACTGAATGCATCTTGAGCAGTTGATTAAAAGGGGCTTACTTTCCTTAAAATTGCCTGATATAACTAGTTCTAGATAGTTTCTCAAGTAGTCATATTGGTGTTGATACCTAACCGGAATAGTAGCGAATAGACTTTTTTGGAATATAGCTATCGATGTAAGCCTTTTGGTTTGATAGATATGAGATAAAAGAGTGAGATCCAATTGAGGCTGGCTTAACGGTTAATAACCTTCACTAAATGAGAGAGGCCTAGCAAATAATTAAAACCTAGTACGTTCGCGAAGGTACTTTGTTCGCCAACGCAATACAGATATAGAGCATTTATTATGGATAAACATGCTGAGTTAGATAACTCAATTTTAGCTAAGCTTCACAGCAGCGATGACAGCGCGTTACAGCAAGAATTAGACACACTCTCTTGCACACATAGTGACATAGTGACACTACTGGCACAGTATCAAACGCTCAGTGAGCAAGATGATGAACTGTTCGATGCTTGGTACGACAGCTTATGTAAAGATCAGTTAAAGGTCTTAAAAGCATTTGAGATAATTCGTGCGCACATAGAACAGCAAATATAAATACGCATAGATTGTCTGGCGAAACGGTTGTGCGCCAGACGGCAGATTATTTGATTGATAAGTCGTACTTACTAATCAATTGGTCAATGTATCGAGTGCGTAGCGACTCTGTTTGCTCAGCTTGAGTATTGGCTGCCAATGCTTTGTTTAGTAGCTTCATGGCGCTGTGTACTTGACTACGCTGCTCTGGGGCAATGCTGCTGGCGGTTCTTGCTTCTGTAATGTCGTCGATAATCGCGCGCCCTAGGTCGATATAAAGCGCTTCCTCTACGAGACCATTTTGGCTGATCACCCCATACTTGCCACATAAAAACTGTTGCCAAACTTGCTGTACATGCTCTGTAAGATCATCACTAAAGCTTGGATCTTCGGTGTAAAAGCCTTTTTCAATACATTTCGCAAGTGCTTCACAGTAACGCTGTTGAAATAACGCAAATGCACTACTTGATTGATCTACTTTATGTTTAAGTAAAAGTTGCCCCCAATTGAGTAGGCCTCGGGCATAAAAATCAGTATATTCTTCACATTCGTACAGGCCAAAGTACGAACTACACTTAATTTGATTTTGAATACTATAACTCGGATTTGGGAATAGGCTCATTTGTTGCCATTCTAAGAGCTGTTCTTCAGGTATCTTTAAGCTGCTGCTCAGCTCCAAAGTGGTATAAAAGTGCGTATTTAGAAAATGTGTCAGTCCCATAAAATTAAACTGGATAAATATACAGTGCTTTGGATTTTGCTGGATCTTTACGCAAATAACAAGCACTAAAGTTAAATTTCGTTAGATTTAACCGATTTACTCAGGTTTATGGGTCGGATCTCAGTCAGATTTATGGTAAAAATGGCTGTCAACTGGAAGAGTAATAGAAAGACCATGCATCAGATCCAATCAATAAAAAAAGCAAGCTTAATTACCGCTATTAAAACCCCTTACACAATGGCGGGTGAAATTGACTTAGATACTTACGACAAGCTAGTCGAAGCGCAAATAGCAGGCGGTGTCGATGGTATTGTTGTCGGTGGCACCACAGGTGAAGGCCAACTGATGAATTGGGAAGAGCACTTAATGCTCATTGCCCATTCTGCGAATAAATTTGGTGATAAATTGCTCATTGTTGGTAACACTGGCAGCAATAACACCAGAGAAGCAAAAAAAGCGACTGAATATGGGTTTGCATCAGGTATGCACTGTGCATTACAAATAAACCCGTATTATGGTAAAACCTCAATTACCGGTGTGAAGGCACACTTGAAAGAAGTCTTGGAAATCGGTCCTGGCTTTATTTACAATGTGCCCGGCAGAACGGGACAAGATATTACGCCTGATATTATAGAGCCGCTGGCCAGCCACAAGCATTTTGTTGGTATGAAAGAATGTGCGGGTGATGAGCGTATCGCGCACTATGAAGCGAAAGGCATTGCGTGTTGGTCAGGTAACGATGATCAAGCCCACGATAGCCGTCATAACAGCCAATCTCATGGCGTTATTTCTGTTGCTTCAAACATCATTCCGGGTTTATTTAGACAATTAATGGATACACCGAGCCCAGAACTAAACCAGTCACTACAACCGTTAATGAACTGGCTCTTCTGCGAACCAAATCCAATCGCTATCAATTCGGCTTTGATTATGACCGGTGCGGTCAAACCGGTATTTAGATTACCTTATGTGCCACTGTCGCAAGCTCAACAAAAAGAGGGAATTGAACTCCTCTCTCGGTTAAAAGAAAGTGACTTTGTCGGCTCGACACCAAAATTAATTGACGAAACCTTGCTTAAGTTTTGTTAAAAGTCGGTTTGTCATTTATAATCTGCGACCGTTTTTGACTCGGTCGTAGGTTATTATGGCAACGTTTTCTTCATTTAGTTTCGCACAGCCTCTTTTAGATGCGCTGCAAGACATCAATTTTCATACATTAACGCCAATTCAACAGGCGGCTATCCCAGCTGTCCGTCAAGGTAGTGATGTGCTCGCAACAGCGCAAACTGGAACTGGGAAAACCGCAGCTTTTGCATTACCTATCATCCAAAAATTGCTTGAGGCTGAAGCACAGTCGACGCCAAGAGCGTTGATTTTGGCGCCAACGCGTGAGCTTGCCGAGCAGATCGCCAACAACTGTGCGACATTTGCAAAGTACACAGACTTAAAAGTGCAGGCACTGTTTGGTGGGGTTAACGCCAATGGCCAAGCTGAGCGCTTAAAGCAGGGCGTGGATATTTTAGTAGCGACCCCTGGACGCTTGTTAGACCATATCCGCTTAGGTAATGTCACGTTGAGTAACGTTAAACACTTAGTGTTAGACGAAGCCGACCGCATGTTAGACATGGGCTTTATCACCGATATGCAAAAAATTATTGAGCTGGTGGATAAGCAAAAGCAGCTATTGTTGTTTTCTGCAACTTTCCCGTCTGCAATGAAGCAGTTCGCGAAACAAGTGTTGGATCACCCTAAGTTAATCCAAGCGACGCCAGAAAATAGTACAGCCGACACGGTTCGCCACGTTGTTTATCCAGTTAAAGAAGAACGTAAGCGCGAGTTACTATCTGAGCTGATCGGGACCAAAAATTGGCAACAAGTGCTGGTGTTCGTCAATATGAAAGAAACCGCAGACAAGCTAGTTGAAGAGCTAAAGCTTGATGGCATAGATGCAAATGTATGTCATGGCGACAAAACTCAAGGCGCTCGTCGTCGCGCTCTAAGAGAGTTCACCGAAGGCAAAGTACGCGTTATGGTTGCAACCGAGGTCGCAGCTCGCGGATTGGATATCGTTGGCCTGCCACGCGTGGTTAACTACGATGTGCCTTACCTTGCCGAAGATTATGTTCACCGCATCGGAAGAACAGGTCGCGCAGGTCAGTTTGGTTATGCGATCACCTTTGTAAGCCGTGAAGAAGAATCTGATCTTATTCATATTGAACAGTTAATTGAGCAGCAAATTTCACGCTATTATCTGCCGGGCTACGAAGTAGCAAACCGTGAAAGATTGGTTGATACTATCCAGAAGAAACCCGCGCATCAACGTCGTAAGGCGCGGGTGAATAAGCCTTCGAATCAAGCAAGTGCAGAAGCAAGATTAAAAAACCGCTCTCGTATTGCAAATGTACGTAAGCAGCAAAAGAAGAAGTAAAATTGTTTATTTGCTTTATTCACAACGCCAGCTAGTACGCTGGCGTTGTTGTTTTTAGCCAATGTGGCGTACAATAGCGAAAAATAATTATAAAAATACGGCTTGTGCTTCAGTCATTTCACATTGTTCCAGTTAACATAATCCAACTCGTCTCTGTTGGAGCTTATCTCCTCGCAATATTAATTTTTGCCAATCAACCACGCGCACGAATGCTCGTCATCTATTTGTTATTTCAATGTGTGCTGATGGCAACCAATTTTGCTGAAGAAGCGTTAGGGGTTAGAAGCTATTTACTTATCACGCCTGTATTCACCCTAGCTACTGGGCCTTTAGTCTATTTTCTGTTTAAAAATCTACTGCATGCTAATCGGGATAAGCAAGAGCGAAGGTTAATACATTTCCTACCTGTTTTGCTGGCGCTTCCATTTACGGAGTACACCCAACTTTTGATTGCGCTTGGTACTGTCAGTCAGTTGATTTATTTTGCCTTTACGGTACAGCTTGTTGGCCTTTATCAGCGAGCATCAGCGGAGATCAGAGCGGACGTTAACACGCGCGATTTGCAGTGGATCAGAACAACGGTTGTCTTGTTTGTGCTCTTTGCTTTGGTGGATTTAGTCAGGCTCAATATGCAAACATACAACGACATCACCACGAAAGCACTCTGGTATTTTATTGACTTAGTTTGGTTACTTGCAATTAATCTTTATCTGGTTGTCAAAGTACACAATCAACCACACCTCGAAGATTCGATAACGCAAGCCCAAGAAATAACGTTCAATGAGGTGGACAAACAGTCAGAAGATCCAACCGAGATATTCAATGCAATTCATAACACGATTATGCAGCACTATTTATATCGCCAGCCACGCCTGACTATTCACGATGTTGCTGAGGTTATTGGACTTGGGGTAAAGGATATCTCTTGGGCCATCAATACTTGTGGTGGTTACAACTTTAATGAGTATATCAATAGCCTGCGGGTCGATGAGGTAAAACAGCAACTACAGTGCGAAAAGCAAGCAACGCCCAACCTGTTAGCGCTCGCAATGAATGCTGGGTTTAACTCAAAATCCTCGTTTAACAGTGTTTTTAAAAAGCAAACGGGTTACACTCCAAGTCAATTTTCAAAATTAATATAAGTATATTAAACAATCGCTTAGACTTTATTCTGAATGTTTTTTAAAGTCGTAGAAGTACAAAATCCTGATATTGCACGCCATATAAAGTCGTTATAGGTAATCTGGGGTTAAATCGATAACAAGGATAAAGATGATGTATTCAAGTTTTCTCACTCATGTGGCCACTTGCCTGACTTTTAGTAGTTTGTTTATCGCGCAGCCTGCAAAGGCTGAACCTATTCGGGCGCTGACATCAACGAGCGAACAAGCGCATGTTGCACAGCAACTAACTGTTAAATCCCCAGTGGATTACCTAAATACACGGATCAACGCACTAGCGTTGGTACGGAGCAAAAATTGGCAACAGGCGTTACCACAACTGCAAAAGCTTACTCAGTCGTATCAAGATGACGGAGATACTTGGTATCTATTGGGATTAACGCAAATACAATTAACGCATTATGAGCAAGCTATCATTGCGCTGAAAAAGGCATTGTCACTGGGTGTAAACCTAACTAATATTCCTACCGGTTCGCGCTCCTCGAATGACATTATGATAAAAATTGCAGGCGCGTATGCCGCACAGGGTAAAGTGGATGAAGCTAATGAGTGGCTGAATAAGTCTTTGTCAACGCGGTACGACGAACGCAGTAGCTTAGCAAATAAAAGTGTTTTCGACCCCATCAAAGATAATATGCAATTTCAGCGTCTTACAGGTAACTATAAAGACACTTCGCTCAACCGAGAGCAGCAGTGGAATGCGGATTTAGATTTCTTGCTCTCAGAAATTAAGCGGTTGCATGTTAACGAGCAGGCAAGTAACAACCCGGATTTAATTATGTTAGCAAATAATTTGCGCTCAGATATAGCCAAGTTAACTGATCAGCAAATTGTCTTCGGTATGATGAAAATGATAGGCACGCTTGGTAACGGGCATAACTTTATCGTGCCGACTTTCGGAGAAAAAGGGAATTTCACTCGTTTGCCAGTGCAGTTTTATGCCTTTATCGATGGCCTTTACATTGTTGATGCTGAAGCTGAGTTTAGTGATTTAATCGGTCATAAAGTTACAGCTTTTGGACAAACACCAACCGCAGAAGCAATGGCGAAAGTTGCTGAGATTAACCCGCGAGATAATGAAATGCAGCAGCTGTGGCTTGCGCCTTATTATCTCGCCATGCCCGAAGTACTCGCTGGACTAGAGTTGAGCGATGCGTCAAATGAAGTGTTTATCACGGTAGAAAATGCGCAGAGCATGCAAAAGACCATTCGCCTTAGTGGTCGAACATTTGAATTTCGCGGTTTTCCGACTTTGCCGAATAATCATCAAAAAAGCCCACAGTATCTACAAAGTGTTACCAAACCTTACTGGTACGAAGTGGATAAAAGCAACGGGGTTTTGTACGCACAGTTTAATGCCGTTGCACAGATGAAAACGCAGTCGCTAGCGCAATTTAGTACGGAGTTGATAGAGACAATAAAACATGGTGAAGTAAATCACTTGGTGCTGGATTTACGACACAATAGTGGCGGCAATGGCTCCATCTTACCACCATTACTAAAGGCACTTATTTATTTTGAAGCGGCAAAGCCAGAAGGCAAGTTATTTGTAGTGATGGGACGTAATACCTTTTCAGCAGCGCAAAACCTCTTAACCAATATTGATAGTTTTACCAATGCCATATTGGTTGGAGAGCCAAGTGGTTCTCGGCCAAACCATATTGGTGAAGCTGGAAGGTTCCGTTTACCGTTCAGTGGGGTGTTTGGACTCGTTTCGTCGCAGTTTCATCAAACTTCTCGCGCAGAAGACCACCGTATTTGGATTGCACCTCACATGCCGGTATTGCCGGACTCTAAAAGCTACTTCAATGGTGTCGATCCCGCTATGAAAGCCATTTATAGTGTCTTAGATAAAAACGTCGATGGTTTGGTTAAGTAACCATCGCGTTAGTTGAGCGCATTTTTTAGGTAAAATCATAAAAAGGAAGTGGCATAAATGATAACTGCAGCAGCGTTATTGTTGTTTTCTTTGTGATTGCCGCTTTGCTGTATTTCTCTGTTTAAGTGTATGCGCTGACTATCTAAAAAGTAAGCTAGCAAAAAGAGGGACATAAGATGCTATCAATTCCTGAATCAGTATGCTAGCTTTGTTAGTGAAATCAACTAAATGGAATAATAATAATGAGAATTGGTAAGGCAGTTCAGTGCTTGTTTGCAGTGACTTTAGCGGCGCTCTTTTCGGGGTCAGCAATGGCAGAGTCCGAAGAAAAGACAAAGCAAGGATATGAGCAACAAACAAAAACCTTGATGTCAAAAGTACTTGATGAAAAGAGGACTTTTACAATTCAACTACCCAAAAATTATCACACCAACCCAAATAAAAAATATCCTGTGATTTATCGCCTTGATGGTAAAGGCAACCTTCCGTTGATGACCGCTGTACTTGAGCGCTTGCAAGGAGCAAACGTTTCTGCGGCACCTGAAGTTATTATTGTTGCGATTGAAAATACAGACAGGTTAAGAGATCTTTATCCAACTAAGAATAAAGAGCCTGCAGGACCTATGGATATTGGCGGCGGGGCACCTAAGTTTTTAGAGTTTATCGAGACTGAACTTATTCCTTATGTGAACGAGACCTATCGCACTCATGATTTTAAAGTTATTGCAGGTGCTTCTGCAGCGGGTACTTTTGCGCTTTATGCTTTGCAGGCAAAGCCCGAGCTATTTCAAGCGCATATTGCTTATAGTCCAGCGGTATGGTGGAACTTTGGCGCGACAGCAAAGAGTACTAAAGCGTTTATTTCCAAAACGAAGCAGTTAGATAACTTTCTATATATCACGATTGGTGAGGAAGGCGGCGTGATGCGCGAAAGATACGACGATATGGCGCGCTTTCTAGCAGCAAATCAACCACATGATTTGCGCTTTTTCAGTGAGGCCTACGACAATGTTCCGCATGGACTTGTGTCTGCAGCTGGTATTTTTAGCGCGTATCAAAAGCTGTTTTTGCCAACCCGAATGCCTGCGCGTGCTTATACTGGTGAATTGAGCTCTATTACTAAGTATTATCAACAACTGTCTGCTCAATATGGCGAGGCTTTTGAACCACAGGAAGCCGTGATCAGAGAGCTTGGCTATTACCACGTAAGCATGGGTAACGTGAAAGAAGCAATTAAGTTGTTTAAGTTTGGCGTTTCACGCTATCCAAATAATGCAGATGCCTACAACGGCTTAGCATATGGCTATGAAACCGACAAACAATACCAAGCATCTTTAGAGCAAGTAAACAAAGCGCTGGCATTATCAACGAAGGGTGATGGTGGCTACGATGTCTTTGTTGCTCGTAAAGAGCGGCTAACTAAATTACTTGGTGAGTGATAATCAAAAAGCGTAAATAGGCCACTTAGGTAATCGATGTGGCCTATTTGTTGGTTATCGTACTCTATATAATCGGCAAACTTATTACACTACATTACACCTGTCCTTTTTTAGGGATGACGTTCAACTCTCTACAACTACATTTAGTTATTTAAAAATCATTGCGTTAGGCATGCTTTTTCTCGCCCGCAGATAAAACTATAGCTCGGTAAAAGGTCAATTTAGCTAGGTTCCTCTCCACATTCGCTGCACTTTTGCAACCTAGCCTTATTATCGGTTGCTTGTACTGGCACTCAATGAGTGTATTAACAGGTTAAGGACCCAACCCATACCGTAAGAAGGAGAGGAGTTTTACAATGAAACATTTTAGTAAATTAGCGCTCGTGTTATCAGGTAGTTTAGCTTTGATAACGACGCCATTTTTGGCAAATAGCGCGATCGATAAAAGCGATGAGAAAGTTAAAAGACTGGACTTGCAGGGACAGATTGATAATTTTGCCCCGTTCTCAAAAACGCTTTGGGCTGGAGCACACAATGCTTACGCTTCTCACGCGTGGAATAAGGGCACGTATACTGATGTGAATCAATATTACTCACCTGAAAGTTTACTTTGGCGAGGGATGAGAGTAATTGAATACGACATCTACCCCGAAGCAACATTTGATTCAACCCCGATGTTGTGTCACAACAGTACAGAAGAAGGTGCGGTGTGTTCGGTTTTTCATGCCAAGCTTTCCGAGGGGTTAGACGATATTAAGAACTTTTTGGAAGCGAACCCCGATGAGGTGATTATGCTCAAAATTGAGTCCTATAAAAGCAATCACCATAGTAATTGGCACAATAAAATTGGTGAACGGTTACAAAAAGATGTTGGTGATATCCTATTTATCCCATCAGACTGGGGATATACAGATAAAACTTGCGCGTCATTACCTGTTTCTCATTTATCCAAACGGGATATTTTAGCGGCAGGCAAGCAGCTTGTCGCAGTGGTACAAACTCCCAGAGAGAGTGGTAATTTGTGCTCTTACCATAAAAAGGGAAACTACTCTAAATTTTGGAATACCGTGTTCATCGGGGTCGACGCATTTGATAGTAGTGGAAATTTGCAAAGCAATCAGCCTTTGTGTCAAAACAATGGAAATAAATGTGTCAATTCAAGTATCACGTCACAGTATGAAGCAAATAATATGACCGTTGTTCTGGATGCTGCGACTCAGTTGAACCCAGATGGTCCTGATCCAGACAAAAGAGGCGGGAATGTTATTAATGGATGGGCAAAAGGCGGTGCTCAAATTCTAGAGCTTGCCCTAGTCGAAGCAAATAATACCAGTGCAGCGAGTGGTTATGGCGCGAATGAAGTACAAATAGAAGATTATATTTGGTCATGGAATCCAAATAGACCAAATGGTACTGGAAGTTGCGCTAGCATTGGCGCAAACAACATGGTGTCTGATAATGCCTGCAACAACTCACGTTTCCATGCTTGTGTCGATGACAACCGTAACTGGAAGCTATCTACATCAAAGGGCTCTTGGCAGAGCGGTTTTTCATATTGTAAAAGTCTCGGTGGGAGTTACAAATTTGGAATGCCGTATAATGCCTATGAAAATGCTAAGTTAGCAGCTGTAAAAGCAAATACAACAGAAGAGGCTTGGGTAAATTATTACAATCCGTTTGAAGATTTCTGGTTGGCAAATTCTGTAGAATACATAGACTTTGGATTTGTGAAAAAAAATGCGTTAGGTAGCACTAACCAAGGTAGTGTGTTCGATGGGATTGCTATGCTAAAACGCAAAGCGTTGGTTACTGGTGCATATAATTTAAGTTATGTACAAATAAACTTTGCTGACACGGTTAGAGGGATCAAAGCGTGTTATAAAACAGAGCAAACCGTAAGCCATGCGAGCGCAAGTCCACAAACTCAATGTATTACGCACGGCAGTACGAATGGTGTATGGAGCGGTCCGTTACGTGTGATACCAGCCAGAGGCGAATATTTAGCAGAAGTAGAGATTTGCCGCTCTAATATAAAGTACGGCTATGACTCAATATTTTATGTCAGTATGAAATCAAGCTCAGGACAGATTATAGCGGGAGGGTCTAAGAATGGGACATGCTCAACGTATTCAAGCACAGCAAGTCAGCAGATCTTTGGATTTCATGGCTCATCTGGTTCAGACATTAACGCTTTAGGTATCTATAAGATAGGTCTCTCTTTACTTGATAAAGGGCTCTACGCAACACCTTGGTTGGATAGAGATGATCCAAGTAATGGTGACAATGAACTGTTCGCAAATCATCAAAGTGAAGGAAGCATTAGTAGCGCTTGCTCTGCCGATGATATTGCCGGTGTTATTGCCAGAGTCGTTGGAAATAAGCTAGATTCAAGACTCACAGGACAAACGTTGGTTTACGATGGTCCCGGCTTCAGGTGCTTAAACTCAAGTAATGGTGGCAGTAGTAATTATACAACCTGTGAAGATTATGAAGTAAAGTACTTTTTTACCAATGAAAAGTGCGTACATTAGCAGGTAGTTGTTGAGAACTAGTTTGACGTGGATTTAACTTCAAATGTCCAGTTTAGAATATCGGGCGTTTGAAGTTATTTAACAGTTAATTAAATACCAGATAGTATTAAAAATAGTGGCGAATACGCTTTATTTTTTCGCCGTTAAACTCAAACAGTGTTATAAGCTTTTGCTTATTTTCTTTTTCATCCGTATTACCTTGCTGATCAACGCAAGGATGTAGATACTCAACGGTCACTGCATTAAGGCCTTCAATGACATTTGTGACTTCGATATCGCATTTTCCGTATTGGCCCAGATAGCTGAGTAGGCCTTTTTTATATTCTTCTTTTGACAACACGGCATTAAAGTGAGGGTGCATCTTTGGAAGGTGCAAATTAATGGTGGATGTCTGGTTTAAATTTTCCCCTGGCTTAATTTGGTTTAAATTTTGTCGCATAAATACTAAAGTGTTAGCACATTCAGGACAAACACGGTGAATTTAGGTGAAAGTAGAATTACTTATTGATATTTCGACAATTTTGAGTGGGCTGTCTACTGTTGCGATTGCTGTTTTAACTGTTTTTCTCTGGAGAGAAAATAGGCTACTGAGAAAAGCCGGTTCTGAACCAAAGTTAGTTGTATATTTTGAACCTCACCCTGACGGAACTGGTGGATTAAATATTTCTGTAGCTAATGTGGGAACTGGTCCTGCTCGTGATGTTTATATTCAATTTAAAGGGGAGGAGTCTGACTTCACTAATTACAATCTGATTCTTGATTGTACAGAAAAAAGGGGACCACTGACCCTGATACCTCAAGGTGAAAAAATCTCGGTTTTGTTTGCAATAGGTTACCAGCTTTTCAAGCCGAAAAATGGTAATGAACGTCAACCATTACCGCCATTCTCAGTAGCACTAGAATGGAAAAACCTGGATGGAAAAGTTGTTTTTCGAGACGAATATAAACTTGATGTTAAACCTTATGGCAGTTTGCCAGGATTTGTAAACAAGCCATACCTTCTGAAAATAGTCGACTCAATTGATGGTGTCAGTAAAAGTGTTTCTAAGCTCAATAAAGATGTAACCGGGTTAGCAAATATCATTGAAGCAAACAGGCTGGAGGAGCCATGGGTACAGAAACATAAGGGTAACAACAATGACTGAAAATGTGCTAACAAACAATTTAAGGGTGATTTTCGGCATGTGTGGTATTTTTACTATGCGTAGGTTTAAGTGCTTAAGGTGGCATGCAGCGGCTTAGGTATTGCATTGCTCACACCTTCACAGTGCATTACCTCCATTCGCTCATAGCACATATGCGACTGTCAGATTATATGCAGTAGGGTAGCGCTTGGTATAACATGTACCTAAAGGTCTTCAGATTTAAGAGTCCAACTTTGCATTTCTGTCACTCGACTAATGCAGCGAGCGAATGCAAATGCTAGCTGCTCTCCTTGGTAAATTTGCTCAATCGGGGCATCTGCCAAAAAAACAACCAGTACTTTGGCTTCGTAACATTCATCGATAAGCGCTATAAGGCGTCTGGCCTCATCGTCGCCAATCCTAGGTTGCATTGAGTTATTTGGGCGGATATAGCCTTCCTCAGTTCCTTGCGCTACATCTTTATTCTCTGGAGTAACACCGAGTAGCGGTAACTCAGAGATAAAAATACAGCTAAATTGCTGTGTAAGCTCGATATAGTCATTGGTAGCGCGTGGGCTTGAGCAGATCTCCATAAAATCAAAACATACGACGCTTTCATTTGCGCCAAGCACGTTAATTAGACGATGATTAATCTCCAGGATGCTCGGTTTGAATATGCCACCGGCATTAGTAAAGGCGTCCCAAAATGCTTGTTTATCGTTGACGAAGTAGTGGTTTGCCGTTGTGCCTTTGCTAAATCGATGATCAGTCTCACCACACACTGATATGACATCGCAGTGATTTATAAGTAGCGCTATCGTTGGCTCAAAGCGGTCTCGGTGTAATCCATCTTTGTATAACTCGGTTGGGTGACAATTAGAGGTTGCAACTAAGGTCACGCCAGCTTCAAAAAGGGCTTCAAACAATCTCGCCATAATGATGGCATCGCCGATATCAGTGACAAAAAACTCGTCAAAGCACAGCAGGGAAGTTTGCTCAGCCCAGTTTTGGGCGATCCGCTTTAAAGGATCTCTCACACCTTGTATTTGATTGAGTTCCTTATGCACTTGTTGCATAAAGTGATGAAAGTGTAGGCGAGTTTTATTTGTGACGTCAGTGAATTCATAAAACCAATCCATCAGCATTGTCTTGCCTCGCCCGACAGGGCCATAAAAATAGATGCCTTTAGTCGAATGACCACTAGCGAGTGAATGAGAAAGGGTATCTAACGCTGAAATTGCAGCTTGCTGCGCTGCATCAGGAGTAAGATTTCCACATTCAATTTGTGCTTGGTAATGGCTAGAGATTGACATAGACACTGCAAATAGGAATAGTTAATCCGAATAATATCATAAAGCTAGAACTCATGGATGCACTAACAAGATTAAAACAAGCAGTAGACGCCTATTATCGACTTTCTCAAGAAACCTGGTCCGCTATTGCTGCGATCACCAGCATCAAATTACTTGCGAAAGATGAGTGGCTTTACAAAGAAGGGGAGTATCTGACTACTTTTGCATTTTTACATCAAGGGTTAGTTAGATTAGTAAACACCAATGCTGCTGGGCAGGAATACAATAAACGTTTTTTTGTGGCGGGGGAATTTCCTGGTGTAATGCGTGCGCTACATCGTCAAGAGCCTGCCAATCAAGGGATTCAAGCGCTTGAAGCTTCACAGGTAGTCCTAATCAAATTCAAGCAGTTTAGAGCACTGCTGATGGATAATCCGGAATTAATGCGATTTCAAATACTATACCTTGAGAAGAACTGGTTGTTAGAAAAGGATAAGCGAGAACTTTATATGGTGCAGTTAGATGCCACGGAGCGTTATCTCTCATTTTTAAAAGAGCAGCCAGAACTTGCTGAGCGTGTACCACAATACCATTTAGCGTCACACCTTGGGATCACTCCTACGCAGTTAAGTCGAATAAGAAAATCGTTAAAAAATTCAGGTTCGTTTACATAGGTAAATGAGCCAAGCTCTTCAACTTGTTAAAGTTGCCTCACACATAATGGAGAGCAACTTATGAATACATCACAACTAGAATCATTATTAAATTGGCGCTACGCCGTCCGCAAATTTTCTGAGCAAACCATTGCTCAGGACAAAGTCGATAAGTTAATCGAACTGACGGGGTTGAGTGCTTCAGCATTTGGCTTACAGCCTTATAAGATTATTCAAATATCCAAGCAATCGATAAAAAAAGCATTACTACCGCATTCGTATGGACAACAAAAGGTGCTTGATAATAGTCATCTATTAGTTTTTGCTGCAGATATGTCACCTTTAGATAGTCAAGTAGAGCGCTACATTCAAGACTTTAAGGCGAATCGAAACCTTGATGAGCTTGTCTATGCGCAGATGGAATTGGGTATGAAAGATGCGCTACACACTATGGACTGTGCGTCTCAATATAGCTGGTGTTCTGAGCAGGCTCACTTGGCCCTCGGTACATTGCTGCTGGTAGCCGCCAGTATGGAAATAGATGTTTGCCCAATGACCGGTATCGATAAGGTTGCCTACGATGATGTGTTGGGTCTTTCATCCTTAAATTTACGCACGGTATTAATTGCGCCAATTGGCATTCGTGACAGTACGGATGTGAACGCGAATACCAGCAAAGTAAGGAAATCGAGAGACTTGCTGCATATTGAGGTGTGACGATGATTTTTGCCATATTAGCTGTTTTTGCAGGCGGTGCAATCGCGGTGCAAGCAAGCATGAATGCACAGCTTGGCGGTTTATTAAAAAGTCCGATATTGGCAGCTGGAGTGGCGTTTACTGTCAGCGCATTTTATGCCTTTATTGCCTTTCGGGTATCTGATAACGTGCTGCCAGCAACCTCAGAGTTAAAAGCGGTGCCTTGGTACTTGTGGTGTTTAGGTGGGGTGCTAAGTGCAACTGGGGTGGGACTCTGTTATTTTTTAATTCCTAAAATGGGTATAGGTAACCTAATGGCTTATTATTTGTGTGGCCAAATGGTGGTAGCGATGGCGATCGGTCAGCTTGGCCTCTTTGGTGTACCTTATACGCCTATTAACCTGCAAAAAGTCGTGGGCGTGATAGCTGTGCTGACCGGTATTGTACTTATTAACGTTAATCGTTCAAACTAAAACTCAGCCATTTCTAAGGCTTTGCTAATAGCTGGTGTTGCCGCAATTTGGCGATAATAGCGGCGTACATTCTTAAGCGAAGGCGTTTTTTCTAAAAATGTCTTCGCACGCTCACAAAGCATAAATAAATAGCTGTCGCATAGCGTAAATTGATTTGCAAACAGGTAATGATTGTCTGCAAGTAACGTATCAATAATACCAAACCCTTCTTCTAGTCGGCCTTGCTGCGAGCGAATAAGGTCGTCATACATCAAAGCACTTTGGGTGTGTCGTTCGGGGTAGGTGTACATCAATAAGTCGCTGTGAATAGAAGCGCTCATAAAATGCATCCATTGCAGGCACTGTGATTTTGGTTTTAGCTCAGTTGGGATAAGCTGCTTGTCGATGTGCTTTTCAGCTAGGTACTGAGAAATTGCAGCGCTTTCGAATAAGGTAAAGTCGTCGTCAACGAGGGCTGGTACTTGTCCGGCAGGGCTTAGTGTTAAGTATTGTGCACTACGGTTGGCGTTTTTTTTGATATCCACCAGTTCAAGTTGATAAGGCTCACCAATGAGTTCTAATAAAATATGAGGCGCAAGGCTCGCACTTTGTGGATAGTAAAAGAGTGTGTACATAATTCACCTAATGTTAGGTCACGTGTATCACTCAGGAACAGGGCATAAAATAACAGTGATCACGTGAAGTTAGTTTAATACCAATGTAATAATTGCAATGTTATTGGTATCCAAAATCGGCTCCTTCTTCGCTGTCTCCTATTCAACCTTAGGTGAGGGTTGAGGTTTTCACAAATAAAAATGCCAGCAAATGCTGGCATTTAGATAATTTTAAAGTATTAGCTACGGATTGTAGTAGATAGGAGAGTTAGGTCCAACAGGTAGACCAAAGCCAAATACCCACACGTAGAATAGTGCAACCCAGCCGATAAAGAAGAACATGCTGTACGGCAACATCGTGGCCACTAGAGTACCTATACCCATGTCTTTTTTGTATTTAGTCGCAACCGCTAATATCAAACCAAAGTAACTCATCATCGGAGTGATAAGGTTAGTAACTGAATCTCCAATTCGGTACGCTGCTTGTATGGTTTCTGGCGCATAGCCGATAAGCATCAGCATTGGAACAAATATCGGTGCCGTGACAGCCCATTGAGCTGATGATGAACCAAGGCTTAGGTTCACGAGTGCACACATGAATATAAACAGTACGAATACTTCAGGACCAGTTAGGTTTAGCGCCTGTAATAGTGCTGCGCCATTTATCGCAAGGATAGTACCTAGGTTTGTCCACTTAAAGAATGCAACAAACTGAGCGGCAAAGAATACCAACACGATATACATGCCCATCGAACTCATGCTTTTACTCATTGCATCAATAATATCGCGGTCATTTTTCATGGTGCCGACCACACGACCGTACACAAAACCCGGAATAGCAAAGGTTACAAAGATAAATACCACAATCCCTTTTAGAAATGGTGAACCCGCCACTTCGCCTGTTATTGGGTGACGTAAGATGCCATCTTCAGGCACTATGGTTAATGCAAGTAGAATGCTTACTACGAGTAGTGATACACCCGCCCATTTGAGGCCTGATTTTTCTTTTACTGAAAGCTTCTCGATATTGTTTTCACTTAAATCAACGCTGGCTTCTTTAGGGTCGTATTTCCCTAAACGTGGCTCTACGATTTTCTCGGTGACTAAGGTTCCCACAATGGCAATTAGGAATACTGAAATCATCATGAAGTACCAATTCGCTTCAGGTCCTACTTGGTAAGTTGGGTCAATCATCTGCGCAGCAGGCGTCGTAATACCAGCTAATAGCGGATCTATGGTGCCAAGCAATAAGTTTGCGCTGTAGCCACCGGATACGCCAGCAAATGCAGCGGCTAAGCCAGCAAGTGGGTGTCTACCAAGGCTATGGAAAATCATTGCGGCAAGCGGAATAAGTACAACGTAGCCAAGTTCTGATGCGGTATTAGACAAGATAGCGGCAAATACAACCATGAACGTAACAAGGCGTTTTGAAGCGCCCATTACCATGCCGCGCATTGCAGCAGATAGCATGCCTGAGTGTTCTGCAACACTAACCCCCAGTAATGCAACAAGTACAGTGCCAAGCGGTGCAAAGCCAGTAAAGTTAGTCACAAGACCTGTCACAATGCGTTGCAGACCCTCAGCACTCATCAAGCTTACGACTTCAATAACACCGTCGGGGTCGCGACCCGCGGAGCCTTCTGGGCGAGGATCGATGGCAGATAACCCCATCCAATCGGCAATACCACTGAATACCACGATGGCGATACAAAACATTGCAAACAAAGTAATAGGGTGGGGAAGCATATTCCCTAAGAACTCAACAGTTGCCAAGAAGCGATTAAATAATCCCCCTTTTTGCCCCTGTTGGTCCTGACTATCAGCTTGCGTCTCTACAGCATTTGACATAGCTAAATTCTCAGTTCCAAAAAATGGCGCAACCTTAGCATTTTTTTTACATGAGGTCATGCTTAAGCGGCTATTTGTCCTCTTTTTAGGGTGAAAGGCGGAACATTGTGCAAAAACGGAACAGTTAGAATAGCTTAAGCTGATTTTTATCAGAACTTACTTGTTTTTTGCGCCCACGACTTGAGCGGCGCCTTGAAGCGTGAGTGTGAAGCACTCTGCCTGTTTCATCTTTATCTAGATGTTGCTTATAAAATGCGGAGATTTTTTCACGGGCAATTTTTGCTGCGTCATCGGGTAATATAGCAGGCCGCTGATATTGGTCTTCTTTTAAGCCGTTATAAAACCAAGGTGTATGTAAGTAATGCGTTGGGACGTGATTAAGCTCAGGGATGTAGCGGCGAATGAATTGACCTTCTGGATCATATTTTTGCCCCTGCGTTATGGGGTTATAGATGCGAAACGGATTTATCCCAGTAGTGCCTGACTGCATTTGTACCTGAGGATAGTGGATCCCAGGTTCATAATCTATAAATAGAGTGGCAAGTCTTGCTGCTGGTTGTTGCCAATCAAGCCATAGGTGATAGCTTGAAAACGCCATCAACATGGCGCGCATGCGAAAGTTTATCCAGCCTGTGGTGATCAGCATTCGCATACAGGCATCAATAAAGGGGACGCCCGTGTTGCCGTGAGCCCAAAGTTCAAAGCGTTGCGGATTAAATTCACTAGCCCGCATATCGATTAAGGATGCATGCACAGCACGCTCT
Source organism: Pseudoalteromonas piscicida (assembly GCF_000238315.3). NCBI lineage: Bacteria > Pseudomonadati > Pseudomonadota > Gammaproteobacteria > Alteromonadales > Pseudoalteromonadaceae > Pseudoalteromonas > Pseudoalteromonas piscicida. Next base: position 1,010,129 of record NZ_CP011925.1, read on the forward strand.
GCATAAAGCGGTTCTGATTCGAGCTTTTGCACAAAATGGCTATGCCAGTAAAGCCGTGATAAAAAACCGCTCTTATTGCGTTTTGAGTCAACATTTAATGCAAGAGTTTGATGTAACACGTCTTTGAGACTAAGCACGCCATAAGCCAAATACGGACTGAGTCTGGAGCTACTGTTTACAGCTTTTACCGGGCTTGAGATACCAAATAAATAGTTGTCTATCCTATGATCAAAAAAGCTATTCAAGGTTTGCTGCGCGGCTTTGAGTCCACCTAATTGTGGCTTTGGCGCTGAGTTGCTGTCATTCCCAGGGTAGTCATTTAAAAGCGCAATACCACTGTGCTGTTGCAGCAGAGGATTAATTTTTGAAGGAGTCGGTAGACAGTCGCTTTGCAGCCAGTCTTCGGCTTGCTGTTGCCACTTATCACGATTCACTTTTCCCCTGAATACGGCTTGTTGGCGATATTCTTCATACGATACGTGTCTTTCTTTGCACCAGGCAATAACACGCAAATCGCGCTCAAATGTCCATGTATTCCCCGTTTCTTGATGGCAATAAAGGGTTGCGATCGCGATGTGCTGATGGATCTTTTCAAGTATTTCAATGATATCGCCCTGGCGAATCGTCAGCGTGCCACCTAAAAGCTGCAACTGCTCAGCAAGGCTTAGCAGCGACTCCTTTACAAATTGAAATTGTCTTTCGCTGGTATCGGGGAGTTGCCAATATTCGGGCTCAACAACATACAAGATCAGGGTTGGTCTGCCATTATTACACGCTTCGTAAAGTGGTCTATGGTCGAACACTCTTAAGTCACGTTTGAGCCAAACGAGATTAATCATCTAACACACCCTTAAATAATAAAGGGTAACGGCGTAGGCGTTTGCCTATGTAGTCGTCAGCGAGGATCTGCTGGCAAATTCGCTCTACGTCACCGTCCACTGCAAACACCCAATCAAAGCGTTCAATGGCGAGCAAAAAGCCACGTTTTAAAAAGCATTGCTGGCGAAATTCATCGCAGTTATCTTTGATTATCTTGAGTTTATTTGGATTTTCCCTAAGCGCTTCGACTACCATGTTTACGTATGCGCGGGTTTGTTTGCTTTCAGGGCGGGGACGTCTAATGCGACGCCCTCGGTTGGTATTTGGATATAAGCTACTCATTCGCCTCTTTAAAAATGTAATCTAGCTTCTTAATAAAATCGTCTTTGTGCTTATCTTGTTCATAATCCAAGTGATAAGTATTATGAAACCCAGAGCGCAGTAACACGCCACTGCCTTGCAGGTATATGGTGTAACCATCTGGATCTGAATAGGCCACTATGCCCTCATAGCGTTTACCTTCTTCGGTTACTTCACCGTGCTTTTGAATATGCTCGAACACCGTTAACAAGAACTTGCTATCTAATTCATTTTTCATTGTTCACCTCGATACTTGGAATACGCTTTCACTGTGCTAGCCGATCACTTAACTAACGCTGAAATTGCCTTAAATTGCTCATTCTTGGCCGATTTTAGCCACTGAAATAAAATAGACTCTAAAGCCAAAAAGCGTGCGCCATCGGCCTGCATCTGCATTAGCGCCCAATCTGTGTGTTTTGGATTACGTGAGCAAATACCATCGGCAACAATCACCACGTTGAAATTGTCCGCAAGCAGGTCATTGACGGTTTGTTGTACACAGATATGACTTTCGAGACCAACCACGACGATGGTGTCGCGTTTATATTCTTGAATAGCTTGCTTGCAAGATTCAACGTGGTAGGCACTAAACGCGGTTTTTTCGATAACCGGGAGATTAAATTCAAGTAAGCTCGGTGCTGTATGGCCAAGCCCTTTGGGATATTGCTCAAAAATCAGTGCAGGAACAGACAAATGTTCTGCAGCTTGTAGCAAGGTGGTTACTTGGCGCTCGATATCGCCAAATACTTCAATATGAGGACGAAATTTTTCTTGAATATCGATCACTAAGATCATGCTGTCCGAAGGTATCAAATTCATCATCTTCTCCTTAGAGATTACGTTGCAAGGCGAGCACGCGCGCTTCGCTATTACGTTATTTATTCGTTACAATGGTATACCCACTTAAAAAGTAAACGGTTTTGGCGTGAAAGTACATTTTCTTGGCACTTCTTCAGGTAGCCCATCTAAGCAACGTAATATGTCGGCAGCGGCAGTAAGCTTTGAAAATACCAAAGCCTGGGTACTAATTGACTGCGCCGAAGCGGCCCAGCATGCGCTGCTGCACAGTGAGTTAACCCTATATCATCTCGAAGCGATTTGTATTACCCATCTTCATGGGGATCATTGTTATGGATTACCCGGACTTATTTCATCCATGGCGTTAAACTCTCGCAAAGCGCCGCTAAAATTAATTGCACCGAGGGCCGTTATTCAGTTTGTGCAAAGCTGTTTTACACTGACAGAGGTGAGGCTAAGTTTTGACTTAATCACTATCGCCCTTGAAGAAATAAACGATAAGTTACATCTTGAATGTTGCGATATCGAAACCATAGCGCTACAACACAGAGTGCCCAGTGTTGGCTATAAACTCACGGAAAAGTGCATTCCTCGCAAGTTAAAAATAGACAAACTTCAGCTAGATGGCATTGCGTCTGGCGGCCACTACAACCTGTTGCAAAAGGGCCAAGACGTAGAATATCAAGGGCGACTTTTAACCTCGGATGACTACAGTTTTTATAGTTGGCAACCTCGAGTTGCAATAATTTGTGGTGATAACGAAAAGCCCGGCTTGCTATCGCAGATGATAAAAGAGGTCGATTTGCTTGTTCATGAAGCTACCTTTACCGCTGCAGATCTTCATAAAGTGGGATTTCATACAGGGCATAGCGATGCTAAGCGCATCGCTCAATTTGCACAATTACATCAAGTGCCCATGCTCGCGCTCACTCATTTTAGCGTGCGCTATCATGGTGAGGGCATGCTGCAGCCTCTTATTGAAGAGGCCAAGTTGCACTTTAGCAATGCACTCATCATCGCAGAGGATGGTCTGATTGTAGACATTCCAAAGCAAAAGCAAGTTGAGTGCGCTACTGCTTAGCTCTGGGATTGCTCGCAAAACCAACGCCAATCGGCTACGACTTGCTCGCTGTAATGACTGGCCGATTTGACCAATACATCGATGAGACTAGGCAAAATGGCTACTGCATCTTCTTGAAATTGTAAGGAGCGTCTATCTGCTCGCATATGTGAAAGGGCAAGGGCTTCACCGCAAGCTTCTGCATATTGGCTAAAGCCCGACTTAGTCGCTGCACGCTTACCAATGGTGATGTCTTCTGGGTCTATACCAACGCGAGCATGATGGCGCGAGCGTACCAGCCAGTGACTGCCTTGCCACAGTGCATTATCTAAAATGAGATCGGTACGGCGCTGCATTTTTCTTTGACTGTTGACGGTTAAGTGTGCGGGATCTAAGCGATTCACAGGGCTTAAATTTGCAAAGTAAGCAAGAGGCGAAGCGAGTTGCTGTTGTTTTACCTCCACAATGTGGCATAGCGGCAGAATATCTTTAGTGGGCTTTTGTACGTTTGGGCCAACCAACAAGTAGTATCTGCTCAGATGCAGTGAGCCTGTGCCTTGGTCGATACGCTCAACACAATCTAAAATTTCGTCATCAACGTAGGGTGCAAAGTGATAAATAAGGTTTTCTTTTAAATCGGGGTTAAGTTGCTTAAACTTCAGTTTGTCTTCGCGAAAACGTAGCGGTTTAATGCTGAGGTCGATTTCCTTAGCAAGTGTACTTTTAATCGTAAACGCGGCGCCACCCGCCATTCTTTGCAACCCTTTTTGCCATCGTTTATGCAATATATGGTTATTATCAAACTCGGTTAAGCCTGTGTTGCTATCGACCTTATGTTCCAGCGACAACTGACAAGCTTTTAGGTAGCTGTGTAAAAAGTCCAATTGTGCTTGGGCAACTAGCTCTTTACTGACCAAAGGTTTACTTCGGTCTTTAATATCCTGTGCTTGCTCTTGAATACGGCCACCTTCTAGTTGGGTAAGCGGTAAACTCACTAAAAAGCGAAACAGGTCCCACACAACGTGTCCGACGCAGGCATCATCGAAGTCATTAGGTTCAAAAATTAGGGTATCGCCGTGGCTGCCTTCTTCACTATGAAAGCCAAAATTGCCCGTATGACAATCGCCCATTACGTAAGTGAGTGGCAGGCTGGTGGCCGCTTCAGGTAACTGTATTTGTTGCTCCAGTAAGTCCTTATACATAAGCGCGGCACTACCACGGAAGAACCGAAATGGACTGAGTCTCATTTTGTCGAATTTACTGCATTCATTGCTTACGTGAATGCCTTCACGCTCATTAAAGTAAGATGCAAGATAGTCGTGACGATTCATGGATTAGTCCTCCCTTTGAACAATACCCAATTGAGATTTTGCCAGTTTTACAACGGCTTTATCGATAGGTGGGGGACTAATATCAACCCCCTTGCTTAGTGCTTCGACAATGGTTTTCATCACTTGTACGCGGGCATACCATTTATGTTCCGCGAGGATCAAATGCCATCCCGCTAAATTCGTATCGGTTTTAGCAAACATATCATCAATTGCTTGCTCATAATCTTGTCGCTTTTGGCGGTTGCGAATATCTTCTTCCGTTAGTTTCCAGCGCTTATACGGATTATTTAAACGCTCTGTAAAGCGTTTGAGTTGTTCGTCTTCGCTAATGTGTAAAAATAGCTTAACGATGCGGACATTATCATCCGTCAGCAGACGCTCAAATTCATTGATTTCTTGATAGGCGCGGCGCCACTCTTGCTCACTAGCAAATGCTTCAACCCGTTCTACCAACACTCGGCCGTAGTATGAACGGTCAAAAATAGTCATAGTGCCCCGAGGTGGTAGCTTAGTTTGAAAGCGGTATAAGTAATGCCGGCCTTGTTCCTCAGGCGTTGGTTTTGCGATTGGGTAAACCTTAACGCCGCGTGGATCGAGCTTTTCTGTCATGCGGCGAATAGCGCCTCCTTTACCAGCCGCATCCCAGCCTTCAAACACTAAAATAGCGCGCTTCCCTTGATGAAAATAGGCTTGTTGCACATGTAATAGTTGGGTTTGCCAGTACTTTAACTCGCTTTTGTAGTGTTTTTTTGAATCAATAGCGGGGTGTGTCATGGGAGGCTTTACACTTAGCCCACGATTCAGCGCCTTTATTTCTGATACATAACTGGTCATGCTAACTCCTTTAATCGCCTTTGGTTAAGTTGGCCCTGTTGCTATCAAAGTGCTTTTCAACGCGAAAATATTACCGCACCAACTAACTTTTGAGCGTGTTAGAGTAACCTAGATTAAACTCTACAGGGACTTTTTGACAATGATATGTCATACCATTTTGTCTTACACTTCCTTAATTTGAGGGAGATAATCAGGCGCTAACGGCGTTAAAAATTTCTCATCATTTAGAACAGGTAAATGGCAAAATTTTTCCTTGATTGAATAACTGACTCCATCGGTATAAAATCTACCCCGAATAATATCTCGCGCTCATTGGTGAGTAGCAAATTGCATTGATGAGGAACAACCGGAATAAACAAGGAAGGATTGGCATGAAGCCTTTTGACAAGTGGCCTGCGCTTGTGCAAGACGCACAGCAAGGTACATTCGATGATTCACTTTTTCAGTCAGATTCAGACGTAAAAAATTCGGCACAACCAACCAGGTTGCCGATGGCTAAAGTGCCCACCATCATTCTTAAAGCACTTAACCCCCATCACACTGACTATATACGTATTGATCCAAAAGACGCTCGTTACTGGCATGGGGGACTTCATCATCATGACGATAGACAACTACTTGTTATTTCAAATAACCAAGCACAACGTCTCAAAACGGTTTCGCAAGGCAATATAAAGGAGATCTTTGCGTTTATTAAAAAGTCAACGCTTGAGGCTAACGTGGAAGGTCAGCTCAGTTCTGGTGGCAGTAAAGGCTTCTCGGGTGGGGCGGGAGAGTTAAGCCAAAACGGTGCATATTTAGGTGCTGCAGTTAAATATGCTGCTACAAGCGATGCCTCAAAAAATGATGGTGTGGGCTTCAATAGTAGCCAAGGAGTAGGTACAACGCGACCGTCAATGGGTAAGAGTAACGCTGGCATTAAAAAAACACCCACTAAGCTAGAAAGTACAGCACAACCCATAGATACTATTGCGCCATCTGTCATTATTGGTCAACCAAATCCAAAGCAAATCGTAAAATTAGAGCAAAACCAAGCTACTAAAAGACGTTTTGCAAATCATGTATTAGGGCCGGGAGAAACTGCCGCGAGTGTTGTCGAGCAGTATACTGGCACACCGAATGAAAGCCGTATATATGGCTTCAACCATCCTCAGTTTACTATAAAAAATCCTCCCAAAGCGGGTGATAAAGTCAGGGTGAATACCGGCTTTGATGTACTCGTTAAAGGGCAATTTTATAACAGCAATAGCGTTAACCTAATCTGGAAAGGACCAACGTCGGGTTCAAAATCAGCCATATTGGAGCAAGTGAATGGCAAATATCTACCAGACAGAGGCTACGATTGGGAGTTGGCGCTACCGCTTGTGGCGGGGGAATACACATTAACCGCTGAAGCCGGAGGTGCGACGCACTCCGTGAGTTTTTCGGTTGAAGAATCCGAAGACCAACTGGAAATTATTGGCTTTTTATATATTCCAGAAGATAACAGCTTTATAGCAGTCACCCAGTCACTTGCCGATATTTTAGAGCAAGAAATGGAAGTACTTAACCCTCCCATGGAGCAGTTAAAGCAAGCGCTGGCTGGACAACAAGACCTCTCGAAGCAAGATGATAAAGTAATTGATGCCAAAAAGGCGTTAAACGAGACTTTAAAACCACTTGTTTCAGGCCCTACCGCTAATAAAATTACCGAAGTCATTGGCTTTAAAGGCCGAAAGTATACCTATGTGCGTAGTGATAAAATGGCCAACCACTTTAGACGCTACAAAATTGATACGGACATTCGAAACGGTCGTCGTTTTAGCGATGCGAATGGCAACTTAGACCGTAAGAAACTGAACAAAGCGCTTAAAAATGATTTGAGCAAGCTAAAGGTCAATTTTAAGTATGATAAGAAGCTCGTCGACACGTATACAACCATATGGGGCGAATGGGCTAGGGAGCTTAATAAAGATCTAAATATAAAAAGGTTTGAAAAAAGCGACTATTTTGATGCCAGTGCAGAGGCGCGATTAATGCGCTACACCCATGGTGCAGGCATTGCTGCAAACTTTAGCCCAAAGGATGGTGTCTTTTCATTTCAAGCGGATGGCAAAGTCGATTTTGCTGTCGGTGAAGCAAAAGCTGCAATGAGTGGTTACTACCCTAATAAAAAGGGCTATGAATTTAAGTTTATGATGCCGCTTAAAAATACGACCAAAGAGCGTGAGATAAACTTAGGCGCGATCCGATTAAATGCGACCATTGCCTTTTTTGGCTATGCAGGTGCTAAATTACAAGCGGCGGCAAATGTAGGCTGTACAGTAAAGCAAGGTAAAATGATGCTTGAGGGGTTAACCCCTGAACAAGTAAAAGCACTTAGCCGTGCCGATCGCAAGTTTGAACCTGTAAAAGGTGAGCTCAGCGCATTTGCTGGGGTATCGGCAGGCTGTGAGTTAACGGGTGCTTTGCAGTGGGATAATCCAGAAAAATCTGGTAAATCTAGTTTTTGTGATCTAGCTAAACTAGGTGGAAAGGCAGAAGGCGCATTTGGCGCCGGTGCACACGCTGGATGTTTTATTGGTTATGAAAACGGAAAGTTTATACTTCGCGCGAAATTGGGACTTATCTGGGGCGTAGGTGCTGGCGGAGAATTAGTTTGTGAGATAGGTGTCGATGAAATTGTCACGCTTGCCCAATTTGTTTATCACCAGCTTAAAAATAATGATTATGATTACCTAGCATTTATCCAAGAAGATGCTTTTAAAGTGCTCTACAAAGCTGTGGCGATGCATATAGCAACAGGTAAAGATATTATGGAGTTTGTTGGCGGTTCTGCTGAGGATATAGATGAGTGGTGGCAGACAAAAGTGTTTATTCATGAACAAGCAAGGGAAATTATGGGTAGGGTACGGCTGAAACCAGAAATGCTCAAATTCACCGTACCTGAGGGTAAAGGAGCAATGTTAAATTTACTCGCTAATCCAAATTTAGCGAGTTTAATTGACTCGGGTACCTATAGTTGGTCTGGCTTAAATGAGCAGCGCGAGAATGCCATTATTATTGTACTTAAGCATATTCTTTGTACTGAAGAGTTAGATGAAGTATTACAGCATATGGGAGAGGGCGGCGCAAAATGTAGCCGAGAAGAGGGCTTATCTCAGCTTAATAGTATTTTAGAAGGTGCTCAGCAGCGTGAGTTTGATGCATGGAGACGTAAACTACCAAGTCGAGCACGTTCCGGTTCTGTTGCAGTAGCTATGCTCAATACAAATCCATTTGTTGCAATGGTGTAATAGATGTTGTGCAGCCAAAGCTGTTACTTTGACTGCACAACTAGGGGATTAGATTGATTTAGAGCACAACGAAAACCAGTAACTCTGTACGCTTTTTCCAATTTTTCAGATTCTTGGCGGGTATATACATTACTACCGCGAGGTGATTCCAAGAACATCCCGCCACGCCTTACTTTTTTAGTTCCCGAGCTAGGCCCTTTGGGATCCAATTCTGGGGAGTGTTGATAATAATCTTCAGCCCACCAGTCATTGACCCACTCAATCATATTGCCGCTTAAATCATAAAATCCTAATGGGTTAGCGGGGTATGTGCCAGAAGGCTCCGCATAATCAGTATTTAGTTCATAATTCCGGCCTTCTTCTATCCACCCGTTATCTGTGGCAAAAAGAATATTCTCGCCACGGTTTCTTGCTGCAAATTCCCATTGTGCTTCTGTTGGTAAATCAAAGGGTAGCTGGGTTAGCTCAGCGAGCCATAAGCAATAGTTTTTTGCACTATACCAACTCACCCCCGCAGGGAATTCAGGTGCGCGCCAAACTTCCCCTTCACCCCAATCCTCCCACATGGTTTTTGGTAGGTCATTTACTGCGGTATATAAATCAAAATCGCCATAGCTTACCTCATAAGCGCCCATCGAATAGCTGGTAAGGGTCACCTTATGAGCGGGTTTATTATCGCGGGCTATGGTCCAAGGCAAGTTATTAGGGCCTCCGCCATCGCCCATCATAAAGCTGCCGCCTTCAACAAACACCATTTGGGCTTTTGAGCGCTCAATAAGTGCTTGCACTTGTTTGTCTTGCTCGCCAGTAAGCGCGTCTATTTGTTGGTCAAGGTCGTCGCACCCAGTCATTACCACACACAGTAATGTAAGGCTGGGAATGGTTGTGTGTTGATTGGCAAGAATATCGCGCCAGTTAATGTTGGCAAAGTGGGAGAGTGAATGTATCCGTTTATTTTCCATATGGTGACTTTCCGTATGTTACTTATTTATCCTTAGTGCAGCTCAAGCATACCAAGCGTACAGGCGAAATCAAAATCGCGACAGCATAAAGTAAGTAGTTTGAATAAACGCTGACTTTTACGGTGATAAATGCGATGGCAATGAGCTAGTTAACTGATTGAACAGGAATTGGCTTCGCTTGATTTAGAGCACAACGAAAACCAGTAACTCTATATGCTTTTTCCAATTTTTCAGATTCTTGCCGTGTATATACATTACTGCCACGGGGAGACTCTAAAAACATCCCGCCACGCATAACCTTTTTTGTGCCTTCTTTTGGTCCTTTGGGATCCTGCTCTGGGGTGTGTTGATAGTAATCCTCAGCCCACCAGTCATTGACCCATTCAATCATATTGCCGCTTAAGTCATAAAACCCCAATGGGTTAGGTGGATAGGTGCCACTAATATGCGGTTCAGGCTCTTCGGCGAGAGAGTAATTTACACCGAGTTCAAGCATACCAGTATTGGTGGCAAACAAAATGTTTTCACCACGGTTTCGTGCTGCAAATTCCCACTGTGCTTCGGTTGGTAAATCAATTGGGAGTTGTGTGAGTTTTGCCAGCCATAAGCAATAGTTCTTGGCATCATACCAGTTCACCCCCGCAGAGAATTCAGGTGCACGCCAAATTTCATCTTTATCCCATTTTGTCCACATGGTTTTTGGTAGGTCATTTACTGCGGTATATAAATCAAAATCGCCATAGCTTACCTCATAAGCGCCCATCGAATAGCTGGTAAGGGTCACCTTATGAGCGGGTTTATTATCGCGGGCTATGGTCCAAGGCAAGTTATTAGGGCCTCCGCCATCGCCCATCATAAAGCTGCCGCCTTCAACAAACACCATTTGGGCTTTTGAGCGCTCAATAAGTGCTTGTACTTGTTTGTCTTGCTCGCCAGTAAGCGCGTCTATTTGTTGGCCAAGGTCGTCACACCCGCTTATGACCAAGCATAGTAATGTCGCTAAAGGGGGTAATATCTGATGATCAATCTTGTCCATAAGTGTGCTATCCATAAGTTCTTTGCATACACATTTATCATAACTTGTTTAGCTGTATTGAGACATAGCTAATGTGGCAGTAAGACCAATGTATAAATATTAAAATGACAATATAACGCTTGTAATTTATATTGTTTGGGCACTACAACCCTTTGAAAGAATGAATGCTGTTCAAGGTGTTGGCGGCTTTTGAATTTATAAGCAAGATTATGCCCAAAAAGAGTATGCTATGAAATCTGCAGTATTGGTAATTGATGTACAGTGCCTTTTATTCGACCCAGAGCCCAAACCGTATGCAAGTGAAGAGGTGTTAAGCCGAATTAACTTAGTGACAGATTGGGCTCGAAAGCAAGGCATGCCGGTGATCTATATTCAACATGAGCAAAGCGGTACTGCGATTGAGTATGGTAGTGAAGGTTGGCAATTACAATCGGTACTTCAAGTTGACGCCAATGATCTGTTCGTGCGTAAAACCACTCCTGATTCATTTTTAAACACAAATCTGTCTAACATACTTGAAGAACATGGAGCTCAACATATTTATGTTTGTGGTTATGCTACAGAGTTTTGTGTTGATACAACGAGTCGGCGAGCCGCGGGTTTGGGTTATGCAGTTACATTAGTGGCGGATGCCCATACCACACATTGCAAAAAGCACATGTCAGGTGAACAAATAAGAATACACCATAATGCCACACTGCCAAATATCTCCAGTTTTGGAGTGAAAATATCCGCGGTGTCTACTGCCAAAGTTATCGCTTTAGGTGACTGATACAGTCTAATTTTGTTGAGGGGTTACCATTTCCTGTCACTGTTTTCACTTACTCGTCCTAATAACCGACTGTTAAGGGTTATACATGTTATTACACAAGTGTGAAGCAAACCGGAAACGATCCTCCTATAAGTTTTAATCTAAGCCTTTGAACCGAAGGACTATTCAATCCACATCCATGCAATTAAAGGCGGGGTAGTCGCGTTTTTAAATGTGATATTAATTACGATATCGTCTTGCGTGTTCTCGTATTTCGCTGCAAATATCAGCATTGGATCCTGACCTCTTCGAAGAGACGCTAACAAGGTTTTGGATTTTAAGCGGCCAAGCTGCGGCGCGATTTCACGGTATGCCCGTAAAAATCCCTCCTCAGAAACCTTTTTGGCTAAGTCGGCGGTTATTACAGATAAATATGCTTGATAGTTTCCTCTCTCATGCGCTTTCAAAGCATTGTCGACAACAGGCATGAGAAGGTTAAGCGCCTCTTCTTCTGTTGAACCAAACGTTCCAAAATAATTCATAACTAGTATCCTTGTCTAATCCTACTGACTCTTCATCAACAGGTAATGAATATAAGCAATATTTTTAAGTGTCTCAAACACTGTAAAAGTCTAAGTACCTATTTCAACTGTGGGGTTAATACTTTTATACTAGGGTCTGTTGATCCTTGCTGCTGCAAAAACAAACTTGAAAGATAAACAGGCCCTAACTTACGAGTAAGCAACGTTATTTAATAAGGAGATAGTAATGAATGCTTATAATATCGAAATATTGAAACAATCCATTGACGATAAAACACGCTTTGATGGCTGGGTATTTGGTTTGCCCCCCGGAATTAAAGCCAATCAATGGCCGCTTGACCCACATACCGGTTATCCGCTAAAGCACAGCTTTACACTAAAATTGCCAGAGGGCTATCGCACTGATGAGAATGCGTATGCGGTTAGCTTTTTTGCAATCGCGGTTGAGCATAATGATGGCGGACCCGAATATATTGAAGGGTTAGAAGTGGCGTTATTTGCTGAGCAGTCGCCAGATGAACCGCTATTCGAACCCTTTTGGCAGGCGATGCAAACTGTTCATCCTAGCTGTAAGTTTGCAGCGGATACGCTAGATTGTTATTACGCAACGCTCCTGCTTAGTGAAGCTGAGTTTTACGGCGAGCTCTGTTCACCGCCAACTATTATTGAGCGGCATTTTGAAGATGATGTTTGCGTTCCTGAATGGCTAGTCGAGGGTGGGGCGAGTTGCTTTTGGAAAATGAACTATTCCCAGTACCTCAGTTTGCCAGCTGAAGAGTACCAAATATATCGCGAGCTTGGTGGAATTCCCCCAGAAGCACTGAGTTTTAACCGTGCAATTGCGCTTGTTGCCAACCCCAGTGATCCTAATGCGGGCAAGACGCCCAGCGAATATGAAGATACAGGTTATATTGACCTGTACGAAGGCGACCCTGAGTGGTTAGAGAGTGTTTCGCCAAACCATTTAGGCGGGACGAGTTTAAACGGTCAAGGGATCCCAGATTTTCTTACACCTTACTACATTGAATTCGAAGAGATCTTAGGTGGGCATAACTTTGGCGGAGGGATAGGTATGCTTGATTTGGTAAACCGCGAGTTTGATTGGAGTTGTGGCTAATATTAACTAAAAAAGCAGCCATAAAGGCTGCTTTACAATTTGGGCAGAGTGCTTAGGCAAGCACTGATTTTAAACGCGATTATCTTGCGTTAGTACTTTCAAAGATTTTGTCAGCAGAAGCTGCAACAAAACCAGTATAGATCTCGCCGTCAGGCTTGGCATAACGCAGAGCAAACTCATAGAAGCAGCTTGGAATGCTAAATTCACCATCGTTAAACTGTACGTTTTGATGATCAGCAAGCGTCGAAGATTGCTCTAGTAACACTTCCGGAGAGCCTTTGATTTCGCCGCCAGAGGTGTTTAGTTCAAAACCGTTGTCTTTGAGCGCTTGGTTTACAGCTTCAATTGTGGTGAAGTTCTTCAGGTAGTTGATGCTTACCGTGAAATGGTTTGCACGGTAGCCCCATGCAGACATCCATGCGGCATACTCGCTCTCAGCGAGTAGCTTTTTGTATGTCTCATGAGAAACACGCCAGTGGGTGCCAGAATACAGGAAGTTTTCAGCTGTTACTGCTGACTCGTCGATTTGCTCAACCATGTCTTTAACGATAGCTTGTAGTTCTTCTGAACATTTTTCAACGAGCAGCTCAGAGATAAACACCTTTGGTTTAGTTGGATCTTGGTGTTCATAGTGCTTAGCATATAGCTTTTTCGCTTCAAAGTGGTATTCGCCACACTCTGTATAACCCACAGCTTTAAAATGTGCAGCGAGCTTTTCTAGGCCTACTTTTTCAATATTAAAGGTACGCAATGCAATGTGGTCATTGATCACGTCGTCTTTTTGCGTTGAGCCGAGAAGTTCATGAACTTTAACGGCAGAAGGTGTTACTTCTAGGTAGTTATCCCACAGGTGTTCAAATAGTGTATCTACGTTGTTGTGCATAATGGTTTCCTAATTTTTTGTCTTGGTGACAGCTTGTTAAACGTTATACCAATTGGTATCAGCACGACATTGAAATCTATAGTTTAAATGCGTTTATCAGTTCACCTTGAGTGACATCAAGCGCATTAGCTACCTCTGCGGTCAGCTGAATTTTTTCCTCAGCTTCGCAGAGGTATGCCTGATCGGTAAACGTGGCTTTAAACGCGTCTAATCGACCATTTGAAATAGCAAGACTAGGGAGCTTGTCAGGTAGTGAAGCGACTATTTCAACCTCACCTTTAAACGACTCTCTAACCGTTCTAATGTTGTCTAGCTTGGCTTCTACCGTTGGACCTGCGTCGAACAAGTCAACATAGCCACGGTGTTCAAACCCTTCTTTTTGTAATAAACGCAAAGCAGGCTTGGTTTTCTCGTGCACTTTACCTATCACAGCTTGTGCTTCTGGACTTAGTAGGTTTGCATAGATGGGATACTTGGGCATAAGTTCACAAATAAACACTTTGTCCCCGAGACCGACCAAGTGATCTGCTTGCGGAAATTCAATGCTAAAAAAGTGTTCTTGCAGCCACTGCCAAAATGGTGAATGGCCATGTTCGTCACTTACACCACGCATTTCTGCAATAACGGTATCGCTAAAGCGCTCAGCATGTTCTGCCATAAATAAGAAACGACTTCTTGAGAGAAAGCGACCAGCTAACCCTTGGCGATGACCTTCACGTAAAAATAGCGTGCAGATCTCGGAACTTCCGGTGTAGTCGTTACACATCGATAGAATATCAACGGTATTATAGACACCTAAAGTTCTTGAGTGATGTACTGTTTTGCCAAGATGATAGTGATATAAAGGCACAGACATACCGACCGCAGCTTCAATCGCAGTGGTACCTATAATTTCGCCCGTTTGTGTGTCTTCAAGGACGAATAAATAGCCTTCGTCGTATGGTTTTGACACTGACTTTGCAAAGCTTTCAACTGAGCGGTTAATTTTATTAGACAACAATTCGTCATCTACTGGCAGTGAGGTAAACCCATGGCCAGATTCAACCGCAATGGTTTTTAGCGCGTCAAAGTCAGTTTTTTGTATTGGTCTTAATACTAACATGAGAAAGAGGAGACCGAGGTCCCCAGCTCCTTAGCCGTTTACTACTGCAGCAACCGCTTGTTCAAAGCGTGCTAGGCCTTCTTGGATCTCTTCATCAGTGATCACAAGAGAAGGCGTAAAACGAACTACGTTAGTACCAGCAACTAATGACATTAAACCGTGCTCTGCACTTGCTACCAGGAAGTCGCGTGCACGGCCTTCAAATTTGTCATTGAGCACTGCACCAAGAAGAAGACCTTTACCGCGCACTTCAGAAAATACATTGTATTTGTCGTTAATGGCATTTAGACCATCTCTGAATACTTGTTCTTTGGCTTTTACGCCAGCTAACACCGATTCTGTATTTACTGTGTCAAATGCAGCTTCCGCTACCGCGCAGGCTAGTGGATTACCACCATAAGTTGAGCCATGGGTGCCTACTTTAAGGTGAGCTGCAATTTCAGTGGTGGTAAGCATCGCGCCAATCGGGAAACCGCCGCCTAGTGCTTTTGCGCTAGTTAGGATATCAGGTGTTACACCTAGCCCTTGATAAGCATATAGATCACCGGTTCGGCCAACACCCGTTTGTACTTCATCAAAAATAAGTAGCGCGTTGTGCTTATCACATAGTTCGCGCACAGCTTGAACAAATTCAGCATTTGGAGAAATGATCCCGCCTTCACCTTGAAGTGGTTCCATCATGACTGCGCAAGTCTTGTCTGAGATTGTTTTTTCAAATGCAGCTAAATCGTTATAGTCGATATGAGTGATATCAGCAGGTTTTGGACCAAAGCCATCTGAATAGGCTGCTTGACCACCTACCGTTACCGTGAAGAAAGTACGACCATGGAAGCCTTTGTTGAATGCGATAATTTGCGTTTTTTCTGCACCAAATTTATCCAGAGCCCAACGACGCGCAAGTTTAAGTGCCGCCTCGTTTGCTTCAGCGCCTGAGTTTGCAAAATAGACTTTTTCTGCGAACGTTGCATCAGTTAACTTTTTGGCAAGGCGAAGCGCCGGCTCGTTGGTCATCACATTTGATAAGTGCCAAATTTTTTCGCCTTGTTCTTTAAGTGCAGAGACGAGCGCAGGATGACAATGGCCTAGACAGTTTACGGCGATACCGCCTGCAAAATCGATGAACTCTTTACCTGTCTGATCCCATACGCGAGAGCCTTGGCCTTTAACAGGAATAACGGCTGACGGGTTGTAGTTTGGAACCATGACTTCATCGAATAATTCGCGATTTGCTTGCATGACGCTTTCTCCTAAATTGTTATCATTGTGCGGTATTACTGTCGGGCAGAAGCTGATTACTTGTTGTTCTGCTCACAGCCAACTTGCTATTTCTTCATTATTACGCGCTTTTGTAATAATTTGCAGTGCAATAATTCACATATTTGCTATCATTTATGTCAAATTAACATAGTTAAATTGCAAAATGATTAGTTCACAAGACGAAAAGCTCATTGCACTGTTGCGTAACAATGCACGAGAGAGCATCTCAGAGTTGGCACGTAAGTTAGACCTTTCCAGAACCACAGTACAAAATCGTATCGCAAAATTAGAGCAAAATGGTGTAATTAAAGGCTATCGCGTAGAGTTCGCGGAGCAGTATATGGACGATTTAGTATCGGCACACGTTTCTATTAAGGTAAAACAAAAACTCACTACAAAGGCAAATTTAGCATTGCAGCAGTTGCCAAATGTTTCTGCACTCTATGCCATTAGTGGGGAATATGACTTGATTGCTATTGTTGAAGCACAGAGTTTGGAGCAGTTGAGTCATCTGCTAGATGAAATCGGTAATTTAGAGGGGATTGAGCGTACCAATTCGTCGGTTATCCTAGAAACCAAATTTAAGCGATAAATAACCTTACTTTGGTTCAGATTAAATACTGTGGGCGTTCATCACGATTTGCCAAGCATCCACTTTTAGCAAAATAGGTTGCCTCGCGTGGAAAGTGCAGTATACAGCTTGCTTTTTTCGCTTAACTATTAACAGCAGCTACCCAACTTGCTCTGGTAACCAAATGCTGGTGCCAGTGGCTGCAATATGATTCACATTGCCATTTAACACTTTGCTACCCACATTATTTGAGCTTTCAGGCCGACTCACTAAATACCCCTGTACACAGCTAATTCCTAAGTTTTTAACTAGCTCAAATTGTTCGGTTTGTTCAACGCCCTCGGCAACAATCTTTAATTCTAACTGCTGCCCAAGTTCACTGATGGAATTGAGGATCTTACGATACTTAGGGTTGCTATTGGCTTGAGTAATAAACAGTTTATCGATTTTTATCACATCGATAGGTAAATCGGCGAGGGTGCTTAGCGAGCTAAAACCTGTTCCAAAGTCGTCTATTGCGACACTTATTCCTGCATCTCGGCATTGTTGCAATTGTGAAATCGTTTCATTGCTGGCCTTGATAAGAGTGGATTCCGTGATCTCCAGCATCAAAGCAGTGGCTGGTAGACCGGTTTTTTCTAGGGCCGCATTTACCCATTCAAAGACCTTTCTGTGTTTTAGTTGTATTCCAGAAACGTTAACTGAGATTTTTACCTTTTTCATCCCTGCATTATGCCATGCACACATTTGCCTACACGACTCAAGTAGGATCCAATCACCAAGCTCTAAAATTAAATTAGACTCCTCTGCAATTGGAATAAATTCGGCCGGTGGAATTTGCCCTTCTATCGGATGATTCCAACGAATAAGCGCCTCAAAATAGTCGATAGCACAATCTTCAACATGCACTATCGGTTGGAATGAGAGATAAAAGCTTTGCGCAGAGATAGCGAGTCGTAACTCTTCCAATAGGTAATGATAACGTCGCATTTTCGACCCCATTTCGGGGGAATAAACTTTAAAAATTCCACGACCATCCGTTTTTGCTCTGTACATGGCAACATCAGCCATCTGTAATAACGAGTTCGGTGTTGCCGCACTATCTGGGTATACCGCGATGCCGATACTTGCTCCAATTTTGACAAGCTTATTGCCAAGTAAGAAATCACGCTCTATATCACTGAGAATGGACTGGGCGATTTCTGTGCACAAACTTGGATTGTTTAATTTGGGAATAAATAGCGAAAATTCATCGCCGCCGAGTCTTGAAAGGTTTTGTTCAAGGCCATGAATAGGGTGGCAATCTTCTAAACCATATTGGCGAACCACTTTTGCGAGCCGAGCAGCAACTTGGATCAGAATTTCGTCGCCAAAACTGTGGCCAAAGGAATCATTGACCTGCTTAAAGCCGTCCAAATCAATAAATAGTAGGCCACATTTTTGTTGCGCCAACTCTGCTTGCTTTAACTTTGCCTCGATATGGTCAATATATGCATGTCTATCTATAAGCTTTGTGAGCTTGTCTTGAAAAATTTGAGACTCTGAATGGCGTTTTACTCGTGCAAGATGGCTAGACAAATCGTGGATCGCATGGCTGAGCTTGGCAAGAGAGGACTTATGGTGCAGTGGCGCACTATCAACCTCTAAACGCATCAATATTCCTCCAACGTCCTTATTCACCTCGCTGATATCTTCATCTTGATTACGGTAGCGGCGCTCTGATTTAAAAAGATACGCAACAATCGCGAGTAAAGTTGCGATTGAAATGAGAGTGATTGGAGAAGTAAATACGGTATACCAAACTGTACTTACATCCAGATATCTGGGGATTCCGAGTGTTGACTCTACCGCAACATAAGTGTGGTTTCCGCTTGCTGCAAAGTTCAAACCGTGCAGTAGTGGGGAATACCAAGGTGATATCATTGATACTGTAAGGTGCTCATTTACCGGGGTTGTAGCGATCAGCTCAAGCACGTGGGCCTTAAAAGACAGATGCAGCAATATGACAACAAATAATGTGCCCAGAAGTAGGGTACTTGTCAGTCTTATCGCGTTTGGCATGAATAGGCTTTCCTTAGTAATTCAGACTCTTGCATATTACGGAGTAATTGAATGCAGATGCGATCTTCATCGCAAAAAATGTAATCTGAAATTATAGTTGCTAACCTAGTTTTTTACACACTTTAGCATTCAGTTGCAAGCTTCATCGTGCAAAAGTACTAAAAATTTCACTTTGCAGACTGCTTTATATGAGCGGGATCAATTATTAGTTAAATTCACTTTACATGATAACCATTCTTAACTAGCTTTCTTGTTGACTCTTAATGTGATTGGCTCAGTGATTGCAAGGAACTCATAGCAAACTGAAATCACTGCTTATCTGATTTAGATTGCGCCAAAGCGGTGCAAAATTGCACCAAATTTGTACTGTCATACAAACTCAATATTTGTTTGCTGTACTTAGGGCTGTTGATTTTTAAAGCGAACCGTGAGTTGTCATCTAGTTTCACTTAAATTTCAATATGCTCGACATAAATCGTACACAGTTACCAGTCGTTTGCAGTATTAGCGTACGTCGCTGTGAAATAAGGACTCACAAAAGGTAAACGGGGGTTATATGCTCACTAAACGGTTTTTCAAAACAAAAGACGAAGCAGAAATTACATTTTCATTTTCACACCCAGAAGCGAAAACGGTGGAACTTGCTGGTGATTTTAATGATTGGCAACCCGAGCCGATGAAATTCATCAAAAAAGACAGTGCGTTCAAGCTCAAACACCGTTTACCAACCGACAAAGATTACCACTTCAGATATTTGATTGATGGTGAAGTCTGGGACAATGATCATCAAGCAGATGATTATGTGCCCAACGGCTTTGGAGAAGACAACAGTGTTGTGTCCACAGCGAGAGCGTAACATTATAAATGGACAACATTGCTCAGCTTCTTTATCTCTATGGTATTGGTTATGAGTACCATAAATACACGGGTGATCATGTGGTATTTGATCACCAAACTCGTCTACAGGCATTGCAGGAGTGCGGTGTTGATGTCAGCAATCTAGATGAAATAAATACACTCAATTTTGAGCTGGATATTGCTAAGTGGTTAACGCCAGTTGAAGCCATTTCTTTGGTTTGCAAAGAGACGCCAACTATTACGATAAGAGTGGATGCTTGCCTGCAAATTAACGAATTAACTGTGTCGATCCCCGCATTGGGTTATTGCTGTGTTTGCGATCCAAACAAGCAAGTCGCGGTTGGGGATTACCGTTATCAAGATACACGTTATGTTCAACTTGAAGTGCCAATAAACGCGATTGAAGTCGGTTATCATAGCGCTGAGGTAATGTTAAATGGTGCGCGGTTTGAGACAGAACTTTGGGTGACGCCTAAACAGTGTTATGACCCAATTGAACAACATAAAAAGCTCCTTGGATTGTCTATTCAGCTATATTCGTTAAAGCCTGCTGGCAGCAAGCTAAGTGCGGATTTTTATGAGCTAAAGCAATTAGTTGAGGCTAGCGCAGCTGAAGGGGTTGACTATATTTTGTTAAACCCACTGCATTTGTTGTTTGTTGATGAACCAGAAAAAGCAAGTCCGTACAGCCCAAATGACCGCCGCCTACTGCACCCTTTTTACATTTCTATAGAGCTTTTGTGTGAACAATTTGGCTTAGATGTGAGTGTGTTCGCCGGCTATTTAGACGTCTCAAAGAGTGACTTGAACGCGACATATCTTGATATGACTCACTGTATGGAAAGTAAGCTTAGTGCGTTACGTTTTGCGTGGCAGTTATTGTGTCAACAAACTGGAGCGTGGCGTGCAGACTTTGCTCGATTTTGCCAGGCTAAGCAGCAAGAGCTTAAGGCATTTGAGGACGATGACTTTGCTAAATTTTTACAATGGCTTGCGTTTGAACAATTAACGCAATGCCAATCTTCGGCACTGAATGCCGGTATGGCCGTAGGCTTAATCAATGACTTAGCCGTTGGTTGTGCTGACGGCTCAAGCGAATACAACAGCAATAAAAATTTGTATGCCGAATATGCTCGCGTGGGCGCGCCTCCAGACCCTTGGGCAGAGCTCGGTCAAAACTGGGGGTTACCAGCGTTAAACCCCGTTAAGTTAAAAGCGCAGCGCTTTGCATTTTTTAAACAGCTGATCCAAGCGAACATCACCGGTGTTGGGGCATTAAGAATTGACCATGTGATGGGCCTAAGAAGGTTGTGGTGGTGCTTTTATCAAGATCAGCAGCAAACAGGTTGCTACGTATATTATCCATTTGAGTACCTTTTAGCGATCCTCAAAATTGAGTCCGTCAAACATCAAGTGATGATCATTGGTGAAGACTTAGGGGTTGTTCCAATCGAAATCAAAGAAGCAATGTATGAGTCTCATATATACAGCAATATTCTTTTTTACTTCGAGAAGGATTATCACGGTCAGTTTTTAGCACCCTCGCATTATAAGCACAATGCGTTACTCATGGTAGCTAACCATGACGTCCCGCCATTTTTTGGCTGGTGGAGCCATGATGACCTTAGGTTGAAACGTGAATATCAGTTATTGAGCGAACCCCAACTAACAAAAGCGGATGAAGAGCGAACATCTGAGCGAGAAAAGCTTTGTCATTGGCTTGGACGCTATGGTGAGGTGAATGTCAGCCTTGCGAGCGAAGCCCGTGATGTGTATCAGGCGCTGATCAATGTACTCGCCAAGTCGCCTGCAAAAATGCTGACAATTCAGTTTGATGACCTCGACGAACAGAAGTTACCAGTGAATATTCCTGGTACTGACCAAGAGTATCCAAACTGGAGAAGGCGACTTAATCAGACATCAGCGGAAATTATTGCAAGTTCTCGGCCGCTGATCCGAGATGCGGTAACCAGCAGGAAAGAATAGATGAATACAAGAGCAAAAATAGAAGACGCCCAAGTAGATGACTACATCAGTCAATTAGCCGCTTTGGAAGCCGGTAAGTGTCGCGACCCATTTGCCTTTTTAGGGCTACACCAGCTAGATGCCAAGCGCTCAGTCGTGCGCTGTTTTATTCCAGGTGCGACAGAAGTTAAGGTGCTTACCAGCGATAGCAGCTACGCTCTTGAACGGTTTCGCAAAAGTGCGCTATTCACATTAGATTTTAAAGCGGATGACATCAGTAAAGATTACCTTCTTGAAGTGCACTACCCAGAGCAAACCGTTACTGGGAGAGATGTATATAGTTTTGATAGTTGCTTGGCTGATGATGCCTTGTACTTATTTAATGAAGGGACACAAGCCCAAGCTTATTTGCATCTAGGTGCACATCAAGTAGAGATAGAGGGAGTAATTGGGTTTCGATTTGGTGTTTGGGCGCCAAATGCGTTGTCCGTTTCTGTGATAGGTGAGTTTAATCATTGGCAGGCCGTGCAGCATCCAATGCGATTACATCCAGCCAGTGGTGTATGGGAGCTTTTTATTCCGGCACTGGAGGTTGACTGCTGCTATAAATTTGCAATCACCACATTTGAGGGGGAGCGCATAGAAAAGGCTGACCCTTTTGCATTTAAAATGGAACAAGCACCGGGTACGGCGAGTATAACTCAGGCTCGACCTGCGGCTTTCACATTGAGCCAAGCTGATCATGATAAAAAGGCGCTGCGTAATAAAATCAATGCACCCATTAGTATTTATGAAGTGCATTTGGGCTCTTGGAAGCGCCGAGAGAAAGACGGTAATCGCTATCTTACGTATCGAGAGTTAGCGGATGACCTTATCCCTTATGTAAAGGCACTAGGATTTACCCATTTGCAACTGATGCCTATCAGTGAATATCCTTTTGATGGCTCCTGGGGTTATCAACCAGTGGGGTTATTCTCGCCAACCAGTCGCTTTGGTGGCGTGGAGGATTTTGCTTACTTCGTTGAGTGCTGTCATCGTGAAGAGCTCGGATTACTTATCGACTGGGTACCGGGACATTTCCCATCAGATCCCCATGGTTTACATAAATTTGATGGTACGCATTTATTTGAACATGCTGATAAGCGGCAAGGATTTCACCCAGATTGGAATACCTATATTTTTAACTACGACCGCGCTGAAGTAAAAAGCTTTTTGCTGTCGAATGCGATGTATTGGATAAAAGAATACGCCATCGATGGTTTACGAGTTGATGCCGTGGCATCGATGCTTTACTTGGATTACAGCCGAAAACATGGGGAATGGGTGCCAAATCAATACGGCGGCCGTGAAAACCTAGGTGCAATTGAGTGCCTCAAATCAGTCAATACCAAATGCTATGGCGTTGATGAAGGTATTATGATGGTCGCTGAAGAATCCACAGCTTGGCCCGGTGTTACTCGCAGTGTTGAACACGATGGTTTGGGTTTTGGTTATAAGTGGAATATGGGGTGGATGAATGACACGCTAAACTATATGTCCAAAGACCCAATTCATCGCAAGTACCATCACCATGAAATGACCTTTTCGATGGTGTATGCCTATTCTGAAAATTACATCTTGCCATTAAGTCACGATGAAGTGGTGCATGGCAAAGGTGCGCTACTGAGCAAAATGCCAGGAGACGATTGGCAGCAATTCGCTAATTTACGTGCCTACTATGGCTTTATGTTTGCCCACCCAGGTAAAAAGTTGCTGTTCATGGGCGCTGAACTTGCCCCCCGAGAGGAGTGGGATCATAACCAACAACTTAACTGGAAGTTGCTTGAAAGTGAAGCGCACCAAGGCGTGTATAAGTGTGTCAAAGCGCTCAATACGACCTATAAATCAACGCCGCAATTATTCGAGTGTGATAACAAATCAACAGGATTTAATTGGATTGATGGAGGGAATGCAGAGCAAAGCATATTTAGTTTTGTACGCTACGGACGAGATGGTGTCACACCGCTGGTGGTGATCGCAAACTTTACGCCACAAACTCATTTTCAATTCCGCTTAGGCGTGCCGTCAGCGGGCGTGTATCAAGTTATCTTAAACACGGATGACAAAGCGTTTTGGGGGAGCGGCGTTGGAGTCGTTGCACATAAACAACAACTCATTGAATCGAAAAACATAGCAAGCCATGGCCTTGAGCAAAGTATCGATATAACTGTTCCGCCTCTGGCAACCGTGTATTTGCAGCTGATATCTGGTGGCACATGCTAACCAGTTATCGCGGCGATCATCAAGTCTTGGGTGCAACGGCCAGTGATAAAGGTGTTAACTTCTGTGTTTATGCACCGAAAGCGAAACGCGTAACCCTGTGTCTGTTCGACAAAAGCGGCCATAGCGAAGTGAATCGGATAGGGATGTTTCGGCATGAGGGCGGAAATTGGTCATTGTTTATCGAGGGAGCACAAGTCGGAGACTTATATGGCTATCGGGTAGACGGGGAATATAGCGCGGAAAAAGGGCTGCTTTTCAATGCCAATAAGTTACTCTTAGACCCATATTGCCGCGACTTTTTTGGTGAGTTTACTTGGAGTGAACGGCATTTTTGCCATTTGCCAGTAGGCCATTTAAACCCATCTGATAACGCCTGTGATATGCCAAAGAGTAAAGTAACGGCAATTGATAAGTATCAAGGGAAGCGACCCAAGACGCCGTGGAGTAAAACGGTGATCTATGAATGTCATGTTAAAGGGGCAACTGTTAGGCATCCAGATATTCCAACTAAACACCAAGGAAAATACTTAGGGATTGCAGAACAAACTTTTATCGATCACCTCAAGCATATTGGTGTTACTGCGATTGAGCTGCTACCTGTGCATGCGTTTATCAATGAGCAGTTTCTGACGACCAAAGGACTAAAAAATTATTGGGGGTATAACAGCCTCAACTTTTTTACGCCACACAAAAGTTATCTCGTTAACGACGACATCAACGAATTTAAGGTAATGGTAGAGCGGCTCCATCAAGCCGGTATTGAGGTTATTTTGGATGTGGTGTTTAACCATACTGCGGAAGGTGGTTTGGATGGCCCGACAATAAGCTTTAAAGGGTTTGATAACCTGACTTATTACAGCACCTTGCCGAGTAAGCCCAATGTCTACATTAATGACACTGGCTGCGGAAACACGATAAATATCTCGAATCCAGTGGTATTAAGACTTGTATTGGACAGCTTGCGCTATTGGGTGGAATACATGGGGGTGGACGGTTTTCGCTTTGATTTGGCGACGATCCTTGCTCGTCAAGCCTCGGGATTTTCAAATCAACATGCGTTTTTGCAAGCGATCCATCAAGACCCTGTGCTTAGCAAAGTAAAGCTGATTGCCGAGCCTTGGGATATTGGTCCTGGTGGGTATCAACTTGGACAATTTCCTTCTCCTTGGCGTGAGTGGAATGATAAATATCGAGATACCGTTAGGCGCTTCTGGCGTGGCGATGAGGGAGTATTGCCAGAGCTTGCGATGCGTATTCATGGCTCCAGTGACCTGTTTGAACATAACTTACGGGGTCCTTTGAACTCCATAAATTTTCTTACCAGTCATGACGGCTTCTCATTATTTGATTGGACGGCTTACGAGCATAAACATAATGAAGCAAACGGTGAGGCAAATAGAGACGGCCACAGTGAAAACTTTTCATTTAATTGTGGGGTAGAAGGGTTCAGTGCCGATCCCCAAATCAATGAATTGCGCCTCAGTATGCAGAAAAATGCATTACTCACTTTGTTTTTATCCAAAGGGATCCCGATGATTTGTGCGGGCACCGAAATGGCACATACGCAAAGTGGCAACAATAATGCTTACTGCCAAGACAACTGCACGAGCTGGCTGGCATGGAAAAACCACCAGCAACACCACACGTTAACTTTTTTTATCCAAGATTTACTTGCGCTTCGTAAGCAATTTGCCGCTTTTTCTCACTCATTTTATGTCCATGACAGTGATAGTCGTTTTGCGGTGAATTGGTTTAATGAACAAGCAAAGCCGTTATCGCCTGAACAGTGGCGAGAGCCAAGCCGTAAATGGTTGAGTTACACCATCACCGATCAGCAGCTCGGGCAAAGCCTGCTAATAATATTGAACGCCAGTGAGAGTACATTGCAAATAAAGTTGCCGTTTAGTGCATTTTCATCTCATTGGCAGCAAGCAATTACCACCGCGGTTGAACCGCAAAAACCAGAGTTAGATTCATATTTACAGGTTCCAGCTAAGTCAGCATGGATATTTACATCAATCAAAGGGGATGAAAAGCATGGCTAATAAAAGTGCGCCAGTATGCGTCGTAAAACATTGGCAAGATGCACCAAAGATAGATGAAAACACCTTGAGTGATGATTTGACTCGTCACTTTTACTACACCTTAGGTCGGGACAAAGTAGGAGAGTCGCGACTGTATTTGTACCATGCATTAGCCTTGACTATTCGTGACCGATTAGTCGCCCGTTGCCGGGCAACCAAAGAGCACATTAAGAGTAAAAAGACGCGTAAAGCAGCTTACCTCTCGTTGGAATTTTTAATGGGTAGAGCGCTGTCTAATGCGGTGTTAAATCTAGACTTAGAAGAACAAGTTCAAGCGGCATTACAAGAATACTGTACTGAGCTTGAAGAGGTCGCGCAGGCTGAACATGATGCAGGTCTTGGTAATGGTGGTTTAGGCCGTCTTGCAGCTTGTTTTTTGGATAGCTGTGCTTCATTAGCCCTTCCTGTTGTTGGTTACGGTTTGCGTTATGAATTTGGGATGTTTAACCAAACCTGTGAACAGGGTCACCAAGTAGAACAGCCAGATAACTGGCTCCGTGAAGGTCATCCATGGGAACTTGCCGCACCAGAACAAGCTCGAAGAGTTAAGTTTTTTGGTCATGTTGAAGTGCATACCGACAAAAATGGTAGGCAGCATCGTGAGTGGCTTGATACGCAAGATATTCTCGCGGTGCCTTACGACGTTCCTGTTCCTGGATATCGTAATGAGGTGGTAAACACATTAAGACTATGGAAATTCAGAGGCAACTGATGAGTTTGACCTCAACGAATTTAACGCCGGTAGTTACTCAGAAGCGGTAGCGAAAAAGAATCTCGCTGAGCAGATAACGATGGTGCTGTACCCCAATGATGCCAGTGAAAATGGCAAAGAGCTGAGACTAAGGCAGCAGTACTTTTTATCCAGCGCGAGCTTGCAAGATGTGATCGCAACGTGGGTTGAGCAATATGGCGATGATTTCGGTGATTTTGCGGATTATCATGTATTCCAACTCAATGATACCCACCCCAGTATTGCCGTAGCAGAGTTAATGCGAATTTTATTAGATGATTACGAGCTGGAATGGGATGCCGCATGGAAGATAACGACATCAACCATGGCATACACCAATCATACTTTATTGCCTGAAGCATTAGAGCGCTGGTCTGTGAGCTTATTTGAGCGCTTGTTACCAAGGCTGCTAGAAATTATCTATGAGATCAATGCCCGCTTTTTGTCGGAAGTTGCACTGAAATGGCCCGGTGATATCGAAAAACAGCGTGCGCTGTCACTCATTGAGGAGTCCAGTCATCCTCAAATTCGCATGGCGTATCTTGCGATCGTAGGCAGTTATTCTGTCAATGGTGTTGCTGCACTGCATACCGAGCTATTAAAAGCTGGTTTGTTTAACGATTTCTATCAACTTTGCCCAGAGAAGTTTAATAATAAAACCAACGGGGTGACGCCAAGACGCTGGTTATCGCACTGTAATCCAGAACTGGCGCAATTGATCAGCGATAAAATTGGCGACGGGTGGCAAGCTGATTTTTCTAAAATTAGTGAACTACGTCGTTTTTACGATAACCACGCCTTCCAAAAGCAGTGGCTAACAGTCAAACAAAACAACAAACAACGTCTGGCTGAGCTAATTGCCCATGAATGTCAGGTGGAGTTTGACCCAACTATGATGTTTGATGTTCAAGTCAAGCGTATTCATGAATACAAGCGCCAGCTACTTAACGTATTGCACGTTATCCATCTTTACGATCGGATCTGTCGTGGTGATGTGGCAGAGCTTGTTCCTCGTTGCGTACTGTTTGGAGGTAAGGCTGCACCTGGTTATTACATGGCGAAGAAGATCATTAAATTAATCAATAATGTTGCTAATGTTATCAACAATGACCCCGCGGCGAGGCCCTATCTTCGAGTGGCTTTCATGCCCAATTACAATGTATCAAAAATGGAAGTGATTTGCCCTGCAACAGACTTATCAGAGCAAATTTCAACCGCAGGAAAAGAAGCGTCTGGCACTGGCAACATGAAGTTTATGATGAATGGCGCAATCACCATAGGCACCTTAGATGGTGCAAATATCGAAATACGAGAATGTGTTGGTGCAGACAACTTTTACTTATTTGGTGTAACTGCTGAACAAGCACAGCAAGTGCGCCAAAATTATCAGCCCCTTAAGATAATAGAAAGCAACAATGACCTAAAACGCGTTATGGCTTTGCTCGAAAGTGGGCACTTTAACCTATTTGAGCCTAATATCTTTGATGACGTAATCAACTCAATTAAGAGTAGTACCGATCCTTGGTTAGTGGCACAAGATTTTCCTTCCTATGTTGAGAGCCAGGAGCATGCGGCCCAAGCATACAAAGACAAGGAACATTGGCTGCGTATGAGTATTCTCAATACCGCAGCAAGTGGAAAATTTTCTAGCGATAGAACAATTCAAGATTACAGCGATGATATTTGGCGCTTGAGCCCAATGCAGTAGTCACCGCAAAAAAGTTATGGAGAGAAGAAATAATGCCTAATTATGCGAATCGTTATATTAGTACCCTCACTCGAGAAACATATGCTTTAATACTTGCGGGTGGAAGAGGTTCGCGCCTTCACGAGCTCACCAATTGGCGAGCGAAACCTGCTGTTTATTTTGGCGGCAAACATCGAATTATCGATTTTCCACTGTCTAACTGCATTAACTCAGGGATCCGTCGGGTTGGCATTGCCACGCAGTATAAGTCGCACTCCCTTATTCGCCATGTTAATCGCGCATGGGGACACTTTAAAAAGGAGCTGGGAGAATCTGTAGAGATATTGCCAGCATCACAGCGATATGGTGATGAGTGGTACTGCGGCACAGCAGATGCAGTTTTCCAGAATATGGATATTATTCGTCATGAGCTTCCCAAATACGTTATGATCTTATCGGGTGACCATGTCTACAGAATGGATTACGGTGGCTTACTTGCAAAGCACGTTGAGACAGGTGCAGATATGACCGTATGTTGTATTGAAGTGCCCTGTGAAGAGGCGGCAAAAACGTTTGGTGTCATGACTGTAGATGAAAGCAACCGGGTGCGTCGTTTTGATGAAAAGCCGGTAGATCCGACGTCAATCCCTGGAAAGCCAGGTGTATGTTTGGCTTCTATGGGTAACTATGTGTTTAACACTGAGTTTTTATTCGAGCAGTTAAAAAAGGATGCGGAACGAGAAGGGTCGGGTCGTGACTTTGGTCATGATATTATCCCATCCATCATAGAAGAGCATAATGTGTATGCGTATCCATTTTGCGACCCATCACATGAAGGGCAGCCATATTGGCGAGATGTAGGGACGCTAGATTCATTCTGGGAAGCGAATATGGAGTTGGTTTCTCCTGAACCACAACTTGATCTCTATGATCCTCATTGGCCAATTTGGACTTATCAGGAACAGTTACCACCAGCTAAATTTATATTTGATGATGATGATAGACGCGGTATGGCCGTAGACTCAACGGTTTCTGGTGGCTGTATTATTTCTGGCTCTAAGGTTAAGCGTTCATTGCTGTTTTCCAATGTGCATGTTCACTCGTATTGTGAAATTGAAGGAGCCGTTGTGTTGCCGGGTGCCAAAATCGGGCGTAACTGCAAAATCAAAAACGCAATCATTGACCGCAGTTGTCAAATACCAGAGGGGATGACCATTGGTTACGATACTGACTTAGACAAAGAGAATGGCTTTAGAGTGTCGAATAAGGGGATCGTATTGGTGACCCGAGATATGCTCGCAGAGCTTGCGGAAAAAAATAATAAATGATCCATGTAGAGGTACTATGCATGTAATTTTAGTGGCAGCCGAAAACGATCGGTTGCCAAATTGTAAGGTGGGGGGCGTCGCAGATGTAATACGCGACGTGCCTTACGCATTGGCGCAGCTTGGCATTAAAGTATCGGTGGTCACACCTGATTATGGCCAAGCTGCTTTAAATCGAAACTTAGTCGCTGATATTGCCGTCCCTTTTCGTCAACATTTAGAAACGGCGACGCTTTGGTCTGTTGAAGAAAGTGACAATGTCACTCAATATGTCATTTCACACTCATTGTTTAGTGAGCATCACGGCGCTATTTACTGTAATGATCCCCACCAGCCTTTTGCGACAGATGCAAATCGATTTGCGTTTTTTAGTGCGGCAGTTGCTGAACTTATTGAACATGAGTTGGTAGCGGAGATAGATGTTGTACACCTACATGACTGGCATGCAGCTGTTGTTGCTGTACTTCGTCAGTTTAGTCCTAGATTCAAACGCTTAAAGACGCTAAAGACGGTTTATACTGTGCATAACCTTGCGCTTCAAGGGATCCGGCCTTTTAATCATGACTTTTCCAGCCTTGAGTCTTGGTTTCCTACACTCACCTATGATGGACTCAGTATTTGCGATCCTAAATATCCTCACTGCTTTAATCCAATGCGAGCGGCTATTAATCTGTCAGACAAAGTGCATGTTGTTTCTCCTAATTACGCCAAAGAAGTGATGATCCCAAGCCACCCTGAGCTTGGTTTTTTTGGTGGCGAAGGGTTAGAAAGCGACATGCAGCATGCGTCTCATGAAGGACGGTTAGCAGGTATTTTAAACGGTTGTGTGTATGATGAGTCAGGTGACGAAGAGAATCTAACTTTTGCTGACTATTTGGCGCTTGCTGAGCAGCATGTGTTTCAATGGATGGCGAAATCTAGCCAAGTATTATCTCGGTTTTACATTGCCCACCAACGCATACTCGCTTGGCGTGACGAAGCCTTTCGCGGCAAGCTAATTACAAGTGTCGGTCGTCTCACCGATCAAAAAGCACTTATTTTAAGACAGCCTACCCAATCAGGCATTGTGCTCGATGACATCGCAAAAATAGCCAAGCACCAAGGAGCACGTATTGTGATTGTTGGCTCTGGTGATCCAAGTCTTGAGCAGCTATTTACCGAAGTAATGGCACGCCATAACAATGTCTTGTTTTTAAATGGTTATGGTAAAGCACTCGGCGAACAACTGTACCCGTTAGGTGATTTGTTTTTAATGCCAAGCTCCTTTGAGCCTTGTGGTATCAGCCAAATGCTTGCGATGCGCGCTGGACAACCTTGTATCGTGCATAAAGTGGGTGGACTATCTGATACAGTAAAACACAATGAAACCGGCTATTGCTTTGAAGGAGAAACACTCGCTGAGCAAGGTAGTCAGCTTATTGCGATTTTTGAATTAGCGCTTGCTGATCTGATGAACGATAGCGAAAAATATCAACAACTCAGGCTGCAAGCTCGTATGCAGCGCTTTGACTGGTCCGATGTTGCACAAAAATACTGCGAACAATTATATAGATAGCGAAAATGTAGATAAAAAAATTTTCTCATCTGTGTTAAGTATTTAGCAATTGGCTCAGTTGCTAAACAAAAAACTAGGTCAAAGGTATCAAAAGATAGCTTTGGCCTTTCTTTTTTATCATTTTGCATTATCTTTTAAGCTATTATTTTGATTCTTAATAGCTTAGGTTGATTTTCTTTATCATCATAAAGGGTTAAAATCTAAAAATTGCTAAACCAAAAGTGCGATTGTTCACTTTAGGTACGAAGGAGTTTTTGTTTGAAGGTTTTTGTGGCCCGCCAAGCCATATTTAATCGTAAAAAACAAGTTGTTGCATACGAATTGTTGTTTCGCGATGGTGTAAAAAATAGCTTTCCAAATATTGCAGATGATGCAGCGACAGCCAAGCTGATAATGAATAATCAACTTAACCTCGGCATGCGATATCTCACTTCGGGAAAGAAAGCGCTAATTAATATTGGTCCAGACTCGTTACGTCAGGAGCTGTGTGAGTTTCTCCCAGCAAACGATGTGATTTTGGAACTATTGGAGACTATTCCGCCAACAAAACAAAATTATGAGCGGATAAGAGGCTTATTTCACAGCAACTTTAGACTCGCGTTGGACGATTTTGAGTACTCAAAAGAATGGGAACCTTTCTTAAAGCTCGTAAGGCTGATCAAGTTCGACGTCATGGAACATCCGCTGGACACCATAGTGCCAGTGATTGATATGATCAAAGAGCGAAAGAACATCAAACTACTTGCGGAAAAAGTCGAAACCGAAGAAGAATTCGAGCAAGCTAAAAAGATGGGATTTCAGTTCTTTCAGGGCTATTTCTTTGCAAAACCAAAGATGATTGAGCAAAAAGACATTACTATCAATTATGTGATTGTCATGCTTATTTATGAAGAAGCACTTAAACCGAATATGAGTATTACACGATTAGCCGAGTTGTTTGCTCAAGACACTGCGCTTGCGTACAAACTGCTACGGCTAATTAATTCCGGCGTATTTCCAATCAAAAGTCGTATCGAATCTTTAAAGCAAGCCTTGGTATATTTAGGGAACGAGCGTGTAAAAAAGTTTGTAAACTTAATTATGACAGCCCACGTAGCCGAGGGAAAGCCAACAGAATTAACACGTCTTTCTATTGTTCGTTCTCGGTTTTGTGAGCTTATCGCGCAGCAAATTTCGCCAGGACTTGCCAATATGAGTTTTATGACAGGGTTATTTTCTCTGCTTGATGCCATTCTTGACAGGCCAATGGAGCAGGTTGTAAACAAGCTACCTTTTCCTGAGCAGCTTCATGATGCTTTGATAGGTAAACCCAACACGCTATATTATATTTTAAATATCGTTAGAGCCTATGAGTCTGGAAGCTGGTGGACTCTGCAGGATGCGTGCAGTTATCTAAACTACAAAGACGAAAACCTTCCTGATTTTCATGCTGCTGCGATAAACTGGGCTGATATGTATAAAAACCGTGTGTATTGATGAATAGAATTATTGCGATGGATGCGATCCGCGGGTTCGCGCTGCTTGGCTTGCTTTCCATGAATATGGTACATATGGCCAATTTTGAGTTGGGCTATGTACCAGCCCAAACAGCCCACTATCTTGATCCGTTCTTCGCAATGGTTAATAGTATTTTCTTTGATGGTCGATTCAGAACCTTATTTGCAATGTTATTTGGAGCGGCATTATGCATTCAGGTAGCAAAGAAGGATGATCAGAGCCTTGCAAGACATCGACTAACATGGCTAATGGTCTTTGGCGTGTTACACGGCGTGTTGATTTGGCCTGGAGATATTTTATTTAATTATGCGTTGAGTGGATTTGTCGCGCTGCGGTTTATTAATGCAAGTGACAAAAAGTTAAGTCGCTATGCAATAGGGTTCATTTTAGCCCCTTCTATTGTTATTAGCCTATTGCTGTTAATTGATCCAGAACCACAAATAAATAGAACTTCAGAAGTCTACCTTGAGTTTTTGCAGCAAATTCCAGCAAACTACCTAGAACTGCTCACCCTTAATGGCCTTTACTTTATCATTATCAGTTTACTTATCCCGGTTATTACTTTGTGGTATACCGCTGGGTTAATGCTACTCGGTATGCGTTTATATCGAAGTGGAATGTTTGATTTAGAGCGTACTGAACCTGTTCATAAAATTAACTTGTTTGCCGTGATAGCCATTATTTTATCATTTGTTGGTTTTGTTCTTGAACGTAAGCTAGGCGTCGAGTTTTTTGAAGGAATAGATTGGATCCTTGCAGTACCTGTTGCGTTGTTTTATGTCGTCGTAATTAAGGCGGCAATGCGAGGTGCAAAACATCACCTTTGGAGTCTCCAATGTGTTGGGCGTCTAGCGCTTTCGTTTTATCTTCTCCAGTCAATTGTGTTTGTAAGCTATTTTTACTTTATAAACCCGAGCGCTATCAGCACTTGGGAGCGGGTGGATTATTTCACGGCATTTGCAATTGCGTCTATAATTCAATTAGCCCTTGCGGTGGTATATTGTAAGCTGTTTAAGCAAGGTCCATTTGAGAAGTTATTGAAGGTACTAGTGCTACGAAGAGCCCGCTATGATTAAAAAAGTACTAATTGGGTTAGTGCTATGGATGGTGTGTTTTAGTGTTGATGCTAAACAGTCTTTAAATGTCTTGTTTGTTAATCCTTCTGTGCCTGGTGAACCATTTTGGCAGCGCGTTCAAGGCATTACAGAAGCGGCTGCGGATCAATTCGATATTAGACTAGATGTGATTTATGGAGAAGGAAACCGAATTATACAGCTCGCTGAGCTTAAAAAATATTTGAGTTATCGTGCTACTCCCGATTACGTCATCCTCATTAATTATCCCGGTGGTGCCGAAGAAAGCCTAAAGCTTTTAGAAAAATATGGGATCAATCATATTACTTTAGAAGAAACGATTTCTGGCCCTGAAAGGCTCGCAATAGGTAATCCAAAAGAACACTATAAGTATTGGCTTGGGGAAGTGCATCATGATAATGACCAAGCTGGTTATGATCTGGCAAAGAAACTATACCAACAGGCTAAAACTAACGGTCATGAGACAATTTACCCTATTGCTATCAATGGTCACTATGGCACAGAGTCAGATATTAGAAGCAACGGTGCAAAGCGCTTTTTTGATGAAGTTGGCGTGGTGGTTCAGCAAACCGTTTATGCCGGGTGGTCAAAAGAACAAGCCTTTGATAAGACTAAGAAATTGTTGCACCGCTATCCAGAAACAAACCTGATTTGGTGTGCGTCAGATTTGATGGCGATGGGAGCTATCACCGCAGCTGCATCAAGCACTTCACAAATAGTGTTTGGTGGGTTTGATTGGTTGTCGGATACTTTTGACCTTATTGAACATAATGAGATGCAAGCATCCGTTGGCGGGCACTTTATGATGGGAGCTTGGGCGTTGATTTCGGTGTACGATCATTATTATGGGCATCCCTTTTGGAAAGACAACACAGAGCTTGCGTTTGACTTAAGTGTGATCACCAAGGAAAATCTAGCGGACTATTACTGGATAAAGTCAGCGAAAAACTGGCAATCTATTGATTACAAGGCAATGAGCCTTAGAGGAAAACCTAAAGAGCAGTATCATTTTTCTCCTGAGCTATTAAGAAAAAGTTTGCAAAAGTAGAAATGCAGTAGTGTAAAGCGGTTGAAGCGATTACAATACGGGTTTTTACTCAAAGTGGTTGTATCGTGACAGAGCAAAAGCGCCTCAATAAATACATCAGTGAAACTGGATTCTGCAGTCGTCGAGAAGCTGATGACTTAATCGCCTCAGGCCGTGTCAAAGTAAATGGAATTCTACCAGAAATGGGCACCAAAGTGTCTGATGCTGACACTATCATCATTGATGGTAAGCCTCTGAAAGCAAAGCCAAAGGCTGTATTTATTGCTTATAATAAACCTGTTGGTGTAACTTGTACCACCGAGCGTAAAATCAGAAGTAATATTGTCAGTGCAATTAACTATCCTGAGCGTATTTTCCCAATTGGTCGCTTAGACCGTCCATCCGAAGGATTAATTTTCTTGACCAACCAAGGCGATATGGTCAATAAAATCCTTCGCGCCGGCAATAACCATGAAAAAGAGTATGAGGTTGTGGTCGATAGGCCCATTGATGAGCGCTTTGTAAAACGTATGTCCTCAGGTGTTCCAATCCTTGGCACTGTCACAAAGCCTTGTAAAGTTCGTAAAACCGGGGCTAAGTCATTTACCATTGTGTTGACCCAAGGCTTAAATCGTCAAATTCGCAGAATGTGTGAATATCTAGGATTTGAAGTAACACACCTTAAACGTATTCGGATAATGAATATCGATCTAACTGGCCTTAGCTCTGGTAAGTGGCGTCACCTTAACGAAAACGAAATGCGAGCGATTAATCACGCCACAGAGTCATCGAGTAAAACGCAAGAGGCATCAGCGGGTGCTGGTGCGGGAAAACAGCATGATAAGCCTAGAAGTGAAGTTAGTGAGGTCGGTCGTCCAAAGCAAGATATGCGAGCGCATAACAGCAAAGATAGAACAACTGAACTCGACAAACAAAATAGCGTTAAGCCTAAGCCAAAAACGCGAAATGGTGAACAAAATCACAGTCACAACAAACGTAAGTCAAGCCCAAAGCACAATACTAAGCCTGCAAAAAGGGTCAAAGGTACTTTGTCCTTAAATAAGAATAAGTGACCTGAAGTTCGGATAATTAAGCAAAGAGTAGGGCAATGTAAAGCCCCTTGACAGCTTAATTAGAATGGGCAAAACGAAATAAATAAGGGCTATAGAAATAGCCCTTATTACATTTACTCAAACTGTTACTTTTCATCATCAGGTAGAGTAACGTTCAATTCTAATACTGCTAAATCATCCTCGTTTTGTTCAAACTGGACGTTGACGGCATCCGAATCTACTTTTACGTATTTGCGAATAACATCGAGGATGTCTTGCTTAAGTTGTGGTAAGTAGTCAGGTGTACCACGCTTTGAGCGCTCGTGCGCAACGATGATTTGCAGTCGCTCTTTCGCTAATGATGCGCTATTTTTTTTCTCAGAACGAAAATAATCTAGTAATGACACTTTACCCTCCAAAGATCCGTTTGAAGATACCTTTCTTCTCAACTTGCAAGAAACGGAAATCAACGACTTCACCTAATAAGCGGTTAATTGCATCGCTATACGCTTGGCCTGCATCAGACTCTTGGTCTAAGATAACCGGTTGACCTGAGTTCGACGCATTAAGTACTGCTTTTGATTCAGGTATTACACCTAGTAAGTCAATCGCTAGAATTTCTTTAACATCGTCTACCGACAACATTTCACCGCTATCTACACGCTCTGGGTTATAACGTGTAAGCAATAGGTGTTCCTTAACTGGCTCTAGGCCCATTTCAGCGCGCTTCGACTTGCTTTGTAGAATACCTAAAATACGATCTGAGTCACGAACGGATGAAACTTCAGGGTTAGTTGCTACCACGGCTTCATCAGCGAAGTACAATGCCATCATTGCGCCTGCTTCAATACCCGCTGGTGAGTC
Source organism: Pseudoalteromonas piscicida (assembly GCF_000238315.3). NCBI lineage: Bacteria > Pseudomonadati > Pseudomonadota > Gammaproteobacteria > Alteromonadales > Pseudoalteromonadaceae > Pseudoalteromonas > Pseudoalteromonas piscicida. The sequence goes on from NZ_CP011925.1 coordinate 1,046,888, forward strand.
GCAAATGATGAAATCAAATTCTTCTTTCATTTCATTTAGCACACGCTCAACCCCTTCTCGAGTGAGGGCGTCTTTATCTCGAGTCTGAGAAGCTGGAAGAATATAAAGTTTTTCAACGCGTTTATCTTTAATCAATGCTTGATTTAGATTTGCTTCACCGTTGATAACGTTGACAAAATCATAAACAACGCGACGCTCGCATCCCATGATTAAGTCGAGGTTTCTAAGACCAATATCAAAATCGACAATGGCTGTTTTATAACCCTTTAGCGCTAAGCCAGTACCAATTGCTGCACTTGACGTTGTCTTACCAACACCGCCTTTACCTGAAGTTACGACAATAATTTTTGCCATCTGATTTATCCTTTGACCAAAGCTGTAATTTTTAATGATTCGTCTTGTTGTGTTATTTGAGCAGCTTGACCCCAGTGTTCACCTTGCAGTGAATCACTGATCCAATAACTCCCGTTTATAGACACCAGCTCAGCTTCTAAGCGCTGACAGAATATACTCGTGTCTTCTTGGCCTTGCGCACCTGCGATTGCACGACCACGTAAAGTACCGTAAATGTGCACGTTACCATCGGCGATAACTTCTGCACCATGACTTACAGCACCTAGCACGATCAGATCACGGTCTTTAGCATAAATTTGCTGACCACTACGTACCGTTCCGTTCACAATTTGAGCAGGAAGATAAACTTGTTTTTCTACTACTTCTGCTGCTTGAGATTGTGATGGGGTACTCGGTTGCACATCCCTTGAATAGTTTAGTACAGAAAACCCGGCTTCTTTGGCTAAGTCGTGCTGACTTTGAGTACCGCTACACACACCCACTGGATTGAGTTGTAAATCGACCAGTGTTTGCTTTAACTCTTTGAATTCTACAGTTTGCTCCTGAACATCAGCTAAATTAACTACAATTGGTGCACCTTGAAAAAATTTAGGCGCTTGCGAAATTTTGCTATCAAGATCTTGCCTTAACTTGGTCAGATCTAAAGAAAACAACTGCAGCACAGAGAGTGTAAATAGATTTCCTTTTAGTTCGAATGTTTGATTTGCCATATGTACTCAAATTTCTGTTACAACCGCCGCTAAAGCCTTATCTAGCTGACTTTAGCGCGTAGTAAAACTTTCCACAACTTACTAATAGCATGGTATAGTGACCGCCCATGATTAGCAAGAATTTATAGGCTTATAATGCTCACTGCCATATACAAAAGTCCAAAAAAAGCGGATACCTATCTTTTTGTAACTAAAAGAGATGATTTTTCCAATGTCCCTGCACCGTTAATGGAAACTTTCGGCACTCCTATCTATGTCATGATTATTGACCTTGCGAGAAGAACAAAATTGGGAATTGCTGATCTTGAAACGGTTAAGCAAAAATTAACTGACGATGGGTTTTACTTGCAACTTCCACCGCATACAGAAAGCTTGCTCGATGAATTTAGAAAGCAAAACGGAGTAACAGATTCGTGATAAAAAAAATTTCCCTACTAGTGGCCTCAGTTTGCTTGTCCACATCAGTCTTTGCTAACACTCAAGCGAAGTTTGATGAATACCTCAAAAACCTAAAACAAGAAGCGATTGACAAGGGCTATACACAACAATTAGTTGATGAGGCTTTTGCAACAGCAGTATTTAAGGAAAAGGTGATTAAGGCTGATAAGTCCCAGCCAGAAATTGTCGAAACACTAGAAACTTATTTACCCAAGCGCGTCCCCGAATGGAAAATCCAACAGGCCCGCAAACTCTACAAAGAACACCAAGAATCTTTAGAAAAAATAGCAAAAGAATATGGCGTACAGGCACGGTTTATTGTTGCCCTGTGGGGCCTTGAAAGTAACTTTGGTCGTATTCAAGGCGGCTATCCAGTCATTAGTGCGTTAGTGACACTTGCTTTTGATGGTCGTCGAGAAGCTTTGTATAAAAGACAGTTGTGGGCTGCGCTGGATATTTTAAGAGATGGTCACATCGGTCTGGATGATTTCAAAGGATCTTGGGCAGGAGCAATGGGTCAAACTCAGTTTATGCCAACTTCATTTACGTCTTATGCCGTTGATTATAACAAAGATGGTCGCAAAGACATTTGGACGACACAAGAAGATGCTTTTGCGTCAATAGCCAATTACCTGAAAAGTGTGGGCTGGAACGATGACCTGACTTGGGGTCGCCAAGTTAAATTACCTGAAGGTTTTGACAATAGCTACATTTTAAAACGTGGCACCAAATCACACAAAGAGTGGCTTAGTGAATGGCGTAAATCAGAGCGTTCATTGCAGGAGTGGCAAGCGCTTGGTCTTCGCAGAATGGACGGCACTGACTTGCCACAAGTCAATATCACAGCAGCATTAGTGATGCCAGATGACGCCAATGGCCGGATGTACTTGGCTTATGACAATTACAAGGCTTTAATGAATTGGAATAGATCTTATTACTTTGCCTCAAGCGTTGGATATTTATCTGACAGAATAGGTTACCCAAAGATTTAGCCACGAAGTCAGACTTAGCCCGCTCGAATAGCGGGCTTTTTTATGCCTATTTATTGGATGATAAAGCTTGCTTCGCAGGCATTAGATTTGCGGTAAACAAAAAAGACATATAGCAAAGACGAGTAGTATTCATAAAGCAATAAAAAAGGCAGCGTCCAACTCGCTGCCTTTTGGTTGGGCTAATGTATGCAAGTGTCAATAGTAGGACAAAGGTTGAACCTTGCCCCAAAAGACTCGGTACGAAAATAACGTATATGCAATTAAGGTCGGCACCACAATGACTACGCCATATAATAAGAAAGTAAGAGCCGATGCGTCAGCGACCGCTTCGAAGATGGTTAGTTTGCCAGGCACTACAAATGGGTAAAAGCTATAAACTAAGCCGAAGAAGCAAAGCACAAAGATAAATGCTGAAATCAGGAACGGTAACCAAGCACCATTATCCGGCGACTTTGGTAGTTTCTGTAACACAAGTTCTAAAATTACAAAGAGCGACAAGCAAATAATCGGGGCTGGTAATACGACTAAGGCCATCGGGAGGTCAAACCAACGCTCATAGATCCACTCATTAATCGCTGGGTTGATGATAGAAACGAGCAACACCCCAACAAAGGCTACTCTCGCAAATTTTTTGCACCAGCTAATCGCATCTTGCTGCAATTGCCCTTCACACTTCATAATTAGCCATGCAGAACCAATCAAGCCATACGCGCAGACAACGCCAATTCCACTAAAGACCGCAAATGCATGGGCAAGAGGGGTATTTTCAAAGCCTATGACATAAAGTCCCAGCATATACCCTTGCGCAAACGAGGTGAGTAGCGACCCAAATTTAAATACTTTGTCCCACCGCCTTTGGCGTTTAACTCTCGCTTTTGCTCTGAAATCAAAAGCGACACCACGCATAATTAAGCCAAAGAGTAAAAACACAACAGGAATGTAGAGCGCCTGCAAGATCATACTATGGGCTTGAGGAAATGCGATAAATGCGAGGCCTACAGCTAAAACTAACCACGTTTCATTAGCATCCCAAAATGGACCGATAGAGGCTATCATAGTGTCTGCTGTTTCTTTATCGTCCAGCGGGATCATCATGCCAACGCCAAGGTCGTAACCATCTAATATTGCATAAACAAGCACTGCGAGTGCCATCAAACCGGCATAGATGAGAGATAGATATTCTGGATTAAACACGAGTCACCTCCTCAGCAAATTCCTTCATGTCGTACTCTTCCACTTCTACAGATTTGCTAGCAGTGTGGAACAAAGTACGAATATAAGCGTACAGTAAGATTGCATATATCGTCAGATAGCCAATGAGTGTAAATAAGACGTTTTCTGAGGCAATTGTTGTGACTGCATCTTCAACTCTTAAGATACCACTGACGATATAAGGTTGGCGGCCAATTTCTGTGACATACCAGCCTGCGAGGGTAGCCACCCAGCCTGAGAAAGTCATCGCAACAAGCGCTTTCAGTTGCCACTTCGGTAACTCGCCCTTTTTCCATAATGTAAAACGAGTGACAAACGCAACTAAGATCATCAGCATTCCCATCCCAACCATGATTCTAAAACCGAAAAAGACGGGCTTAACAGGTGGATGTTCACCTTTAAATTCATTAAGCCCTTTAATTTCACCGTTCACGTCGTGGGTAAGAATAAAACTTGCCATGTTAGGAATACCGAGCGCAAAGTCGTTGCGTCTTTCTTCCTCATTTGGAATTGCGAATAGTAATAGTGGTGCACCTTTTTCTGTTTCCCACACCCCTTCCATTGCTGCAATTTTTTGTGGTTGGTGTTTTAGTGTATTTAGGCCGTGTAAATCGCCGACAAAAGCTTGCAATGGAGTAAGCAGTGCCGCAACGGTTAACGCAACGGTTAGCGCCTTTTTGGGGGCATGTTTTTCATCGTTTTTCAGCATCCGATACGCACTGACACCAGCTATCAAAAATGAGGCCGTCAGTGCACTAGCTAATAACATATGGAAGAAGCGATAACCGAATGAAGGATTGAAAATAACTTCAAACCAGTCCGTGGGATATACGATACCGTCTCTAAGTTCAAAGCCCGTCGGGGTTTGCATCCAACTATTCAAAGACAGGATCCAAAATGCCGAAAGCGTTGTACCTATGGCGACGATAAAAGTGGCTAAAGTATGTATTTTAGGTGGTACGCGCTTCATGCCAAACAGCATGATCCCTAAAAATGTTGCTTCCATAAAAAATGCGGTCAATACTTCATAACCGAGCAAGGGACCTGCAATATTGCCGACTTTCTCCATAAAGCCGGGCCAGTTTGTACCAAACTGGAACGACATAGTAATGCCGCTTACGACGCCGAGTGCAAAGGTCAATGCAAAAATTTTGACCCAAAAGCGATAAGCTCTTAACCAAACCGGGTGTTCGGTTAGGTCATACTTGAGTTTAAAAAACGCCAGAAACCAAGCTAACGCGATGGTTATCGTGGGAAAGAGAATATGAAAACTAATATTTGCTGCGAATTGTATTCGCGACAACAACAACGTATCAAGCATGACGCACCTCGCACTTTAAGACTTACGTAATAATTTATCCTTTAAATCTATTACTTTACTCACAGAAGAACCGAGCTTCATCAACGATTGCAATTGCTCTGGTGATAGGCGTTGAAGTTCCGCTGACCACTTAGTGACGGTTTCAAGTAGGTCATGAATGGATTGCATTTGCTACTGTGCATACACTTCTTCTGGTGAGTTAGCGCTATCTAGGATTTGGTCACGAAGTAGAGTGAGTGTTGGGTCGATTTCCCTTTTTCTTCTCTCTTCAAATACGCGGTTAGCGAGATCCCAAATAGAGCCGTTTGGAGAGTAGTATTCTTTACGGTCGCCAGGAATATGATGCACCTTAACTAGTTGCCAAGATTGCAATTCTTTTATTCCCATACTCACGTTACCACGTGAAATTTTTAATGCATCGGCGATTTCGTTCGCTGTTAATGGTTTTTCATTAATAACCAACAAACCAACCATTTGTCCTATAGTTCTGTTGAAACCCCAACGGCTTCCCATTCCGCCGCAATGAAGTACAAAATTTTCTATTTTTGGTGATAAGTTCATTGTTTTAAACTTTCAGTAATTATTGAAACTTTAATATAAAGGTCACTTTGACTTAGATCAAGCATTAATTAAGCTCAACTACAACATAGTGAAAGTTAACCTTCCCCGAATATCTATAATTGCCATCCACTGACCGCAAATCAATATAAATTTCAAATCATTGTGATTTAATGCGGCCGCAATCACACGGATTATGCTGCACGGCCTCTTACTTTTGCAGCGGTACTCACATGACACGGGAATTTATACATGCTAAGAATCCTCCTTTTCACGTTATCTATCGTTAGTTGCACTGCTTTTGCTGAGCGCGCGACAACCATATTGATCTCCATCGATGGATTTAGATGGGACTACATTGAAAAACACGATGCAAAGAATATTGCAAATCTTGCGAAGCAGGGCGTCCGCGCGACCAAGCTATGGCCTCAATATCCGACTAAGACATTTCCAAATCACCTGTCTATTGTTACGGGTTTAAAACCAATCAATCATGGCATCGTCGATAATTACTTTTGCGATAAGAAGCGTGAAGAGTGTTATAAGATGGGGATGGGTAAAGTCGATAGCTCGTGGATAAGTGGTATTCCCTTATGGAATCTTGTAAAAATGCATGGATATAAATCTGCCGCTTATTTTTGGCCAGAATCAGACGCTAGAATCAATGGTATGACGCCTGACTATTACTATCATTATTCAAAGAAAGCCGATTACAAGAATCGTCTTAATGAAATACACAATTGGCTAAAATTACCAAAAAGCGAAAAACCATTGTTTGTTGCCAGCTATTTTTCTTTAGTGGATACAATGGGTCATGGATACGGACCGGACCATGAAAAAACGAGAGAAGCAGTACAATTTGTTGATGGCTTAATTGGAGATTTTGTCGCAGCTTTGAAAAAGGACAAAATTAAAGTGAACTTAGTACTCGTTTCTGACCACGGTATGGCAAGTGTAGAACCAAGCAAAGCCGTGATACTCGAAGAGCTAGATATACCTGAAGATTGGACGATAAAAAATAGCGGAACGAGGGTATCACTTTATGCGTTAGGTGATAAAGTCCTTGAAACAGAGACGCTTGTGCAGCAGTTACGTGAAAAAGCGGAGGGTCGTTATGAGGTGTTGAATAGTGAGCGAAAACAGCAACTAAATGGCGGTGAGTCTTCTCGTATCGGTGACATTATCCTGCAGGCAAAAGCACCAATTGTCTTTATGCAAAAAGGCAAGCAAGGCTATTATGGTACGCATGGGTATGAGGCAACACCTGATATGGCCGCATTTTTTGTCGCAAGTGGCCCCGCCTTTAAATCGGGTGTAACGATAGAACAAGCTAGCAATTTAGAAGTTTACCCAACACTTACACGCATTATGGGGCTTAAACCACTTAATGAGCTTGATAGTAAGGGAGAAAACCTATTAAAGCTGGTTAGGCCGTAAAACAGGCTATCTATCATGTTCAGGGCTAATGAGTAACTTAGCTCTGAACTAGGTGAGTAGAGTAAGTTACTTTTTATTGGAAGACTTCATTAGCCGTTTTGCTAAAGCAAATACAATATAGACAAGAACCAAGGAATTAAGGACAAGCAATGCATCTTTATCAGATACGAACATCCATATCGCCGCAAGCGCAAGGCAAGCAAGTGTAAAGTGGCCAACTAGTGGATTGGTAGTCTTTTTCTTCATTAAGAACTTCGCTGTATTTATGTTCAGATTATTTTACACCTGATAACTGAGACAATACCAATAATCCGTTCAAAAAACTAAATATTTTTGACCATGTGGTTATAATACGGGCACACAGAATGTGGACGTGCTAATTCGTTATTGGTCTGACCAGAGTTTGATATAGATTAACTGTTTTACTCAAACGAATAGCTAAAATGTCATGGAAGTACATTAAAGAGAGTTCTTAGTGGTACAAATAAATAAAGCAAAACATTGGTTAGACCTTAAAAAGCTGATACTCATTCTTGCCACATTATGCGTATTTACATCGTTACTAAACGCATTGTTTTCGAGCTACCAAGTGCAAAAACAAGTGATGGTAAAAGATACGTTAGAGGCAAATCGTGCCTATGCAACTAAGTTAGCAGATGTTACCGATCTCTTCTTACAATCAGTATTGATGCAACTAAGAGCGTCGAGCGAAACCATTGCGACGCAGCTAGATAACCCTGAAGTGGTTAATAAAGAATTGAGTCAAATGCTTACAAGGACACATAGTTTTGACTCTATCGTGTTAGTAAACGCAAAAGGTGAAATTATCGGTGCTCAACCAAGTTCGCTTGGTGTGATAGGAGCTACACTCAAAAATGAAGTAGAGACTTCGCCACTTCGTGAAAAAGCCCCTTTTATTGTGGGTCCATTTGTTTCGCCGGCTGGGAATTTGATGGTGAGCCCAACTCATCCAATGTTTGACCAAGAAGGGGTATTCGTAGGTTTTATCGCTGCCGGGATTTACCTTAAAGGTGACAATATTTTAGGCCGATTATTGGCAAACCATCATCACCAAGACAAAACCTATATTTATGTTACCGGGCCCAACGGTAAACTCATTTATCATCACGATGATCATCGCATTGGGCAAGACGTCACCAAAAATGAGGTCGTTGAATCATTACTCAGCAAAACCTCAGGTTCCGCCCAAATAGTCAATACCCAAGGTGTAGCAATGCTAGCTGGATATGCTTCAGTACCGACAAGTGGTTGGGGGGTCGTGGCACAACGCCCATTAGAGGTCACGATGTCACAATTATCGAATACCATGCAGCATGTCTTAAAAACGACCATTCCGTTTACTGTATTCTTGTTGATTTGTGTGCTTGGACTCGGAACTTTAATTGCTAAGCCTTTATGGCGATTAGCTAAGTTATCAGAACAAGTCGAAGATGGCAGAAACATCGATTTTCCACACGTATCCACATGGTATTATGAAGCAGCATGGCTTTATCAGGCAATGCACAGTAGTGTTCAGAACTTAGGAGCACAGATCCAACGCTTTGACGATGAGAGAAAGCAAGATCAGCTGACTCATTTATTCAATAGACGAGGAATGGAAAAGTGGCTAGAGACTGCCTATGAGCAGCAAACCCCGTTTAGCATTATTGCGCTTGATATCGATCACTTTAAACATGTGAATGATACTTACGGCCACGATGTTGGTGATGCGGTGATCAGAAAACTCGCCGAGCTGATGCGCACTAATGCACGTGAACAAGATCACCTATGTCGTAGTGGTGGTGAAGAGTTTTTGATGTTTCTACCGCATGTAGATATAGACAAAGCAGATAGGATCGCAGAGCGTCTGCGCGCATGTACCGCTGAAACTGAGTTTGGTGAAGCCGGGCATATCACTATTTCTCTTGGGGTCTCTCATTGGCCGCTGTGCTCTGAGGATTTGCATCACGCACTCAAACTAGCGGACCGTAGTCTATACCAAGCGAAAGCAAACGGCAGGAATCGTGTTGAACATGCCGTTTTAGCCAATCACAATGTAGCATAATTGGAAATTCGATATTAAAAAGTGAAATCTGCTCCGAATATCGGTAAGATGCGTTGCAATTTTTACCGTTACCTAATTTGGAGCTGTACTTTCCATGGCAAAAACATTGAAAGTTCCTCATACACTAGTCCTGCTACTAGGTATGATGCTAATTGCATTGCTGTCGACCTGGATTATTCCACAAGGCTTTTTTGATACTGCAACCACTGATACTGGCAGACAAGTTGTACTTGCGGGTACCTACCACATTGCAGAAGAATCTGTTCAACTTACTCCTTGGGATCTGTTAAAAGCTATTCCTCGTGCTTTTGCTGCTGCGCAAGACGTTATTTTCTTTGTGATGATAGTGGGTGGTGTACTCGCAATTGCACGTGCAACAGGCACTGTTGATGCGTTGATCGGGCGCTTACTTGAGAAGAATGGCGATAAACCACAAAAGCTGATTTTTATGGTTGTGTTCTGTTTTGCAATCGCGTCAAGTGCGATAGGTACTGCAGGTGAATACATTCCGTTTGTGCTGATTTTAGTTGCGCTTTGTAAGGCTATGAAGCTGGATGCCATGACTGCCGTTGGCATGATCATCGCGGGCTACGGTATTGGGTACGGTGTGTCAGCATTCAACCCATTTACGGTATTAATTGCCCAGCAAATTGCTGAAGTACCAGTCTATTCAGGTATATGGTTAAGATTTGCTATTTTTGTTCCATTTGTACTGATTGGCTTTCATCATGTATGGAGCTACACCAAAAAGGTACAACAAAATCCTGAACACTCGATGATGAAAGATGTGCCTTGCCCACTAGCAGGCCAAGCTGCGCCTAGCTATCCGCAGCTTAACGGTCGTCATAGAACCATTTTGCTTACTTTTATTGTGACACTTGTTTGCGCAGTTTGGGGAATTGCTACTCAGGGGTGGTATTTATACGAGCTAGGTGGCTTAATTATTGCGTGGGGTGTCGTGATTTCAATTCTTGGTAAACTGTCAGCAGACGAAGCTGCAAATCGTTTTATCGAAGGGGTTTCAGACTTGGTCACTACTGCAGTGCTAATTGGCGTAGCTCGTGGTATTGCCCTTATTCTTGAAGATGGTCAAATCCTTCACACGATTGTACATGGACTTTCAACTCCTCTTTCTTATGTTGCTGCGGAAGTTTCGGCCGTTGGCATGTTACTTATCCAAACGCTTTTAAATATGTTTATTCCGTCGGGCTCAGGTCAGGCATATGTGACTATGCCATTGATGGTGCCTGTGGGCGACTTAGTTGGTGTACCAAGACAGGTTGCGGTACTTGCGTATCAGTTTGGTGATGGCTTCTCAAATATGATAGTGCCAACAAATGCGGTATTAATGGGGATACTCGGTATGGCCGGCGTTCCTTATACACATTGGTTTAGATTTTGTATGCCGTTGATGGCTAAACTCATGGTCGCTGCGGCAACTGTACTGGTACTCGCTGTGATGTTTGGTTATGGTTTGGACGTACAACCGCAACTGTAGATAAACAAATTTTCTTCTCAGATAGCGTCAATCGGCGCTATCTTGCCTTTACTAGACTCAATTTCTCAACACAAAGCAAATTTATTGATCTGTATTTATATTCTATGTAGTTTAATAAGCTATTATTATTTATTAAACAAAAATCTTGGTCGGGAATGAGCCATACAGACTTCTATGAATTTAACGTTTAGCCATTTTTACAATTTAACATCTACTAATCAGCGATATCAATTCGCATTGAAACAGTTGTATGAACGATTTGATGCGGATCATTGTTTTGTGGGTAAGTTTATCGATAACGATAAGCGCGTAAAGACCGTGATGTACCTCGCGAATGGTAAAGAAGTCGATAATATTATTTATGACCTTGAAGGGACACCTTGTTTTGATGCTAAAGCAAGCAATGATGTATGTTGCGTCACAAGTGGTTTACAGCAACTTTATGAAGAGGATGAGATCCTTCGCGTTTTAAGCATAGAAGGTTATCTTGGTTTAACCTTGCGAGCATTAGATCATACACCCATTGGAATCATGGTCTGTTTGTTTAATAAAGAAAAACAAGTCAGCCTAGAAGAAAAACTATGGTTTCAAGAGTTAGGACACCTGATCTCAACGGAGCTAAGCCATAATTTAGAATTGACCAAACAAGGAATTTTGCTCAAACAACTTGCAAAAGGCGAGCAAATAGCGGACTTATGCACTTGGACGTGGCAACTTAAACAGAACAAACACTACTTTTCCTCTCATCTTAATCATCTACTTAAGACAAAAACTGATTCTCTTTCTCTATCATTATTACTAGATAAACTTACGATAGAAGATAGTGAGCGACTGCGGATAGCTTTAGAGAAAGTCAGACTAAGTGGAACTCGGCATGTTGATTTACAAGTTTCGTTGGCCTCTCGCACCGAACACTACGGGTTATTAAGAATTATTGGTCAAGTAGAGTCTGATGAGCAGCATAGCGATGAGCTTGTATTCACTGCGACCATTCAAGATATTAGCTATATTTCATCGCTAAATAAACAGCTCGAACTCACTAATGTTGTGTTCGAGCATGCAACAGAAGCCATCATGATCACTAACAATGAAAATAAAATCATTATGGTGAATCGTGCTTTTGAGCGACTAACGGGTTATACCGGCTACGAATTATTAGGCCAAGACCCTGCGGTGCTATCATCTGGTAAGCAAGATAAATCATTCTATGAAGCCATGTGGGCATCGTTGAGTACGGTTGGTCACTGGAAAGGAGAGATCCACAACCGTCGCAAGAACGGTCAGATTTATCCTGAAGAATTAACACTTAGCGTGGTGAAGGATGAGCAAGGTAAAGTCGTTAACTACGTCGGCATTTTTAGAGATATTACCGAATGGAAGCGTAATGAATCCCAACTTACCTTCTACGCTAACCATGAACCATTAACTGCGCTGTTAAATCGCCGTAGCTTTATGCAGCGCTTAGAAGAACAAATATCGGGTTCTAGAAGTAACAATACCAGTTGCTCACTGCTTTTTATTGGCTTGGATAGGTTCAAGGAAGTCAACGATGTCTTTGGTCCGGAGATTGGCGATAAGGTACTTATTTCTGTAGCTAAACGATTGAAAAATGCGGTTCGCCAAAATGATATTATCGCAAGGTACGGTGGTGACGAGTTTGCGTTACTACTTACGCGCAGCGATGTGGAAAGCGCGCTAAAGATTGCTCAAAAGCTCTCACAGAAACTTTCTCAGCCTTATGTATTTAATGAAATTACCATAGAAGTCACTTGTTCTACAGGCATTGCACAGCTTGAAGCAGGCTCTCGGATCACCGCAGCAAATTTACTCAGAAACGCAGCACATGCACTTAATAGCGTGAAAAAGACCGAGCGCGGACAGGTAGCCTTACACAATGCGGCAATTCAAAATGCCTATTTAAATAAAATAAAGCTTAAAGACAAGTTAAAACAAGCACTGAAAGAAGGAGCGCTTACCGTTTATTATCAACCAATCGTTAATGCTGATACCAACCACATCACAAAGTTTGAAGCCCTAGTGCGATGGTTTGACGATGAGTACGGCATGGTTTCGCCTGGCACTTTTATTCCTATCGCTGAAGAATTTGGTCTTATTCATTTAGTTGGACAGTTTGTGCTTGAGCGTAGCTGCCAAGACTTAGCAAAAATCCACCAAGCTGGTTTTACAGAGGTTGGGATCTCTATTAACCGTTCTGTTAGTGAGTTTAAAGCCAGTATTAATCAGGTGAAGCTAATCACCTCTGCCATTGAAAAAGCCAAGATCCCGTATGAAGCAATTACCATTGAAGTTACCGAATCGCTTGCTACAAATCGCTATACTTGGAAAACGCTTAATCAACTGAGGGAGCATGGGATCAAGGTTTCGCTTGACGATTTTTGTACTGGCTATTCATCATTAAGTAACTTGATAGAAAATCAGGTGGATTACCTAAAAATAGACAAGAGCTTTGTCGACAGCCTAATGTCTGATTACAACAAACAAGTAATGATTGACTGCCTCATTAAGCTCAGTGATAAGTTGGGAATTGGTGTGATAGCCGAAGGGGTAGAGCAGTTTACTCAACTCGAAAAATTACGAGAGCTCGGTTGTCATCACATTCAAGGATTCTTTTACAGTCCCGCAAAACCAATAGATTCCTGTCTTGAGTTACTCACAACAGACGCTTTTGCTGAACAAACACAAAGTGCATTAGAAAAATAAAGGTGTGATATTTTGATATCACACCTCAGAAATAGCAGATTGTTTCTGCGCCTTTATTACAACAGTGGTTTTATCAGCGCTATGATCGCTTTAATGTGATCATCACGGTCGTTTAGTGCTGGAATATAGCGATACTTTTCACCGCCAGCAGACTCAAATACCTCACGGTTTTCAACTTCTAACTCTTCGAGCGTTTCTAAGCAATCGGCACTAAAAGCAGGGCTTAAAATAGCGACATTTTTAATACCTTGACTCGGAAAACTCTCGAGTGTTTTGTCCGTATAAGGTTGCAACCATTCAGCTTTACCAAAACGACTTTGGAAGGTCGTCATCACTTTTTCTTTATCAAGATTAAGTTTTTCAACGACTAAGCGAGTCGTTTGCTGACAAAAACAGTGATACGGGTCGCCTCTATCTAAAAATAGCTTTGGTGTGCCATGATATGAAAATACCAATTTATCCGGCTCTCCATTTGCCTCAAGATCTTCTCTAATAGAATTAGCTAAAGATTCAATATAAAGCGGATGTTTGTGATAGCCATTAATAAAATGCAGTTCAGGTACCCAGCGCCAACCTCTTAGGACCTTTGAGATCTGATCAAAGGTTGAGCCTGTCGTTGCACTGGAATATTGGGGATATAGCGGCACGATGATAATTCGTGTGATGCCTTTATCTCTTAACTTCTCAAGCCCTGATTCAATTGACGGGTTGCCATAGCGCATGGCAAGCTCAACTTCGATGTCTTCAAAACCTTCACTGCGTAATTGCTTCTCTATTTTATCAGTTTGCGCTCGACTAATGGTTATCAAAGGGGAGCCTTCATCGGTCCAAATTGATTGATAGGCATGTGCTGACTTTTTAGGGCGAACACGTAAAATTATGCCATGCAAAATCATTAACCAAATTAGTCTTGGAATTTCGACAATACGGGGATCGGAGAGAAACTCCGCGAGATAAATTCTAAGTGCTTTAGCCGTTGGTGCATCTGGGCTACCTAAATTTGTAATAAGAATACCCGTTTTGGAATTAAATCGGCCTTCATGGGGATTATCTGTTATGGCTGAAAAGCGAGACACCTAACGCTCCTTAGATTATCATTTTAATAGGATTATTTTACAAGAAAGGCTATACGGTAGTAAGCCTAATTTCGATCTAAACTGGCATAAATCAATTTGCGCCTAAAATTAACTCACACTATAGTTGTAATTATCGTTAATTAATCCCTTCTCTATTGCTATTCATGGATTGAGGGCGTATTTTCCTGCAAATCTTTAAGGGAAAATCAATTTTTTGTTAGTTTTGGACATGTCTAATGAGAACCAACCACCCAGTAACCCAAAGAGAAAAAACCTTTTCTCGCGAAGTAAAACTCATCTCTGTCACTGATCTGAAAGGTAATATTGTTGACTGCAATCAAGCGTTTATCGATGTTAGTGGATTTTCCCGTGATGAGTTAGTTGGTCAACCTCATAATATAGTACGACATCCAGATATGCCACCTGTGGCTTTTCAAACCATGTGGACGCAGCTTAAAACAGGTAAGCCATGGATGGGGATCGTAAAAAACCGCTGTAAAAATGGTGATCACTACTGGGTCGATGCCTATGTAACGCCAATAACAGAAAATGGCAAAATCATTGGCTATGAGTCGGTTAGAAGCTGCCCAGATAGAGCGACGGTTGAACGGGCAAGTCAACTTTATACAAACGTAAATACTAATAAAGGAAGCAGTTTCAGTCTTCCCAAATTACGTTTCGTTTGGCCAGTATTTAACATCGTCTCGTCACTGGCACTTTGGTATTTTGCTTCAGAATCTGTAGGCTTTTTTTGGTTAATGGCCAATATGCTGGCATATTCAGCCTATGCAACTTGGCGCGATAAAGAGCAGCTGAGACGACTAGAATCTGAGTTGGCGCACAGTTTTTGCGATGAGATATCTGAGCAAGTTTATTCGACTTGGGATGGCACCATGGCATCAATCCAAGTTCGTTTAAAGAGTGAAAGGGCACACCTAGATATAATTCTTACGCGTGTTGAACATGCGGCGCAAAACGTGTCAAAAGGAGCGCATACAGCGAGTAAAGAAGCGCGAGCAACTTATGCCGATTTACAAAAGCAGCAAACTGAGACTGAGCTTGTTGCCACTGCCATGAATGAAATGACAACAACCATCAACGATGTCTCTAACAGTGTGCAATTGAGTGCTAAAGATGCTCAGAACTCCCTTGATTTGACTTCTCAAACAGAACAGAACGCTAATAAAACCAAAATTGCTTTTGGTGATTTAAGTAATACCATTGCCGACATCCGCAGTTCTGTTGAAGGCGTCTCTAAGCAAACTGATAAAATTGCTGCTGCCGCACAGATTATTGAACAAATCGCTGAGCAAACTAATTTGCTAGCACTAAATGCAGCAATTGAAGCTGCGCGAGCTGGTGAGCAAGGTAGGGGCTTCGCAGTAGTTGCTGATGAAGTTAGACATCTAGCACAGCGTACTCAAGAGTCGACGAAAGAGATCCATGCAATTATTGAAGAGCTAACCAGCAGCACACAAGCGTCAGTAGATATTGCTCAGCAAGGCCAAGAAGAATCGCTCCATGGTATTGAGCAGCTGAATCAAAGCACCGATATGCTACAGCAAATCACCCAAGCTGTTATCCAAATTAGTGATATGTCGATGCAAATTGCGACTTCGGTTGAGCAACAAGCAGCCGTGTCTGATGACATTAATCAGCAGGTGGTGAATATTGCCCAGCTTGCAAACAACAGCCTAGATAGCGCAGACAAAGTGCATCAAGAAAGTAAAGATTTAGAATCTACCGCAAAAGAAATGCACGAATTGATTGTTCGTTTTAAGCGTAAGTGAGTTTTAGTGTCGTGTACTTATTCATTGAAGATTCAAAAGGACATTCTCGAATGTCCTTTCAGACTGTTGAAAAAGGGCTGGACACAGATCTAGCCCTTTGATCTAATAAGCGTAGTGAGTTTAGGGAGTTCACCATGCTTAAAGACAAAACCCCTCAGCAATATGAACTAGAAATGGTCGCTATCGACCAATTGGTTCCAAAAGACCATTTAGTTCGCCTGATTGACCTTGCGATTGATTTCGAATTCATCCGCGATGAAGTCGCCCATCTCTACTGTAAAAACAATGGTCGCCCAGCGGTTGACCCAGTGCGAATGTTCAAGATTTTATTTCTTGGATACCTGTTTGGCATTCAAAGCGAGCGTCGCTTGATTAAGGAAATCCAAGTCAATGTCGCATATCGTTGGTTTTTAGGTATGGGACTAACTGAAGATGTCATCCACCACTCGACGCTAAGCCAAAACCGCATAAAGCGCTTTAAAGACAGCAATATTTATCAATCCATCTTCGATAACATTGTCCGCCAAGCGATGAAACAAAAACTCATAGGTGGCTATAGCTTATTTGCTGACAGTACACACCTCAAAGCCAATGCCAATAAAAAGCGCTATGACATAGAAGACTTAAAAGTCAGTCCTTCAGTGTATGTAGAGCAATTGAACGAAGCAGTACTGCAAGACCGGGAGGATGAAGGAAAAAAGCCCCTGAAGTGTAAGGAAGAAACAACTTGCACAAAACCAACCAAAGTCAGCCGCACCGACCCAGATAGCGGGTTTATGGTACGGGATGAAAAGCCAAAAGGGTTCTTCTATCTAGACCATCGAATTGTGGATGGTAAACACGGCATTATTGTTGATACACACGCCACCGCAGGCAATGTCCATGACTCACAACCTATTATCAGTCGACTCGACAGAGCGCTCGATACCTTTGCACTCAACCCTATCGCGGTTGGGCTAGATGCAGGC
This sequence comes from Pseudoalteromonas piscicida, assembly GCF_000238315.3. NCBI lineage: Bacteria > Pseudomonadati > Pseudomonadota > Gammaproteobacteria > Alteromonadales > Pseudoalteromonadaceae > Pseudoalteromonas > Pseudoalteromonas piscicida. The sequence continues at coordinate 1,064,028 of NZ_CP011925.1, forward strand.
TATTTTACCGCCGCGGTATGCCACAATCTGGAAGAAAGGCAATTAGTTGGCGTGCTGGGGTATCGAAGACCAAATAAAAAGAAAGGCTACTTCGCCAAACGTGAGTATCAATATCAAGCCGATACAGATACTTACCTGTGCCCGCAAGGTGAAACTCTAATCTACAAAACAACAAGCCGAACAGGCTATCGTCACTATCATTCCGACCCGAGCAAATGTGGACGCTGTCCAGTCAGAAATCAATGTACAGCCAGTAAAAATCAAACCAAAGTTATAACGCGGCATGTTTGGCAATCGAGCGTAGAAAACGCCAATGCGATTAGGCTGAGCGACTGGGGTAAAAAGCTCTATCGACGACGAGCCGAAACGGTGGAAAGAAGCTTCGCTGATGCGAAACAACATCATGGACATCGCTACTGCAGATATAGAGGTCTGTCAAAAGTGACCGCGCAGTGCTTGTTAGCAGCGGCATGTCAAAATATGAAGAAAATGGCGCTCATGGCTGCACACTAGCAAAAAACCTCGAAAACTCCCCCTAAAAGCCCTCAAAACGATCTTGGACACACCAAATCACAATAATTATCCTAGCCAACACAAAAAACCAACGCTGAAACTTACGGCAGAGAAAACTGCTCCAACAACTGGGAAAAATAAACCCCGCTTAAAAAAGCGGGGTTTATCATCAATCTGAAAGGACATTCTCGAATGTCCTTTTTTCTTATATTTATAACTTCCGTTTTAAGCCCGATTTGGCGCGTTCTTTAATATTGGTTTGAATATAAATTTGATCGGTTGTCGCGATTTTGGCGTGACCTAAATCTTCAGATAGATGTTTTAGCGGGCGGTGTTGTGCATCATGTGTTGCACCTGTATGCCTTAGCCAGTGTGAAGTTGCGGCTTCGAGTTGCTCTGACTCTTCCGTAAAGCCATCTTCCTTTAGTTTAGCCACTGCTAAGTCAAAACTTTGCTGAACAATACGGCGTAATTGACGAACGTTCATACCGCCTTGACCCCTTAGTTTATGAACAATTGGGTAGGGCTCATCAACGCGAGGCAGGGCGCTTAATCCTCGGTACTGACGATAACGCTTTAAATAGCTGATGAAGTCTTCGCTAAGCGTTACATCCCTTAGCTTATTGCCTTTACCCATAATTCTTAGGTACCAAAAATCATCTTGATCCTGCCAAAAATGGCTCATTACCGGTGACCAATGAGGGCGGTCTGACAGCTCTGAAATACGTAAATACAAACCCTTTAAACAAGCTAATACAAAGAGATTCCGTTCAAGGTCTGGTTGCTGTTCACTTAAATCACGAGTTACACCAAAAACATATTCCCATTGCAAATCACTCAGCGTATCAGGAAGATTGATTTGCGATTGAACAACTAAATACGGGCTATTTTTCTTAACCACCGGAACAAAATTAGCGAACGACTTTTCTTCTAAAATAGCAAACTTGTAAAACACATTCAGCGCGGTAAACATCGCGGCCAACGTTTGCTGGCTAGCACCATTTTCTTTGAGAACAAAGGGTCGCCAATTTTCGTTAACCTGACGGATTCCTTGGTTTTGCTTATAACGCCACTGTACAGAAGTTTGCGTCCATGCTTTATCTGGCTCTACCACAAAATCTACATACGCCTCGATGTCTTCGCGTTTTAGCTCAAACACTGACTTCTCAGCAACCAGCCACGACCATAAATAAAAGCGCTCAAGCTCATTACGAAAACGGTTAAAAGTTGCTTCAGACTTACGACCGTAAACATACAAAAACTGAAATAAGAACTGCAGCTCGTTATGTACAGGTAGTGATTTACCATGACTAGCCAAGAACTTTGTCAGTTCAGGATACTCATGCGCAAGCGTATCATCTTCAAGATGGGCGATTTGATACCTAAGCTGCTTTAAGGTGTCAACCAGTGGTAAAATCATGGTAAGTCCGATATTGGTTATTATATATAGTAGTATATGTGTACATAGAATTTGTGTATACAATAATCATGAATACTCATCAGGTATGTTAATGCAATTGCTTTATCTAAACTGAATTTTTTGACAAAACCATTTGTTAAATGTAGGTTTATATTTTATCAAAGGTTAATGTCTGTATTTTTATTGTAATTAAAATGAAAAGAACGTCTTTTGCCTGTGTTTATGCTACTGTCGTCACCGACAATACTGGCCAGAATACCCGAGTCCCCATTATCATCACCGAGCATGGGGATATTCCTTCTGTTACAGAATACATATTGATGCGCTCTTCACAAGGTTATAGTAAATCCTCTATGGACTTATCTATTAATGCCATAAGAATGTTCTTAACATACATTAATGCTAACGCTTGTTTTAACACGAAACCTACAATTTTACTTACATCATTTGCATCTCGGCTTTGTTCAGGAACAATCAATGCCGAAGGTTTGGATCCATCAGAGTTATTTTGGCTACCAAGATCTCAAATTAGTACAAGAAGAATTACAAATTCACTAAGAGCTTTCTTTCTTTGGCTAACACAGAATGGAGAAGGTTTTAAACAGTCTACCAATATCATTAATAGCTCCTATGGAAGCACGCTATCGTATGCAGCATGGTATTGGAAGAATATACATGACTACCTTGGACATATTAAAAGTGATAAACGACGCACATTGAGGGAAGCCCCATTACACCTAACATCTAAGAAAATTCCGTATTATGCAACTGATGCTGTTGATTTTCCGCAAAAAGACTTCCATAGATTTCTCATAGACGGGTTTGGTAAAGCACGGGATATCAGAGTTGCATTGAGAGACATGCTTATATTGCTATTAATGCATGGTGGAGGGTTAAGAGAAAGCGAGGCCCTTTCACTTTGGGTTACAGATGTCGATTATCCGCAAGATTCCTCATCTCCGCTAAGAGTAAGGGTGTACGACGAGGAATATGGGAAAGCACCATTTGGCTGGAAATCGACACAAGGACTAAAAACACGACAAGCTTATTTGATGTATAACTTCGGTCGAGTTACAAGAAAGAAAAGCTCTGGGACTCAGCATATTGGGTGGAAGGGGTCAAAGTTCGACCATAAAGACGGCTACATTGAGGTATACTGGTTTCCGAATTACTATGGCCAGTTGTTTAAAAAATTATGGAATACTTACATGAAATATAGGAGTTTGCTAGATTGCAACCATCCCTACGCTTTCATTACTTTTCATAAAAAGAAAACTGGACATCCCTACACAATAAATGCATTCCATCAAAGCTATAAATCTGCATTGAAAAGAATATCGCTGAAACCTAATAAAGAACTTGGCTTAAGTCCACATAGCCATAGACATAGTTATGCACGGAGATTAGTCAAAGCTAAAGTAGCGCCAACTGTCATAAAGAAATGCCTCCATCACAGCTCTTTAGAGTCACAAATACCGTATACGGTTTGTAGCTTTAGTGAAATATCAAGTGCCTTATCTGTTGCAACTAAAGAGCTAGAGCATGAACAAAATAATATTTATCTCCCAGAAACATGGCAGGATTTAATAAAACATGGATACGAAGATATAGATCCGAAAGCTTACTTTACTGGCTTACACCCCAAATTTAAAAGTTCGTTATGAAAAAACAGAAAAATAGCCGATATCTTGACATACAGTTTAGTTGGATGACCAAAAAGCTTGGTGCACAATGGTCGGATTGGCAGAAATATGCCGCGTCTTGGTTTGCGCTTCAAACACGTGCATTGGATCCTAAAAGAATTGCAATTTCATTCTTTGTGGAACATTACTTGTCACAATGTGCACCATACGCATTTCACTTACCTCATTTCTTTCTAGGGAGTAATGGTCACATAAGCAGTTCAGAAGAGCTTGTAGACTTAATGAAAAAGCGAGGAATTGAAGACCTTAATGAGCAATCTAGACGACCGAACTATATATGTGACTTTATCGACTACATTATTGAAATCAACTTCAGCACCATAAATAACAGTGGAATAAAAACACCGAATGTGGTTAATCCATTCAGAAAAGTCAAAGTAAAATCCAATACAACAGAAACGGTAAGATCACCATTGCCCTTTAAATATATACTAGAGCTCAGAGAGATATTATGTCCATCAATTAAATATGAGGATAAAGCATCAACAATAGGTAGACATTTCAATGATTGGCGCTGGTATCAGAAGCTAACAGGCAAGAGAATATCCTCAGGAAGGTCTGGTGATTGGTTTGAAGTTGATGAGGAGCTTGTTGATAAAACTGATCCTGATTGCGTTTGGCGAGAGGTAACAAAATCAGTAGGCAATCGGAAGGTCAAAGTTTATCAGATATGGTCGCCTGTTAGAGCGCTGATATTGTTTATCAAATTGCACCTCCCGCTTAGGGCATACCAAATCAAAATGTTAGACTCAGGGGAAGCTGACACCTTTCGTTATGAATCGGGTAATTGGATTTTGAATGAAAACCATGATTTCGCACGAGGTAATGAAAAGAAGCCTTTCTCAAAAGGTGTTTTCAAAAAAATGTTCGATCGGATTACAAACTCCCACTCGACTGGGCTATACATTAACACCAACAAAACAACCGATCAGCATGTTTACTCACAAGATATTGGGTATACAATTCCATGGCAAAATGAAGAAGTTTTGTACTGGCTCGAAAAGTTAAGAAATTGGCAAGAAAAATACAATAAAATACAGTGTCCAACAAATTGTAAATCACTTCATAAGAAGCATACCGAGTCGAGCAAATCAAAAGAACAGCTGGATGCAATGGGAAGTATCTGCTTTCTATTTAGAGATGCTTCAGGTATAGGTGATGATCGAATCAAGCCGATAGACTTACACTCATTAAAACGTCCTTGGTATGCTCTTTTGCTTCATCTCGAAAATATTATATATTCCCGAGGAGAAACTTTAGAGAATGGTTCACGACTGAGACTTGTTCATGATTATTCATCAACAACGAATAAGGGGGCTACGACACTATTCCCTATCCATAGCTTACGAGTAGGGCTAATAACAGCCTATTGTTTAGATTCTCAACTACCCATACCTGTTGTTTCGAAACTGTTAGCAGGGCATTCTCGCATCATGACTACAATATATTATAACAAGCTCACTCCTAGTGTTATGGCAAAGAAAATGAGCGATGCAGAATCGGAGCTTGTAGAGCATTCAAGTGAATCACTACGTCACTTTTTAAATGACGCTTCCGAAAGCCAAGTAATGAGACAAGTCGCGTATAACGATGAAAGTGGTTTGCTGAATACTATCTCCAATAGGCTACCTATAGCATGGGAAAGTAAAGCATATGGTGTGTGCTTGGCTGGAGGTTCTTCAAGTAAAACTGACGAGATCAGTACTCTCGCAGGTTGTTGGAATGGTGGTGAACTGATCATAGATAAAGAAAGAGCAGCCAGTAGAGTATATGGAAGTGTACCGAACGGGCCTGAAAATTGTGTAAGATGCCGGTGGTTTGTAACAGACGTAAGATATTTAAATCAACTAAATGGTCTATTTAATCAACGAAGTTATTTAGCTCACGAATCAGCTAAACTAGCTGCTCAAATAGAAATAGAGCTTGAAGATTTGAAAGATGAACGGTACTTTGCAGAGCTAGAGGATAAACCTTTCCTAAAAATTGAAAAATTTAAGGAGTTACAGAGAAGGTATGAGAAACAAAAAGTTGAATCAGATGAATTTACGAAGGACTGGATAGCTTGTTTTAATCTAATCAAGCGAATTATGGAAATAGAAGAAAAAAGAGCTTTTGGGGACCACAAAGGTAAAATTGTTGCTGTAGGAGATAAAAGTGACATTATCCCTAGGCTTAAATTTATTGAAACAAATTCAGAGCTATTTCAATTGTCACTTTTATGTGAAGATGCTGAATTTTATCCCGACTTAAGAGATACTTTATCCAAGACTCCTGTACTTCAAAAACGCTCAATGTCACTTTGTAAGGCACTTGTAAAAAGTGGTTCAATGCCAGTGTTTTTGGAAATGGATGAAAAGCAGCAGCTGTTAGTAGGGAATGCCTTAATGCGCGAAATGGCGAAAGCTTTAGTCCCAAATGACAAAGTCGCAGGTTTTAAAATAGTTGCTGATTATCTGGAAGCTGAGCGGTATTTACTAGATGCGAAGTTGCTTAAACGTGGTATTAAAATTTATAATCACGCTTCAATCAGCTTTAAAGACATTTCGTAGGGAGTCAATCGTATGACTGACATAGCCAGATTACTAACAATGCTAAAGGAAGGAAAGTCTATCAGAACGAAGAAAAGTTTGGATACTTTGAATCAAATACTGGAAGGCTATTCTCATTCAGAACAACCAAACTACTCTATTACCAACATAGGAAAGCTTTCCCAAATAAAAGGTGGTCCGAGCTATGAGACCATTCGGGCGACGCGGAACAAACATTATCGTGAGCTGATAGATGCATGGGCAACAAATGCCCCACATAACAGGCCCCCCAAAAATGCTATTAATCATACTTCTCTACCCACCGATTACGAGCTATTAGAAAAATTGAGAGACCCCGCTTTAAGAGTTCCATTCGGTCAGGTATTGGCTGAAAGAAATAGATTTAGGCAAGAGCTAAAAATACTAAAAAGCCAAGCTAATATCGTGATTGATAAAAGACATAAAGCATTTAACGACGATAACTCTATTGAACATGTTTTATTTAGCGATGAAAAATCTTCTGAATTAACTCAGCCTGAAGAAAGTGCTTTACGCTATGCTATTTCTGAACGTTGTTGTGAAGATAACAATTGGCAATTTACTAGGGCAGGTCAAGTAAAAGAACTAGAGTTTGATACCGAAATTTTCCCAAGGGGTTTCGTAAGTGGGTTGGCAAAACTACTTAGTTTTGTGGACCAAAGCAAGTAGCTTTACATTACTCAGGTTAAACAGGACACTTTCCAATAGAAATTTTTATAATCGCTTGGTAACATATCATTATTATATTAAACCAGTCCATGTTGCAATATCGTATTTATGCTACTGTATCCCAAAAATGAAATTGGTATAGTGGTCAAAAGTAGTTGACGACTACAAGGTATTATGTAACTGTCTATAACTTGTTAAAAATGTAATTTATAGTAAAAGGAAACATTTATGAAAACGATAAAACGGAAGAAACCAGAAAGTGTAGACAAAACAATTGAAGAGCTCAGCATTGATGATTTTCGATTAGCGCAAGTTGCAGGTGCGGGTGTTAACACTGAAAGGAATACAGAACACAATAACAATGAAAGAAATGGCAGCGGAAATGGTGATTCTTTTTCTCATGTCTAATGATGGATAATCTATAGCATTTAAGAAAGAAATAACTAGCACTGTTATTTCTTTCTTTTTAACTCAGGGAGATAGAGTCTATGGGATTTGATGATCTAATCGCCCCAGTAGATGCAAAAGAGTTCTTTGAAAATTTTTACGAAAGGCAATGGGTACATATCGAGGGTGTTAACCCATTTCAAGATGTTTTTACTCTCGGTGACTTTGAGACGTATTTATTTTCTTCACGTCCCTGGGAAATGAGGGATGCATGGACTCAATCTGGCATGCTTGCTGCCAAATATCCTAATGGGGCTCACTATACAAACATTTCGTCAGTAGAAGAAGCTTTAGAGCTATATGCACTTGGGCATACTATAGTTCTTCCACTTGCAAACTACAGATGGCCTAGGTTATCAGAGATATGCGGCCTTATTTCAGATCAGCTCGATGTTAGGGCTAATGCAAATATTTATCTCACACCACCTAACAGTAAGGGATTTACCGCTCATTACGATATGCATGATGTACTCCTTCTTCAGACGGAAGGTGCCAAAAAATGGGTAGTTAGTAAGTGTGACAAAGTGCACCTTACTCTAACAGAAGATATTACTAGGCCAGAGTTTTATACTATTGACCCTGAAAAAGATCTTGTAAATACAAAGACTCTTGAATTGAAGAGAGGACAAGTTCTGTATATGCCCAGAGGAACCATCCACAAAGGTGAAGCTGTTGGTGATAGACCCTCTATACATATTACTTTCAATATATTACCTACCACTTGGTACAACCTAATTGAAACAGTCCCTCAACTTAGCACTCAAAAGAATCATGGAGAATCAAGTCATGTTACTTTTGACGATTTGTGCGATTTAAGCGCTCCAAGAGTACGGAAAAAAATGGAGATCTTTATCAACAAACCACTATTAAACGCAGAGTGTATCAAAGATAGAATATTTAAAAGAAAAAATGAAATAGCACCGGGAAAAAGCTTCCAGTCTGTAAATCAAATCCAAAATATATCTGCAAAGACAACCCTTGCTAGGAAGCCAAATGCGAAATTTTTTATATTTGATGACAAAATAGACCCTTGGGTTAGCTATGGTGGAAGGAAAATCAAAGTTCCTGCACATTTTATTGAGGCAACAAAAAAAACTATAAACAAAAAGAAGTATACAGTTCAAGATATTGATGGCCTAAAAGTTGAAGAAGAAAAGCTCTTGTTTGCGCAATGGCTTATAAAAAAAGGCTTCGCAGTAATCAAAGAATTATAAAGGAGTATTAAAATGAAAGGGCTAGAAAAGCTAGTGGCACCGTTTAGTGTTGAAGAATTTTATAATGAATTCTATGAAAAGCGTTGGCATCACTTTGACCAAAAGAAACCTGAATACGAAGGTTTCTTCGATTTCGATGATTTAGAGGAGTATTTATTTGTCGCTAGGCCTTGGGCAACAAAAAGTAACGAACTGCGTTGTGTAAAATATCCTGGAACAAGCTTTGAGCCAGAAATTTCTTCATTTGAAGAGCTGCTCGAATTATACGCAGATGGTCATACTATTGTTTTGAACTCTGTCCACAAAAGGTGGCCTGTTATTGCGAAAGTTTGCTCCGAATTGAGCAATCAGTTTTTCTGCAGAGTAAATGCAAACATCTACGTGACGCCTCCAGGAAATAAAGGATTTGAAGCTCATTATGACACTCATGATGTAATCATTTTACAGACTGAGGGTAGTAAAGAGTGGTTTTTATCTGAGCATGAACGGCTTCAAATAACTCATATTAACGATGATTTAAGAAATGAGTTTTACGAAATAGATGCGGAAAAAGACACTAAAAACTCAGTTTCTATTCAACTGGATGCAGGTCAGTGCCTTTATGTACCTCGTGGCACTATTCACAGCGCAGAGGCAAATAATTCGTTACCATCTATCCACATAACTTTCTCAATCTTCCCTGTTACTTGGGCAAGCTTAATGCGAGCAGTAATTCTTGATGGATCTTTAAAAGATACTGAGTTGATGAAGACTGTACCGTTTGAGGTTTTAGAAGACTTATCTAGTGCTACTGCTCATGCCAAAATTAACGAGATGCTTAAAAAGGCAATTTCACTAGCCGACTTTGAATCTACTTGGAGGTTTCTTTATGAAAGAGATATTTCATTGCAGCCTGGCGGTGGAATAGATTCAATTTTACGATTGAAGAATTTAAATACCCAATCTTTGGTAAAGATTAGGGGCGGGGCTGAAATATTCGTAGATGTCCATAAAGACAAGTGCTGGGTCAGCTTTAGTGGTAGAAGGCTTCGTGCGCCACTTCAGAGTCTAGATTATCTCTATTACATTTCTGAAAATTATACGTTCACAGTCGATGAGCTCCCAGATGTTCATGGTGACAAAAAGTCTAAATTAGCCTTTGTTGAATGGTTAATCCGTAAGGGGTGGCTACATTTTGCGGAAAAGTAAAATGATGAACTCAGAAGGATTTTTCGGGCTTCTCAATGAAGATGACTTTTGGCTTAAGGTATATGAGAAAGAAATTCATCATTTCACTCACGAGGATAATGATATATGTGACCTTTTTAGCTCTAGTGATTTTGAGGACTACTTATTTAAATCTAGAGCTTGGGAGATTGAGGAGCCGTGGAAGCATGCAGGTGTGATTGTAGTTAACGCTTCTAAGCGTGAATATCAAATAAAGCCGCAGTCGCTAGAGCAAATACTTGAGTTATTTGCTGATGGTTATACCGTTGTCTTGCCAAGAGCACAAATCAGAAATACCAGACTAAAAAAATTTGTTTCCGATCTATCAAAATATTTCCACTGTAGAGTGGACGCAAATATATATGTAACGCCGCCTAAGTCTCAGGGTTTTAAAGTGCATCTAGATATGCATGATGTATTTATTTTGCAGACAGAAGGGGAGAAAGAGTGGATTTTATCTAAAAAACGACCGGTAAAAATAACTTCCAATGATGAAAAGTTTCGGGTTTTCCTAGAAAGTTTTGATGAAAAAAAAGATTTTATAAATACGGAAAAAGTTACCCTTACATCAGGGCGAAAGTTATACTTACCAAGAGGTGTATATCACTGTGGGAATTCAACCGATAAAGTTTCAATACACATTTCAGTTACTTTATTTCCACTTCAGTGGGTTGGGTTTTTAAGTGATCAATTCTCAAATGATTTAAGTCACTCTATAAACAAAGAGGCTTTCAAGAACTTTTTTAACAAAGAGCTAACTAGTGTAGATGTGTGCCTTACTAATTTTTTGAAGCCAATTATTAATTTCAGCAATGTAGTTAAGCCACAAGGCGCATTTTCGGCCCTTGATTATTTTGGAAGCTCACATTTCTATAAATTAAAAGGAAGTATTCGTTTCAAAGCTTACCAATATGGAGGCGTAAATATTCTGACTGTTGATGGAAGAAACTATACTATAAAAAAAAATTTGTTAGAAGAAATAATTAAAGTGAGTGATGAGCAAGAATTATCAATGGATAGTTTACACTTGACAACTAATCAACTTCATCTAGATATCGCCATTTTTTTAACAAAAAAAGGCTTAATAACCATCTAAAGTATGTCTTAATTTTTGGGTATTAAGATACTGTTTCGAGCATATGCTACTTCAAACAAGTAAAACAACAGATGATAATCTTGCATTTAAGCAAGCACCGACATAAACACTAGGATAATAAATGTGTTTTTTGCCCATAAGATAGCCCAAATAAAATTAGTTTATTGAGCCATTGACCTAGGTAAAGTTATGGCTGATAAGAGGGAACTGAGAGTATGAAAAGCATTATTAAGTTAGCGATTACAATCACCATGTACTTTTGTAATAGCAATTATGGATTGGCACTTACCGAAGAGAAATTGATAGAGTTAAGCAATGGAGTTGAGGTTCTTTTATTACATTCTCCTAACTCGAGTAAATCAGCGGCCTCATTAATTGTGAAGGCTGGTTCATATGACGATCCAAAAAATATTCAAGGACTTGCCCATCTACTCGAGCACTCGGTTTTACTCGGTAGTAATAGTTACAAAGAGATTGGTAGTTACAATAAATATTATAAATCCAAGCAAGGCTGGTCTAACGGCTCTACCAGAGGGGACAATACGCGTTACCACTTTCAAATGCTAAGTTCTTCTTTCAGTGAAGGCGTGAACAGATTGGCAGATGCTATCTCCAACCCTTTATTAAATAGTGAAATTATTTCAAAAGCGGTTCTTGAAGTTGATTCAGAGTTTCAAGGAAAAATTAATGATGAGTGGAGAGGAACATTAGAGATCGTCCGAGAGCAAATGCATCCGAGACATCCTTCTTCACAGTTTGATGTTGGAAACAAGCTTATATTTGATTCTGTTGGTGACTCTTTGTACGGCGAGCTAAGAAAGTTTCACGAGACTCATTATGTTGGTAGCAATATCAAAGTAGTGCTGTATTCGAATTTATCTTTGGTGGAGCTTGAAAAAATCGCTGTAAAAGAGTTCAGTGCAATCCCTCGAGGTGAGGAAAATAAACACCAAGAGAACCAGTTGGTTTGGCAGAAACTCGGCAATAACGTTGTAGAAATTAAGTCCAATGGGAGTGCCAAATCTTTAGACATCATGTTTCCGTTCCCTTCGAAATATTATGGTGAAGATGATGGCACACTTGTCTTTTTACTCAACTATTTGGGAGCGGAAACAAGAGGCTCTTTGTATAATCGCCTATCTGAAATGGGGTATATTACTTCACTAAATGTAAATATGATAGGGGATTCTCATTTTGGTATTTTGGACCTGTATTTTAAACTTACGCCTCTCGGCGTAAAGCATATCAATCGAATCATTATTGAGTTGCACTCCTATATTGACGCATTGTCATTGAGCGAAGAAGCAAATAGGTATTACGGAGAGTTAGAGTACAAAAGTAAAATTGAGTCACTAGCAGCTGCTAAATCTGAACCTGGTGATTGGATCTCAGATATCAATGAGAGAATGTTTAGATTGCCTAACACTGCTTGGATAGATCCCTCTACATTATTTGCGGATGAAGGCTTAAATAAGGCAAGTTTGGATAGTTTTGTTCATTTTCTTAGCCCAGATAAAATGCTAATTGTTAAAGCTGACTCTGACACACAAAACGTGACCATAATTCCGACTTATTATCGCCTACCTTACAAGTTAAGGAGTATTAGTCTCAACAATGCAAAGTATTCAAGTAACAGCCATTATCAGATCCCTTCAAGAAATCCTTTCATTGTGTTGGGGAACCGCAAGCAGAAGCATAACTCAAGTACAAATCAAGAGCTAATTCAGCTGAAAGAAGATGGAGTTAATGTTTGGATAGATAATAGGCCGCATTATGCTAACCCAAGTGCTTATGCGATGATTTTTATCAATCAGCCAAATTTACCAAAGAACATGCAGAATTTTGTGAATAGACTGATTCATTCACGAGAATTGCGGTTTCAATTATCTGATTTTACACATTTTGCGAAGCAAGCAGGGTATTCCTTCAATATAGAGGCTGGGCAAAATGGTTATGTTTTGTCTATTGCAGGCGAGCCTGAAGAATTTGAGATGATTTTAACTGCCGTATTTAAAGAAATGTTTGCCGAAAAAACAACAAAGCGTGACTTCACAATTGCTGTGGAAGAGTCAAAGTCGAGCATAAATCGTGTCCTTCAAGGGCAGCTTCAAAGACGAGTCAGAACAGCGGTTTCCTCGAATATTAATAATGGTTACATAATAGACAAAGAAGCGCTTTTATATTTAAACGATATTGAAATGGGTGACTTTGAGAAATGGAAACGCCAAACTCTTCAAGCCCAAAGCATTGACGCTGTCTTTACAGGTCACTTTGATCATAAAAGACTTTTTACTCAAATTAAAAGCTGGGTACCGAGCAACATCTTTAAGAAGCAGAAGCTGCAGAAAAAAATCAGAAACAAGGTTATAATAAGTGACTATGAAGATGGTTATGTGAGTTTTGGGATCGACCTATCCGAAGATGTTGGATTTTTGTATCTGTTGGATAGTTTCATGAGCCAAGCGTTTTACCAAACAATTCGATCTAAACAAGGAATTGGCTATTTTGTAGACTCAAGAGTAGTCAAATCAAATGGTAAGGCTTTCTTGGTGCTTTCGGTCCAGTCAAACAAACACTCAGCTGAATTTTTAGAAAGTGAAATATTCCGCTTTTTAGCGGGGTACAAGAAGCAAATAGTGCAGTTTACAAATGATGAGTATAAAGAGCAGGTAGCTTCACTAGTAGAAGCCCTAAAAATTCTCTCTCCGTCTATCGTGGACTATACTAGGAGTAAGGTTGATCAGCTTTTATACAAGTTACCATCTAAAAAGGAGCGAATTCAAAGGATAGAGGAGATTGATCAACATGAATTTATAGCGTGCTACGATGAGATGATTTCTACCCTTAACGAACACTCCTTCACAATTAGAATCAATTAGTGTTATTAGTGGCCAACTATTTCAGAGGTTTGTAAGCGTCCGCTTTAGCATAACACTCCATGCTAAAACAAAATACAGCCTAGATGTAAATGAAGTTATCGTGTTACAAGAGAGCGTTTCTATTCGATTAGAAAAAGTATGTTAAAGCCTTGAGCTTTTGTTAAGCAGCTTTTTTACGCATCAAATACTCATAGTTAAACATGCACTTAATTAACTGATGCAGTCGATGCATTTCACGGTATGAGATGAGTATTTTTCTCATAAAATCAATGAAGTACATTGACTCCGCTTTCTCTTGCTTTATACCTTCTTTCTTAGGGGAGTAAGTAATAACTTGAGAAGTATCATCATACTCCGCTTTGACGTGCGCAATTGAGTTGCGGAGCTGGTTATTAATTGCACCTTCACCAATTTTGTACCAACACTCGTCTAAGTGAGTGACTTTAAATCCATACGGTAGGTCTGCAAATTGGTTGAGCGTCTTCGGCGTTGTCTTGCCAACATCTTTAAACTTATTATGATCTTTACGATAAATAACATTGTTAATTCCTGCGACCAGAATGAGCTGACGAGACAGAATTTCAGAAATATCTTTGTATAGATCTTTGTACTTTTGAAAGTCATCTGTAGACACCCTAAAAGCCACCAACTCTTTATCGTAATCGGAGTCAAAGTCCAGAAACAATGCAGGTCTAAATGCTAATGTAGTGGTCAACTAATTTTGGCCACAGTTTTAGAATCTTGGTATCTAACCTCAGATTCATTTGGCGCTAAACCAGCATTATAATGATGAGGCCTAACGTTGTTATAATATCCGTTGATATAATCACTCACACCATATTTAGCATCTTTAAAGTTTTCGTATCCAACCTTTGGCATCCACTCCGTTTTAAAGCTTCTAAAAAATCGCTCCATTGGCGCATTATCCCAACAATTTCCGCGCCTGCTCATACTTTGTGTAATTTTATAGCGCCATAAACGTTGGCGGTACTTCAAGCTTGTATAATGGCTTCCTTGGTCTGAGTGAAACATCAATCCACTTGGTTTACCTCTGCTTTCATACGCGAGTTCAAGCGCTTTTAGCGTTAAGCTAGTATCTGGCGACAACGACATTGCCCAACCAACGACTTTACGTGCAAATAAATCAACAACGACCGCTAAATAGGCCCAGCGATTGCCTGTCCAAATATACGTCACATCACCGCACCACACCGTATTCGGCTCAACAACATCAAACTGCCTGTCTAGCAAATTTGGGATTTCAAGATGCTCATTACCACCCCTTTTATATTGATGTTGTGGTACTTGGCAGCTCTCTAGTTTTAGTTTAACCATTAGCTTAGCGGCGCGATAACGGCTTAATTCAAAATCGTTATTCGTTGCGATTGCTGCGATTGTCCGTGCCCCAGCTGAACCGCCGCTCATTGCATGTATGGCTTTAACTTCAGCTTCTAGCCTTATTTGCTCTGGTGTAGGCGTTGTATCCCGTATGGCCCAATATTTATAGCTGCTGCGATGCACATTGAATACGCTACACAACACGCTAATTGGGTAACGCTCTCGTTGATTTAATTTCTCAATTAACGAGAATTGTTCAGGGAGTCGGACATCAAGAGAGCGGTAGCCTTTTTTAATATATCCTTTTCTAATTCAATGCGTTGGATTTGCTTTTTAAGTTCGCGGATTTCAATTTGTTCAGGTGTCATTGGTGACGCTGTGGGGGTCTGGCCATTCCGCTCTTGCTTCAATTGAGTTACCCACTTACTTACAGTTGATTTACCAACCCCCATAGCCTTAGCTGCATCTTCTTGTGTGTAGCCTTGGTCAACTACAAGTTGAGCTGTTTCTAATTTGATTGCCGCAGAATAGGTTGCGCGTTTTAATTTCGTCATTTTTTCACCCAAATTTGTATGCAAATAGCATAACATTTCTTTCTTAATGGGTGGCCAAATTAACTATGCCACTACACTTATTGGTTGAACATCTCTGTTAGACATTCCTATTCTACAATCAACCAAACTTTCACAAGTTGTACATTCGAATCTTTGATTAAAATTCATTTTTTCTTACCAAATTACCTAGCTGCTTTTAGCTTGCAACCGCAGTAAATTAAGATCCTAAGTAATTAATTTTTCTGTCTACTTACTCTTGTTTAGCGTCGCCACGTACGACTGCACTCATTAATTGCCTCAATAAAAGAAAATCGTCCGGTGCAATAACATCCATCATTCCTGTTTCAGGATCTACAAAGTATTGAGCTACTCGTTCATGATTAAAAGTATTTAAATCCAAAGGATGCTCTGCAAATGGGTTGTGTAAGATATGTAATCCATCTGCAATATCTTCTACATAATCTGATTTCATAGAATTACGCATCTCTGGGAAGATACTGCCATCAACAGGTAAATGACTAGTATGATAGATGGTTTGAGCACTTGGATTATCTGCCAAAGCACGAATTTTACCCCAAGTAGCTAAAGAACTATAAATTACCGCGCTAACATCTTTGAATTCATCCGTGGTGAAAAGACCTAATGGTATTGTGGCATTTTCATTTTTTATCACAGCATCGACTGGATATTTAATTAATTCATTAGCACCAGTTGCAATCGTTGTTTCTTCATCAACATATAGCCCATATAAGACTGCGACAATTGCTCTATTTACAGCATAGTGTGAATAAGGACGATCAAAGGATGCCAAACCAATAACATAGGGTTTACCTTTTACATGTTCCAGTTTGGAGTAACTAGTTCGATATTTTTTTATTTTGGATGAAAGGCTATTGGATATTCGAATTGCTGATTGTTGATTGAAAGTAGAAAAATCCGTTGGCGCAAATTTTTGAGAATGTCCTGCTGGTGCTTCTCCGCCTTGGGGTGGTGCTGCAATTGTTGCTTCTAGTACAATAGGCCTGTCTAATTCAGTTACAAAATCTGGAGCATACTTAGAAAAGTCTGTATTAGCACCAAGTTCATTTAAAAATGCGTTAAGATATAATTCCCACATAGATGATTCGAAAGTAGTCTGGAGTTCATACACAAACTTTCCATCTCTATCTTCAAAACCTTTAGCCCATGAGTTTAAAACTTCTCGTTCAGGTCCATATTGTTTCTGAAGAATCATTTTAAATATTGGATGTAACTTTTCATCCTCTGCTATAGGTGTAAATAAATCCATCATAACCCCACGATATTGATATGCTGCTTAACAGTGTTTTTTCAGCAGAGATTGCCTTTATAATATGTACAGAAAATACCGATACCTGTCATTTAACACACTGTTATCACAGACTGAATCCGACAAATTATAAATCATGTCTGTATAACCCCAAATTCACAACTAGACTCATAATCTGTTATTAGGGAAAGTTGTCAATGCTCTTTGTCTAACTTGGAATGGGGCACAAACGAGTTAGTATCACGGTCTGCTATTGCCCTTATAAAGACGATTATTAGCTGTTTCTAGCTTTCGGCATAAGCAAAACGAAATCCTACTTTGACCGTTTGATATGGTTTTTTTCTATATTCGAAAGATTGATTCTCACCCCACATTAAAATAACCTACCGAGCCGCAGCCAAATCTAGTGGCACATTGTATGTGGATTTTCCAGTTTACCAAACTACAAGAAGAGCAACGTGTAAAGCGACCCTTTATCACCAATTCCTTTTTAAGTACAGTTAGACTTAGTTATGTACACAGCCATTAACACGTATGTAAAAAAACTAAGAGTATTAATGCACTTATACTTCAATAAGTTAGAGCGAATGTACACAAACTAGACTATATACAATGTCTAGTATTGGACATATTATAGTGATGTAGATACCTGTTATGCAATACTGTATAAACAAGCCTATAATTTACGTTATGTTAAATAGGTAAGTATGAGACATTTTGGCTTGTTATGGTGCTTGAATAGAAATTTAGTTCGTAAGCCCTATTTTACTAAGTTTCCTAATTTAGGTTCAGAATCTGTATTTTCGATTAATAACCGAATTTCCAATCTAAAAAATTTATATAAAAGATGTATCTTTCGCGCAGGACGACCGACGCTCTACTTCGTCAAAGGAGTCCAAGATGACATTTAATGATTTACTATTTAGAGCTGGATTTATGAATTTCGGAAATATAAACAAGAAAGAAGCTTCAAAGTATCTTCATGTAACACCTAGAACTTTAAATCGCTGGATTAAGGATGATTGTAGTGGCATAGTTAATTTGGCCACCCATTAAGAAAGAAATGTTATGCTATTTGCATACAAATTTGGGTGAAAAAATGACGAAATTAAAACGCGCAACCTATTCTGCGGCAATCAAATTAGAAACAGCTCAACTTGTAGTTGACCAAGGCTACACACAAGAAGATGCAGCTAAGGCTATGGGGGTTGGTAAATCAACTGTAAGTAAGTGGGTAACTCAATTGAAGCAAGAGCGGAATGGCCAGACCCCCACAGCGTCACCAATGACACCTGAACAAATTGAAATCCGCGAACTTAAAAAGCAAATCCAACGTATTGAATTAGAAAAGGATATATTAAAAAAGGCTACCGCTCTCTTGATGTCCGACTCCCTGAACAATTCTCGTTAATTGAGAAATTAAATCAACGAGAGCGTTACCCAATTAGCGTGTTGTGTAGCGTATTCAATGTGCATCGCAGCAGCTATAAATATTGGGCCATACGGGATACAACGCCTACACCAGAGCAAATAAGGCTAGAAGCTGAAGTTAAAGCCATACATGCAATGAGCGGCGGTTCAGCTGGGGCACGGACAATCGCAGCAATCGCAACGAATAACGATTTTGAATTAAGCCGTTATCGCGCCGCTAAGCTAATGGTTAAACTAAAACTAGAGAGCTGCCAAGTACCACAACATCAATATAAAAGGGGTGGTAATGAGCATCTTGAAATCCCAAATTTGCTAGACAGGCAGTTTGATGTTGTTGAGCCGAATACGGTGTGGTGCGGTGATGTGACGTATATTTGGACAGGCAATCGCTGGGCCTATTTAGCGGTCGTTGTTGATTTATTTGCACGTAAAGTCGTTGGTTGGGCAATGTCGTTGTCGCCAGATACTAGCTTAACGCTAAAAGCGCTTGAACTCGCGTATGAAAGCAGAGGTAAACCAAGTGGATTGATGTTTCACTCAGACCAAGGAAGCCATTATACAAGCTTGAAGTACCGCCAACGTTTATGGCGCTATAAAATTACACAAAGTATGAGCAGGCGCGGAAATTGTTGGGATAATGCGCCAATGGAGCGATTTTTTAGAAGCTTTAAAACGGAGTGGATGCCAAAGGTTGGATACGAAAACTTTAAAGATGCTAAATATGGTGTGAGTGATTATATCAACGGATATTATAACAACGTTAGGCCTCATCATTATAATGCTGGTTTAGCGCCAAATGAATCTGAGGTTAGATACCAAGATTCTAAAACTGTGGCCAAAATTAGTTGACCACTACAGATAACCCATGTCCTCGTGCTGTAGATTTACTAAAAGTAAGAATTGATGGAATTATGTGCATTCGTGAAGAATGGAAAGACTTCTCTATTGATCGTGAATCTAGATTAGTAACTCCTCGCGGTGCAAAATACGACGCTTCATATATCAACAAAATAGACTTTCTTCAAAGAAGCAACCATTTCCATAATCCCAGTAGTTTTTAGCTTTTATGAATAGGTATAGTAAAGTGGCTCAACGAACCACTTATAGAAGCATCAATTAGAGGAAATAGTGTGCTTGATTTCGATAAGCCCTAGCTCAGTTATGGATATTACCGCTCTAATCTCACATTCGCGCTTATTTGCAATATCAACTAGCATCTTTTTGAAATAAGTCTTCGCTTTTTTCATTTCGCTCTCAAAATCATCGCTTTCGATTCTATATTTGGTGGCATAAGCAGTGTCTACACCGTCAATATTTATATAAGAACTGTCAAAATTGAGCTTTTCTCTTATATCGTCACGAACACCTCTAGAATCTCTTTCATTATTATTTTCAGTATTAACTGAATAAACCAATAGAACATTTGAAGTTTCAATGCTATTACGCATAATATTAAGTCTCACTAGTATTAACCCTCTTTGATGAACTTGATTGAGATATGGAGATAAATTTGAATAATACAAGTCATATATACCTAATATTTAATCAAAGCAGGTTGTGTATGTTGGTGTTTGGTGTCGCCGCGCTGCGCTCAGGCTCCGCTTGGCGCGTCGCCACCAAATCCAGCTAAATTAATGGGTTGTTGCTGTCCTTGTTTGTTTTGTTGCTGGTATTGCTGTTCGGGTATCGGTGGCGGTGTGTCCGTTGGTTTGCAGATAGCATGATACTGAAAGCCTTGGTACTCGATACGTGCTAAACACGAGTTAAAGACAACAACCGAATACCCCATTCGGGTCATATCTTTGGAGTTGGCCGAGACTGTCCCGTCTTGTGTTTTGAACTCGATAACCACCTCTTTTTCTACCCGCTCACCATCAACCGTGGTGATAATGGCGCTGATGTATGCGCGCTTGGCATCGTATGGCAAACCTATATGAATAGTTGGAGCAGCAGGAGTCTGAACAGCGTCATTATCAGGAACAGGAGCGCTATCCGCTTGATGACTTTCCAAAGGAACTGGCGCTGCTTGCGGGTTTTCCTCAACATCAAAAGCACCACCGAAATATAGGCCGAAGTAACCAAGACAAAGAGTGACCACAACCACCGGAAAGGCAAACATAGGACTGAGAAGGAAATTCTTTCCTGTGGCACTTGTAATAGATTTGGTCGCTGTGGATTTGTAGAGGTCGTGCACTTGGACGGGGATTTTGCGCCATTTTTTGGGTCGGCTTTGTTTGGCGTTTTGCCATCCAATTTTGGATTATGTTCATGGATTCGTGGTCTCCGATAGAAATAAGGAATTTTGGCTAGGCCGTCAAAGTATTTGTGCGCGTAGGCGTATTGGCTCACATTGCGAATGTATTTATGCACGGACGTAATATCAGGCGTGCAGCAGATAATGTCCCAGTTGTATTTTCGGTGGCGCATGTACGCCTCTTTCAGCGTTTTGGGGTAGATAATATGTCCGTGTTCGTTAAATATCTCGATACCTAAATCATCGACATCACCACTGGTTAGGTCTGCGGGCTTATAGGTCTCTAGGGTGTCTAAGTGATATTGATACCAGTCTTCGGGTAGCACTTCTTGGTAGTTTTGAACGGGCTGATAGTCGCACGACTCAGGTTTGAATTGCGTGGTTTCCGTTAGGTAAATGTCTTGGACTTCATCCATGATGATGAGAGCGCCACATGGCACCCAATGATACCAATTTCGCCAAAGCTTATGCCCTGTGTCACTTTGGCTCGACATGCGCCATAGTTTGGCGGTTTCTGGAAAGGTTTCATTGAGTTCCTGCTCGATGTCTTCGATTGGCTTAATGCCCTCAATATTGGTGACAACTAAGCGCCCTGCTCTCAGCGCTGGCAGTAATTCGAACCACACCGCTGAGGCGGATTTGAAAGAACCAGGCGCACCATGAAATATTGACGTTGCCATTATAAGAACCTCATCACATATCGAGTTACAAGCGCTTGAATAACCACATTCAGGGCATCAAAGGCGCGCATATCAACCAATGCGGCTTGGACATCCCTTGGTAGTGCGCTGGCAGCACTGGCTAAGCGTGAGCCAATCTGGAAGTTGTCTATGATGTTCTTCGAAACCTGCCATGCGAACTTAATCGTCTCTAGCTCAATCTTGAGTTTTAGGAGCGTGGCATACTCGACAAACCAAGCAAAAAATCGGGTGATAAAATTCGGGATATCACTGTCCCATAAGTCCCAAATATCAGTGATGAAATCATTGATAAAATCTAACATCCCTTTTGTTCCCTCATAGTCTTTTGCAATGGCTATTGTGGGGATAAAGAGCAACATCATAATTAGTAGTAATGCGTTTGATTTATTCATTACGTTCCCTCAATAAAATAAACAAGGCAGAGATAACTGCGACTAACATTAATGGCGCTGCTAGCATCTGATAGAAGCTAGAAAAGCGCGCAACAGATATATCAATCTGGTTGCCATATAAATCTAAGCTTCTCGATTCGTACCCACTGGCAAGCGACCCTGAAAAGCTGACTATCTGTGTTAATTCAAATTCAATGCGGTCGAGCTGATCAGTATTGGCTTCGAGCTGCTCTTCAATTTGCTTTTTCAACTCTTCAATCTCTTCTGTTTTGAATAAGTCGTTTAGCCCCCCTTGCTTCCCCTCTTGTGTGAGCTTGCCGCAATCAAGCCCAACACACGGCTTACAATCTGGGTCGTCGGGTTCGCAGTCCGTCGGTGGTCCATCATCACAATTTGGGTCATCTGGCTCACAGTCAGTGGGTGGCCCATCGTCACAATTGGGGTCATCCGGCTCACAATCAGGTGGGTCAGTAATTGGCCCATCGTCACAATTGGGGTCATCTGGCTCACAATCAGGTGGGTCAGTAATTGGCCCATCATCACAATTCGGGTCATTCGGTTGACAATCCGTTGGCGGTGGTGGGTCTGTGTTATCACAATTCGGGTCGTTAGGTTCACAGTCCGTCGGAGGCGGTGGGTCTGTGTTGTCACAGTTAGGGTCGTTTGGGTCGCAATCAGGCGGCTCTGTATTACAGTTCGGGTCGCTTGGGTCACAGTCAGTTGGCGGTGGTGGGTCTTGGCATGGAACAGGCTCAGCGCTTCCATAATGAGCTGGATGATAGTAGCTCCCTGTTGCATCAGTCTCGATACGGCATTGTGTTCCATCAGGGTTGTCATAGCAGACTGTTCGCTGCTCACCAAAACCAAACGTAAATGAATCATCATCGCTTGGGGCTGGACAGTTATCATTAGCAGGTGGAATGCACCACATCACACCAAGTTCATCATACCAAGGCGACCAACCGTCGGGGATAGTTGGGCCAGTACATGTTTTTGTGAAATGTGGGCCAGTGTATCGAACAATCATGTTTTCTTCTCTATCGATACCATTTAATGTGTAGCACAGTCTTTTGGCGATAGCCCCTTCTTGAGACCATAACGTTCCGCAATCCGATAGTCCGGGTCTACCTAAGCTCATAAAATACGCTGAATAGATAGCAATATTTTTGCTGACGCAATCACTGATTTTCTTTACATCAACCCTGTCCTCTACGCCACCGTTTACGCTCATCAAGCGGCACTTATAAAAGTCGTCATTGAATGGGGAGCGCTTGCGGTCAATCTGCCCTTGGGTAACGGCAAAAGCTTGAGTGACAAAAAAGGCGCTAAAAAGCGCCATCAATAGGATAATTCGCATATTAACGCCTTTGGTTTAGGAGGTACGAACCCCGCTTGTGAAGCCTTCAACGAAGACCCACACGAGGAACGTACCGAGTAAAACAGTGGTGACCATTAACGAGATAATTTGCTAACGATAAAGCCAACACCGAAACCAATGGCGGCTAAGCTCAATAGACCTACTACAACGAGCGTATAGTTGGTTTGGCCTGTAGAGATGGCAGTAGTAAGCGCCGTGGTTACATCTTCATTTGCAGATGCAGCCATTGAACCCATAACAGCCGTTGCGCCAAGTGCGATTTTAGATACTAATTTCATAGTGATTTTCCTTATTTAACATTGAGTGTGTGTTTTATGATTTGCCTATGGTTCGAACGATACGCCCGATACTATGGCCAACGAAAAATGCGGTTAATGCTGCCGCGTTAATTAACCCAAACATGGGTGTATCAAAGGCAAACAGCTCGTTGAGCGTGTTCACCAATCCGTCAAACTGCAAATGCGTCAGCTGCGCTTGAGTCAGTAACACGTATTCGCACGCGGGTTGTGTGGTAGCGATGAGTTGCCCTGACTCGGTGATAGTGACGCATTGCATGTTAATTCCTTACTTCGCTTGCTGTGTTGCGATAGAGTTCAAGCGGAAGCCTTTCCATTCCATTTGGCGTGCTACGTTTGCGCCTTCGTAATATTCAAGGTTGAGTAGCACAGGTTTTAAGCCCCACCCATTCGGATCTGATTGGAGTTTTTCTAGCTGCGAAAATGTGCCGTTAGCCATTTGGTCGTTAGTCACCTTTACCGTCCAAATGCTCGCGGGGCTTTTAGTGTGAAATTTAAATTCAGCGGTTTCAGGCAAGGGTGCGCCTTTGTCGTCCGTACGGTTAACACGTTGTAAGTCTGTGATTGCACCTTCAATACTGGCCATGGTTATTGCTCCTTTGAATAGTCTTCAATAAGTTGATGTTGTGACCGTAGTAGGTCGTTTAATCTGCTGTGTTGCATGTGAATTCCTTAGGGTTACAGTTAATGACACAAGTCCAAGGCGACTTCGTCGCTACTGACTACAGAAAGTGCCTCGTAATCCATAAACAAACACATGTTCTGATAGTCTTCGATTGCGCAGGACTCTAGGAACTGCATTTCTTCTACGCTTGGTTGTTCAAAACGGCCATCATCTACCCAGTTCTGGATAGATTCGGACACCCCGAGCATTATCTTGCGCTGTGATTGAATGTCTTTTTCGGTTAGTACTTGATTCGTACCGCGACGGGTAATGACCACAACCGAATCCCACGCAACGCCTAAAATACGCTTGGCTGGCATATCGCCATATTTGGTGGTGAAGTACGGGCTATTAGATTCACTGCGGCTGATTTCCCCTGTGATTTGGTCAACGATGTCAGGGATTTGATAGTGAATGCGCACGGCTTGGTCTTTACGTTTAACCTGCACACCACCCATGGCAAGACAAAAAGCCGCCCAATCGGAAGCGTCGGCCGCAGCTCTCACTTTCTCAAGGGCGTAACGGGAAACCGTGTCTAAGTTTGTGTTCATAGAGTTTGCAACCTCACATTTGCCGCTTTCACCCATGCCAAGGCGTCTAAGTTCGCGCCATGTGGTCACACTTGGGCCACCAATTTGCTGAAAACGTCTGATATTAAAAGTACTCGCCCATGTGGATGCGCGTTCGGCTGCATCAGCGGGAGCGATTGAGATTTTTCCCGCTTCAGAGCAAGTCACTTGATTGATGTGTTCACCGTTAACAGCTTTGGTGATGTATTTGGCGATATACCCCGCAGCACTGCCCTTTTTCGGGTCGATGCTGATTGCCTTAAAACGGGTTGATGATGTACGGACTTCACTTGGGGTGTCTTGAAGCGCCAAAGCTTTTAGGATTTTACGGGCTTTAATCGCTTGGCCTTTTTCCATAAATAGCAGCATGTGCCAGTGTGGACAGCCGTCATGATGAGGCTCTACCACACGGAAACCGTAAGGGCGAATATCAGCCTTGGCGAACAATGCCCTTGCACGTTTCCACAAGTCATTGAAATAGTCCTGCGCATCGTTCGGTGTTGAGCCGTTATATTTGCGGTTAGGAATGCCGCTGGCGTGTACTGAGTGAAAACGGCTAGGTGCGGTGATGGTATAAAACTCTCCACGGTGGCCGAGTGTTTTTGAACACTCTTCAAAGCCACGAATGCGCACCATGAGTTCAGCGGCCAGCTGCTTACCAGAGGTAGAACTTTTTGCTGCAACGTCTTTCAATGATTCGAATTCATCAAAGGGACTCGCGTCATTTGGCACAACATACAAATCATTCATTATCGCGTCTGATTTGGCGTTGCGCTCGCGCTTGCTGCGAATAGTAAACTCACTGACATAAGGCGAAGACTTTTTATGTACGGTACGCATATCACGGGCTAATTGCTCGATGACAAGCGCTTGTTTGGTACGTAAACGACGACGCCACCAAAGCGGGCAAGCCATGCGATTTAGCGCACCGTTCAATTGATTCATCACACCTTGGCGATAAGCAGGAGAAAACTTTGAGCGCTCAGCAGGTGATAAAGTAAAGTAATCATCATCAAACGTTGGTGGTTCAATGCAGTACACACGAAAGTCGGCGCATAGCTTTTTATAGAGCTTGTAAGTGGGTTCACTGCACTTCAAACGCAATTCGAATAAGCGGGCTTTGTCTTCTGCGATTTCGCAAAGCTCATCATCAGAAACACTGAGATTGATACCCCCTAAAGTAAGCACCCTATCCGCCTCTAATAAGCGTTTGCGCGCTTCAGCGTAACCAAAGAATTTTTCGATAACCAAATAGCCATTGGCAAGCATGACAGCCAAGTTGCTATGGGTGTGCAAAATCTCAGAACGCAATTGATGACTATCGAGTTTATCTTCTAATAAACGCTGTTTGTTCGGCAGCTTAGCGCGAGCAACAATAGCTTTGGCACTAGTATCGGGTGTGATTAGCGCAACGGCATTTACCGCTGATTGTGCGGGGAATGTTTTTTCGTACACTGAAAGTTTATGCTCTACTAACACGACCGTACCTTGCTTACTAGATTTTATAGGCTTTGGAGCGGATATTAGTCACAGCAACATGACTGCGTCAACACACTGTGACTAGTGCAAAGTCAACTCAGTGGGACTATCATTCACATTAGAGCGCAGCAAATTCTTATAGATAACTTATGAAAATAACCAGTTCGATTGAGCTACTAGATTGGTTCAAAAAGGTTGCAGATATTGAGTCTGACTACATGGTCAGCAAACTCACAGGTATCTCAAAACAGGCGATTAGCCGCATTAGAAACGGAGAAGGTGATTTTGCAGACTATAGCGCTCTACAATTACTTGTCATTGCTGAACACCCTAAACCATTGGAAACTATGGCTTTTTTAGAGGCTGAAAAAGCAAAAAAGAGAGGTGATGAAAAGATGGAAAAAATTTGGCGTTCGCAAGTTGCATAAGGTCAAATTATCGGGACATTCTGTCCCAGCAAAAATTAAGATTTCCACTACCCTTGCGGGTTGTGGAGGAACGTTATTCCCCTGCTTTACGTTATGTTAAATTATAGGGGCTAAAATTCCTCATCCTGTAGGTTTTTCTTTATTTTTCAAATATTCAGGCCCCCTATTCTAATTTCTACGTCGCATTACAGCAGAAGCTTGGGTGTTAATATCACCAATCATGCAGTTGTTCAGATCACCGCTAATGTTATATCTCCATAATAGCAAGTAACTTTTTTAGTCGTCGTAATAATTAATAGCAAAAGGCATCGTTTACTTTGGATAGATATTATAAAATAAAGAATTATTTCTTAACTAAGTATTTACAGTTAGTGTTCTACAAGTCAACAATAGTAAAGAGAAGATCTCTAAATATTGAGCTCACAGTATTTTTGTAGTTGAAGATATTTTAGCTGCAAATAAGATGGTTGATGCGGTCTTGCAAAATTGTGTTTTAAGGCAAGATCTGTTCACCTGAGCGTGGCCTTCTAAGACATAAACAATCCTTACCATTATTGTAGGAGAAAGTACCTAGATATAACTCAATGACGTAATGGTTGGAACTGTTGATGAAGGAACGCATATTTTATGACTAAAAGGAAATCTCTATGTTTAAAAAGATACTACTTCCAATCGCTGCAACTATGTTTTGTATTAGTGCGGCTAACGCCCTAACTCCACTAGAGGATCGTGCTCGAGTTTCTAGGATGAATGCAGATCTGCTGTTGCCTGATGGTTCTACGTTAAATGTAGACGTGTCATTCGATTGTGGTAGCGACTATAAGAATACGGCGCTGATGGTGATGAGTGATTCTGGCGCTCAGTTATTAGCGGCTGCTTACACACATTTATATGGTGTTGAAGCTGGCGAAGCAGTAATGCATTCTTGGAATAACAAAAAGAATGAAACTGATCCTCGTAAACCCACCTATTTGTTTGTGCTAGCAGAGCGCGAAAAACAATTTAATTGGACAAAGTCACAAATTGGCAATCAAAAACTTAACAAAAGCTTAAAGAGTGTTACAATGAAGCGTAATATGGTTGATGAAACGGTAGTTGATGATACTAAAGTCGATTTGCCTGTTGTCGTAGCGGGTTGTGGCGTAAGAGATCACAATGCATACGAGGTCAACTAGGAAGTAAGGCCAGCTCTTGTGGTTGGCCGCATTTAATTAATGGATTGTCTCATGCGTTTCTTCGTACTTTTATTCCTAGCTGCTTTTTCGTTGCAGTTACAAGCGTTCCAATTTGAACATTTAAATGGTGTCGTTCATGACTCAAACGACAACTTTTATTTGTCCTCACACAATGGGGTATATAGATACGATGGCCGTCATTTTCTTCCTTTAAGCAAAGCTGCTGGATTACCCAGAGGCTTGGTTCGTGATATCAAACTGCAACATAAAACATTGTTTTCTTTGTATTCTAATGGTGACGTTTGGATCACGAATCTAACGAGTCTAGAATCGAAAAAAATAGCTTCTGTGGAGGCGACAAAACTAGCGTTAACAAACTCTTCGCTTTTCACTCTAGGAAGATATGATGTTAAAAGGATTGATATTGAGTCAGGAGTAGTCAGCACAATATACAGTAGCTCAAGCAGAGTTTTAGACATTGACGCGTTTGCAAATTTAGCCTATTTGATGACAACAGAAGGTGTTTTTTTAATACAAGATGGCGTAATAAAAACCGTTGAAGCACTAAGCATTGATAATGGCAATTTAGCGGCAACACCGCATGGCGTTGTTTATTTTGTTAATAATAGGATGAGTTACTACTCTACCCTACAGCAGCAGCTTATCTCTAATATGGAAATAGACAATGCTGATAATATCGTATTTGCTGCCCCCTATTTTATCTATTTTACAGATAACGAAAGTGTTAATGAAGTCACGCTCACAGACCTAAATATTACAAGAACAGGTATTAACACCAAGAAAAAGAACTACAGCAAACTACATGTGGATGGCAAAAATAGGGTCTGGGGTTTAGGCCTAAACACATTCGAGCCTATCGAAGTTGGTCTAAAGTCTTCAGAGTTGTCTTTAGGGTCTAAATATAATGTACTTGAAGGCGTTGCAGGAGAATTGTGGATTGGTACTACCAAAGGTATATTTCAAAAGACTGGCAGAAATAGTGTTGAACCATTAGCTTGGTTAAATAGCCAAATATCAGCTCAAGCATTTGAGGTTACGGCTTTTCAACTCTTCAATCGCGGTCTTGCGATAGGAACCGATATGGGCACCTATTTCGTCGATTTAGCGAGTAAGAAAATAACAAAAGTTCATGATGATTATGTGCTTAATTTCTCAGTGATTGATAATACGTTGCATATCGCTACAAATGGCTATGGAGTTGTCGAAGTTAGCTCAAACTTGGAATTAATAGTAGACAAAAAACTCAGGCAATTGCTTCCAAGCCTAGAAGTCTTAGACATAAATCATAGTGGTAATTATATCTATGCAAGCACCAAACAAGGTTTGTTGGTTGTTGATACACAAGACTGGACGCGCAGTCTATTTGAAGATGGTGTAGTTGTCACTGATAGCTATGTCACAGAGGAAGGCCTATTTGCAGCGACTTATGGAAAAGGCGTCTGGTTTAAACCCAATAGTGGAGTTTGGCAAAAGTTAAGCTCACCAAGTTTTGTAAAGGAATTCGTGGAGTTTAATGATAATTTGTATTTAGCGACCAACAATGGTGTCCACATTTTAGAAAGAGGTGCAGATCACACAAAATTGGTACCAGGTACAAAGGCACACTCTTTTACTATCGGAAGCCTTAAGGTTTTGGGCGACAAACTTTATGCTGCCAGTTCAGACTTTATATTTGAGCTCACAACGGCTCCTTCTGTCGATCTTTATGCGCCAAAGGTAACAAGTGTCACTCTGGATGGTAAAACCTATTTGGAGTTTACTGAACTGGTTAGTCAGCATCCAGCTATTGAAATAACGATTAGTGACTACAATTTTGTAGATCAGCATGTCAACTCGTTTGAAGCAAACATAAACGATACTGGATGGCAAAAATTGTTAGCTGCGGGAATGCAACTTAGCAACCTAAAACCAGGAGGATACGATATTTTATTTAGGGTTGAGAATAAGGGACGCTACAGTAACGTTACGTCATTGACTTTTAACGTGGCTGCGCCGTGGTATTCAACACCTTTAGCTATTTCAGTGTATGCTGCCTTGGTCTTCATCCTAGTGATAGCGATTTCTGTGTATATATATATTTGGGTGCAGAGTTTTCATAAAGTTTTCAGGAATAATCAGCGCCAATACCAAAAAGAAGACTTGAGTGATGCTGTCCTTAAAGTTGCCGAGGCTAAAAAGTTGTGTAGCGGTGATGATATTACGATTTCAGAAGGTTTAGACAAACTCGACCAAGCACTTTTGAAGCTCGAACCATTGGCAAGAGGTCATGCGGCACTTGGTAAAGAAAAACTGAGCGTTGCTATCAGTATGTTGCAGGCTCATTGTTCATATATGAGTGATATGGATCTCGATTTCAATATTTCCATTGGTGAGACACAACTTAAAAAACAGTTGGAAAAGGACATTTACAGCGTAACCTACCATTGTGTTGATAATTCGCTTAAACATTCAAAAGCAACACAACTCAGCCTGTCTATTAGTAAACAACAAGATAAAATTCATGTCATGATTTCTGATAATGGTAATGGAATGGCGCTGTATTCACGACTTCATTTCGGATTAGGGATCTATACCATAAAACAAATTGCGAAAAGCTATAAAGCCAAGTTGAGTATTAAAAGCTCAAAAAAAGGAACTGCTATTCACTTTGTGTTTCCTCTTTTAGAAATTGGCAGGCCGAGTAAAGAAGAAATTCAAAAAGAGGTTTTAGAGAGAATGCAGGATTAGACGCCCAAACAGTATCTTTTTATCTTATAAATTTTATATCTCTTGGAAATATCAAAGCATCTTCGCTAAGGCTTTTACAAAATTAATGGTGTTAGGCTTCTAATATAAAACAATCAGTTACTTTAGCTATAAACAAAAAAAGGCGAGGGTTACCCCTCGCCTTGTGTATTGCTGTATAAGACAGACCTATTCGCAGTAATTCGCTACATACGTTAAATCGTTGATGTGCTCTGGGCCATCCATAATAAAGGTCGCTTGTGCCGTATTTGGATCTAGTGTGTAGATCTTCGCATCTTCACCTGAATTACGACCAGACACGTATAAAGTGCCGTCAGAGCTTACTGCTAAACCTGATGCCCAATTTACGCCATGCTCGCCAACAAGATCTAAAGTCATGTCACCCTTATCTAGCGTGTAAAGTGCTTTACCTGTTAGTACGTAAATCACGTTAGTATCTGCTGAATATGCAATATCACCATGTGAGAAGTCATCACCTGCATAGCTTAGTTTACCAAGCACTGTTTTTGCGCCTGTTTGCATGTCAAACTCATAAAGATAAGTTTTGCTGCTTGCGAGTAATTTAGTACCGTCTGGCGTTACTGCTGAACGGTATAATGGCCATGAAACCGCATTAGCAGCTAGCGTCTGCTCTGCACTATCTAGTGAAACTTTCCAAAGTGATGACGCCTTAGTTGCACTGTCGTTTTGTTCCATAAAGTAAAGTGCGCCATTGTGCGCAGCAATATTTGAGGCTGTGTTAGCGATGCCGTCAACGTATGCATAGGTACCATTAACTATGTCGAATTTATAAACATAGCTATTGCTGTCTTCACCAAAGTTATTGATGCCATACACGCCTACGTTACAGGTTACTGGCGGCTCTGGAGGTATAACTTCCTCTTCTTCTGTTACGACGACGTTGTCTAATAACGCACCATATGAGTCAGAAGTACCTAAACCCTGAAAACGTAACTGTGTCGAACTACCTGTCGCTTCAACCGTATACTCGTACTTTGTCCAGCCACGGGTCGTTGCATTCATCGTTACTAGTGTATTATCGCCAAACCATGCACGTGCGCGATTAGTTGAATCATTGTTTACCACTCGAGGAGAGTAATAAAAACTCACTTTATACTTTTTACCAATCGTGGTTGGGATATTCTGGTAGATTGTATAATTTGCCGTCGAGTCAAGCTCTAGGTATTGATTGCCGTCTTGAGGTACGACAATACCAAGGCTTTGTTTTTGAATTTCGAATTTGGCACCTTCTCTGCTCCAACCTTGGAGATTGTCAAATAACGCCCAATCACCAGAAATATTGCCTGATGTTTCAAACGAGCCGTTAACGACTAAATTGTCGGCTGCACTTGCTGTACCAACAACTGACATTAACGCTAAGGTTGCAAAGTTAAGTTTCATAGCCACTCCAATAAAATAGAGCTAATGTAAATTTTTTGTTTACATTAACATCACTTAATATAATACCATTGTCGTATTTTTTAAGTTTGCGGTCAATGAATAACCGAAAAACCAGATTTTATGATGTTTTACGTCTCTAAATAGGTTTTTAAATTGGTACTTTAGTATTGTTTTTGTGGCGTGAAAAATAGATGTTGAAACCTATCCGTTATATTGACTGAAGCTTAGGTTACGTATAGCAAGGTCATTAAAGCTAGTGGTTAACGGTACATCTAAGAATGTTTGTTTGATTGCAGTAATGAAAGTCTAAGTAGTAGTTATCCTTGGAGGGCGCCTGGCCAAGCGCTATCGTATTATAAAGCAATTCCGCTCCTTTTCGGCCCATTTCATAGGGGTTTTGGCCAATATTGATTGTTGAAAGCCCCTTTCCCAAAGCTTTAAGTTGTATCTCTTCTGTATCTGCGGAAATGATCACAGCATCGTGATTCGTGATCTTCTCTTTGTAGGGTAAGACGCGTTCAATATAATTAGAGTGAAATTGGGCGAAGCCTGCTACAGCAATAAAAATCGGGGGATTTTCATAACTTAGCAAGGTCAATAGTTGGCTTATCGCATCTTCGCGTTTACCCATTGTGTAAAGTGGGCATCGTTCGTACTCTTGCCATCCCTGCTTGAGATCATTTCCTGTTGTTGAAAGGTTGTCTGTTGTATGTGTAGCAAGTGCATATCTAACGCCATTAATTCTTTTATCTAAATTAGGTGTTGAGTGATGACCTGTTTGAATACAAAACGATTGAAGCGCAGCCGTTTTATAAGGTTTGGCAGCTTCTCCTAGGGCAACACCAAATGCAAAGTTATCGGTTCCTACATAGGCGAGACGGTAATCTTTATGCTCTATTAAAAGGTCAGAGTCAAAAGTGATCACCGGGACTTCAATTGCTTCGCCTTTTTGAGTGAACGTGACACGAGATAGTTTGAATCGGTAGTTGATATTAATAAACCGTCTACCTTTTTATTCAATAGTTCGTTGATGATAAGGCTTTGCGTTCTAAAATCTTGATAGTCGTCTGCACCATCGTAGATACATTCTACATTTGGATGTTGTTTTGCAAAGTCTACACACCCTTTATACGATTGTTCATAAAAGGTGTCATTTTTAGTTTTGCCTACAACCGCGATGGTTATTTTCGCTTGAGTACTTTGACTCACTATCGCAAATAATATTAGCCCAAATACCAAGGTACAATGGGAGAATAGATTTTCCTTTAACTTCATGTTTAGAGTGAATTAATTTTCTTAAACTACTGCAAGCATAACGTAGATTCTTAGTAACGCAAATGAGGACAACATTCCATCTTGCGCTCAATAGTGCATCGCAGCATTTTTCAATACAAATTGATGAGCATCCATATAGCTTTTAATAGCACTTTGCGCAATTCGTATCGTCGCGGGTACATCAGTACTACCTTTATGAATGCAAAATACTTCCACTTTTTCCAGCTCGAATTCGGGATCTACACGCTCTAGGTTATGATTATTAAATGCGATGATTTCTGGCACTAACCCAATACCCAAACCGCTTTCAATGAGCCCTATTGTATCGCTAACTGAGTTGGTTTTGTGATGTGCTTTGAATGAAAGTGGTTTAACGATATTTTGTGTTGTATGGATAAATTCATAATTTGTGACTTTGCCTTCCCAAGAGTTTGCAATGTAAGGAGCGGTTGTGTCGTTAAATTCACTGTCCTTTGCTTTATACAGCACGTCTCTAAATGAACCAATATATTGCTGTGATTGCTCCACATCTGCGCTTTTTCCCACTCTAACAGCAAGATCTATCCCCCGCTCCACTAGATTGAGAGGGCGATCTTCATTAATTAAATTCAGGCGGATTTTAGGGTGTGTCTTAATCAGCTTACATAGTGCAGGTGCAACGATGGTTTGCATCAAAGCATAGGATGTTGTAACTGTTAACTGCCCTGCGAGTACTAATTGCTTTGATCTTGCTTTTTCCCAAGCTAATTCTGATAAATGGCTGATTTCAAGGCAGTATGCATAGAAGTCTTTACCAACGTTGGTCAATGATTGGCTTCGTGTGTTTCTATATAGTAGTGGTGTTCCTATTTCTTCTTCTAGTTTCTTGAGATGTTGGCTGATCACTGATTTGGACAAAGATAACTTCTCCGCGGCTTTGGTCAGTGATCCTGACTCTACCACCCCCTTAAATATCATCATTCTTCTTAGTTTGTTCATTTTAACTTCTCTTTTCACGTTACTTTATAAGATAAAGACCGCCACACTTAAGTAAAATTACATAAATATTACATAAATTAAACATGTATTTTTAATAGTTATAAATGAAATGTGCTTTTTGGTCTATACCAAATTCAGCGGCACTTTCCCAACCTAGCTAAAAGTGGTTATTGATAATTTTCTTAATCGTTTTAGGTTTAACCTTGTTTGAATTTTTAAGTCATTTAGATAACTTAAAGTGGCTGCGCTAACGGGCAGTTACTTTGATTTTTCTATACAAGATCAGATGGCTGACAATAGATTGAATTTATTTTCTCAACAAAGAATGTGCGTCTCATTTACAGCGGTAGAAACATTGAGTTCGATTTTATGAAACAGTTTAATTAAGATTAAATTTTGAGCGAAAGTGGCTGTAAAAATAAACTGTTGACTATCTGTCTGTAACAAATTCCTCTACATCTAAAGCTTTAGATGGCCAAGTTTTAGCTTGCTTTTGTTAACTTTTATTTACTTAATTTGTTGTTTTGTAGATTGTATACCGTGGTGTTTGGTGTTATTGGGAATGCAACTAAACCGCTCAATTTGTTAGAAAGTGTAGAAATTCTTCCATTCTTATTATCCCTATATCAATAATATTAAAAGTACATTTGGTTAACAAATTAACTACATGCACTTTTATCTTCAGTTGCACTTTGGAGACCGGTAAAGGTCTAGTGCAACTTAACAGTTAGAACACCGATTGATTAAGGAATATGAAAGATGAAATCAATTAAGTTAAAGAAAAGCGCAATTGCTATCGTAACGTCACTCCAATTATTTGGGCTTAGTCAGCTCGCAACTGCGAATACCGACGTCCCAGAAATCTCACCAATTATGTACGATACACTTCAAGGAGATATTGAAGGTGCACCTTTGTTTGTAGATGTTGGTTCAGATGATTTTCTATTAACACAAGAGCAATGGCACACAATTCAAGTATTCGCTCAAGCTGCTGTTGGGTTACCAAACAACGAGTCTGCATTTAGAAGTTCAACGCGCTACCCTGACGACACGCCTTTGAATAACCACTATAAAGCGTTAATGGAAACGTTTGGAGAAATCAACGCATCTGGTCAAAACTGGAATCATAATATCTATCCTAACGTGATTGATTTAGCAACAAAACTTGCTAACTACTCAGACACTCATGCGCTATTAATTAACCCTTTTATCAGCCAATTAACCAACTTACATAACGCTTCACTTACGGGGGATATGCAAGCTGCTGAGCAGAGTCGCCAAGCCGCAATTTCATTTCTCAATACCTTTATGAGTTTTATTGATTCAAACCTGAATAAAACAGAAGAAGTGGTGAATGAACTTATTAGTTTTCAGGGGGGATTGACTACGCATACAGGGGAATTGGAAACGCTTGAGAGTACATTTGCTGATATCTTGAATAAAGATCAGCCTGCGAATATTCGCGAAAAAATTAGTACCTTGCAAAATCGCCTAAACAGTCTTAACAACGAAAAAGACACTAAGTTGAAGATAGTTGCAGGCCTCTCTGCTGGAGGACCTTTAGTGTTGTTAATCGGCGGTTCTGTGCTTGGCAGCCAAGTCGAAGAACTCAAAGATGAAATAGATAAGGTTCAAGCACAAATTGATAGTTCAAACAAAGACCTAGCACATTCAGTGAGCCTGGCCGCATCTTACGAGATTGCTAAAGGCCAAGTAGATGGCATGAATGATAAGATCCTCAAAGCAATCGATAATGTGCGCTTAGTGCAAGTGCATTGGCAGTCTCTACTAGGAGATATGCGGTCACTTAAAGAAGTTTTAGAGCAACTAGACAGTGAAAATGCACTTCGAAATGCTAATGTTGTGGTAGCTGGTATTGTTTCATCTCCGCTTGCAAGCAGCGCAACAAACTCGTGGAAAGACATTTCAGACAAAGCGAGAGCATTTTTGCAAAACGCTTATCTACCTATCTCTGAGCAGTAATCAAATACAACATGCATTCCTTCCTTATTGCTATAAGGAATATATCACAGTACCTGAGCTAAATATGCTCAGGTACATAAGGAGTTACTATGAAACCAACTTTACTCAGCCTATTGATTGGCTGCGCTTTTTCGAGCCAAGCTGCGACTTGGAACGAGCTATATAATCTTGAGCTAAGTCAAAACCTACCGAGCGTTACGACTTCAAATCAACAACAGATAGACACACAAAATTATTTGGTCTCGGCCTTACATGTCAATTTGAATGACGTGCTTACCAGTGCAAGAGATCATAATACTATCGTCATTGCTGCTGACACTCTAGAAATAGACCGAAACATGATTTTCGATGCGCCAAACAAACGAATTTTTATCGTCGCACGTA
Source organism: Pseudoalteromonas piscicida (assembly GCF_000238315.3). Classification (NCBI taxonomy): domain Bacteria; kingdom Pseudomonadati; phylum Pseudomonadota; class Gammaproteobacteria; order Alteromonadales; family Pseudoalteromonadaceae; genus Pseudoalteromonas; species Pseudoalteromonas piscicida. The sequence continues at coordinate 1,100,476 of NZ_CP011925.1, forward strand.
AAATAATGGGTAATGGTACGGTGAGTATCAATTTAGACACCCAAAATGCGCAAGCATCAACATTGGTATTTATGGCTGATAAAGTTGAGGCTAATATCAATATAATCACAGCTCATTCGCCAAGCGATGGTGAAATTGAACGCTTTAGTATTGCTCCAGACTCGTTTGGTACGCTATATCAAGTTATACAAGGCAATAAGTTCGCAACGCCTATTTCGCCAGCGTTAACGTCACTTATCTCTGTGCATAAAGAGTACTTTTTAGATGCATTTGAAAAGTCATTCGATATGGCGGCTTCTATCTATGATCAAAATCCAGCGTTGAGTATTGAGATGTTGAGCTGGCCTGAATCTATTTTAAACGCATCTCATGATGTTAGAGAATCTTCCGTTCAAGCAAAGAATTTTTACTTGCAGCTTGCTAATTTTAAACAGTTTTTGTCGTACGCAACACTTAACAAAAACTATGTACCTAGCCTATCCCGCGACTTTTATGAGTTAACGATTAAAGCATATATTGAAGCGATGGAAGCATATCAGGATAGCTACAATAATTTTCAGCAACAAGGCCGAAGTTTAGAAAACAAGCGCCAAGATCTCACTTTGATGCAGAATAACCTATTCGATGTCGCATCTGCTGAGCAACGAATTATCTCTCGCTCTGTAGAGCAACTGACGAGCTTGGTAAAGACACTTGATGAACAAAAAGCATCATTCAGCGGACAAGAAAATAATGTCTTCTATTCAGGGGTCGAGTTTCAACAAGGAATTTTGGACTACAAACTAGATAAAATCACTGAAATTGGGCTTAAAGTACTTGAAACCGTAATTAGTGCAGGCACTGCATTTGCGGGTGCTGCTGGGGGTGACACCAGCGGTCTGAAAGACTTGGTCGCGAGCTTGCCCGCCACAATCCAAGAGATCAATGAGTTAAAAACCAAAATTGATGATATCGCGTCATTAATGGATAAAGTGCAAACGGTTAGCGGCCAGTTAAACGTGCTATCGCAAAAAACTGCAGATCCGTTTTCTAGCAGTGAGCTTGCACAAGAGTTCAATCGCCTTAACTCACTCATTCCAACCAAAGAAGAGGCAAATCGAATTTGGGACGAATTTTTGATAACCGCTAAGGCGCAAATGAAAAAAGCCATAGATGAAGATATTGATGGTGCAAGCGACTACCTTGTTGCTATCGAAAAGTTGATTAATCATGGCAAGGCAATAGTTGCTGTAGAGATTGATATTGCCCAGGAGCAGTCTAGACAGATAGATTTGCGCATCACCGCTGATGCAAAGCTTAAACAAATCAATCGTATAGATGCATTTTTACAAAACACTCAAAACAGTCTAGATGAAATTCAGGGCATGGAGGAACAGCTATTCCGGACTTTGAATAATCTAAAACGTCCGATATTTGTTGCATTAACAAACTATCAGGCGGCATTTAGCTACTGGTCTCTTGATGACACCATTGTGACACCAAGCCTTAATCAAAGTTATCAAGAATACCGCCTTGACTTAGCCTTGCTACGTGAGCAAGAGGCCGCGTCATTATTACGCTTTAACCCTCGACCTCAAGATTTTATGCTCACCATAGAAGAGTTAGATGCGCCGCAACAATTGCTGGATTTTGCGCAAGACGGTGAAATGAGTTTTACGCTGTCATTGGAAGATATTGATTTTTCCCAGTTTGATCGAGTTAGATTAGACGAGGTCAATGTTGTACTAGAAGGTTCGGGGTTAAATGAGAACCAGCGCTATGATATCGAAGTAAGATCTAGTGGTTCATATCAAGATAGGTTTAAAGGGCAACCCTATCAATTTAGTGCAGAGTCGTTATACCGTTTGGTAAGTTACGAGCTGTTAGATAGCGAAACGACGCGCATAGATCCAATCACCAGTGGTGCAATCGCAAACGATTATGCGATTAATTACTTTAAACCAACTCCGTTTACCACTTGGTCAATTAAGCTGAAAAATCCACAGCTTTATGACTTAAGTAAAGTGACGAATATCAGAGTGTCGTTTAAAGGAAATGCGATCCCCAAACAATAGTGTAGTACTCGCACTTTACAGCCTAGTAGGAGCTACTTAACGTGGCGAACTGTTAACAAAAGTTCGTAGGATTAGCCTGCCCCTACTTTGGTGAGACTTAAATATTTGGTAGGTCAGATTTCCTTGCGTAGGAGCCACTTCACGTGGCGATCTGTTAGCAAAAGCTCGCAGGATTAACCTACTCCTACTTTGTTGGGGCTTGATTATTCGCTAAATCAGATTACCTTGCGTAGGAGCCATTTCAGGTGGCGATCTGTTAGCAAAAGCTCGCAGGATTAACCTGCTCCTACTTTGTTGAGGCATAATTATTCACTAAATCAGATCGCCTTTTCGTAGGAGCCACTTCACGTGGCGATCTGTTAGCAAAAGCTCGCAGGATTAACCTACTCCTACTTTGTTGGGGCTTGATTATTCGCTAAATCAGATTTCCTTTCTTAGGAGCCACTTCACGTGGCGATCTGTTAGCAAAAGCTCGCAGGATTAACCTGCTCCTACTTTGTTGAGGCTTAATTATTCACTAAATCAGATCGCCTTTTCGTAGGAGCCACTTCAGGTGGCGATCTGTTAGCAAAAGCTCGCAGGATTAACCTACTCCTACTTTGTTGGGGCTTGATTATTCGCTAAATCAGATTACCTTGCGTAGGAGCCATTTCAGGTGGCGATCTCTTAATAAAAGCCTCCATGATAAGCTACCACCTACTCTACAACTTGAGCCTTCAATAAAGATCTGTTATCGAGATAGCCACTAAAACGGGTTGCTAATAAGGCTGCAGCGCTGATAAGTGCCCCTACCCAAGCGGTGTCCTTCAGCGACATATTTTCAACAATTTGACCACCTAAGGCAGAGCCGAGCGCAATTCCAACGTTGAAGGCAGCGATATTCAACCCTGATGCGACATCCACCGCTTTTGGACTAAACTTTTCGGCTAGCTGTACAACATAGACCTGAAGACCAGGTACATTTCCAAAAGCAAATGCTCCCCACACTAGTACTGTGATCACCACGCCTACTTTCGACTGCATGGTAAATGTCAACACAGCCAAAATGACCGAGAGTAACGCGAAGATGATGGTCAGAGCGCTTATCGGCCCTTTTTTATCGGCTAATTTTCCGCCATAGATATTGCCAACAGCAACAGATACACCATAAACCAGCATAATAATACTGACTGTTGCGGCGTTAAAACCAGCTTCCTGTTGTAAAATTGGCGCAAGATAGGTGAATGCCGTAAAGGTTCCACCGTAGCCGAGTATGGTCATAAGATAGATGAGCAGTAATCTGGGTCGCAATAATACCTTTGCCTGCTCAGATAGACTGGCAGATGTGCTTTGCTTTAGGTGCTTTGGAATTAATAATGCACTTCCCAATAGAGCGATAACACCTAAAGCAGAAACTACTAGAAAAGTGGCTCGCCAGCCAAACTGTTGGCCAATCCAAGTACCCAAGGGGACACCTGTTACGAGCGCAACGGTCAGTCCCTTGAACATAATGGCGATGGCACTTGCCTCCTTGTCTTTTGAGACCAAGCTAGTCGCAATCGTAGAGCCAATCGAGAAGAATACACCATGAGCTAGTCCTGTCATGATCCTCGCCAAAATCAGGCTTTCATAACTTGGCGCTTGCCACGCAAGCAGATTGCCAAAAACAAAGAGTGCCATCAAACTCAGTAATACAGACTTCCTATTCCATCGTCCTGTCAGTGCAGTTAATACGGGCGCACCAACGGCAACGCCAATGGCATATAAGCTCACCAGTAAACCTGCACTTGGCAGTGAAACTGATAAGTCGGAGGCAATGGTCGGTACTAAACCAACAATGACAAATTCGGTGGTACCAATGGCAAATGCGCTTAATGTCAGCGCCAGTAATGCAAGCGGCATAAATAACCCTTTTAAAGTGATAAGCAATAAGTTGGTGTAAGTGTGAAAGCTTTTTTATTTGCAAAAAATAGCGAAAATGACAAAATACTTTTGTAGAAAATGAAAAGGAATACGCATGACCGTCAGCTCAAAAACCGAAGATCTTGAAGCTTTTATCTGTGTTGTCGATACTGGCAGTTTTTCCGCTGCAGCAAATCTGATGGACGAACAAGTTGCAAAGGTCTCAAGAGCAGTAACTCGATTAGAAAAGTCCCTGTCTGTAACCCTATTCAATCGAACGACTCGACGGATAGAGTTAACCGAAGAAGGAGAGCTATTTTTACACTATGCGCGGCAGGCACTTAATACCATAGAGCAAGGCGAAGAGGCGTTAAGGCTTTTACGATTTTCACCGGCAGGTAAATTAAGAGTTGATGCTGCAAGTCCTTTCGTTTTTCATCAGCTTACGCCTATATTAAAAGGTTTTAATGAGGCCTTTCCCGATATTACTTTGGAAATAACGAGTCATGACAGCATCATCGATTTGCTAGAGCATAAAACCGATATCGCAATACGAATTGGTGACTTAGCTGACTCTAATCTTCATGCGCGTTTGCTAGGCCGCAGTAAACTTCATCTTGTAGCCAGCCCTGACTATTTAAGTAAATTTGTAGGTAATGAATCACGGATTGATCTTCCACATCATAACTTGATAGGTTTTACCGATGCCCCACATCTCAACGTCTGGCCTTTACAAAGTCCGCAACAACTCAAGTTTTCCATTAGCGCATCCAGCGGTGAGACCGTGAGGCAATTGTGTATTGCAGGCCATGGCATTGCACTGCTATCTAACTTTATGGTGAGGCAAGATATAAAAGCCGGAAGACTTGTTGAAGTGTTTACCGAACAAATTATTTCGCCAAATCGCAGAGAAGCAGTACAAGCAGTGTATTATCAAAATAGTGGTGTATCCTCTCGGATTTCGGCATTTCTAGACTACATTGCGCCTAGGCTCACGTTATAGTTTTTTCATTTTTTACAAATATATTTTGTATTTATTGCGGTTAATGAAAATATTTTAAATCGTTAAGCTTCTCATAGTGAAAATAAACGTTGAGGAGGCCAAATGGCTGATTTATTTGAGTCGATTAACTTAGCAGGTAAAACACTGAGCAATCGTATCGTGATGCCACCTATGACCCGCTCGCGGGCAAGTCAACCCGGGGATATCCCTAACAATTTGATGGCAACCTATTACGCTCAGCGTGCAACCGCTGGTTTAATTATCAGTGAAGGGACACAAATATCGCAACTCGGTAAGGGATATGCTTGGACACCGGGGATCTATTCAGACGCCCAAGTTGCTGGCTGGAAACAAGTCACAAAACAAGTGCATGATGCAGGCGGTGTTATGTTTGCGCAGCTTTGGCATGTTGGGCGAGTATCACACCAAAGTAATACCGGTGGGCTTCAGCCGATTTCAGCTTCAGCAATTCAAGCTCAGGGTGTGAAAGTTTTCATCGATGAAAATGATTCCCCTGATTTTATTCAAGCTCAAACACCTAGAGCAATGACCCAAGCAGACATCAATAATGTTATTAACGAATATCGACACGCTGCACGCAACGCGATGCAAGCAGGATTTGATGGAATTGAACTGCATGCAGCGAATGGTTATTTGATTAATCAATTTTTAGACTCTCACTCGAATCAAAGGACTGATGGCTATGGTGGCTCTCTTAATAACCGCATTCGCTTTTTGCGTGAAGTCGTAACGGCGGTGAGTGAAGAAATAGGCAGTGACAAAGTGGGCGTTAGACTTGCGCCGCTTACTACCTTAAATGGTACAGTAGATGAAAACCCTGAGCAGACATACCTCGCGGTAATTAAACAGCTAAATGCGCACAACGTATGCTATGTACACATCGCAGAAGCGGATTGGGAAGACGCGCCAGATATGCCTCTGAAATTTAAATACGCAATTAGAGAGGCATTTAATGGCGTGTTAATTTATGCCGGAAAGTATACGAAAGCGCGCGCCCAACAAGCTCTTAATGAAGGTTGGGCTGATATGATTGGGTTTGGTCGTCCTTTTATCTCAAACCCTGATTTGCCCTACAGACTGGCAAATGACTTGTACTTAAACGAACATCAGCCTGATACATTATTTGGTGGTAGCGAACAAGGTTATACCGATTACAAAATTCACGCCTCAAATCCAATAAACGTATAGTAGACTAAAAGTTAGTTTCGATCTGCGTACGCATTAACTGGTGTGTACGCAGCTTTCATTTCAACGGCGTTAAGGTGAGAGCAATGTAGCGAACTTTTGCTCTCACTTTTCCTAAATTATCGCTAATGATAGTGTATGCCAAAGCATATAGATTGGAGTTTAGCCTCAAAATAGGGAATAATGTCGCCAAATTAAATACACATAAAACATTCTACATCTTATCTAAAAATGAAAAATATAATTCTATTTGCTATTGCACTTTTGTGCACTAGCTCTGCTAACGCCCAGTTACCTATTGAAAGTTACGCGCAACTCCCTAATATGAGTAAAGTTTCACTCTCACCCAGTGGTAAGGCCGTTGCGTATTTACAAAATTATGAAGGAAATCTCGTTCTTACTGTTCATGACCTAAAAACGCATAAAAAAAACTATATATTGCAAACTGATAATAAAACGATAGCACTTGGTTGGTATGATTGGGCCAGCGATGACATGCTCTTATTTGGTGCTAATTACACCAAAGTTCAGCGCGGCGTAAAGTACACATCATCTCGTTTATTTAAATTTGATTTAAAAAACCCTACGGATGAATTGGTTCAAATCAACCGTGCTTATCGCAATGAAATTTCTGCGCAATTTCAAGATGGTGTAATTAGCATACTGCCAGAACAACCAAACAAGATATTGGTACAAACTGACTTTGATATGGCAAACAAGCCGAGCGTTTATATCTTAGACATAGCTAAAGATAGACGCGAGAAAGTTGTTCGAGCAAGAACGAAAATCTCCAGTTGGATAGCCGATCAACAAGGTAATGTAAGAATAGGTTACGGGTTTGAAGGGATCCGAGCTTATTATATGCTCTATGATAACAAAACGAAGGATCTAACTGATTTCTACACTTTTCAGGCTCGTGGCCCGGAAGCTATCCATATTCTGGGATTTGATAAAGATCCAAATATTATTTACCTCACCGCACTTCATAATGGTAAAAATGCGCTGTTTAAAGCAGACATTACTAAGCGCCCGCTTTTACCTCAGCTTATTTTCTCCGATCCAGACTATGATTTTGATGGCAGTATCATTTATTCACACGACGGTAGAGCCATAGGCTTCAGCCATTCCAATCTTGATAACTCGAGAGTCTATTGGGACGAAGACCGCAAACTCCTACAACGCTCACTCAAGGCGGCATTACCAAGCTACGACACCGTTGTAATAAGTATGAGCGCGGATAATAAAAAATACATTGCGTACGGCGATTCTGACCAAGACTCTGGTACGTACCTGATTGGTGACAGAGAAACCAGCTCTTTAGCGGGGTTAGGACGTTTATATCCAGATATTACTGGTGACAATTATTTGGGCAAACAAAGGGTGTCGTTTAAAGCGCGTGACGGCCTTGAAATTGAAGGTTACTTAACCCTACCTAAAGCATTCGATGCGGCTGCTCCCACAATCATCTTTCCACACGGTGGACCATACTCTCGCGACTACGCTGGCTTTGATTACTGGTCTGAATTATTGGCAAGCCGAGGCTTTGTGGTTTTCCAACCTAACTTTAGGGGCTCTTTTGGTTATGGTTTTGACTTCTTTAATGAAGCAAATCAAGGTTGGGGAGGAAAGATGCAAGATGACTTACAAGATGCGGCAAACTGGTTGGTTGCAGAAAAGTATGCACTCAAAAATAAAATTTGTATAGGTGGTGCAAGTTACGGCGGCTATGCAGCACTAATGGCTGTGGTAAAACATCCTGAAACGTTTCAATGTGCAGCAAGTTTTGCCGGTGTTACAGACTTAGAATCGATAGTCAGTCGTGCGCGCTTTTTCACAAACAAAGAGCTTGTTCGTGACCAATTTGGACAAGATACTGATAAACTTGAGGCACAATCTCCTGTTAACTACGCTAAGCAGATTAACCGCCCCGTGTTAATTATTCATGGTGATGACGATAAAGTCGTGCCTGTGAATCATAGTCGTGACATGGCAGATGAACTTGAAGATCATGACAAGAAGTTCAAATACATAGAGCTCGAGGATGGGAATCATCATCTGAGTTATCAAGCACATAGAGTGAAGACGCTCACTGAGTTTTTAGCTTTTTTCGAAAAACATCTTAAGTAGCAAAGCGCCGCAATTAGCGGCGCTTTTTATTGAGAGAGCAACTTCTTCTGTCACAGAGTTGATGTATGATAGGGGGCTAACATAAAGGAGAATTATTGTGCAGCTCGTTAAATTATTCACCATAGCATTGATGCCTATGCTCAGTGTATTTCAGGCCTCGGCAACGTCATTTTTAGTCTTTGGTGATATGCCCTATTCGGAGATAGACAGAGGCATGCTGATGCCAAATGGTGCACTGCATGAAAAGGTAAACAATACACAGCATGATTTTATGGTGCACGTAGGTGATATGAAATCCGGTGCTGAGCCCTGTACAGACCAGCTGCTTAAAGATAATTATGCCCTGATCTCAAGTGTGAGTAGCCAACCTTTTGTATTCACGCCCGGCGACAATGATTGGACTGACTGTGACCGCGAAACTCTGAACCCTAGGTTTGATGAGTTAGAAAGATTGGATTTCATCCGTAAACACTTTGCGGTGCAAATACCAGACCTTCCAAAGTTTAAACGTCAGCAAACAGTACCTGAAAATCAATCTTGGATAGTGGATGATGTGCAGTTTTTAACTTTGCATGTACCTGGTACCAACAATGGTCGCAGACAAATCTTATTATCCGATAAGAAAGTAGTGCACGAAGAGTCCCATCGTCGTGATGTAGAGAATATTAAGTGGTTGGATAGCTTGCTGACGCCAAGCCATAAAGCTGCGGTGATATTTCTACAAGCTGACCTCTATCAAAAAGAGAAGCACTCAGGACGTTGTGATAAAAGCTCAAAAGCTAAGTGCGATGGTTATCAGTTATATCGAGAGACACTTGCAGAATATGCGGCTCAACTCAGTTATCCGTTGCTGTTGATACATGGAGATACGGGAGAGTTTTGCTTTTCTGAACAGTCAAAGAATTTATGGCGTCTTAACGCCCCAGGAGACTTTCAATATTTAGATATTGCAAAGGTTAAAGTTAAGGGAGGTAAAAAGAAGCCATTTATGGTAACACCGCTTCTTTCGCAAGATAAAATAGCTAAATGCAAGGGGCTGTAAAGCCCCTTTACACACTTTTTACTAAGCTGTACATAAAGCGTAGCGCGAATAGCTTGCCGTACCTACAGAATAAGCTCGCGCTGTTTATTGTGACTTTCAAACTGCTCTTGCTTAACTGTATTGACAAAATGCCACTCACTTTCCACCTTCTCTTTTGTAAAATTAAGCGTTAAATAACCACGCTGATGAATATTGGCATATTCAAGATCATCGACTAATAATTGCAATACCTCAGCGAATTGTAGCGCTTGCTCATCGCCTAATTGCAAGTAATGCTCAAGCCCCGGAGAGCTGACAGAAGCTGTAGCATACTCTTGACCACAAACAGCTCCGCTTGCATCGCAGAGTTTACCAGACCAGGCGTTGTGCGTATCTCCAGCAACGACTACTAAATTTTTATTGGCCGCTTTTGCTGTTTGTAAAATTACTTCTCGTTCAACCGGATAGCCGTCCCATGCATCCAAATTATAAGGTGCGGTAAACGTGACTCGTGCTTTTTCTTGTTCTGACAACGTTGAGTCACCAGCAAGCATTCTCCCCTTTATTTGAGCAAGCTCTGTTAATTGCGTCGACATTTGTGCAGAAGGGTTGGCAAGAGACATGAGCAGCTCGGCTGGGATCATCATTTTGGTCATCAATACTTGTTGCCCTAAGACTTGCCATTTCGCCGCAGATGTCTTTAAGTTATCTGTGAGCCAAGTCAATTGGTTTACGCCCAATAGCTGTTGTGAAGGCGCGGAGAGATCCGCCTGAAATCCGGCAAAATCCACTTGTCCTGTTGTAGGGTCAATATAATCTTGATAGTCGAGTGCTTTAGCGCGGCTCTCATGACGAGTATCTAGCATATAAAGTGATAACAAGTCGCCAAATTCAAATTTACGATAGAGGCTCTCAAGTTGATCCTTAACCATCGGACGCACAGGCATCCATTCATAGTAGGCTTGCAGTGCAGCAAGCTTTCGGGCTGTGTACTCCCCTTCTCCTTCGTTATGGTTTTCAGCGCCATCTATGTATGAGTCATTACATACTTCATGGTCATCCCATACCGCAATAAATGGCGTACTGGCGTGGAGAGCTTGCAGACCAAGGTCCGTACGATATTTTGCGTAGCGACGACGATAATCATTTAATGAAATAATCTCGCTCGCATTATCTGCATCCAGCCCTCGCCCCATGGCGTCGGCATTTTCAGTGGCATACCCACCCATACCATATTCGTATATGTAATCACCTAAATGCAACACCGCGTCTAAATCGCTGCGTTTTGCAGCTTCTGCGTAAACATGAAAGTAACCAGCCGGATAATTTGCACAAGACATGACTGCAAGTTTTACCTCAATTACATCGTTAACGGGCAAGGTTTTGCATTTACCTGTGGGGGAATGCGTTTCCTTAGTGACGAAGCGATAAAAGTAGCGGCTATTTGCAGTCAGGCCATTAAGATCTACTTTAACGGTGTAATCATTTTTTGCTAATGCGGCAAGTTGATGGCTTTGTAGTAAGACTCCAAAATCTTCAGACTCTGATACTTGTAGAGTGACATCCACACTGCTAGGTGTACCTTCAGGAGTGACTCGCGTCCACAGTATAACGCTGTCTGCTAAAGGGTCGCCACTTGCGACACCATGGTTAAATGCAATAGCAAAATCGTTGCTTGCAACCGCTTTACTATCACTGCTGCCGCAACCTACTAACGAAACGCTAATTGTTGCTGCGCCAACGCCCATTAATGCACTTTTAATAAAATCTCGACGGGTAAAACTTGCCATTATTATTGTTCCTTAACTGCAAAATGCGCCATATTGGGCGCACTTATCTACTACTTGAAGGAACTAGCTTAGTTAAGCATTATTACAATTTAACGATTGGTCTTAATTAGTGCGGATTTGGAACAACTCGATTTCTGCCACTGCTTTTGGCTTCTAGTAACATCGTATCTGCACGACGAATAATGCTTTCAACGCCAGACTCACCTGCGCCAAATTCAGCAACCCCAAATGAACTGGTAATATCGACCTCTTCACCGACCGCAATTTGAAATGATGCCTGCTCTATCATAATGCGCGCGCGCTCGGCGACTAATATTGCCCCCTCTAAGCCGGTATTCGGCAGTACCAGAGCAAATTCTTCTCCACCTAGTCGAGCTATTAAATCCGTGTCTCGTAACATTTCTGAGAGTAGCGAGCTTACATGAACCAGCACTATGTCCCCTGCTTCATGGCCAAATTGCTCGTTAATTGCACGGAAATTATCGAGGTCGGTCAATATCACACTAAATGGTGTTCTGTAACGTTCATATAACCTAATTTGACTGTCAATTTTATCGCTTAGCTGCCTACGACTGGCGACGCCCGTTAATGGATCAGTTTTGGTAATAAAATCAAGTTCTTTACGTAAGTGATCGAGTTCGCTATGCATTGCTTTTGTTGTGGTGATGTTATCTCCGTAGATAACAAAGGTATCATCTTGCAGCGAAAAACATCGTAATCTGAAGAACTCACCGCTTAAGGTATCAATTTCAATTTCTGGATAGTCTAATTCACAGCCGTTGCTTAAGCCTAAAAACCATTCCGTGAGTTCATCGCCGTCGATTCTGTCATCAAACGCATCGTCTGTTTGTGGGTCAAAGATATTACTCAGTGTACGCCCTGTTATGTGAGACGAGGGTTGTCCGATTAGCTTTGTCATTGCTTTATTACAAAATTCAAGAATCGACTTGTTGCTAACAATAGCAACTGCATCGTCACTTTTATTGAGCACGCCACTCAGTAGGGGTTGTAAATGGTTAGCGTTAGACATAATTCAATTCCGTTAGGCTTTTTGTTATTTTAAATCAATCGGGAAGATTTATCTTAGATCTCGCGCAAATCACACAAAAAAGACATTTTGATTTCGTTATTTACATCGATTGATTCTAGTTTGGCACCAATTATATTCCATTTCACTTATGTTTAATGCAACAAATGAAACGTATAGTTACCTCCATACACAAAGGAGGAACTATGTTAAAACCAACGCAACTAGCAACGATTATTTCTGCTTTGCTACTGCTAAGTGCATGTGGCGAAGCTGAGCAGGCAAGCAGTCAAACTCCGCCTCTTCAACCAATTGATGTAGCAGCAACACCGCAAATTAGTATTGCTGATTGGCACACCTATACAACACGCCTCTCTTCTCCAAACGAAGTCGCACTTCGCGCTCGGGTCACAGGTGTTATCAGCTCGGTAAACTTCAAAGAAGGAGATACGGTGCACCAAGGCGATGTTTTATTTGAGCTGGACGATAGAACTTTCTTGGCTGAGGTTGCCAGCCTTGCCGCACAAGTGAAACGTGCCGAAGCAGCCCTTTCGCAAGCAAAAAGTGAGTCAGCGCGTGCGCTTCGTTTAAGCAAGCAAAAAGCGATTTCAACCGAAGAAGTCGATGCCCGTGTTTCGCTTACCGCACAGCGTGAAGCCGAACTAGATGCACTTCGCGCTTCATATAAAGCAGCTCAGTTAAACTTAGAGTTTAGCAAGATCACAGCACCAATCAGCGGTAAAATTTCATTTGCAGAGGTCACTCAAGGTAACACCATTAGAGCAAACGACACTTTGCTCACTACGATAGTCGCAACCGACAAGATGTATGCGTACTTTGATATCGACGAGCGCACTTGGAATAGCCAGTTTGCATCAGTGACGGAAGGTGAGCCGCTTCCTGTGAAATTACAGCTATTGGGCCGTGAGTCACAGCCAGTCATGGGTGAGCTAGACTTTATTGACAACGCCATTGATGAACACTCCGGAACCCTAAAAGTACGCGCTTCTTTTGATAATCACAGTGGACAATTACGACCTGGCTCGTTTGCGCGAGTGAGTCTTTCATCCGGTGAGCAAAACGATCGAGTATTAATTCCAGACCGCGCAGTGGGTACAGATCTTAAAAATCGTTTTGTTCTTGTCGTCAACGACGCTAATACACTTGAATATCGTCTGATCACACTGGGTAACCGCTATGGCGAATTTCGTGCTGTTGAGTCGGGTTTAGCCGCAGGAGAGCGTATCGCTGTTAATGGTCCTGCGCGTGTAGGACCAGGCATGCCGATAAGCCCAAATTCCGTGACGCTTACCTTGCCAGATAACATTGCCACAGAAGTGGTTGCGATGACGCCAAGCGATTCTTCACAAGGATTAAACTAATAATGAAATTTTCCCATTTTTTTCATTAAGCGCCCTATTTTTGCGGCGATGATGTCGCTCGTGATATTAATCGCAGGGGCCATTTCCCTATTTCAGCTTCCCGTGAGCGAGTATCCAGAGGTGGTGCCGCCGACGGTTGTGGTATCTGCAACCTATCCCGGTGCAAACCCAAAAGTCATTGCTGAAACCGTTGCAACGCCACTTGAGCAAGAGATCAATGGTGTTGAGAACATGCTGTATATGTTTTCTCAAGCAACCAGTGATGGTCGTTTAACGCTTACCGTGACTTTTGCACTTGGCACTGACCTTGACCGTGCCCAAGTTCAAGTGCAAAACCGTGTAAATAGCGCTATTCCAAGGTTACCGCAAGAAGTACAACGTTTAGGGGTTGTGGCTGAGAAGGCGTCTCCAGATCTCACTATGGTGGTGCACTTGGTATCGCCAAGTGGCTCGCATGATACAAGCTACCTCTCTAACTATGCCGATATTTATGTCAAAGATCAGATTGCGCGTTTGCCGGGAGTGGGTGATGTAAAGCTATTCGGCGGCGGTAAATACGCGTTGCGGATATGGCTAAACCCCGAGCAATTGGCTGAAAGAAACTTAACCGCAAGCGATGTGGTCCGAGCAATCCAGCAACAAAACCGCCAAGTAGCAGCTGGCTCTTTAGGTGCTCAACCTACAACGAATGAAAATCAATTTCAAATTCTGTTAAACGTTAAAGGCCGTTTGGCAGATACCAGTGAATTTGACAATATTATTGTTAGCGTATCGAGCGATGGCGCGATCACTAGGCTCAAAGATATTGGTCGAGTTGAGCTTGGACAAGATAACTACGCATTAAGAGCGTTGCTAGATGGTAACGAAGCGGTGGCAATGCCGATTTTTCAGCGTCCTGGCTCTAATGCGATAGAGCTGTCGGATCAGGTGCGTGAAACCATGAAAGAGTTATCGACACGTTTTCCTGAAGGGGTTGAATACGATATCGTTTACGATCCGACAATCTTTGTTCGCGGCTCAATCGATGCGGTAATTTCGACATTATTAGAAGCCATTGTACTTGTGGTATTAGTCGTTATCTTATTCTTGCAAACATGGCGCGCTTCTATTATTCCGCTCGTGGCAGTGCCAGTATCGTTAGTTGGTACCTTTGCTGCAATGCAGTGGCTTGGTGTTTCTATCAATACTTTGTCGTTGTTCGGTTTGGTACTCGCAATCGGTATAGTGGTCGATGATGCCATCGTCGTGGTTGAAAACGTTGAGCGTAATATTGAAAACGGCCTTGCGCCCTTTGAAGCAACTAAACAAGCGATGTCAGAGGTGACAGGCCCTATTATAGCGATTGCATTGGTGCTTTGTGCGGTGTTTATTCCAACTGCTTTTATTACCGGCTTGTCAGGCCAGTTTTACAAACAGTTTGCCCTCACGATCACGATTTCGACGCTGATCTCGGCATTTAACTCATTAACATTATCACCAGCGCTAGCTGCACTACTATTAAAGCCGCACGGTGCTAAACCAGACAAACTCACAGTAGTGTTAGATAAATTGTTTGGTCAGTGGTTATTCAAACCGTTTAATCGCTTTTTTGATAAGGCAGCTCACGGTTATGTTGGACTAGTAAAAAAGCTTATTAGATTGAGCACCATTGTGTTGGTGGTTTATTTAGGGTTAATTTTTGCTACTACTAAGTTGTTTAGCACCATCCCTGGCGGCTTTATTCCACAACAGGACAAACAGTATCTTGTTGCGATTGCCCAACTGCCAGACGCTGCAAGTTTGGATAGAACAGAAGCCGTTGTACGTGAGATGGAACAAATTGCACTACAGACTCCAGGCGTTTTACATTCCGTGTCTTTCCCTGGGCTTTCAGTAAATGGTTTTACAAACAGCCCAAATAGCGGGATTGTATTTGTTGCCCTAGATAAATTTGAAAATCGTACGTCACCAGAGTTGTATGCGTCGTCAATCGCTGCGCAGCTTAATCAGAAGTTTGCCATCATAGATGAAGCGTTTGTCGCGGTTTTCCCACCGCCACCAATACAAGGGTTAGGCACCACTGGTGGTTTTAAACTGCAAATTGAAGATAGAGCAAACCTTGGCTTTGAGAAGCTATTCTCTGACTTACAAGCAGTGATCGCAAAAGCACAGCAGCAACCGGAGCTAATGGGACTGTACTCAAGCTTTAGGATCCAAGTACCACAAATGGACATTGATATCGACCGTGAGCAAGCAATGGTACAAGGCGTACCGCTCGAGGAAGTGTTTAATGCATTACAGATCTATTTAGGTTCAATGTACGTCAATGACTTTAACTTATTTGGCCGCACTTATCAGGTCACCGCTCAGGCTGACGCTAACTTTCGCTCAGATCCTGCACAGATTCTGTCTTACAAAGTAAGAAACAACTACGGTCAAATGGTGCCACTTGGCGCGGTACTCAAAGTCACGCCGACAACGGGACCTGATCGCGTTATGCACTATAACGGGTATCCTACTGCCGAGTTAAATGGCAGCCCTGCGCCCGGGTATTCTTCGGATCAAGCGCAAATGGCAATTGAAGCGGTGCTAAACGAAACGCTTAGCGAAGGCATGGCATTTGAGTGGACTGAAGTCACCTATCAGCAGATCCTCGCGGGTAACGTGATGGTGTATATCTTCCCACTGGTTGTACTCTTGGTGTTTATGGTTTTGGCATCGCAATACGAAAGCCTAAAGCTACCATTTGCAATCATTCTCATTGTGCCAATGACCATACTGTCAGCATTGGTTGGGGTGTGGCTAACTGGCGGCGATAATAATATCTTTACCCAGATTGCTCTTATTGTTTTGGTTGCTTTAGCGTGTAAAAATGCAATCCTAATGGTGGAATTTGCCAAAGAAGAGTACGAGCAAGGCAAGACTAATTTGGAGTCAATTATTGAGGCATGTAAACTACGTTTACGTCCTATTCTGATGACGTCGATTGCCTTTACCGCAGGGGTTGTACCTCTGGTACTTGCAACTGGTGCGGGTGCTGAAATGCGCGAAACTATGGGGATTGCAGTATTCTCAGGAATGATAGGGGTTACCTTATTTGGTCTATTGTTTACGCCTATTTTCTTTATGGCGATGACTAAGCGATTATACACGCCAAAAATACGCGAAGCGCAGAGTACCATTCCAGTAAACGACTAATAACTTGTAATCATGTTTAAAGGCCCATTGGGCCTTTTTTATGCTGCTTTTTATTGCCTTGTAACCACACTATTCACCTTAACTTCATCCGTTTACGCTAAATTATCAGATACCGTCTTTTTCTCGCCGGAGTCTGTTTATGAAATCTCAAATTGCCTTTGCTGTTTTAATTAGCGCTGTTCTCAGTGCATGTGGCGAGGACATCTCAAATCGTAAAATTGAGCTTAGTGAAACACTTAGCCGCTATCAATGTGATAATGATTCGATGATAAAGGTTGACTACAACGACAGTGATAAGGCAACTGTCCATTTTAACGAACAAGTGGTTAAGATGAAGATTGCTCGTTCAGCCAGCGGTGCAAAATATCAAGGTGATGGGTTTGTGTGGTGGACAAAAAATGACGAAGGTATGTTGCTTAGACAGGAAGAAGATAAAAACAACCGCATCATCGCACGTTGCGAGATGCGGCCCAATGAGGCCTTAACAGTGAAGGCGCAATCAAACTGATTATAAATGCTCGTCCCAATAGGCAACGTCACTTATATAGAATTAGGATGTCTTATACCGACAACTTTTCAGGTGTAGCTAAAGTACTTTTTACAAACTCAATGGCAGCGCTTACATCAGCAAACAAAACTTGATCTAATGGCTCTGGCATGCCAATTTCTTTGCGCATTTTTTCAATCTGGCTTTTCGCAATTGCCGACTTCAACACATACGCAGCACTAATACAGCCTAACTGCAAACAGCGCTTTGCTGTGCTTACCAGTAACTTATAGGCTTCTGGTGTCGCAGCTATGGCCTTTTCTGAATAACTTATGTAACCCCATGTCGATGCGTGGATCTCAGTTCGGCATTGCTCTAATGCCCTAGAAAAATAATGGATCATAGACTCATTAATATTTCCTTCGAAACAGGCAAAGAGGATATTTTGTTCGGCCCAGAGGGTTACTTTCCCGCACCGAGTTTGATAACTATATTTTGACATTAATCCTTATCCGGCTCCTTTCGAAGTGCGGATTATACATCAGCACGACAAGGTTAAAAAAGAGCAATTGCTACTTTTTTAACCTAAATCTTATATAACGCTTATGGCTCAGCGAGTTGCTGTTTCGCTGCCTCAGATTCTTCTTTTAGGTAGTTGTTAAACGACAAGCCTAAAAACTGCGGTAAAGTTGCGCTAATTGCCAAGGAAGACAAAGTACCAATGAGAATGCCACAACACAACGCCATGGCAAAACTATTAAGTCCTGCGCCGCCTAACCACCATATCGCTATCACCGTTGTGAGCGTCGTTAATGAGGTGATAAGCGTGCGGCTCATTGAATCCTTTATCGCTTGGTCTATGGTATTGCCCACAGGACTGGTTTTCCACTGCTCTTCGAACAAAAGCTCTCTAACTCTGTCACCAATCACAATCGAATCGTTGAGTGAGTAACCAATAATCGCCAGCAGCGCTGCAAGCACGGTTAAGTCAAACTCTACTTGCGTTATTGCAAACAAACCTAGCGTCACAATCACATCATGAAAAAGTGCGATACTTGCAGAGACTGCCAAGCGCCACTCAAATCTAAACGCCAAGTAAATCAATACACTAAGTAATGCGAATATACCTGCAAGGCCACCTTGTTCGATTAACTCATTACCCACCTGCGCACCAAGATAACTGGCGTCTAATACGCTTGCTTGCCATTGTGTTTCAAGTCCTTCTATCCACTGTTTGACGTGTGCTTCATCGGTGGACTCAGAGGTTTGGAAAACTCGCCAGCTACCATCGTTTTGCAGATCAATTCGCGCATCTTGAACACCAAGCTCAGCTAGCTTGTTTTGCATTTCTGTTTGGCTCTTTTGCTTGGGTAAGTCGATAACCGTAACGTAACCGCCGGTAAAGTCTTGGCCTAATACAATGCCTTTTTGGGTGATGGCTATGAGACTTGCAAGGACAAGTAACAATCCAGAAATTAGCCCGACGAATCTTGCCTTTTGCGTTTTACTTGTCATTTTACTTTGCGCCTTTACGTGATTTTGAATAAAGAGATTCTGATAACATACCGGAGACGACCACACCGGCGAAAATACCGGTTACTATGCCCAGCGCCAAGGTGATCGCGAACCCTTTTACTGGTCCATAACCGATACCAAGTAGGATAAGAGCAGTTATCATCGTGGTTAAGTTAGCATCGATAATACTCGACATGGCTTGTTGATAACCTTGCTTTAATGCAGTAACCATCCCGATGCCTTTACGTCTTAATTCGCGAACTCGCTCAAAAATAATCACATTGGTGTCGACGGCCATACCGATAGTCAAAACTAGGCCCGCAATGCCGGGTAAGGTAAGCACAACACCAGGAAGCAGCGACATTAATCCAATCAGGCAAACTAAATTTACCAGTAATGAGGTAATGGCCACTGCACCTAGCTTGCGATACCATACTGCCATAAACAGCAAAGTTAGGCTTAGCCCTAACGCCAAAGCTTTAAAGCCGCTTTCAATATTCTTTTCGCCCAATGAAGGACCAATGGTTTGCTCTTTCACAATGGTGATTGGTGCGTCAAGAGAACCCGCCCGCAACAATAATGCTAACTCCTGTGCGCGTTCCATTGACTGCATATTGGTAATACTGAATCGGGTATTTAATACTTGTTGAATAGTGGCTACTGAAATCACTTCCGTTTTGCGCTTAATCTCTCCTTTTGTATCCGCGTAATATTCGCTGAATACGGTGGCCATTGGTTTACCAACATTGTTTCTAGAAAATCGGTTTATCTTTTCACCGCCTTGAGAAGATAAGAATAGTTGCACTAAAGGCTTTCCGTGTTCGTCTCTTCCTGCTGTTGCGGACTCTATTTCATCCCCGCCAAAAATGGCAACTGGGTCGACTGAAACCAAAGCGCCAGATTTATCCTTTAATTTTTGACCTCCTATTTCTTGTAATGCATGAAATGAAAGCTTTGCTGTTGCGCCGATAATACGTTTGGCTTGTTCTGGGTCTTGCACGCCAGGTAGTTCAATTCGTATATAATTAGTGCCTTGACGTTGCGTAACCGCTTCTGTGATCCCAAGTTCCTCAATACGCGAGCGTAAAGTAGACATCGCTTGGGTCATTAACTGCTTATCGAACTCTGCTTTTTTCGCTTCGGCAAAACGGAAATTCACTTTCGTTAAACTGCCTTGTTTATGAGTTGTACTGGTAAATTGTGGATAGAGCTCGCGCAGTGTCGCAGTAAGCGCAACGAGTTCATTTTGCCCTTGCGCTTTAGCAATGACCTCAACCTGCTCGCCACTGATAACTTGAGGAATAGACAGATTACGATAACGATTTTTGATCCGTAAACTATTGGCTTCGTCTGCGAGTGACTGCAGTTTATTTTGCGCCGCTTGTTGTGTGTCAACCTTGAGTACGAACAACACACCGCCGTCCAAGTCGAGTCCCAGCTTGATAGGTTTAAGTCCAGTGCTTTCTAACCACTGTGGCATTGTTGAAGCACTAACAACCTTAACACTTAGCTTAGAGTGAGACTCAGCCATATAAGCACGCGCTTCGGCGGTTAGCGTGCGGTTTTCAAGTTCAACTAAATAGCCACCTTGATGAGATTGGATTTGCTTGACCTTGAACCCCTCTCTTTCTAGCTGAGATTTAAGCTCAGGCAGCGACAGAGACACAGCCTCGTTACTACTT
Organism: Pseudoalteromonas piscicida; assembly: GCF_000238315.3. Lineage (NCBI taxonomy): Bacteria > Pseudomonadati > Pseudomonadota > Gammaproteobacteria > Alteromonadales > Pseudoalteromonadaceae > Pseudoalteromonas > Pseudoalteromonas piscicida. The sequence continues at coordinate 1,120,828 of NZ_CP011925.1, forward strand.
GCTTGAATTTGAATCAAATTCTTATTGGGATACAAGTTTGGTAGTGCACAAAGGAGCAACAGGAACACAATAAGCGCAGTAAAAAAGCGTTTTGCACGCGCGGTTGTACCACGAGGGGTTGATAGCCTCGTTGGCGAATTTATATCTTTCATATTTTTCTCATTATCTATCTGAGCGATACCGATTTGCTAACGAGTACTGGTCATACAGGCGTTAGGGTGCTGGTATCAAAAACTACTATTTGGGTGCTTTATTGGTAGTAGATAATGATTAAGAGGCGAAGTTGAGACTGCCTTTGAAGGTTAAGTTTGCCGGCTTACAGTTGTCGATAAAGCCATTATTTGGCCGAGTATCACACATATACCAAGGTACGGGTTTAGGTCTATTGATGTCATAGACTGATGCCGGTACATATTTTTCTGCTGCAAGCTCAAATACAAGCGCATATTCGGCTTGTTGTTTAGGATGTAGAAAATAACTAGGGTGACTAGTACGCTCGCGTTCCGGCAGTAGGCCCTTTTCGTGATGCGTGGTTTCACCACTGAGCTTAATTGGACTCGCAGGACTTGGCTTACTGGGTAACTGATTGGAGTCAGCGAGGCCCTTTTGGGTGATGTTTTCGAAGCTCGTGCTGTGCGTATCAGAAGTATGGGATAAGTGGTTATCAGGCGCTCCTGTCGCGCACGCAGCAGCTACCCATAACAACATGAGTAATGACATAACGGCGAAAAGGTTAGAACGCTTCATGAAAACTGATTAAACAACTTATTAGATAAAAATACGAGATTGGTGTGATAGTAGCAAATTCAAGATAGCGCTATCAAATATAATGAATATGAGAGGCATAAAAAAACCTCCAACTTGGGAGGTTTTTCTTGTCCAGCGAGTGGATTAAGGATTTACTTGGTCTTTTAGGCCTTTACCTGCTTTGAACGAAGGAATGTTCGCAGCTGGGATTTGGATTTCAGCGCCAGTTTGTGGGTTACGACCAGTACGCGCAGCGCGCTCTTTTACTGAGAATGTGCCAAAACCAACTAAAGCAACAGAACCGCCATCTTTTAGTGTGTTAGTTACTGCGCCAGTAAACGCTTCTAAAGCACGGGTTGCCGCTGCTTTTGAAATCTCTGCGTCTGCCGCCATCTTTTCAACTAGTTGAGCTTTATTCATTATTAGATTCCTATAACTTTATAATTTGCCTAAGCAAAACCTATGTTTATGCATTTTGCGTTTATGTGCAACCCCAAAATTGCGAAATTCGACGAAATATTTATTATTTTATTGCGTTTAGCCCCGAACCCTGTGGGTTTGTAATCAAACGCTATCAATTTGCTGGCAACTGCGCAAGCTTTGTACCCCATAAAATGCGATTAACACTCACTATCAGATAGAACCCCACACTCCACAGTGCGCCAAATGCTGGCCAGAAAATGTACCAAGGCATTGAGATAGAAACTACATCAAAGTTAGCTGCACCAAGATAGCTAGGTGGCGCGCAGACTAAAAATACCACTAATAATATCGGCGCTTTAAGCGTTAATAGTTTGGAAAGTGCATTATTTATTGTCAGCACCAATGCTATCCACAAAACCCAAAGCCAAAGCGGAAGTAATTCACTACCTTGGTAATTGATGAGCTGAGTTTTGACAGCAATCAATTCTATGCCCATTCCTATGGCGGAACCTACGAGTGCAAGCACTAAATTGAGACGCTTATTTTGATGCCCTGCGAGCATGACGAGACAGCCTACCAACATCAACCAAAGCGCGTCTGCTTGAAAAAATAATGCAGCAAACCAAATACTTTGGAAGAGTAGCGCGTTAGTAATCCAATGTTTGAGTACAGACATTTGACTGGTATCTTGGTTTTCTGGCGACTAAATGCACGGCACTAGTTGCTCTTTGTTTAAACGCCCCTTCGCAGTAGCATAAATAAAATTGCCAAAGGCGATAGAAGCGTTCATCGAAACGTTTACTATCGAGCGAAGGCCATGCTTTTTCAAACCGAACACGCCAGTCGTATAGCGTTCTGGCATAGTGCAGACCGATATCATGGAGTTCGTGGACAACCATATCGGTGGAATTTACGATTTGCTTGCTCATTTCACTCACGGAAGGAAGACAGCCGCCAGGGAAAATGTACTGCTGAATGAAATCCGATTGCTTGAGGTAATGTTGATAACGCTGGCAGGCGATGGTAATGGCCTGAATCAGCATCGCGCCCGTCGGTTTTAGCAAGTCGTTGCATTTTGCAAAAAAGCCCGACAAATATGCGTGTCCAACCGCTTCAATCATTTCAATAGACACCAGCTTGTCGTACTGGCCTTCCAATTCGCGATAATCTTTTTTTAGTAGTGTGATGTGCTGCTGCAACCCTTCTTTTTCAATCAGTGCTTTTACGTAGGCATACTGCTCTTCTGAAATAGTTGTCGTGGTTATATGGCAGCCGTAGTTTTTTGCAGCGTAAACTGCAAATGCGCCCCACCCGGTGCCAATCTCAACAACGTTGTCGGTTGGCTGAAGATCCAAGCGCTCGCAGATTGCGGCTAACTTATGTTGCTGCGCTTCTTCAAGCGATGCCTCCTTGGAGGGGTACACTGCGCTAGAGTACAGCATTTCTTCACTTAAAAATGATTCATACAGGTCATTACCAAGGTCGTAGTGGGCGACAATGTTACGCTTTGAGCCTTGTTTTGAGTTTTTGTTTTTAAGATGCTTTATCTTATTCGCAATGCCGGAGAAAAATGCAAACTTATTTTCAAAGGCATCCAGCTGATCTTGGTTTAGGACGAAGATCTCAATCAGTTTGGTTAAATCCGAACAACTCCAGTGACCAAGAATGTAAGATTCACCTGCTCCGACACTGCCGCCAAGCGCAAATAGCTTAAACATTTGCGCTGAATGAACATGAATATCAACGCTTAAACTTGTCTCTGACTCACCAAAACTGTATTTTTGGTCGCCTTCGACAAGTACCACTTTTCCGGTTTCTAAAGTGTTCAACGCGCCAAAGACGAGCTTTTTGTACAATCTATCGAATGTAGAAAGTGAAATTGAGGAGGATATTGTCGTGGTATTTTCCATCTTATACTCTTCCGGGATGCCCAACAAAAGGCACTTTTTTTAAAAATAACTTCAACGCTTGCCAGTAGATACCTTTAGCTATGATCCATGTCATTGCAGGAAACCGCCTGAGCAATTGATTAATATTTGCTTCATTGAGCTCCTGCTTTTTGAGCGTCATCGTGGCATCAAATAGCAATTCGTCACCTTTTCTATTTTCAATATGGATCAGCGTATTACTACCGGGCGGCCTCACTTTCCAATGGTAGTGCATATCCAAATTCATAAAAGGTGATACGTGAAATTGCTTTTTAAAGTTCACTTCTTTATTTAATTCAACTAAATAAAAATGACGCTCATTCCAAGGCGTGTTACTTACCTCTGCGAGCATATGGCTAAAACCAGAACCCTTCTCGTCTTCAAAAAAGTAGAAATTAACCGGGCTGAAGTAAAAGCCTAAACAGCGTATTTGCGCCATTAAATATACTTTTGTTTGTGAAGAAACGGGTTTACCAAGCGCATTTGACTTAGCTCGTGCGCGCTCAACTAAGCTTTCACCTTCTGTGAGGATGTAGTCAGCTTGGTTGAATTTAAGCAGTTTTAAGCCGGATGTACCAAACTTCGATGAAATACTACTGAGTGCGTCAAGTTCACTTAAGTCTAGCCACATCATATACATGGGATAGGAAAATGCGTGTTCGGCATGGGCGAATCGCCGATGCCGAACTTTGCCCACCAATATTGCACTATTCAAAATGAGATACCCAATTGCTCGGCCACATCTACCGCACTTCTCACACCATCTTCATGAAAGCCGTTAAACCAGTACGCACCGCAAAAATAACTATGGTGTTTACCATCAATATCGGCTTTACGTTTTTGAGCCGCAATGCTAGTGGTATTGAAAACCGGATGATGATAGACAAAGCGGCGGATCACTTTGTCTTCAGCTATCCCTTCATCATGATTTAACGTGACACAGTATTGATGTTTGGCATCAAACCCCTGCAGTATGTTCATTTGATAGGTGACAACAGCAGCTTTGTCCGTCGCTTCGTTTAATAAATAGTTCCAACTGGCCCACGCCAGAGGACGCTTTGGCAATAAACGAGTATCTGTGTGTAGGACCACTGAGTTTGCAGTATAGGGGATAGCGCCAAGTATCGCTTGTTCATCACTCGATGGTGTATTTAGTAATGCTAAAGCTTGATCGCTATGACATGCAAAGACCACTTTATCGAAGTACTCATTACGGCCATCTTTGAAGACGATGGTGACACCAGATTCATCACGAACTACTGTCTCGATGTCGGCATTAAGCACAATATTGTCTTTAAATTCAGCTACTAATGGTTGAATGTATTCCCTAGAACCACCTGGGATAACATACCATTGAGGACGATTTGTGATGTCCAATAACCCATGGTTGAAGAAAAACTGGACAAAGAATTTAGCTTCAAAATCGAGCATTTCTTTGATGCTGGTGGACCAGATAGCGGCGCCCATCGGCAAGATGTAGTGCAGCTTAAAAAACTCATTAAATTGGTACTGCTGTAGCAGCTTGCCAAGCGTTTCAACACCTCGATAGTCGTCTTTTTCATACAATGACTTACAAAGACCATTGAAACGTACAATATCCTTCAGTAATCGCCAAAAGGTTGGCCTCAGAAGGTTACGCTTTTGTGCAAACAACGTGCGGAGTGAGTGGCCATTGTACTCAAACTTAGATTGACTATTGTGAACACTAAAGCTCATTTCAGTTTCTTGGCGACTAACACCAATTTCAGCCAACAGTTTTTCAAATTTTGGATAAGTTCTGTCATTAAATACGATAAAGCCAGTATCAATTGCGAGCTTTTCATCTTGGTATTCAACATCAATTGTTGCTGTATGTCCGCCAATATAATCATTTTTTTCAAAGATTTTCACGTCATGTTGACGACTTAACAGGTATGCTGCGGTCATACCTGAGATACCACTTCCAATTATTGCAATCTTAGCCACGGGCTATCCTTTTAGCGAGAGGTAACCACAACGAAAACGGCAGTAACCTGAGAAGTTTTAAAAATAGAGTAAACCTTTTTGGGAAATGTATTTCTTTGCTGCGCTTTTCTATTCCTTTGCTAATGTAACCCACGGCATCATCGACACTTACAATAAATGGCATAGGAAAGTCGTTTTTATCTGTCAACGGCGTTTCTACAAATCCAGGGTGAACTAAGGTGACATCAATATCTTTTAATGTTGCGGTTAGGGTGCGCGCTAAGTAGCTGACAGCCGCTTTCGACGCACCGTAAGCCTCGGCGCGAGGCAAAGGTAAAAATGCACTGCTGGAACTTACGATACAAAGTTGCCCGCCTGTTTTCATTTTTGGCAGTAATACGTCTAGGCAGTGGCCGATTGAGATGACGTTGATATGCATTACTCGCTCAAACAAATGGCCATCAAATTGGTTGGGATTATCGATATACTCACAACCACCTGCGTTGAGGATCACAAGATCCAAGCCATCAATATCTTTGAAGTTGTTTTCTATCTCAACGCGGTTTGTTAAATCAAATGCTTTGCTCTTTGCACCTACGCTGTTTTCTAATTCGTCTAACACTTCTTTATTGCGACCACAGGCAGTTACTTGATGGGACTGTTTTGCATAAAATTCCGCAAGACCTTTACCTATTCCTGATGTTGCGCCAGTAATTAAAATGTTACTCATGCCGTGATCCTTTTATCTAATAGCCGAATAACACCACCGAGCAGTGGGACTTGGCGATACAGCATTTGCGCACTATCAAAGTAATCCCGATGTTGCGCCACTTTTTCGCCAATAAAACTCAAACGACTATGACCATCGACTTCTATGAGCTTACCGCCATTTAGCTTGGGGTGTTGATAGGACATAGTCCAGTAGATAAAGCTGACGTCATCAACTTGATAGGCGTTCGTAACAAGAAATTCGATTTCAAAGACATTTTCATATAACCCTTGAAAATAGCTCGTTAGCGCATCAAGCCCTTGAATTTTATGAAAAGGATCTACAAAACTGATGTCATCAGTGTAGATTGAAGCCAATTTACCGAGGCAGTATTTGTCTATTTCATTATAAACTGCCACGAATCGCTGCGTTCTGTGATCCATACCTATTTAAACCTTAAATGCGTCAAGTGCTCTCGCCCTTGCTTCTTTATGATCAACCAGCGGCTCTACATAGTCATCCTTTCCGCCAAATGCCATTAAATAGTCATGAGGAAAATGAATATGCTTTGCTGGAACATTTTTTAATTCAGGCACATATGTACGAATAAAGGAACCATCGGGATCAAACTTTTCGCTCTGCGTGATGGGATTAAAAATACGAAAATAAGGCTGCGCGTCACACCCCGTACTTGCAGCCCACTGCCAGCCACCATTATTACTGGCAAGGTCTCCATCTATTAATTTTGACATAAAATAGGCTTCGCCTTTACGCCAGTCGATGAGCAAGTGTTTGGTTAAAAAGCTCGCAACAATCATGCGTAGCCGATTGTGCATCCAGCCAGTTTTATTGAGCTGACGCATTGCCGCATCGACAATCGGGTAGCCGGTTTGACCATTACACCAGAGCTCAAACGCTTGGCTATCGTCACACCACCTAACTGCGTTATATTTATCGTTGAAATTAAAACCTTTACATAAACGCGGGAAAGCGACGATAAGATGGCGATAAAATTCACGCCAAATGAGTTCGTTCACCCAACAAAACTCTGGCTTACTTGGGTTTTCAAGCACTTCGGGGTAATGAAGTTGGATCTGCGCGATGAGCTGCTTGGGCGACACAATGCCTAATGCCAAGTATGGGCTGAGCCCCGAAGTCCCTTTAATTGCAGGGAAATCGCGATCATCTTGGTAGTCTGCTAGTTTATCCTTAATAAAACGGTTTACAATCGTGACAATGGCATTATCATCGGCTGGCCACTTTTCAGATTCATTGGTCATCTCGAAGAAAGCCGGCTTTTTGAAATTAGCTTTATGTTGTTTGTCCAATGGCCAGCTAGAAAAGTGAAATTGCTGCCCCACAAAACGTTTTAACCATGCTTTTTTAAAGGGGGTAAACACCTTGAACATCTCACCGGAGCCCGTAAGCACAGAGCCCGGTTTGGCAACGAGATCGCCATCGAATAATCTTAACGTGATCACAGTTGCACACGCTTCATCGCGGGCCACTTCATTTACTTCGTACTCTTTATTCGCGTACAAGCAATCAATGCCTTTATCGTCACAAACAACTTGAAGCTGCGCCGGCAGCTCAGCAAATGTGCTTGCTTCAATGATATGTAGCGTAATGCCAAATTCGCACAGCTGGCTGCCAAGCTCAAGTAATCTGCGCTCAAGTAGGTCGAGCTGAATACTGGCTACGTTGTGTGACTGCCACTGTGGCTTGCAATAAAAAAAGAGCGCATCGCGAGCGCCCTCATTCACGGCTTCAATCAAAGCCTCGTTGCCGTAAACCCTGAGATCACGGCGAAACCAAAAAGCTGTTTTCACTATTAAATTCCGAATCTTAAACGCAGTTCGTTAGGGTATGGGTTAAAATACACTTGGCTTTGCAAATACGCTTTAGGATGCACAGTAAGGTGATGCTTGAGTAAGGTCAACGGTACATATAAAGGTACAATACCCTTACGATATTCATCTATTGCGCCACACATCTCTTGCTTCTCGATGCTCGAAAGCTCGTTCTTAAAATATCCCTGTAGATGCGTTAACGTGTTTGCTTGATTTTTGCGATTGGCAGGCTTGCTCAGTGCTGACATCAAACCACTGATATATTTATGTTTCAGCGTGTCTCTATCAAATTGCTTGCCATCACCAAGTAAACGACCTAAATCTTTATAGGCTTGGTAATTATGGCTCATCAACAGATATTTGTGCTTGGCGTGGAAATTCGTCAGCTCGTGTAGACCGATGTTTTCCGATTGAGTTAGTTCCTGTCAGCTTTTATAGACGAATACCCGCATTACGAAGTTTTCTCTGAGATGCATGTCATTCAATCTACCATTTTCCTCGCAAGGTAAAAGCGGATTGTGTTTTATGATTTGCTCAGCAAAAATACCAATACCTTCAGATGTGTTACCAGTTCCTGCTTCGTTATAGACCTTAACACGCTCCATTCCACAGCTTGGGCTTTTGGCGCAAAACACAAAGCCGGAAAGGCTTTGTGCCTGAGAAGTTGCAACCTTTTCGCCAAACTCCTTAAGCTTTGGTGCGACATCTTCTTTACCATCAGGGCGACTAACTTTGATAATGTCGCCTACACGGATCTGTCTGATGGTTGGTCTTGGAATTGGCATACCTATCGCAACTTCCGGGCAAAAGCGCACATACTCAACATGTTCGGCGAATTCATCCATACAAAAGTTTGAACGCTTGTGGCCTGAGTCAAATCTCACTTTGTCTCCAGCCAAACACGCGCTAATGCCAATTTTTATTGGTGATGAAAATTTCATTTCGCAACTATTCCTTTAATAAATCAACTTACCAATTGGGTTTAACAGCTTACTTAACCCTTTATTAAAGTGTAGTGCACTACTTACCACGGTAAAGCACAGGCAGCCTTCTTTTGTGCGCGGAGAATGATTATGTTTGCCGTCTTGCCAAATAAAGTCGCCCGGTACGTATTCCCCTGCTTCATCTGCAAAATCGCCGTCAAGTAACAAGGTGATTTCAAAGCCTGTGTGAGTGTGCTCTGGAATTTCGCCTTCCGCACCAATTTGTAAAAGACTTGAGCGTAAGTTGCCGTCTTCTAGCAATAACCGGGAGCGGGCGATTTTGCCTACACCTGAAAATTTGGTGCGGTCGATATTCGCAATAGCCCGAGGTAACTGAACATCCCTGCCCTGATAGTTAAATGTGGGTTGGATATATTCTTTAACTTCGTCTATTTCGTCATCCAGTGTTATCGCTTGCATCATCGCCTCGAAATCGCTGCTTAGTGCAGAGCCAATGTCTCCTCCAAGCTGAACTCTCGCTGCTTGCGCTTCAAGCTGTTGGGTCTTTTTCTGGCAACAAGGACATAGCTCGACATGTGCTGCAATTGCAACACTGATACTCGCAGGCAAGTTGCCTTCGACAAATTGGCTTAATAATGAATCATTAGGGTGATGCTTAATCATGCTTGATCTCCCATTTCAGCGCGAAGTTTTTGTAAAGCAAGCCGTAAACGTGACTTAACCGTCCCGACAGGTATATTAAGATGCTCTGCCAATTGTTCTTGAGACATTTCTTGAAAATACACGCCTTTGACTATGTCTCGTTGTGCTGGCGGCAACTTGTTGATATATTTTTGAATTTGCGCCGTTTGCAAGTGATCTTGAAAACCGTCGTCGTCAGCTTGTGAGTCTTGAATTATCGGCCAGATGTCTTCACTGATGTGTTCTTCTTTATTACTCTTCATCTTGCGCAGTGCATCGAACGACGCGTTACGCATTACAGTATAGATCCACGTTGTGGCTGCACCTTTGTCATGATGATAAAGGTGTGCTTTACGCCATACTGACGTCATCGTATCTTGTACAAGCTCCATCGCTTGGGCATCATTCCCAAATTGTTTCACACCAAAGCGCCTGATTTTTGGCGCAAAGTACTCGAACAAGAATGCAAAAGCTTTGCGATCTCGTTTTTCTGCAACTTTAACCAATGCGTCTGATAACGCTTGAGAGGGAGTTTCTTGCACTGCTTTGCGAGTTCCTGATTGAACGTTGCAATCTGTGGATTGCTGTTGGCCTAACATAGCTCACCTTCCAATTTATAATTATAAGCAGTATTACGCTGGAAAACTTGGCAAGGATCACTATTTTTCATCTAATACAGTATGTAAGAACTCTGCCACCTGTTCAAATGTTTGTGCTTGTTTTATTTTCAGTTTTTGAGTCATAGAGATAGGTAAGATTTCTAACCAACGATAAGCAACCCAAAGAGGTTGAGTAAAATGCTTGTCACGGTATAAATCATCAAGGACCGGGTTGGCGATAAAAACACTCTGAAGCTTATCAACAAGGGTTTCGTCAACTAGACTAAATGCTTCTTCGCTACATTGCCATGGCGGCCCATCAATAATGTCACAATCGCCGTAACGCAAAGATTGTGAGTCTACTTCCACATTGCTGATCGCGACGCGCGATAATGCCTCAACATCGATGAGCAGCTGACCATCATCATCTTGTGAAAAGTCGACGATTTTAACGTGCACGCCTTCTTTTGACACATTGTTCTGCGTGTCCGCGAGGTATGGGCATAACACAAAACCCTGCTCTGTTTTAGCGGCTTCTTTCACCATGTATAAATAGCGCTGCTCAAAGATCCGCAAGCGAGTAAATCCGCCAGGAAGCAAGAATATTGGCAATGGAAATAAAGCTAGTTTCATAATTCCCGTTCAAATATACAAAAACTAACGATAATTACGACTGCTCTATTTATCTGGATCAGTTAACGCTAAATTTATAACTATTCCCAAACACAGTGTTTAGCTATCACGTTACTATTTGAGAATGTGACGCCCTCAGCTTGCAAGCGCGATTTTTGCTCTTGAAATTTACTACTGTCTTGAGGAAAAGAAATACGCCGTTGGCTATTTACTACTCTGTACCAAGGTAAAGTTGAACCGTTTGGTAGGTTTTTCAGCAATTGACCTACTTTTCTCGCATGTTTTGGGGAGCCTGCTAATCTCGCTATTTGCCCATACGACGCAACTTTTCCAAATGGGATACCGCCAATTACGGTGAAGACTTTTTCAGCGAGTTCTTGTTGAGGATTGCTGCTTTTCATATTGAATATTTAACTCTTTTAATTTGTCCCAAAAATATCTTGCTACTGGTCCATGGTGGGAAATATGCAAACGATACGCGTGGATCTCGGCTTCAAATTCATCCTTTCTATCGAACACCCTCACTTGTTGCAAAACACCAGACTCTAATTCTTCTCTACAAAGGTCAAGGCCGATTAAGGCATAGCCCATACCTTGCAATAAGTATCTTTTTATTGCCAGTGCGTCATCGAGTTTCATTACATTATTACTATTTCTGTATGCCAAGCGCTCACTGTCAAACTTGAATTTACTTTCTTTCATTGCAAGAGAAGGGTATTGCGCAAGCTCCGAAAAACTAAGCTCTGGTGGCATATATCCCGTTAATGAGACTAAGCCTAATTTTACGTGTCCAATCGGCATTGATTCTAAATCGCCAGTTGAATGAAAAAGGTCAAACCAAGGCCCTATGCCAAGGTTTGCAATCCCCTGTGTGACTTGCTCAAGCGCAAAAAAACGTTTACCACTTGAGATGTTCATTTCAGTTGCGGGAAACTTAATGAAGGCATTGCCTAATACTTGATCAATCTGGTTTTGATATACGATCGGTTCGTAACAGATGTTAAAGCTTGGTTCATTACCCGCCGCAAATTCAGTCGCGAGTAATGACAAATCTCTATGATGATTAAGCAATTTTTCGGCTTCAAAATAAAATCGACGACCTTGCTCTGTTAACACATTGCGATATTTCTCACGCTCAAAAAGGGCAAATCCCAAAGATTGTTCTAATCTTTTAATTGATTGAGAGACCGCAGGCTGTGTCTTATGAAGCTTATTTGCTGCTTCGGTAAGGCTAGGCGCTTCAACAACGGTGCAAAACGCTGCTAAGTCCGAAATCTTCATAAATAAATCTTATGCAGTATAGAATGTTTTATAATTTTTATTTTATATGTAATTCCATTATTCTGCATGCATTAAAATTGACGTTGTCATGGAGAACAATATGTTAAGAGTGTTTTCTGGAATTGTGCTGGCTACCCTATTAGTGGGCTGCCAAGAGCAAGCAGAACAAGCCCCAACAGAAGCCCCTAACCGTCCGGTTAAAATTCACACGGTTTCGGATCCCAATAGCAGCACGCTTCGCAGTTTCCCTGCTGAAGTGGTGGCAAATCAAGGCTCCTATCTTGCCTTTCGTGTGAATGGCGAACTTATCGAGTTTCCAGTTCTCGCAGGCCAAGACGTACAAAAGGGGCAATTGCTAGCCAAGCTTGATCCTGAAGATTTCAACCTGCAATATGAACAACGTAAAGCCCAATTTGAACTGGCTAAATCGCAGTTATCGAGAATTAAACCGTTATTTGAAAAAGGCATAGCGACTAAAGCTGAGTTTGATAAAGCAAATGCAGATAAGCAAGTTGCCGAGTCTGCATTTAAAATTGCTAAAACAAACCTCGAATATAGCGAACTTAGAGCACCGTTTAGTGGTACTGTTGCCAAGGTATTTGTCAAAAATTACGAAAACGTCGTAGCAAAGCAAAATATTCTTCGCCTTGAAACACGCGATATGATGGATGTGGTTATTCAAGTTCCTGAGCGCATCGTTGCACGTGTTGATAAAGATTCTGATTACAAACCGACTGTTGTCTTTGATGGCTACCCAAGTAAGTCTTACCCGCTTACGATTAAGGAATGGGATACGCAGGCAGACCCTGCAACCTTAACCTACAAAGTCGTATTTAGTCTTCCAATCCCCGAGGACTTCAATTTGTTCGCAGGTATGACTGGCCATGTTTACGTTGACCCAAGCAAAATTACGAACCGTGAAAATACGGCAATCATCGTACCTAACCAAGCAGTATTCTCCGATAAAAAGCAAGGCACAGAGGGAAATAGTTACGTTTGGGTATATCAAAGCGATAAGCAGACCGTAACAAAACGCGAAGTCACCGTTGGTCAACTTAATCATACCGGTATTGAGGTATTGTCGGGTCTTGAACCTAGTGAAGAAATTGTTGCTGCGGGCGTGCATTACTTGCAAGAAGGCGCAAAAGTGAGACCTTGGACTAAAGAAAGAGGTCTGTAATATGAGTTTAGCCAAATGGTCAATTGAGAATAAGGTTATCAGTTGGATGTTTGCCTTGCTCCTGCTTATTGCTGGAGCGGTATCCTATTTGGGCTTAGGTCAACTAGAAGATCCTGAATTTACGCTAAAAAAAGCCATGGTCGTGACCATGTATCCTGGTGCATCGCCACAACAAGTGGAAGAGGAAGTCACCTTCCCGATTGAAAATGCAATTCAGTCTCTGCCTTATGTTGATTATGTAACTTCGATTTCTTCTCCCGGTAAGTCGCAGATCACTGTTGAGATGAAGAGTAAGTACCGTAAGAAAGACTTACAACAGATCTGGGATGAGCTGCGCCGTAAAGTAAATGATCTCTCGCAGAAGCTACCGCCAGGTGTTAGGCCGCCAAGCGTTATCGACGATTTTGCTGATGTTTACGGTGAACTCTACGCGATAACTGGCGAAGGCTATTCGTATGATGAACTAAAAGATTACGTTGACTTTTTGAAGCGCGAATTAGTGCTAGTTGAAGGTGTGAGTAAGGTTACTGTTGCGGGTGAGCAGCAAGCGCAAGTGATCGTCGAAATATCAACACAAAAACTGTCACAACTAGGTATTGCGCCTAGCTACATTTTCTCGTTGTTACAAGCTCAAAATACGGTATCTAATGCGGGTAAAATACGAGTTGGAGACGAGTCTATTCGCCTACACCCTACTGGTGAGTTTACAGACGTTGCTGAGCTAGAGGGGTTACTTATCTCAAAGCCGGGCGCCAAAGAGCTTATTTATTTGGGTGACGTGGCAAAAGTGACACGCGAATATGCAGAAGTGCCGAATCATATTACACGTTTTGATCAAAAACGTGCACTGCTGGTTGGGGTTTCTTTTACCTCTGGTGTAAATGTTGTTGAGGTGGGTAAAGAAATTGAACATCACTTACAGCAACTAGAATATCAGCGCCCATACGGTATTACGATCAACACGGTTTACAATCAACCAACAGAAGTAGAAACCTCGGTTGACGGTTTCATCGTTAGCCTTTTAGAGGCCGTTGCCATTGTAATTATCGTTCTGCTTATCTTTATGGGTGTAAAGAGTGGTATTTTAATCGGCGGTATTTTGCTTATTACTGTGCTAGGTACCTTTATCTTTATGAAGATATTCGCCATTGATTTACAGCGTATTTCATTAGGTGCTTTGATCATTGCTCTGGGGATGCTAGTCGATAATGCCATTGTAGTGACAGAAGGCATTTTGATTAACATTAAACGGGGTCAATCTAAAGTAAAAGCTGCTGTGAACATTGTTGAACAGACAAAATGGCCACTTCTTGGCGCAACCGTTATCGGGATCACCGCTTTCGCGCCGATTGGTTTAAGCTCAGATGCCAGTGGTGAATTTGCTGGTTCTTTATTTTGGGTGTTGTTAATTTCATTACTACTAAGCTGGGTAACGGCAATCACACTGACACCATTTTTTGCCAATATGATGTTTAAAGGACCGAAGGAAAAGTCATCAGATACCAGCGAAGAAGACGACCCCTATAAAGGTGTGATCTTCACTGTGTATAAATCCATGCTTACCTTCTGCCTTAAAAATCGCGCTATTACCATTATTTCTATGGTACTGCTATTAGTGGCTGCAGTTGTTGGCTTTAAATCAGTTAAGCAGTCCTTCTTCCCGGCTTCAAATACACCGATGTTCTATGTGGATTATTGGCATTATCAAGGTGCAGATATACGCAGCACGGCGCAAAATGTTGAGAAAATTGAATCCTTTTTACTGGCCGATCCTATGGTTAACGAAGTAACGGCAACGATTGGTCAAGGTGCGCCTCGTTTTATGTTGACCTATTCGCCGGAAAAACAATATGACGCTTATGGTCAGTTAATTGTACGTGTAAAAGACCGAGAAGCTGTAGTGGCTATGATTGCTAAGCTTCGCGATTATGAGCTTGAAAATGAGCTAGACGGACGTCTCAAAATAAAGCGCATGGAAATTGGTCCTTCAACCGACGCAAAAATTGAGGCTAGGTTCTCGGGACCAGATCCTGTTGTGTTACGCCAACTAGCTGAAGAAGCCAAAGGTATTATCAGCCAGGACGATAAAGCGTTTAATATTCGTGATAACTGGCGACAAAGAACCAAGTTGATCCGCCCACAATTTAATGAATTGAAGGCGCGTCGTTTGGGGATCAGTAAATCTGACTTAGATCAGTTGCTACTTACTTCGGTGTCAGGTAACAAGGTAGGGTTATATCGAGATGGTACGCAACTGTTGCCTATCATTGCACGCTCTCCTGAGGAAGAGAGACTCAATGTTGAAAACCTTGGTGACTTACAAATATTCAGCCCTGTCCTTAGCGTTTACGTGCCAGTTTCACAAATCGTGGATGATTTTAGTGTCACTTGGGAAGATAGCCTGATCATGCGCCGCGACCGCAAACGTACCATCACGGTAATGGCTGATCATGACGTGATAGGTGATGAAACCCCAGCGAAGTTATTTGCAAGAGTGAAGGCGGATATCGAAGCCATTGAACTACCCCAAGGGTACGAAATGCAATGGGGCGGCGAGTATGAGTCGTCAAGCAAAGCGAAGAAAGCTATTTTTGGCTCATTACCAATCGGTTATTTAGCGATGTTTATGATCACTGTATTACTCTTTAACTCGGTGAAAAAACCATTAGTGATCTGGTCTACCGTGCCGCTTGCTATTATTGGGGTAACGGCAGGCCTCGTATTACTACAAGCACCATTTAGCTTTATGGCACTATTAGGCTTGCTCAGTTTATCCGGCATGTTGATTAAAAATGGTATTGTACTGATGGATCAAATAAATATCGAAATTGACTCTGGTAAGTCCCCTTACCAAGCGGTATTTGATTCTGGTGTAAGTCGTGTAAGGCCGGTGTCTATGGCTGCTATCACAACCATATTGGGTATGATCCCGCTATTATTTGACGTGTTCTTCCAATCCATGGCGGTCACCATAATGTTCGGTCTTGGTTTTGCGACCATACTGACGTTGATTGTATTACCTGTGTTACATTGCGTGTACTTTGGTATCGAACAACCAAAAGACTAGTTTAGTATCATCCACCTTCTTAAGAAGGTGGATGTTACTATCGCTTTCGCTTTTTATCTTTCACCTTTTATTCGACAGGAGTGCTGCTACTGCCACCAACTATCTAACTTATCTCCAACAAGCTCAGCTCTCCAGCCTAAAGCAAGATCGGGTTTCATCAGTAATTGCTTTTCTTCCGGTGACTTTTTCCAAGACCAGCTGATCACCTGATTGATTTGTTTTTTCGAAGCAAACACATCAACCGGAATATCGTTAGTTTTGGCAACTTCGGCGATAACCTGCTTGATATCCTTGCATGCTGCTTTGTAACCTTTAAAGTCGATAAGTCTTCTCACGCGCTGTGGACAATCTTGTTCACTCACTTCTTTTGCTTTTTCTATACAGGCAAGAATTTCTTTACCAGAGCGATTGACTTCCATTGGTTCAACACCTGGAACATTGCGCAAACTGCCCAGTGAGCTTGGACGACGTTTGGCAATTTCTACCATGTTATGTTCTTTAAGCACGAAGTTTAGCGCTAAGTTCTTTTTCTCTGCCTTGGCTCTGCGCCACGCTGCAAGTTCTTGTAGGGTAGCAAGATCTCTAGGCTTAAGTTGCCACACGTTTTTGACATCGAGATAAAGCACTTCATCTGGTTGACGGAAGCTTCTCTTTTGGGCTAGCAACTCACTCTCTTGAAGCACTATGTTAAATAGCTGCTTTTCATTTACTCGAGCTTGAATAGTCTCAAAACATGGTAGTAAATGATATACATCGGAGGCGGCGTAATCTAATTGGCTTTGAGTTAAAGGGCGGCGTAACCAATCTGTTCTGGATTCACTTTTGTCAATGTCCACGTCTCTAAGTTGCTTCACCATATTAGCAAAACCAATACAACTACCCTCACCTAACAACTGTAAAGCAAACTGGGTATCGAATATTGGTGATGGGATAAAACCTGCAAACTTTAGAAATACTTCGATATCTTCTGATGGAGAATGAAGTACTTTTAAAACACTAGTATCGGAAAATAATGTCCACAGCTCACTAAAATCTATATCGGCTAGTGGATCGATAAGGGCAAGGTGATTACCATCAAAGATCTGTAACAGAGCAATTTCTGGGTATAGGGTGCGGCGACGCATGAATTCGGTGTCGACGGCGAGCACTTTGGCTTTCGAAATAGACAAGACAAATTCATCTAGTGCTGTTTGGCTTTCAATAACTTGATACTGCACTGTTACTCCCATGCAATTTACATAACTAGCCATATCATACTAGCTATAAAAAAGCCGGCTAGTGCCGGCTCTATTTGTTATTCTTTTAACGCTCTACGCAGTATTTTACCAACGTTAGTCTTTGGCAGTTCATCTCTAAACTCAACTAGCTTTGGTACTTTATAGTTCGTTAGATTATCTCGGCAATGTGCAATTATATCTTTTTCTGTCAAAGATGGGTCTTTTTTAACAATAAAAACTTTAACTTGCTCACCACTAACCTCGTGTGGCACGCCAACCGCCGCAACTTCTAACACGCCTTCGTGCATAGCAACGACTTCTTCGATTTCATTAGGGAAAACGTTAAAGCCGGACACTAAGATCATGTCTTTTTTACGATCAACGATGTAGAAGAAACCATCATCATCATAAGTAGCGATATCACCAGTTGCAAACCAGCCGTCTTTTAAGCATTCGGCGGTTGCGTCTGGACGGTTATAGTAACCAGCCATCACCTGCGGGCCCTTAACACACAACTCACCGGGCTCACCTTTAGGTGTTTCATTGCCGTTGTCATCAACAATCTTAATGTCAGTGCTTGGTGCAGGTAAACCAATAGAACCGTTGTAGGCTTCAAGATCATGTGGGCAAATAGTAACTAGCGGCGCACATTCTGTAAGGCCATACCCTTCCATCAGCTTTGATTTTGTCACCTTTTGCCAGCGCTCAGCGACAGGGCGTTGTACGGCCATACCACCACCTAAAGACATTTTCAGGGTTGAAAAGTCTAGGTCGGCAAAACCTGGTGTGTTCAACAAGCCATTAAATAAGGTGTTAACACCAGTGATAGCGGTAAATGGCACCTTTGCCAGCTCTTTTACAAACGCAGGCATGTCACGCGGGTTGGTGATCAAGATATTGTGACCACCGTACTTCATAAAGGTCAAACAGTTCGCTGTTAATGCAAAGATATGATAAAGCGGTAGCGCCGTGATAACGACCTCTTTTCCTTTATCTAATACTTTATCTAAACAGCCAGATACCTGCTCGAGGTTTGCTACCATGTTGCCATGAGTCAGCATCGCGCCTTTAGATACGCCAGTTGTACCGCCAGTGTACTGCAAGAAGGCAAGGTCACTTAGCGTCACATCAGGTTTACTGTATTTTGCAGGATCTGCTGCAATTACTTGTTTGAAAGGAATGGTATTTGGCAGGCTAAAGTCAGGCACCATTTTTTTGAAGTGCTTAACAACAAAGTTCACCAAGTGCTTTTTGAAGCCACCTAACATGTCACCAATTTCTGTCAGCACTACATGCTTCACACTGGTTTTTGGTAAGGCTTGCTCCAGTGTATGGGCAAAGTTTGCAAGAATAAAGATAGCTTTTGACTCGGAGTCATTTAGCTGATGCTCTAATTCGCGCACGGTGTATAGCGGATTAACGTTTACAACCGTACAGCCAGCACGTAGCACACCTAAAATAGTAACTGGAGTTTGCAACAAGTTTGGCATCATGACCGCTACTTTATCGCCACGGCCAAGTTTCAATTCATTTTGTATATAACTAGCAACTGCTTTGGTTTTTTCATCAACTTGCTGATAAGTCAGCGTCTTACCCATATTGGTGTAGGCTGGATACTGAGCATAATCTGCAAAACTTTTTTCAAATAATTCAAGCAATGAGTTGTAATGCTCTGGGTCGATAGTTTCAGGCATACCTTCTGGGTAGCGCTTAAGCCAGATTTTTTCCACTCTTAGCTCCTGTGTTCTCGTTATTTTTATATTCACCCTAAACCATAAACGATGTAAGGCACTTTAACAATTGAGCAAATACTCTAAAAACGCCATATTCCCACAATATCTGAGGATTTACAATCTAGATGCTGTTGAAACGTGGGCTTTAGCGCTCTTTGTGAACTTTTCTTTCCATGATTAGTTTATTCTTTACGCTCCTTCAGTTGTAAACGATGTTTTGTCGCAGTTTTGGTGTGCCTCAATTAGCTTATAGCAAATTTCCGGGTTTTCCATATGGCAATGGTGGCCGCCAGGTATTTTCTCAAGCTTGAGTGAATCGAAACAGCCTTTAAATTGACTATATTGTCTGACAATCATGTCATAGCCTTGTTCCGCTAACACCAATAAGGTTGGAATGGATATCCCATTAATCGCCGATTTTGCTTGAGAGATGGAATACCTAAATCCGGAGTGATGCTTTAGTCGGGGATCCAATCTAAGTTGCACACCATCAGGATGCGGCTGAGTATTTCTTGTCACAAGCAGCGCCGCTATTTCTAAAGAAACATCACTGATTTTACTACGCAGTTGCGCAAGTGTATTTATATCAGGATAAACCCGTGGTTCAGATTGTTTTAATTTATCTCGGGAATTAAACGCATTAATGAGCTGGGTTTTGGTATCACTCTCTGAGGTACTCACGATCCCTATTCCCTCGATTAGTACCAACGATAAACAACGTGTTGGATAGCAGCTTGCAAACAAGTTAGCTATCATTGCCCCCATAGAATGGCCAACAATATGGCACGTTTTGATCTGTGCTAAATCTAAAAAGCACTTTAAGTCATAGACATAATCGATAAAGTAATAAAAGGCGTCGGCACTTTTCCAATCGGAGTGTCCATGACCTGCTAAGTCAAGTGCGATATGTGTGTACTGTGTATTGCAAAATGGCGCAAACGGTACAAAACTGTTGCTGTTGTCTTGCCAACCATGAAGGTAGATAACGGTTTGCTTTCCCTCTCCCCAGCTTTGGTAGGAGAATGGCCCGATTTTTTGTTCTTTTATCGCATATAGAGACATCGACGAATTCTTTTAGTGTTCATTGTACCATCATTGATTTATCATCTTACCGTGACATATTTGAACTTACTACTTTGATTTGTTGAAAATATTTTTATCGAACATCCATTCTATTAAGAATGTGTTTTAAATCGATCAAATAGTAGAGAATCACATACCTCTATCACAATAAGTACACGGGAATAACAATGAATTTCAAAACTAGCCTTTTGGCCTCATTTGTTGGATTAGTATTTGCGGCTCCGACATTGGCTGCTCCAAAAAACATTATTTATATGATTGGCGACGGCATGGGGCCGGCTTACACTACGGGCTACCGTTATTTTAAAGATGACCCTTCAACGAAAGTGGTTGACCCAACGGTTTTTGACTCTATTTTGGTAGGTATGGCGCATACTTACCCAGACGACGACACGGTTGTAACAGACAGTGCTGCGGGCGCAACCGCCTTAAGTACAGGAACTAAAAGCTATAATGGCGCAATTGCGGTAGATACCCATAAAGAACATTTGGAAACGATGCTTGAAGTGGCGAAAAGAAAAGGTAAAACAACCGCGCTTGTTGCGACATCGCAAATCAACCACGCAACACCTGCAAGTTTCGCGTCTCATAATGAATCACGTCGTAACTATGACGACATTGCCAATGATTACATCGACAATAAAATCGCAGGAAAATTACCTGTAGATCTTATGCTTGGTGGGGGCACTAAATACTTCATTCGTGAAGATAGAAACCTAGTTAATGAATTTAAAGACGCAGGTTATCAATACGTCGATGCTTTATCTAAGCTTGATACGCTAAATAAAATTCCTGCGATGGGTCTGTTCGCAGAAGTAGGTCTGCCATTCGCAATTGATGAAGAGCCGCAGCGCCTAACTAAAATGACTAAAACGGCATTATCATTATTGGAAAACCAGAATGATAAAGGCTTCTTCTTAATGATTGAAGGTAGTCAGATTGACTGGTGTGGACATGCTAATGATATCGCTTGTGCTATGCATGAAATGGACGACTTTGTAGAGTCAATTAAGTTGGCAAAGGCTTTTGTCGATAACA
Source organism: Pseudoalteromonas piscicida (assembly GCF_000238315.3). NCBI lineage: Bacteria > Pseudomonadati > Pseudomonadota > Gammaproteobacteria > Alteromonadales > Pseudoalteromonadaceae > Pseudoalteromonas > Pseudoalteromonas piscicida. The sequence goes on from NZ_CP011925.1 coordinate 1,141,885, forward strand.
ACCCTGACACTATCTTGGTGATCACAGCAGATCACTCTACCGGTGGATTAACGCTTGGTGCGAATGGTCAGTATCGCTGGGAGCGTGATATTATCGCTAAAGTGAAAGGTTCAGCGGGCGAGATAGCAAAAGCACTCGCAAAGACAAAAGACGTTAAAGCAACATGGCAAGATCTCACAGGTCTCGAATATGACAGTGCGACTGAGCTAAAAGTAAAAGAAGCACTTTCACAAGGTCCGAAGGCGCTTAGTGTTGTCGTAAAAGAGGCAATTAGTGATGCATCTTTCACTGGTTGGACAACGGGTGGTCACACCGCTATCGATGTACAAGTGTTTGCCCATGGTAAAGGTAAAGAAGCGTTTATCGGCTCGCAAAACAATACTGCAATTGCTGATAAACTGATTGGATTTATAAAAAAGTAAAAATCTTCATTTACTTTCAAAAACAAAGAAGGTCAGCATTTGCGGACCTTCTTTTTCTCGAGTCTTGGAAGAGATATTACGCGTAAACAGAAACGCCAATCATACTTTTGATCTCATCTCGTCTTGCTTCGGTTGCAATTGCTTTGTATTCACTAATTGCTTGTCCAGTACGAAAGTTAGGGCGGTCGTAGATAGTAGAGCGTTGCTGAGATTGGAACTGCTCCACCAACGCAATGCCCTTTTCACTGGTTTTGATCTGAGCGGTATTGAGCTTAGCCGTATTTCCTGCTTCAACAGTAGGATTCACTGCCTTTTTAGGCTGTGGCTTTACTTGATATGTACCTGCTTGTTGAATGATTGAATTTAGTTTCACGGTTTAGCTCAATAAATACGATATGCTTGTATAAAAATACGCCTTTATTCTCGACCTGGCAACTTTTTCCACGTCACAGTATCCCTCACATATTGTGGCTGGGCGTCAGCAGCATCCACAGATAAGCCTTGTGTGAAACTATCGTCAGCTATAAACAGCATGTAATAAGCATCAGGTAACGTGATATTGTCAATGATTTCGCATTCAAGCTGTGTGGCAAGCTCTGAGAATGCTTGCCATCCTGTACCAACACCAGCCGCACCACTTGATGTAAAGTCGATATTTTCAGGTTTAATAACTGTTTCTTCGGTGCTTGGTTGAATAACACCACTAGTTTCGCCGTTGTATTGGCATAAGTAGATCTCACCCATACGTGCATCTATTGCCGACACTACACTGGACTTGGCTGCTTCCATGTATGCCTGTTGCGCCATAGCCTGCAAAGTTGAAACACCAACCAACTTAAGACCTGAAGAATATGCTAAGCCTTGAGCAACCGCTGTACTTATTCTCACACCAGTAAAGCTGCCAGGACCACGTCCAAATACAATGCCATCAAGCTCACGAAGGCTGATATCGGCTTCGCGTAAAATACGTTCAACTAAGGGAAGTATCTTTTGGCTATGCTGCTGTGGGCAAACCTCGAAGTGGCGAATAAACTTGCCTTCATAGTGCAATGCAATACTGAGTGCTTCGGTGGAGGCGTCTATGGCCAACAGGTTATTTTTCATTTTTATCAATATTCTCTAAAAATCGAATTGCCTTGTTTAAGTCTCTCGTGCGAGACATATCAGGCAAACTACTTAAAAACGTCTGGCCGTATTTTCTCGTAACTAAGCGATTATCGCAAATAATCAGTACACCTTTATCGTTAGCATCACGAATTAATCGCCCAACCCCCTGTTTCAACGCTATAACAGCTTGGGGGAGTTGTATTGCATCAAAGGGTTCTAATCCACGCATTTCAGCGTCTCGCATGCGCGCTTGCAATAAAGGGTCATCTGGTGAAGCAAATGGTAGCTTATCAATGACAACACAACTCAAAGTGTCACCTCTCACATCCACGCCCTCCCAAAAGGAGGCTGTACCAAGTAGTACGGCGTTACCGTGACGAATAAATTGCTCTAAAATTATCCGTTTCGATGCTTGACCCTGCATAAAAATAGGATATTGCAGTGCCGTATTCAGTCCTTCGTACACTAAATGCATCGCGCGATAACTGGTAAATAGTAAAAATGTACGCCCTTTTGCAGCTTCAATCACCTGTTTTGCAAGCTTTACCAGCGCATGTGGCATTAAGTCGTCACGGGTTTCCGGCAGATAGCGTGGCAGGCATAGTAAGGCTTGCTGCTTATAATTAAATGGACTATCAACAATAAATTGTGAGGTCGGTTTAAGCCCTAAGCTACGACTAAAATGCTCTAGGGAATTATCAACGGATAAGGTGGCGGAGGTAAATACAAAGCTTGCCTCAGTGGTTTTGACAATTTGTGCAAACTTACTTGATACATCAAGCGGCGTGATATGAATAGATAAAAAGCGTCTTGTGGTTTCGAACCAGTAACTAAATCCAGTTTGACTGGTATCAAAGGCACGTTCAAACTGATTTTTAAAGGTCATAACCTTTTCAAATGGGTGTTCTATTTTTTCGCTTCTATCCAGACAAAGCTTGAGCACTTTATAGAGAAAGTCTAAGTTAGCTATCACTCGATGCATGGCATCGCAAATCGGTTTATTCGACAGCGCCTCACGCCAATCACCACGGGCACCATCGCCACCAAATACCAAACGCAAATCGGCGACGCTGGTTTCCAATTTATTGAGTGTTTTGCCAAGTTGCAACATATCTGGAATATCAGAACGGTAGATCACTCTTAAATCGTTAATAAGCGCTTGTAAAGCTTTAGTGCTGATAGTCTCACCAAAGTAGTCACTGGCTATTTCTGGTAATTGATGTGCCTCATCGAAAATATAGCTATCCGCGGTTGGCATTAGCTCCGCAAAGCCTAAATCTTTTACGGCCATATCGGCAAAAAATAAATGATGATTGATCACCACAACATCGGCATCGACTGCCTTTAATCTTGCCTTTCGGATATAGCAGTCTTCGTAGTCTGGGCACTCTTTTCCTAAACAGTTATCTGCAGTTGAGGTAACGTAGGGTAATACCTTTGCGTCTTCTTCGATACCCACACAGTCAGCTAAGTCTCCACTGTGTGTTTCAGAAGCGAACTTTGCAACCATGGCAAGTTGGTGCATAACATCTGGGTCGTCGGTTGGCACATGGCTTAAATGCTGTGATAAACGGTAAGGGCAAAGGTAATTGGCTCTCCCCTTTAGCAAAGTGACTTTTTTACCACTGTTAAGCACCTTTTTTAGGGTCGGTACGTCGCGATGGAATAATTGCTCTTGCAAGGCCTTAGAGCCGGTTGAGACGATGACTTTACCTTTAGACTGAAAGGCAGGAATGAGATAGGCAAACGTTTTCCCCGTCCCTGTTCCTGCTTCGGCGATGCATTGTCCACCATTTTGTATGGTTTCTTCTACCGCAATAGCCATATCAATTTGAGGCTGTCTTGGTTGATAGCCCGGGAAATGCTGGGCTAAAGGCCCCGTAGAAGAGAAAGTCGTAGATACAGCCAAAGTAATGTAGTTTACAAACAGACAGGTCGCGAAATTGTATGTGGCTAAGCAGCAAATCGCAACCGCTGTTTGGCAATAACTGAGTGTTGATACCAATTGAATTAATTCTCTAATCAATTTGAAGGGTGAAATAGCATATTAGCTTCGTTAAAAACTTCTCATTTAGAACACTAAATAGCAAAATTTTTGCCTAGCTACTAAAGCTATTTCCCTGCTTCAAAATAGATCATTTACTTAATACAACTGGTATTACCTATTAAGTTGTCGTTTAACCTTAATCATGCCTATCCCACAAATAGTGAGATACACGAGATATAAAGCGATGCGGTTAAGCCAAGTGGGCTCTGGAGAAGGCATGATAACACGCAAGTAATCGTTCAAAACCAGCATACCGACACCGACAATGATGGCTGTCAATTGAAAGTGGCGGTGATTGGCTGAAGAAATGGTAAACAAGGAAACTAAGAGCAGTGCAAGGCTTAAGTAAAATGCTAAAACAGCCATGCTACCGGGCACAACACTGGGAGCTAACGCTAGCGCAGACAGACCTACAACGAACCAACCTATGAGATTTTTTACTGACTTATACGACATGTTATTTCTCCTTAAATAAATGGTCGTTAATTTATGCAACTTTGTTTGAATTACTGAATACAAACAGAACTATCAAATGTGTCGGTATCGAAACAGAACATGGCGAGTGTATCGATAATGGCACGCAAAATACAGCAAGAGTAAAGCGATAACAGTCTACATCATATTGATTGTATGAATAAAAATATAGAAAGTAAAAGCTGGTATCAAAACTGCAAATTAAGCTTACGTTAGAAAACATACAATAGTGATAACGGACACACTAAAAAAGGACACAACATGTTTATTAAATCGCTTATCTATACCTCTTGCGCGGTTATTATTTTGTATAGTGCTTTAACATATGCACAGCAACCCAATTCTCAAATAACAATGCTTGAGTCTGCTTTTTATCATCGTCAGTATCAGCAAGTCACTAAAATCCTTAACACGCTAAAAGATAAAGAGCTTGATGCTGAAATAATGGCCGTGTCAGTTGCGGTTGCGCAAAATGATGATAATAAAGAAGCACTGTTAAACACCTTGATTAAGCGTCATATAGACAATGCAAAGGTGCATTTTACTGCTGGTAATTTATGGTATCAAATAAAGCAACAGTCAAACCTTTTTAATAAACTTAGCTTAGTTGAAAAGTCTAACAAGCACTTTATAAAAGCTGCAGAATTGGCGCCAAATAATCCTGAGTACTTAGTATCTGCAGCGAAAGCATTAGCTATAGAAAGTGGCTTTTGGGATTCTGAAAAAAAAGCATCAAAAGCGATAGTTGATAGACTAAAAGCAATGGATGACCGTTACTATAACTTGGCTTTTATGGATTACTTACAAAACACACAAAATGAAGAGTTAGCCCTAAAAACGGTAGCTTATGTGGGTCAACATTATGCGCAAGATATCGTTTTGATCCATCGAGCTGCTAACTTATTGTGGACTTTTTCAGCGAAAGACGCAGCGCAGCGTTTATTCACTAACGGGTGCCTGATTGAGCATATTGCACTAAGCCAACTACCAACGTGGAGAGATGTTTGTGTTTCATCGGCTTATTTAGCGCTTCAGCAACACGGTGATAAGCCTAGGGCTGTTGATGCTATGGAACGCTTATTGGGAAAAGAGCGAGTACAGGATGAGCTGCATATGGAGTATTTAATGCTTCAGGCTGAGTTATACCGTGTACTGAAACAAAACGAAAAGGCTAGAAGTACGTACCTTCAGGCATTGAATCTTACCAAAATGCGTTCAACTGAGCGAGATATTCACCGGGCTCTCGCTGGACTAGACGATACATAAGCTAGGTTCGAAAAAGCGGGTGGGATATGTTGGGGAATAGATACACTCAGGTATTGAGAAATGTTCAATAGGTTATTTTGTGCAAAATAAATCTACGCCCATGTATCTAGATTCTCACCCTTATGTTCTTCGTGAGATTTTTCCTCCTCATCTTCTTCATCTTCGCCTTCTTTAATTTTTTCATGCTCAGCAGCTTGGCGTTTAAGTTCAATCTCGGTTTTTAGATCTTTCTTAACTTTTTCAATCTTATAGTGCTGCACACCAGCTACATGAAATGCAGACTTATGAGTTACATCTAGCCGTACGATTGGGCCTAAAAAAGGTTTAAAAGCATCCATCTGCTCCCCCACTAACCTACTGTTGGTTTTACTTATTATCGACTGTTATAAGCTATTCTTTAATTTGCGTAAAAAAATGATTGCCAAGTAGAACAAAATTATGTTTATCTATAAATGAACTTTTTGAATAACATATTAATTACAAAGGTAACATCATGCTAATGACACTGACAGCAAAACATCATCACCATCATCATACGGGATAGCCTGTCAGTTATTTCGCTGGTGGGTTATTCCTGAAAGGAACCTCCGGCGAGATGTAAACTAGAGTTAATATTTATTTCGCCCCGAGGTTCCGCCTCGGGGTTTTTCGTTTAAAGAATTAGGAAATAAATAATGAGCAATAGCAACCGTTTAAGAATCGCAATCCAAAAATCAGGCCGTCTTTCAAAGGATTGCCAAGCCCTACTCAAACAACTTGGTGTAAAACTAAACCTACGTGAACAACGTTTAATCGCCCACTCTACCAACATGCCTATTGATGTACTTAGAGTACGTGATGACGATATCCCTGGCCTTGTAATGGACGGCGTTTGTGATTTAGGCATTGTAGGTGAAAACGTGTTAGAAGAAGCTCAAGCTGAGCGTATTCGCAACGAGCAGTTTGCTGAGGTCACTAAGCTTTCAAAACTGGACTTTGGTTTTTGCCGCTTAGCGCTGGCGTGGCCACAAGAGATAGGTCAACAGGAGAAAGCGTGGTTTAATGGCAAACGCATCGCAACCACCTACCCAGAGATTTTAAAGCAATATCTAAAACGTGAGAACATCGATGCCAGCGTGGTCATGTTAACAGGCTCGGTAGAAGTAGCACCTCGAGCAGGCCTTGCTGACGCCATTTGTGACTTAGTATCAACCGGTGCAACGCTTGAGGCTAATGGCCTGATGCAAGGCGATACCATCTTAGAATCTAATGCTTGCCTCATTCAAAATGCAGCATTGACTGACCAAAGTAAGCTTGCGCTGATCGATAAGCTAATGCCACGCCTTAAAGGGGTGAAACAGGCAAAAGAAAGCAAGTACATCATGATGCATGCACCAAAGAATAAGTTAGATGAAGTATGTGCATTACTTCCTGGCACAGGCCAGCCAACTTTACTTGCACTTGCTGGCAGCGATGAATATGTAGCACTTCACATGGTCAGCTCTGAAACCCTATTTTGGGAGACGATGGAAGAGTTAAAAGCGCTTGGTGCTAACTCAATTCTCGTCATGCCAATTGAAAAGATGATGGAGTAATAGCATGTTTGATTGGCAGCAAGCCACCAGCGAGCAACGCAGCGAATGCTTGAGCCGTCCTGCGGTCAAAGTGGGTGATAAGGTAAAAGCAACTGTTGAAAAGATAATTGATAACGTCGCTCACAACGGCGACAACGCATTACTTGCTTATGCCGAGCAGTTTGACGCCCGTGTTAGCCCAAGAATACGGGTAACGGGATCAGAGCTTATTGAAAGCGAATTTGCATTAACACCTGAACTTAAAAGTGCTATTGACCAAGCGTATGGCAACATTAAGAGGTTTCACCAGTTGCAGTTACCACAAAGCAAGAAAATTGAGAGTCAGCCAGGCGTGACCTGCGAGCTCAGATATCAAGCGATAGAAGCCGTAGGTTTATATGTGCCAGGTGGTAGTGCGCCACTGCCTTCTTCTGTATTGATGCAAGGCGTGTGTGCGCAACTAAGTGGTGCAAAAACAATCGTGTTGGCGACGCCGGTCAAAGGTGATTGCCAAATACATCCTGCGATTTTGTATGCGGCTAAATTGTGTGGCGTTACCGATGTGATTGAATGTGGTGGTGCAGGTGCAATTGCTGCCATGGCGCTAGGTACTAACAGCGTACCAAAAGTGAACAAAATTTTTGGTCCAGGCAATAGTTTTGTCACAATGGCAAAACAGCTGCTTTCTCAGTCAGTGCCGGGACTTGCGATTGATATGCCAGCTGGCCCTTCAGAGGTGTTAGTGATTGCAGATAAGGGCGCTAACCCAGAATTTATCGCCGCCGATCTACTTTCTCAGGCGGAGCATGGGGAAGACTCGCAAGTAATATTATTAGCGTCCGACAGTCAACTAATCGAAGAAACTGAAGCTGCAATCGAGCGTCAACTAAGCAAGCTTAGTCGCGTTGATATTGCCAGAGCTGCGCTTAAAAATAGCACGCTGATTTTAGTTGAGAGCATAGAGCAAGCATTTGAGATCTCAGCAGAGTATGGGCCAGAGCACCTTATCTTACAGATAAGGGATGCAGAGCGTTTCCTGCCGCTAGTAAAAAACGCAGGCTCAGTGTTTGTTGGTGACTATACGCCAGAATCAGCAGGTGACTATGCGTCTGGCACCAACCATGTATTGCCAACCTATGGTTATTCAAAAACCTACTCAAGTTTAAACCTAATGGATTTTTATAAGGCTTACACAGTACAAACCATCACAAAAGAAGGCCTGCGTGGTTTGCGCTCTGCCATTTTACCTTTGGCACAAGCTGAGGGACTAGATGCACATGCGAACGCCGTCAAAGTGAGGTTGGAGAATAATAATGACTAATATTGCGCTACCAAATAACATTGAAAAGCTTAAGGCCTACAGTTCTGCGAAAAGTGCAAAGCTAACAGGTACTACGTGGCTCAATGCCAATGAAAGTCCATACGCTCGTGTGCTTGAAATGCGCTTTGATAACTTAAACCGTTATCCGGATCCGCAGCCACAAACGGTAATTGATGCCTATGCAGGCTACGCAAAGGTCGAGCAAACAAATGTATTGATGACACGTGGTGCCGATGAAGGCATTGAGTTATTAGTACGCACATATTGTGAACCGGCTAAAGATAGTATTGCAATCTTTACCCCTACTTATGGTATGTACAAAGTTACGGCAGACACCCACAACATCGCTATTAATGAATTAAGCCAAGATCAGCTTGCCAATGACGATGTGGATACACTAACCGCTGCAATTGGCGACGCTAAACTTGTCTTCGTTTGTAATCCAAATAACCCAACCGGTGCAATGCAACCTGCCAGCAAAGTCGCTGCACTTGCTGATAAGCTTAAAGGCCGTGCAATCGTGGTCGTTGATGAAGCGTATATTGAGTTCTGTGAAGAAAAAACCTGCGTTGAGCTTATCAAAGAGTTCTCAAATGTTGTTGTGCTACGCACACTATCTAAAGCGTTTGCACTGGCAGGACTTCGCGTTGGCTTTATGCTAGCGAGTGAAGCGCTATTGGCACCAGTGAGAAAAGTGATTGCGCCCTACCCTGTTTCTACAGTTGTGGCACAAATAGCAGCAACAGCGTTAACGTCAGATGCGATAACGCAGATGCGTCGGCAAGTCTCTATTTTGAACCTAGCAAAAAAGAAGCTTATACAATGGCTACAAGACAGCGAGTTCGTAAGCGCAATATTATGCGGCGAAGGCAACTTTGTTACTTTACAGCTAACCGACAAACAGTTTGTGGAGCAAGCGATGCGTCAAGGGTTAATCATGCGGCCATTTGTGCTGTTTGGCGAGGACAACTGGTTGCGGATCTCTATCGGCAACGAGCAGGAATTAAAACAAGTAGAAAACTGGCTGAAACAATGCCAAGTCACTGAGGAAGTATCATGAGCGCCCCCTATTTATTCATCGACCGCGATGGCACTATTATTGAAGAGCCAATAACCGATAAACAAGTGGATAGTCTAGAGAAATTGGCACTATTACCCAATGTGATCCCAGCGCTATTACAACTGCAATCATTTGGTTACAAGCTAGTGATGGTATCTAATCAAGATGGCCTCGGCACAGATAGCTTCCCTCAAGCTGATTTTGATGCGCCTCAAGATAAAATGATGCAAATCCTAACAAGCCAAGGGATCCGTTTTGAGGAAGTTCTGATCTGTCCTCACTTTGACGAAGACAACTGCCAATGTCGCAAACCTAAAACAGGATTACTCACTGAACTGATGCGCTCTGGTAAAGTGAACCTTAGCAAATCATTTGTTATTGGCGATAGGCAAACCGATATTCAGCTTGCAGAAAACCTCTGCATTGAAGGTATTCTCTACGAAGATAACTGGCCCGCCATTGTGACGCAGTTAACCACCTTAAATCGCAGTGCACACATTGCCAGAAATACCAAAGAAACACAGATTTCGGTAGCGATAAATTTGGATCAACAAGCCAATGGGCAGATTTCAACAGGGCTTGGTTTTTTCGACCATATGCTAGATCAGATCAGAACTCACGCTAACCTTGGTTTGAATATACAGGCGAAAGGTGACTTACATATAGACGAGCACCACCTTGTAGAAGACATAGGGATTGCCCTTGGTCAGGCTTTTAAGACCGCGCTTGGCACAAAATCACAAATCGCACGTTATGGATTTGCGTTGCCTATGGATGAATGTAAAGCAGAATGTCAGTTGGATTTATCTGGACGCGCGTCTTTTGTACTTAATGCTGACTTTACACGAGATAAAGTAGGCGACTTAGATGTACAAATGGTTGAGCATTTCTTTAAATCCTTTGCAGATAATGCGGCTGTGAGTTTAATTTTGAGCGTGAGCGAAGGTAATGCCCACCATCAAGTTGAGGGCTTATTCAAAGCATTTTCTCGTGCTATTCGCATGGCAATTGCAACGGATGCGTCACAGCAAATGGCAAGTTCAAAGGGGTGTTTATGATTGCAATTATTAATACTGGTTGTGCCAATATTAACTCAGTGCGTTTTGCATTTGAGCGCCTTGGTGTCACACCTGAAGTGATCACGGCACCTGAGAAATTAGCCCGCTTTGAACGAGCAATTTTACCTGGCGTCGGCCACGCCAATGTAGCAATGAAGCGGTTAAATGAGCAAGGCTGGGCACAGGCAATAGCTGACTATCAACGGCCTTTGATGGGTATTTGCTTAGGGATGCAGCTACTTTGTGAATCGACAGAAGAAGGTGATATTCCGTGCTTAGGTCGCATTCCTGGTAAGGTTGAGTTGTTAGAGACTAACGAGCTAACTGCACCGCATATGGGCTGGAATAACCTATGTGTGGTGAAGCCTCATGCGCTCACTACAGGGCTCAGTGAACAAGACCAAGTGTACTTTGTACACAGTTTTGCGCATACCATCAATCAATCGACATTGGTTTCGGGTGAGTACGGTCAAGCATTTTCTGCAATTGTTGCAAACGACAATTATGCCGGCATGCAATTTCATCCAGAGCGCAGCAGCAAGGTTGGCGCGCAGCTTTTACAAAACTTTATTAATTGGCAGCTATAAAAGGACGAACAATGATTATTCCCGCTTTAGATGTATTAGAGAACAATATTGTTCGTTTGTATCAAGGCAAGTATGAAACCGCACAATTTTACCCATTTGATTTAGCCGAGCGTTTACTTGAATACCAAAACGCAGGCGCAGCTAAGCTACATTTGGTGGATTTAGAAGGCGCTCGTGATCCGAGCAAAAAGCAATGGCGCACTATCCAAGCGGCGACTAAGGCTTTATCTGTTCCCTTTCAGGTAGGCGGTGGTATTCGCAGTATTGACGACGTAAAGCAATGGTTAGATGCCGGAGCCGCCCAAGTGGTGATAGGCTCGATGGCGGTCGATAAACAGCAAGAAGTTGCTGCATGGATTAAAGCATGTGGCGCCGATAAATTTGTGATAGCACTTGATGTTAACAAAACCGAAAGTGGCTGGTCTCCTGCAACTCACGGCTGGCTAAATGATGCGAAAAGCGATCTATTCGAGCTATTAGATTTTTATGTTGAGCAAGGTGTAAGCGATTTTTTATGTACGGATATCAGTAAGGATGGCACGATGACAGGTCCATCGTTTACATTATACGAAGACATCACTAAACATAACGGTGCAATTAAAGTACAAGCATCAGGGGGGGTGAGCTCGCTTGACGATATTGCACGGCTTACAAAGCAACAAGTAGGTGGAGTGATACTTGGCAAGTCGCTACTTGAAGGTGTATTTAGCGTTGAGGAGGCTTTAGCATGTTATCAAAACGCATAATTCCTTGTTTAGACGTAAAAGACGGTCAGGTCGTCAAAGGTGTTAAATTTCAAGGCCATGAAGTCGTCGGTGATATTCTTGATCTCGCCCAGCGTTATAGCGAGGCAGGTGCTGATGAACTGGTGTTTTATGAGATCAGTGCTAGCGTCGAAAAGCGTTTGCTCGATGTCAATTGGGTAGCTGAAATTGCCAGACATATCGATATACCATTTTGTGTAGCTGGTGGGATTAAATCGGTGGCTGATGCGGCTCGAGTGCTTGAGCAAGGCGCGGATAAGATCTCCATTAACAGCCCTGCCATTGCAAGGCCTGAACTCATTAAAGAGTTACATGACGAATTTGGCAAGCAATGTGTGGTTGTGGGCGTAGACAGCTTTTATGATAAGCAAACTCAAGAATATTTAGTATACCAGTTAACTGGCGATCCGAATGCGGCAAGTCGTACTCGATACAAAACGCAAGAATGGGTCAAACGAGTTCAAGATCTTGGCGCTGGAGAGATTGTACTTAATTGTATGAATCAAGATGGCGTGCGTAATGGCTATGACATAGCGCAGCTCAGCGCGATTAGAGCGCTGTGTAAAGTGCCACTTATCGCCTCTGGCGGCGCAGGCAGTATGCAAGACTTTGTTGATGTATTTAAACAAACTAATGTAGATGGTGCTTTGGCTGCAAGTGTGTTCCATAAAGGTGTAATTGACATTCCAAAGCTCAAGCAGTTCTTAATAAATAATGATGTGGCGGCACGACAATGATAATTAATAAACAAAACATAGCAGAAGTAGATTTTGATAAATCAGCACTCATTCCCGCTATCGTACAAGACGTATTAACCGGGGTAGTGTTGATGCAAGGCTTTATGAACAGAGAAGCCCTTGAAGTGACGCTAGAAAAGCAGCTCGTCACTTTTTATTCGCGTTCAAAATCGCGTCTTTGGACCAAAGGTGAAACCTCAAACAATGTTTTAACCTTGGTGGAAGTACATACCGATTGTGATAAAGACAGCTTACTGATTTATGCAAAGTCGCAAGGTCCAACTTGCCACCTCGGTAGCGAAAGCTGCTTTGCGGAAAGCATGCCAGAGCTTGCATTTTTAGGAAAGCTTGAGCGAGTGATTGCCCAGAGGAAAAATGCATCTCCTGAAAGCAGCTATACTGCCTCTTTATTTGCTAAAGACTTAAGTCGTAGTTGTCAAAAGGTCGGAGAAGAAGGGGTTGAAGTGGCGCTGGCGGCGATGAAAAACGACAACGAAGAGTTGCTCAATGAGTCCGCAGACTTACTGTATCATCTTATTGTCCTACTACAGAGACAAGGGCTTACGCTCAGTGATGTGGTCAATACGCTCAAAGATAGGCATAAGTAATTTGCGCTTTGGGTAAGTAACCATTTCACCTACTTTTTCGTTGGCTTGTTTCAGGCATTGTGCAGTAACAAGCCAACCTACCACAATCGAAATAAATCTGTAATTAGATCAACTCCCGTTCATATAAATAAGGTAAACTTCTCATAGTCTTACAACTATGCAGTGGCAAAATATTAGTCTAACTTTAATGGTGCGATTGCGAACAGTATGGAACGATTTATGAAAACAAGATTACTTGGTCTATTGCTGGCAGGGTTAACTGCTGCCGGATGTTCAACATTGAGCCCTGAACAACAGGAAAAGTTGGATGATATGTCGGGATGTGAAAAGCTAAATACGCTTCTAAATGCTTCTGCAAATGGGTTTTCTGCGCTTAAAGGCGCTGAAGTCGGTGCAAAGTTAATGAACTCTTGGCAGGCTAAGGCACACCTAGTTGGCAACAAGTGCCAAATTATTGAAAGTACCGCTGGTAAAACAAAATACACTTGTTCAGAGCAGTTTAGAGAGTACGAAAACGCAGTAAAAATCCATAACTATGCGCAGAGTCTAGCAAAGCAATGTTTAGATCACTCTTGGGTTGGTGATAGCCAAAAGAGTGGCCAGCTAATGCGTACGAACATTATGTCACCTAGCTCTACTAGCAAAATTGCAATTGAACTAGGCAAAGGCCTCGACAAAGTCACGCCATGGATCGTTACGTTTAATGTGACTGAAAAATAAGACGTAAAATACGGAGAAGCGTTGTGCTTCTCCTACCCTATCCCATCCTAACATTTCTCCTTTGCAATCCCCTTCACATTGTCTGTTTGAGCGTTAATAAATTTTTAATTGTTGCTTTACTCGGTTCTAATGTCGCTTCGCGTGGCGTCTTTTATATGAAAATAGTGAATAGTAATTGTGGTGTAACGCGATATTAATTTAGAAAAAATAAGTAGTATATATTTTGAGCGGTGTTGAGATCTGCAACAGTCTATATTTAATTGATGCTGATTATGCATCTCTTTGGTTTTTGTGTGTTAATAAAAAGCTTGTTTATTAAAAAAAAGTAGCATTTAATTCAGCTGCTATTTCTGTTGTTAGCGCTAAATTAACTACTATTTTTAAAGGAATTAAGATGAACACATTGATAAAGTTGTCGGCTCTATCCCTCTCTGTTGCTATGTTTTGCATCCCTGCTTCGGCTAATGAACAAGCTAAGCCATTTGAGTATACAGTAAATGGCAGTGTATATGAGATCCCCGCTTCTCAAGCTAAGAATTTAGATGAGATAATTGCGCTAATAGAAACTAATAACGATGTTTCAGGTTATGACGTTACTGAGACTAAGTTAGCAAAAACTGAGCGCACAGAAATTGCCAGTGATTTTTCAACGCTAGCTGGTGGTAACTTACGCGTTTATAGTGAACTCAATACGGGGTATTTAAATGATTTTGACCAAGCATTTACTTACACTTGTCCAAGTAATATGTTTATTAAATCAATTTCAAGCTACCACCAAGATAAACAAGAAGACAGACGCTTTAGCTTAGTCTGTGCAAAATTTACAACGGATAGCGGTAGTCGCATTTATCGTAAAACGACAAAGTGGAGCGGTTACGTAAATTCATATGATCAAGCGTTTAACTTTGTTTGTCCTAATGGCCAATTCTTTGTCGGAATGTCAAGTCGCCACGATAATGGCACAGAAGACCGTTTGTTTAACTTTAATTGCGCATCTATGGCAACCTCGAGCACAGGCGCTGCACTATTCGCTGAATCATGTATTACAACACAATACACAGGCTACGACCAACCTTGGACATTAGGTGGTAATGGTGCAATCATCGGCATGTCAAGTCGCCATGATAACAGAACGGAAGACCGTCAGACTGCAGTGAGTTATTGCTCAGCTGCGAGTGACTGGTAATACTTTCCTATAGAGTAGGGTTGATACCCTACTCTATGTCAGAATTTCGTCATTTCACTGTCATATAAAAGTCGCACACTCAAAATGTAATTAGTTAGCGGATTTAAGACTCATTGTGACCAAACCGAATATTTTTCTCATCAATTTAGATTCTTGTACTGATAGACTCAAGGAGTCTACTTTCCAGTTTGATAAGTTCTCACTACCCTTTGAAAGAATAAGTGCTATAAAAGGTGCAGAGCTGAGCCCAGACGTTTTAGATACGAGCTATTGTAAGTTAAAAAACACTAAGCAATACTTCCGGCCTTTAACGTTAGGTGAGATAGGCTGTTATTTAAGTCATATAAAAGTACTGAGCAAAATTGTTGAGTTAGAACTGCCCTACGCTTTTATTTTTGAAGATGATTTCCAACTACACGACGACTTAGCACAGATTGACCAACTGATCGCTTCATTGCCATTTGATTGGGATATGATCAAGCTATTTCAATCTCAGAAGAACAAACGTACTCCGATTGCAAGCTTCCCGCTAAATAAATCGTTATCGCTATTTATGCAAAATAAGGTACCTGCCGGAACCGTTGCCCAGCTTGTAAGTCTTAAAGGAGCAAAGAAAATATTATCCAAATCAATTCCTTTTGGCAGACCGATTGATATTGATTATCAACATTTTTGGGAAAAAGATCTAAGTGTATTCGTAATGAGTCCTTGTCCTGTTAGCCATGGTGAAAAGTTTGCGAGTACCATAGATAGAGCAACAAGTGTTACAGGAGCAAAGCGGTATTTTTGGCGTAAGCAGTTGCTACAGATAAATAAGTTTATAAAAAACAAGTTTTATCGCGGGCTGGTTCTCAAACGCTATCAGCAACACTTCTAGTTATATGGTGCGAAAGCCGCTGTACGCCTTTTGAGCAATGGGTTTTATACTTGTACGTAATAGAGAAAAATTCGTGTTAAAAGTGTAATTTATGGGAAGACTTCTGAAAAAGATGTGCTAGTATCTAAGATTATTGCAATAAGTTTAACTTTTTGCTTAAACCATTAATAATAACAACGTTGAGGGAGCACAGACGTGTCTATAGAAATCAACTTTGAACTCTCTGATTCAGATCTTGAACACTTCCGTGGAATGATGAAAGCTGCTATTGAGAAAAATGGCGATGTAAGTGATGCCGAAATCATTGCTAAAGCGCGTGATTTAGTGGCAACGATGGAAAAATCCAACCTTCCTGAATTTGTAAGCACTCGTCTAATTTCGTTACAAACGCTAATTGACGCAGTGTTAGATGAAGAATGGCAAATGCCAGAAGATGAAAAGCGCGAGATCATGGCGTCTCTTGCTTACTTCAGTGAGCCAGAAGACATCGTTCCAGATCATATTCCAGTATTAGGCTATGTCGATGATGCGATTATGATTGAACTTGTGTTACAAGAACTGTCGCTAGATTTAAAAGCATACCGTGAATTCTGTGGTTTTAGAGCTACTGAAGAAGCAAGACGTGGTGATAACGCTAAGGTCGATCGCGAAAGCTGGCTTGCAGGTACACGTTCTCAGATCCGCTCTTCTATGCGTAGAAGTCGTTCTAAAAACCGTTCACGCTTCTTCTCTCGCATTATGTAAGTTAAGTAGCCCTAAGTTAAGCTGATTGAGATTAAGCTTAGGACTGTGGACTAAAAAAGGGCTGATAATCATCAGCCCTTTTTGATTGCGTATTATTTTATTTCATTTGGGTGAGAAACCCCCATCCATGCTCTATAAAGTAGCGCTTGCTTGCTTGATGGATTAGGCATGAATGTTATCTTTTTAGGCTTATCATGTTCGCGGTTAAGCTTGATTTTTGTATTCATCAACTTATCTCGACGGATAAAGTCTACCGCGATTGTTTGACCTGGCTCGAAGTTTTCTAAGCTCGCTTTTAAATCTTTACGAACATGGTGCTTATCAAATGCAACGATAAGATCGCCTGCCGTTAACCCTGCTTGCCATGCATTTCCATCTCGAGCTACATGGGTCAACTCCAGTAATTCCCCCTTTTGTCTTGCCATACCATCTATGCCCGCAATCACTTTTGCCGACTCTGGATAATCATAAACAAGCCCCACTTCGTCGAATAACTTGTCAAAATCTATGTTCGCCGGTGTCTCAACATGTTTATTCCACCAAGTACTGTAGTCTTTACCGGTAAGCGCTTTTAGGATGTTTTTAACATCTTCACTGGTAAAGCTATTTGGCAGTTTATGCTGTTGGTAAAGCGCTTTATGAACGTCACGGTAGCTAATTTTTCCGTTTGACTTTTCGAGTAAGTCGATGTCAAGTGCCATGGACACCAACGCACCTTCTGAATAGATATTGGTACTGTAATTTATGCCATGATCGCCACCTTGATTGATCCATTTATCAAAGCTCGTTGCTGCTACCGACTGAACATGACGACCAGGAGTTTTCAAATGACGATTAACACGCTTAGTCAGCATTTTAAGATATTCGTCATTGGTGCTGATCCCTGCACTTAGCAGCAAATAATCCTCAAAGTAGCTGGTTGAGCCTTCTGCTAGCCACAACAAATCAGTGTAATTTGGTGCCACGTAATCATAAGGAACCATGCCCGCTGGGCGATAGTTCTTAACATTCCACGTGTGGATGAATTCATGTGCTGCTGTAGAGATAAAACCAATGTAATCATCTCTTTCTTTAAAACTGTCTCTATGTCTTTGAATAATTGTCGAGTTTAAGTGTTCTGTTGCCCCTCGTGCACCACTGGTTGCATGCACCATAAAAACATACCGATCATAAGGATAATCGTGCCAAATGAGGGTGCCGGTTTGAACAAGTTTTTTAAGATCAGCGAGCATTTGGTCAACGTCATAGTTGCCCTCACCCCAAATAACTAATTCATATTTGCGGCCATCTACTTCAAATTTATGCAGTTGATTAATACCAGTTTCAATAGGGGAATCTAACAATATGTCATAGTTATCGGCTTTGAAGCGGTGTTTTGAATCGGCAAAGTCCATACCAGAGACTGAGCGCCAGTCTTTAGGTACATTGAGTTCAACAGAAACAGGCTCAGATCTGAAAGATTCACTAAACATCAAAAAGCCAGATGCATCGATAAACGCATGGGTGTCATCGATGTGTCTGGCTCGAAGACCTAACTCATTGGCATAAACCTGATATTTAACCGTTAATTCTGTAGGTTCGCTTAGGTGCACGCGCCATGTGTTTTTATCAATTTTTTCCCATTTTTGTTCTTGCCCGCTTTGAGATTGTGCATCAAAAAAGCGTACACCGTTGGCTAAATTCAATATTTCGTAGCGGCCTGTACGCCAATCTGGAAATTGCACATCAATGCTTGATTGTGAGGATTTAGGAAACTTAACTTCTACTTCTGCAAGGTGATGCTGTGGTTGTGTAATTGAAATACGGTAGTCGACGTCAGCATAAACACTAAATGTTGCTGCACATGCTAAGGCTATAAGACTTTTCTTCATTATTTTTGTATTGGTAATTCGAGATAAAATCAATTTACCAAATCAGCGACTTACACGCTAAGTAATATCGATGAGTAAACAGCAAACTCCGATACTTTACCTCGTTAAATTTCTGCGCATAACAGCTTAATTTGTTGTAGACTTAGTAACTAAGAGATTATTTTATGATTGGAAATCTGTGACTGATAATGCCGTGATGCTTGAGCAAAAATTAAAACAAGCCATAGAGGCTAGAAAAACGCTTGAGGATGCAAGAAAACAACAAGTAGAACTCCTTACTCAGTTTGCTGCAAAGTTATCCTTAGCCTGCAAAGGGCAAGATGTTTCACTTGATAATCAGTTAGCTAAGTTTCGCCTTGCACTTAATAAAGGCGTCGATTTTGAGCTGCTTGTGCCTTTTATTTACGGAATTTCCGAGCCGCTAAAGTCACAAGAAGTGACCAATTCAAATAATCAAAAAGCGTTGCAAACAGCAATTCAGCAAAGCGGAAAGTTACTGCAGAAGCTCAAGGGATTACCAGATGAGTCGCGCAGAAAGTTGCGTCACTTATTGGATGTGGAACTTGAAGATATCAACTCTACTAATGCCTATATCCCCGCGTTGGAGTCTTTGGTTTCTATCTACCATACGGTTCTACAATCAAAAGTAGAAATTACTGAAGAAACATATAATACTCACCACCCTGAATTAGCTGCTGAGCTTCAAGCTTTGATCAACGAGTTAATTTTCGAAGATGAAGTTATAGAAAAGGTCAAAGGTATACGTGCAAGCGTTGCTGAAAACAACAGTTTAGATAATTTATATTCAGCAGCGACAGAAATCATTAAAATTATTGCGCAAACGATTGCCAAAGAACGCCAATCTGCACAAGGTTTTTTGGTTTCACTGAATCAAACACTGGAAGAGCTACATCGCTCTATTGTTGAAACAACGGCGCGTTCAAAATCAACATCTAAAGAATTACAGTCGTTAAACAATAAAATAGAATCAAAAATTCAAAACTTAAATCAGCAAACCCAAAACGCCAGCTCTATAACAGAGCTTAAAGCCTTGGTCGACAATGAGTTGAAACTACTGAGTGCTGATTTGATAGAGCGTGAAAAGCTTGAAAAAAATGAGCGAGAGGCGCTGCTAGACTCGTTTGATGCAATTAATAATCGTATTAACACCTTAGAGTCTAAAGTTTCAAATTATAAAAAGCGACTCAGCGAACAAAAGTTCAAAAGCCTATTGGATAGCTTAACTAAGTTACCAAATAGAGCGGCTTTTGATGAGCGTCTAACTCATGAAATGCACCTATTTGAGATAAACGATTCAGATGTGACGCTGGTTGTTATCGACGTCGATCACTTTAAATCTATCAACGACCGTTACGGACATAGTGCGGGCGACAAAACCTTGCAAGTGATCGCACGAGCCCTTAAAAAGTCTATTAGGAAAAGCGATTTTATCGCACGCTACGGCGGCGAGGAATTTGTCTTACTAATGCCGGGCATGCCGCTCACTCATGCGCAAAAACCGCTTGAAAAAGTAAGGCAAGTCATTAAATCTATACCATTCAAATTTAAAGAAAAAGAAGTTGAAATTACGATTTCTCTCGGCGCTACTCAGTTTGTCAAAGGGGATACTGCCCTGAGCGCCTTTGACAGAGCTGATGCAGCGCTTTATGAAGCGAAAAATAGCGGGCGAGATAGATTGTGTTTTAAGTAAATAAAGTTAACTCGGGTAAAGGCTGAGTGGCGAGGCATTATACTCGCCCCCGCTTTGCTTGGTTATACCAATTCGCTGCGCATTACAAACAAGGAGTAAGCCTATGCAAGTAGAGCTAAACCCAACTGGGGTTCTTAACCTATTATCAAGATTGGAAGTCGATTTACTTCAGCAGTCAACCACAAGTGAGAGATATAGGCTTTTTAGAAATTGTGCATTGGCGGTGTTGAATGTAGGTAGTCATACAGATTCCAGCTCTGAAATCTACGATAAATACGAAAATTTCGATATCCAGCTACTCGCACGCGAGCGAGGAATAAAAATTGCGTTAAGCAACCCCCCAGAATCAGCTTTTGTCGACGGTCAAATAATTACCGGTATCCATGAACACATATTCTCCGTGATCCGCGACATACTTTTTATTTGTCAAAAATACCACGGTGAAAATAAATCGCCGGTAGAGATTACCCATATGGTTTTTGACATGCTGCGTAACGCTGATGCGCTTGAAGTGAATAAAGACCCTAACATGATTGTCTGTTGGGGCGGTCATTCAATCAATGAAGTTGAATACAAATACACCAAGGAAGTGGGTTATCAACTTGGCCTTCGCGGCCTAAACATTTGTACTGGTTGTGGACCGGGCGCAATGAAAGGCCCGATGAAAGGAGCAACAATTGGTCATGCTAAGCAACGGATCTCGAATAACCGTTATTTAGGTCTTACTGAACCCAGTATTATAGCCGCTGAGCCGCCTAACCCCATTGTTAATGAATTAGTGATTTTGCCTGATATTGAAAAACGTCTAGAAGCGTTTATACGCATTGCGCATGGCATCATTATTTTCCCTGGTGGTGCTGGAACAGCTGAAGAGCTGCTTTATTTACTGGGTATTTTGTTACATCCAGAAAACGAAAAGCAATGTTTACCTGTGATCTTAACAGGCCCTAAAGAGTCGGCTGCATATTTTGAAGAACTCAGTGCCTTTGTTGAAAAAACACTCGGGAAAGAAGCGCTGTCTAAGTTTGAGATTATCGTAGACAATCCAGAGCTGGTAGCCAAAAAGCTCAAACAATCTATGGCAACGGTGCGCGAGTATCGTAAGTCTGAAGGTGATGCCTATTACTTTAATTGGACATTAAAGATTGAAAACGATTTTCAACATCCATTTGCACCAACGCATGAAAATATGTCGGGCTTAGACTTACACCTAGAGCAGCCAAAACAATTACTGGCCGCTAACTTAAGACGTGCTTTTTCTGGTATTGTTGCCGGTAACGTGAAGGATGAAGGTATTACAGCAATTAAACAGCATGGTCCGTATGAATTAAGTGGCGATAAATCCTTGATGGCCGATATGGATAAGCTGCTAGGTGCATTTGTAACTCAGGGGCGAATGAAGCTACCTGGGAGCAAATATATACCGTGTTATAAAATTAAAGCTTAGAGTGAATGAATAATTTGTTGTTAATAGATGCGCTTAACCTTATCAGGCGCATCTATGCTGTTAACGAACCAAAAGGTAATAAAGAACAAGAGGCCCATATAAAGGCCTCTTGTCTTCGTGTAGAGCAAGCTACTCGTAGCTTGTTACGTAAAACGGGGGCGACACACGCCGTCGCGGTCTTTGATGGTGATAAGAGTTGGCGTTATCACTTTTACCCAAAATATAAAATAAGCCGTCAACCAATGCCCGAATTCCTAAATCAGAACCTCGATAAGTTTTCAGAAGCGTTCGCAAGTGTAGGTATTAAATCATTTAATCCCGAACATGATGAAGCTGACGATGTGATAGCGACGCTTGCTTGTAAAGCCGCTGCCGCCAATGTCAACTGCACGATAGTATCGACCGATAAAGGCTTCTTACCCCTGATAAATGAAGCTATCTCTGTGTACGACTATTTCAAAAAGTCGATAATTTCTATTGAAGATATCAAAAGTCGATTTTCTGTGACCCAAAATAAGCTCGAAATGTTTTGGGCACTAAGTGGCGACAAGACGAACGATATTCCTGGTGTTACAGGGGTTGGGGTCAAGACGGCGCAAGAGCTGCTGGCAAAACATGACGACTTTGAAAGTATGCTAAAAGATGAGACCGTAAAGCCTGCTGCAAAAGCAAAATTAGAGGCCGGAGCAAGCGACTATGTTACCAGCCTTGCACTGGTGACACTAAGAAGAGATATTGAAATTGGCTTTAGTTTGAAGGATATACGAGTGGTTTGAAAGGACTTTTGATTGGCAATGTACTACATCGTCGCTAAGCGCTAGGCGAATGTAGATGACTTTGATATATTGCATACAAGCGTATCTCCGTTTTTGCAGATACAAGGTCCGTTTTACCCATTCTTTATTGAGCAGTTAGATGATTAGGAAAATACTACAGTACATATTTCTTGGCCTTGCGGTTTACGTTACTGTGGTGTTTCTCGTGATCAATTATTACAAAGATGACCCGCAAGCGATGATTTGGCAGGACCGAGAAGCGTTTAACAATCGTTTCATTCGTAATCTTAGCCTTGAAAAGCCGACTGAGTTAGACACTGTGTTGGATACCTTGGGTAGCCCAGATCTAACGTATGTAAAGAAGAAACAAGACAATACGATTGTACAAATTGTGTTTTATCGCACTCAGCTTGTAAAACCAGATGGTATTACAACGGAAGATGAATGCACCGGACTATTGTTTGAAAATGGCATATTAAAGCTTTGGGGACCTGGCGCTCGGGTCACATTTGATAAAGTGTGATACCAATTAGATTAATTTTCCAACCAATTTGAAGGGTAAAATACCATATTAGCTTCGTTAACAACGCCTCTTTTAGAACAACTAAATAGCAATGTTTTTGCCTTGCTAAGAAAGCTATTTTACCGTTTTAAAATAGACCGTTTACTTAATAAAATTGGTAAAGATAGATGGATACAAGGATAGTTACGAGTAAAACGCTGTTCGCGATAGCCCAAGGTACACATAAAGTATTACGGCTTTATTATCACAAAGAAAAGTGGTCTTCTATCTACCCTACCCTAGTTAAACTTGCACAGCTTTATATGGACTGTTATGAGTCCTCGCCTAGTAGCATGCATGGGCAGCTTGGACTGTATTCACAAAACTTGGGTTACAACACTAATCTGGTCATGAATCAAAATGTGTTGGTCTGTATGGCTTGTCATCACTTAAAGTTTTCTCGTGCAGTAACCGAAGAGCTATTGCTTGCGAGCTTTGCGGACTATTTATGCGTAGCGAGAGAAAGCGATCAACTCGCAGCAGGTAAAAAGTTAGACGCACAGCAAGATAAGCTTTGGAAAGTTCGACATCAGTTGGCCGTACAAATACTGAGTGATGGACAAACACCTAACTTGCAATGTTTGCGAATTTTATCTCGCCTTTCAAACTACGATAGCAAGCTCGTGGCTTCTACCCCTCAGCGCTTTAATGACCATGCTTCTTTAATTGTTGCAATTGCTCACCGATTAGCAAGCTTAATAACGCCAACACACAAACAAAATTGCATAGCTCTAGACAGAGCGATTAAGCTTCTTTATAGCAAACTCAGTTATGCTTTTGCATCAAAAGTACTGAGTGCAATTGCAGGGGCATTTGTTAAACATCCTGCGGGATTGCTGTGTGAGATTAAAGGCGAAGAGGGCTTTTTGGTGATACAAAGCAATAGTGAAAAAATAATCGCTGTTGTGGAACAAGGGCAAACCAAAAAGCTGGCGAAGGCCAACCGTAAGTTCCAGTTTCACTGTGGTTTAACTGCAACGACAGATGCGAAGCTACTTTACAATATTTGGGACCGAGCTGCTGAGCCTGCGGTAATGCCTTTCGGCTCTGAACATTTACACCTACTAGAAACAGTAAAAGCCTTATCTCACAGTCAATTTCAAAGTATTCGTGCACTTGAAAAGCTGATTTGCGAGTTCGATTCGGTGTCAAGTGCATTGCAGATAGCAGCAAAGCAGTATAACCGCGAAAATCTAAAAGCCGCATCGGTTAGGCACTCTCTCGCCATGGTAGGACTTGATGCTGCTGGGTTACTGGCGCAGCGCGTGTTGCTTGAGCAAATCATAGCAAACCATAAGCTTCCTTTCACAGAAGATATCGTGCATAAATATGGCGTGATTAGTCAAATCATCGCCTTATATGTTGGTGAAAGTTATGGTGAACAATTTGAGCGTTTATTGTCGCCATTTGCAGCGGTTATTGTATTTTTAGTGACTAAACAAGGGGTAGAGATCCAACATGCCACGGCACTCCATTCTCGTGAGTATTCAGAAGAACTAGTATCAATTGCTAACCTATTTGGGATCCGCGCGATTGCAAAAGATAAATACCTAGACTTTAATCAGCAGTACTTTGAAAAAAGCATTCTTCATAAGGCAATGCTAGATAGTGAAACGTTAAAAAAATCTCAGACCAATACGCAGTGTAAACTGTTCATTTTTATTAAACTGATTGCACTTAAAGTGATATCCCCCACTTTTGTGTTAACTGCGTGGCAAAAACAATTGGTCGATGACGTATTAGCTGAAAGTCGTTTTGTTACCGCGCAAAAGTTTGATGTAGCGCTACTAGAGGCCGGATTTTACTCATCTATTGCCTGATATTTATTCTATAAATACTATCAATAACAAGCATAAATCATATGTATGTCATTTTTTCATTCCATACTGGAATAAGACCTAATTAATTGCTATAAAACGCGGCTTAAACAAGCGAACGTACACCTTTGTTAATTTCTACTAAACTTAGTTTGCAATTCTTCTCGGGTGTATTCCAACTTTTGATAAAGGAAAAAACATGGCACAGCAAACCATCACAGTTATCCGTGGCGACGGCATTGGCCCTAGCATCATCGATTCAGCAATCGAGATCTTAAAAGCCGTAGGTTGCGACTATGAATACGAGTACGTAGACGCAGGTTTGGCTGCTTTAGAAAAAACAGGTGAATTACTTCCAGCAGCAACGCTAGAAGCAATTGAGCGTAACAAAATCACGCTAAAGGGCCCACTAACTACACCTGTTGGCGAAGGTTTCACTTCAATCAACGTGACATTGCGTAAGCATTTTGGCCTTTACGCAAACGTTCGTCCAGTTAAGTCATTTGAAGGTACTAAAGCACGTTACGATGACATTGATATCATTACAGTACGTGAAAACACGCAAGGTATGTACTCAGGTCTTGGTCAAGTTGTTTCTGAAGATGGCAACGAAGCGGAAGCAATGTCAAAGATCACTCGTGAAGGTGCTGAAAAGATCGTAACTTTCGCTTATGAGTTAGCACAGCGTGAAGGTCGTAAGAAAGTAACTGCGGTTCACAAAGCGAACATCCTAAAATCAACTTCAGGTCTATTCCTTAAAGTTGCTCGTGAGGTGGGTGAGCGTTACCCTGAAATTGAATCAGCAGAAATGATCGTTGATGCTACTTGTATGAAACTAGTAATGACACCTGAAGAGTTTGATGTGATCGTAACAACAAACCTATTCGGTGACATCCTTTCTGATCTTTGTGCGGGTCTTGTTGGTGGTCTTGGTATGGCACCAGGTGCAAACATTGGTACTGACGCTGCAATCTTTGAAGCGGTTCACGGTAGCGCTCCAGATATCGCAGGCAAAAACCTTGCAAACCCAACTTCAGTTATTCTAGCTTCAATTCAAATGCTTGAGTACTTAGGCGAAGCTGATAAAGCGGAAAAAATCCGCAGTGCAGTAGCTGACGTTATCAAGAGCGGCGACCGTACAACACGCGATCTTGGTGGTAGCCACGGCACTACCGATTTCACACAGGCGGTAATTGAGCGTCTTTAATTATTAACGCTCAATTTAATCCTTGGGTGGTGCGTTAGCACCACCTTCTTCTTAATCCCACTAGCATTCCACCGATTAACGCAAACCATCCGATACTGCCCCCAGACGATCCGCTATCACCAGAGTCCGTTGGCGTTGTTGTTGGGGCTGTCACTGTGATCTCAACAGTGCCTTTCGCGCTTTGATCCGCACCATCCGATAGCGTTAACACGACATTATATGTGCCCGCTTGAGTGTAACTATGCGTTGTAGTCAAACCAGAACCTTGTGTGCCATCACCGAAATCCCAATTAGCTTGATAGTTACCATCGCCACCAACAGCAGTTGCGACAAAGCTTGCCTGTAAGTTAGATGTGGTCGCTGTGGCTTCAATGCTTAGTGGTACTACGACAGTCACCGAGGTTGATTTAGTTACCGCTTCACCTTCGGCGTCTTTCACATTAAGTGTTACTGTGTACGTGCCGCTTAGCTCATAGATATGTTCAACTGAGTTTGATGTTGCTGTGGTCCCGTCACCAAAATTCCACTCAAGTTCATAAGGCGCTTTGCCACCGATAACTTCGGCGTTGAAGACAAAGCCTTGCCCTACTGCGGTCGCTTTGATATCACCGACTGTAAGCGGGATTGGCTCGACGTTGCCAACGCTGACATTTGAACTCAGCGCTGAATTGCTTCCGTCTGCTTTGGTTCGTGTGAACATTACCGTATAGTTGCCGATATCTTGATAGCTGTGAACTGGTGAAAGCGCGTTACTTGTTTGACCATCACCAAAGTTCCACAAAAAGCTATCTGATTCGTTTAATGCTAGGCCTTTGACATTAAACTTAACGGTGTTTTGCGATTGTACTTGAGTGATTTTAGGGTCGCTGAGATAAATTACACCAACTTGCGCACTGCTCGCATCTTCTTCTATGGTATTCAATCTAAGTTGAACACCAAAACCAGGCAAACTAACACCTGACTCCTTTTGGATCGAGAAGGTGTAATCCTGAGTATCATCAAACGTACTGATCGGCGTGAGATGTTGATCACCAAGACCCGCTTTTTGAGTATCTAAACGCAGTGTTGCATCTTTGATTTGAATAATACTCGTTGCGGGTGTTGTGCCGTCGGCTTTGAAGATCGGGTTTTGGTCTTGGTCAATCACCAACATATCGCCAGAGCCAGGGTGTAACGAAGTAGAGTTATTGCTTTGCCCATCGTTGCTGTACCACATCAACACACCTGTATTATAACCAGACAAAGACAAACCAGCATCTAACCCTCTAAATGAGCGTAAATGCGCGTAGTAAGCGTTACTAGGTTTAGCTCTGTAACCAGATATTTTACGAAAACCGTTGTAGACTAAGTCGTTTGTTGGCTCTGCGGTATTGGTATAAATTTGCGAACCATCCGCTGTCACTGCGATGTTATCGAGTAATACCCCTTTTAGTGTTTCAAAATCGTCAGTTTGATATACGAATGTTACGGTAACAGTTTGTCCTCGGTACGCTGAGATATCAAAATCTAGCGTAATTGGGTTAGCCCCAAAAGCCGACGACTCGCCATCCATGTAATTAGTCACACTGGCATAATTTGGATGGTTCGATTTTGTGGTATTGCCAGCAATTGGCTGGCCATTTACCGCCACTTGGAAAATATCGTAGTTAAGCTCGATACTATAATTTGCAAGCATGGATAATGAAATTTGGCTTGCATTAGGCAAACTTAAGGTAAAACTTGCTTGGTTATTGAGTTTGTCGTCTTGTCCTGAGTAATAGTGATAATTCCCATCAAGTGGCGTTATGAATTCCTCTAGTTGAGCAGGCAGATTTATCTTTATTTGATTCGTAGTACCATTGTTCACCCCAATATCTGTGAGCGTTACCGTTTGTTCTGTACTCAAATCATCAAATGTGTACTCGGTTTGGTTTAGCCAATTTCCTGCATAATTTTGTTGTAAAAACTCAAGGCTTTTAGGGGAAAATTGGGTTGGTTGCGAGCCACTTAATTGACCTAAGTAACTGCCTGAAGACATGACTGACCAAAGCGCAACGGGTTCACCTATGTCATTGGAATTTAAATCGTATTCGTCCGGTAATCCGAGGTCATGACCAAACTCATGGACAACCACACCGATTGCAGCATCAATAGGATTAATGGTGTAGTTATAAACCTTGTAGTTGGTATCTGGAATTGCCTTAGGTTGGTTGTTTTCATCAAATACGAAGAAGCGATGTGACCAAATTGCATCAGTATCTAATACGCCGCCACCAGCCTCTTGACCAATACTTGAATGAAATAACATGACATGGTCAATAATGCCATCCGGCTCAAGGCGGTTGCCATCACCATCTATGTCGTTCAAATCTGTTTTATCGTACTCAGATAAGTCGATATTAAATTGAGTTACGGCTTTGCTTACAGCTTCGAACACTAACTCTTCGGGTCTTAAGTCTCGGGTGTCGCCTTCTTGTTCGCCATAGTAGGCTGCATTTTGAGCGGCTCTTACCCAGCCAAATGCATTGCCAGATACCTTAAAGCTACCGCCTGAGGCCGCTTGATAAAACTGGGTAGCGGATTGCAAAGATTCGTTGTTAGGCCCGTTATAGCCGCTATCTGAGTACAATAGTGATTGGTAGTGAGACGCGGGATAGCTTGAGTAGTACATATCCGTATCACCGGAGTTTAGTCGGTTCTGGTCGTTAGGCAAATCCGGGAAATCAACCAAAATAGCAAGAATTTTGGCTTCATTAAGTGTTTGCGCCGTGCCCACCGCAAATTGCTTGCCTAACTTAGTGTTGCCAAGGTGCACGTTTTTAATTGCGTAGGGTGTTTTTATTTGGCTGGCAATGGGCTTTGTTTTGATAAATTGCTCAAGCGCAATTTTTCGCTCGTATTCACTCAATGTGCGGCCGAGCTTTTTCTCCTGCCAATAAATAACCTGATCTTTATAGAGTACCTGCGCTGACGCTGTACTTGATAGCAGCGTGATCGATGACAATATGCTTAGTTTAAAAATATTCATCTAAGAGACCCCAGTACAATTGAGCTTTAAGTTTAGCATTTTTATCGCTTTGTTCCCGTAGAAGTGCTACTAAATAAAAAATCTAATTGGTGGTGAATTTTAAATTGAAATGTAATATTTCAACAATTGAAAGGTGGAAAGGTGGAATTTATATCTAATACTGTGTAGGCTAACTTTGAAATCAACTTAAAGGCAAAACAATGACTAATTTCTTTCAACTAATCGTTCTCGTGGTGGTACTGGTCTCTTCATAGAGTTCAGCGGGGAGCTATTACTTGAAAGAAATACTCAAACCCCGCAACCAGCGGGGTTTTTTTTGATTTTAGAAATATAACAGGCACGCACAGTCAACGAGGAATGAGGTAATGGCAGAGCAATACAACGGCTCCGAGCTAGTAGTAAAAGCATTGAGCGCATTAAAAGTAAAATACATATTTGGCTATCCCGGAGGGTCGGTTCTTGATCTTTATGATGCCTTGTTTCAGCAATCAGATATTGAACATATCTTGGTTAGACATGAGCAAGCAGCGACCCACATGGCAGACGGTTACGCCAGAGCAACGGGAGACGTCGGTGTTGTCCTGGCGACCAGTGGCCCTGGTGCCACTAACTGCATTACAGGGATCGCGACTGCTTATATGGATTCAATCCCAATGGTTGTACTCTCAGGGCAAGTACCTTCAAACCTAATCGGCGATGATGCGTTTCAAGAAACGGATATTGTTGGTTGCTCTCGCCCTATCGTTAAACACAGTTTTAACTGCCGCGACGCGACAAAAATCCCAGAAGTATTAGCTAAGGCATTTTATCTAGCAAACTCTGGTAGACCAGGACCGGTTGTAGTTGAGCTGCCAAAAGATATTTTGAACCCTGCGCTTAAATTCGATTATCAGATGCCTGAACAGATTGATATGCGAACTTACAACCCGAGTGTAAAGGGGCATTCCAAGCAGATCCGCAAAGCGGTTGAAGCCATTATTGAAGCGAAGCGTTTGGTTATCTATTCTGGCGGCGGCATTATTCTTTCGAATACCTCGGAAAAACTAACTGAGCTGGTTGAGAAATTAAACGCGCCTATCACCAATACCCTAATGGGTCTTGGCGGGATCAGTGGCACACATCCTAACTTTATTGGCATGTTAGGGATGCACGGAAGTCTTGAAGCGAATAAGGCGATGGCGAATGCCGATGTTATCTTAGCGTTAGGGGCGCGTTTTGATGACCGTGTGACCAATAACGTTAAGAAGTTTTGTCCGGATGCCAAAATTGTTCACGTTGATGTGGATCCAACTTCAATTTCTAAGACCATTCAAGCGCATATTCCAGTTGTGGGCTGTTTAGATACAGTGATGGAGCAATTGCTACGCGGTATCGAAAAAAGCGAGAAGCGCATCGACCGCGCTGCACAAGAAGATTGGTGGCAAGCAATTACCACATGGCGCTCTCAGAAGTGTTTGTCGTTTACAGCGGGTGTTGAAAAAATCAAGCCGCAAACGGTTATCGAAAAGCTATACCAAATGACCAGCGGTGACGCATATGTTTGCTCAGACGTAGGACAGCATCAAATGTTTGCAGCGCAGTACTACCCGTTTAAATCACCTCGTCAATGGATCAATTCAGGCGGTCTTGGCACCATGGGGTTTGGCTTACCTGCTGCGATGGGCGTAAAAATGGCATTCCCGCAAAGCGAAGTATTGTGCGTAACTGGAGACGGCTCAATTCAAATGAATATTCAGGAGCTTTCAACTTGTTTGCAATACGGCCTTGCTGTCAAAGTCATCTCGTTAAACAACCGCTCGCTTGGTATGGTACGCCAATGGCAAGACATGATGTATGAGGGACGTCACGCAAGCTCTTATATGGAATCACTGCCTGATTTTGTTGCGCTTGCCGAGAGTTATGGTCATATCGGTATTCGGGTTGATAAGCCTGAGCAACTTGATGCAGCGCTGGAAAAAGCAATGTCGATTAAAGACCGACTTGTATTTTTAGATATTTTGGTCGATGAGTCAGAGCATGTGTATCCAATGCAAATTAAGCAAGGTGCGATAGACGAGATGTGGTTGAAAAAAGGAGTAAAAGCATAATGAGAAGAATATTATCGATTCTATTGGAGAATGAACCAGGTTCTCTTTCTCGTATTGTGGGTTTATTTTCTCAGCGTGCGTACAACATTGATAGCTTAACAGTAGGTACGACTGCAGACAAAACGCTATCTCGTATTACCATCACGACCCAAGGCGATGACCGCATTGTTGAACAAATCACTAAGCAAGTGAACAAGCTAGTGGATGTGCTTAAGGTCATAGATTTAACTGATATGCAGCACATTGAAAGAGAGCTACTACTGGTAAAAGTCTATGCCAGAGACGAAGTAACACGAGCAGCTATCAATCGTGTTGCTGAGGTGTTTCAAGCTAGCATTATAGATATGGGCAAACAAAGTTATATATTACAGATGGTAAGCTCAGCCGACCGTCTTGAGTCTTTCTTGGATCTATTACGTCACGAAAGCGACATTATTGAACTAGTGCGCTCTGGCGCGGTAGGTATTGGCCGTGGTGACAAAGCGCTGAAAGGATAAAACCACTTACCTTTTAGCTGTCACTGTGATCTTTTTGGGCGGGTGAGCACGTTGTGTTACGTACAACCCGCTTCAGCTGTTATGCATGGCGGCTTCGATTTACTCTCATTAGGTTACTGGCTATAATCTCGTTTTTATCAAGTTAGA
The DNA here is from genome assembly GCF_000238315.3 of Pseudoalteromonas piscicida. Classification (NCBI taxonomy): domain Bacteria; kingdom Pseudomonadati; phylum Pseudomonadota; class Gammaproteobacteria; order Alteromonadales; family Pseudoalteromonadaceae; genus Pseudoalteromonas; species Pseudoalteromonas piscicida. The sequence goes on from NZ_CP011925.1 coordinate 1,173,545, forward strand.
TTATGCACATGGAACTCGAACGCTTCTGGCAGCTTGTCACCGCCCCCGATCATTCAAACGATAATGAATATTTAAAAACGCGTTTATCACCGTTAAGCTCAGAAGAAATTGCTCAGTTCGATGCATTATATACCAAAGAACTAAGAGCACTGTGGCATTGGGATAACTGGAAAGTGGCCTACGTGATTGCAGGCTGTAATAGCGAATATGACTTCTTGGATTTTTGTAATTGGATCATCAGTCGTGGCCCTGAAGCGGTAAGCGTACTCACTGCGGAACCAGACGAATTAGCTAATAAGTTTGCTATTCCGAATAAAGACGACCTGCCCTACCCGTTTATTGACGAATTAGATTTAGTTGCAGGGTTGCTTTTTGAAGAAAAAAATCAAGACGAACTTCCGTATCACAGTGTCGTGAACTTTCCGCCGCAAGGTAAAAAGTTTAAAAATAAACCAAAACAGTTAAAGGCTGAACTACCTCAACTTTTTGGTCAATATTGGCTTGGATAAGGTTTAGTTTATTGTTTTATTTGATGGGTTTTAGTTGTTCTAGAATTAGACGCTGAAACTCATTATTACCATCACCATCGCAAAATACCACCGCTCCAGATAGCCTATCAATCCTTCTCGTCTAACTTACCAAAATGACTTTGCTAAAAACACAACCTCTTGTTAAGTCTTAAGCAGTGGAATACTATGCTTATTACCTATTTCGGGAGCAAAAAAGAATAGTGAACTTAAACATTGATTCTTTTCTGCCTCTCTGTCCATTTCTTAATTTTTTTGAGTGAAAAACACCTAAGTTGAAGTTGCGATTTTATGCGCGTATTTCGATTAATAAAAAGCTTATACATGAATTCCTTGGCTGGTAGCCATATATGATTGCTGCCATTAACAACTTCCGCCATCTCCACCATTGCAGCCACCATCCCCTCCTGAATTGCCGAAAAAGCCTCCCCCATCACCATTCGTTCTGCCCGTATAGTTGCCAGAGCCTCCAAAGGAAGAAGTAACTTTACCAACCAACAAGATTAGCAATAGGCCTGATAAAATGGGACTAAAGATCCCTTCAAACCCTGATGAAGAAGAAAAGTCAGTGAAAAATGAGAATAATGCTAACCCTACGACGTAGATTAAAGTTTTCATATTTTCCGCTCTCTATTGGAGTATCATAGGTTATTAGTACTAATATGTAACTCCACCCAATTTAGTACAGCTATTTCGTAGAATTTTATGCAGCCTCAAGATAACCAATTGGTGTCATATCGCCAAGTGAATCATGTGGTCGCTCATAATTATAAATATCTAACCACTCATCTGTGATTTCACGTACTTCTTGCAGTGACTCAAACAAGTATAAATCGAGCACTTCTTCACGATAACTTCGGTTAAACCTTTCCACAAAACCATTTTGGTAAGGACTGCCAGGCTCTATGAATTCCAACTTGATGTCATTTTTCATTGCCCAATCTTCGAGTACCGTTGAAGTAAATTCTGGACCATTATCCACTCTAATCTGCTTTGGTTTTCCTCGCCAAGCAATAATTTGTTGTAGCGTTCTAATGACTCGTGCAGAAGTTAAGCTTGTATCGACCTCAATCGCCAGTGCTTGTCGGTTGAAATCATCCAGCACATTCAGTGTTCTAAAACGATGTCCATAGATTAATGCGTCACTCATAAAGTCCATTGACCACGATTCATTATGTTGTGTCGGTGCACTTAATGGTTCAGGTGTTCTTGTTGGAACACGGCGCTTTCCTTTACGTCTCAAGTTTAGTTTTAGCATGCTGTAAACGCGTTCAACACGCTTTTTATTCCACGACTTACCTTTATTACGAAGCCTTTTGAATAGCTTAGGCAGCCCCCACCTAGGATGGCGCTCTACCAGCGCAAGTAATGCGTCGATAACTTCATCATCTAACGGCCGTTTATGTTTGTAATAAAAAACTGAGCGGCTTAGCCCTGCCACTTCACAAGCAAATGCGACGCTGACGTTAAATTGAGCTCTTAAATGCTCTACCCAAGCTCTGCGCCTACTTGTTTTTACAGCTTTTTTGCGATGATATCCTCAAGCATCGAGTGCTTTAGGCTAAGCGTTGCAAACATATCTTTTAGCTTACGGTTTTCTTCTTCAAGCTCTTTGAGGCGTTTAACATCAGACGCTTCCATACCACCATACTTTGAGCGCCATTTGTAAAATGTACTTTGGCCGATACCGTGTTTACGGCAGATTTCAGGCACAGGAATACCCGCCTCAGCTTCTTTGATCATGCTGACAATTTGAGTTTCGGTGAACTTGCTTTTTCTCATCGTAAATTTTCCTATTTTAGTTAATGGAAAATTCTACTTATGAACTGTTTCATTTTTTGGGGGAGTTACAAATATACCTTGTAATGCTGAAACCGTCACCGTCCTCTTATAACTGTCTGGCAGGTGAATTCTAAACCTAATAAGTAATACTGATCGTAAGCTCATTTATGCACTGGTAAAAATTAGCTGATACTTATACCGTCAGTATCCCTTGGTAATCACGCAAAAAACAGATCAAATATTTACACCAATAATTCGCACTTTCAAAAGTCCCCCAGCATTGATGCAAATGGTGGTAGGCGTCACCAATTCCCGTTAACGGCTGAATGAAATTACAGCTATAGGCTCAGGTATTCTTTGGCAGATAAAAACGCCAAAGTACACGTTCGAGCTATCTGAAGTTCATATTACTTCGTCTTGCTAGTACTGCCCTTTTATACGAACCATTTCATTCGCATACACTGACTCGCCATTATATTCAGTGAGAAATTCATCAGACACTTCGAATCCGTATGCCTTGTATAACTCCTTTGCAGGCTCATTTGTCTTGGCGGCAAAAAGGTTCGCCTTGCCGCATATTTGTGACAAAAGGAATTCAAGTATTTTTCTTCCGATTCCGTTTCCTCTAGCACTAGGGCAAACAAATAGTGCTCTAATCTCTGACCCAAATATTGCTCCAAACCCAAGAATATTCCCATCATCAAAAACGTATATCTTTGATTCCTTCAGCGCTGGTAGTCTCTTTTCATCATTTTCTAGAGGCAAGAGCTTAAATGTCTTTTTCTCAAAACGAAGCTCATCCAGTTTAGATTTCGAATAGATCTCAAAAATTCTCGGATAGTCTTCCTCTGTCAACTCTCGAATATTCATAGGGTGCTAGCTCTTATCTATTTTAAATATATCCATTGTGCGTTGTAGCGTATCGCTATTTAGTTTCATATCTTTAAACAATTCATTTAACGCTTTCGATGTATCTAATTCATGGTTTGCGGCTTCAAGCACTGCGGCGGTGTTTTGTGATATATCGGCGGCGACTTCTGATTGTTCGCAGGCTGCGGTGGCAACTGAGGTCGTGAGTTTTTCAACATGTGTACTGTGTTCGTTTACTCTGAGCGATACTTTACGCGTTTCTTCTACTTCGTTCATGGTATTTTGTGTGAGCAGTGTGTTTTCTCTGATTGATTTCACAACGCTTTGGCTTATTTCTGACAAGCTAAGTAACAGTGTGGAAATTTGCTCTGAAGATTGTTTACTGTTGTTTGCAAGTCCACGCACTTCATCGGCTACAACTGCAAAGCCACGACCGTGCTCGCCTGCGCGGGCTGCTTCTATTGCGGCATTGAGTGCAAGCAAGTTAGTTTGCTCGGCAACACTGCGAATGGAGTCCAAGATAGTATTTATCTCAGAAACTTGCTTTTCCATACTCGCGGCCATCTCGTCGACGGTGTTCATACTCATCGAGAGGGTTTTCATGGTGTCTAAGTTCTTTTGGTTGTCTGCAAGTAATTGCTGTGATTCGATGTTAAGTTGGTCGCTGGCATCTAGTGTATCTTGCGCGAGTTTTGCGATTTCTTGGCTGGTTGCGGCCATTTCTTCTATTGCAACCGCAATGGAAGATGCCATGCCTTGGGTTTTTTGTGCATCCTCATTGACATTAGAGGCTGCTAAATGCATTTTTTCGCCAAGCCTTGTACCTACCTGTACGGACTTGGCTAAGCCAACCATTAAATCTTTAAACGCATAAATCGTATTGTAAATTGACTCGGAGATTTGCCCAAGTTCGTCGCGAGTGTTTAAGCGCATATCTAAAGTTAAGTCGCCCTCTTCAGCTACACGTTTTAATATGCTTGTTAATTGTGAAAGCTCTGAGCGTAGTGAGCGAATGAGGTGAAAGTTGACGAGCGCGATAAAGCTGAGAACGATGACAAAAAGCACAAACATTAAGATACTTTCAAATGCGATATCTGATTTGTGCTTTTGGCTATCTTTAATTGTCATTTCCCATACGGAATCGAGTTTGGTCTTGAACTTACCGATTAAACTTGTCGCAGCAGAAAACCACTCGGCACTTGAAGGTAAGCGACTAAAGTCAACTTGCCCTTGGCTTTCAAGAGTATCAAGAATTTGATTGAACGCTTTTGCCTCGCTTGAAGATAAAATAGTTTGTACGTTGCTTTGGCCTGTGCCTTCGAGTGCGGTTTTTAATTGATGTAATGACATCTCTAGCTGTTGGCGATAGTACTTGATATCGTCTTTGAGGGTGTCTGACATTGCTTTTTTCGCAAGCACACCATTCACTTTGCCACGGATCTGTCCAAGGCGCTCTTTACTTTGGGCAATAAGGAAAGCAATAGAAAGTTCAGAAGATAGGGTTCTATCTGATACGTAGGCTTGAATTTTTGCAGCCGTATTTAATGAAACTTGATTAAGTTTGCTGTAGTAAGCAAAGGCATTACTGCCATTCTTCCTGTCGACCTCATCTCTTACGCGGTTCTTATTGGCTTCCACTTCAAAAATATAAGGTAACCACTTTTGTACATTTTTATCTTTAAGAAACAGTGAAGAGTGAATACTTTTTAGGGTTGATATTGTTTGGTCGGCAATTTCACGTTGCTCGTCGACTTTTCGTTTATTATCACTACTTGGATTACCAAGGAACCCTGCCGTTAAGCCGCGCTCTACCGCATGGTGATGCGCTACTTTCTCAATGGCGTCGAGTAAAACGACATAGTTGATATCTTGATCGGCCGCATTGTACTGTCTCCAGTTATTCAAAACGTTTTTGCCAACTAAAAATAGTAAAAATGCAAGCAGCGAGATAGAACTTATCATCGTGAGCTGCATAATCGAAAATCTTTTCAAAATACCCATTCGTCTCTCCGTAGCGCGAGCGTAGATTATTGTTTAATCGAGGTAACTATAGCCCAACAAAATTAAGGTGAGATATTTTGTAACAAACATCGTGATAGATTTAGCGTTTTGAGGCAGTAAGGATATGATAAATGTTACTTGAAGTAATTTTTCTGAAAACAAATGGTAATGCAGTGTTGCTACCTTCTTGTTGCTAATAATGGTATTGGCGTCAAAATTAAATAGAGGAATGTATGAAAGGATTTATCAAACTAATGTTAGTGAGCCTTGCGCTTATCTCTTTGAAGTCATATGCGGTTGTATTTACGTGTAAAGGTATCGTGTACGACCTTTACTCAAAAGGTGACAACCGTTATGAAGTAAGGTTTGAGCGTGAATCTGGTTTCGACCTTGAGCCTGTTGTTATCTATCCAGAACAGCACTACCTTTTGGCTCCGGTTTTAGATGCTATCCGCGAAGGCGAAAAATACCGCACCGTATATCGCTTAGTCATTGAAAATAGGGATAGCGGTGACACTCGATGCCACGATGGTGAGAGTGAAAACGCCTTAATCGGTCTTACAAAAGTCATCGATTAAAAAGCAAAAGGCGCCAACGGCGCCTTTTGAAATTAACCTGTAATGATCCTTAACATTCTACGAAGTGGCTCTGCCGCCCCCCATAAAAGTTGATCACCAACAGTAAATGCACTGATATATTTTTCACCCATTGTGAGCTTTCTTATCCTGCCTACAGGAATACTCAGTGTGCCAGTGACATTTACAGGAGTTAGCTCTTTTGCCGTAATATCACGCTCATTTGGAATAACGCGCACCCATTCATTATGTGCCGCTAGAATTTCCTCTATTTCTTCGACGCTTCGATTTTCACGTAACTTGATGGTGAGTGCTTGTGAATGACAGCGCATCGCGCCAATTCGTACACACAATCCGTCGATAGGAATAGGTTGCTTTGACGAGCCAAGGATTTTGTTTGCTTCTACTTGTGCTTTCCACTCTTCTTTACTTTGACCAGACGGCATTGGAACGTCAATCCACGGAATTAAGCTGCCGGCCAACGGCACACCAAATTGATCTTGTGGTAAAGATTCATCTTTGATTTTTTCCGCCACAAGCTTATCAATTTCTAAGATGGCTGAACTTGGGTTGTCGAGTTGTGCTTTAACCGAGCAGTGGATCTCACCCATTTGAGTGATGAGTTCACGCATATTTCTCGCGCCTGCACCTGATGCCGCTTGATAGGTCATTGGGCTCACCCACTCTATTAAGTCTTGCTCGAATAAACCACCAAGCGCAAGTAGCATAAGAGAAACCGTGCAATTACCACCGACAAAGGTTTTTACACCTTGTTCAAGACCTTGTTGAATGACATCTTTGTTGACAGGATCAAGCACAATAATACTGTCTTTTTCCATTCTCAGTGCTGAGGCTGCATCTATCCAATAGCCTTCCCAGCCCTGTTCACGCAATGAAGGATATACAGATTTGGTATAATCTCCACCTTGGCAGGAGATGATAATATCCATTTCGCTAAGCGATTGAATATCGCTAGCGTCTTGAAGCGGCTTTGGCTCACCACCGCCTTTAACAACAGGGCCGAGTTGACCTGCTTGTGAGGTAGTAAAGAAGTGTGGATCAATGACATCAAAGTCATTTTCTTGCTGCATACGCTCCATTAGCACGGAGCCAACCATTCCACGCCAGCCGACGAGTCCTACTTTTTTCATGTTATGTGCCTTAATTCTTGATTATACGGATCATTGCGTGAGTCGTATGTCTAGATGGCTACCATAGCAAAAGAATACGCGGTGGACTAGCTAGAAATTAGGAATTTAATAAATAAAAAACCCCGCATTGCGGGGTTTGGATACAACATGTAAAGGTTGTCCTAATTAAACGCATTTGCGTCAACAAGAACTCGGTACGTAACGAGCTATGGTTTTGTTTTTAAAGCTCTTAAATAATGTTACTGGTTAAATATGACAAGTATATTAACAACCTAGTAACCTACTGAAGTATTTGGATATATTTTTATATATAGTCCAACTATACACAAAGTTACAGAACTTAGTCCATGAAATAATGAATTAGTAGAAAAAAATATCTCGAAGATTGATAAAGATCAAAAAAGCCAAGGCTGACCTTGGCTTTGGTTAAAGCTTAGTTGTTCTTTAGAACTCGTAGCTGTAGCTCAGGCTAACAGAGGTACCGACATCTTTTTGTCGCACTACTACGTCAGATTGAGTTACTTCTTGATCTTCATTTAGCAAGTTCTTGACTTTAAATTTAACTTTAGAGTTAAAGTCAGGATACCAAGTATATACTAGGTCAAGTGAGTGGAATGGTTGCTCATAAGCATCATCTCTACCGCCGATCCCTGAAGCCAAAATACGCTCACCAAAGACGTTATACACTAATGAACCACTGTGTTGACCATCAGCCGAGTCATAGTTTAATTGCATATTAACTACGTACTCTGAGTGACCCGTCATACGCTTCGTTGGGTTGGTTAAGTTACCAGCACGAGCTGGATCTATCGATACTTCAGAATCACTTAGGGTGATGTTACCTGACGTAAAGAAGCCACTCGCAAGACCCGATAAGTCGTATAGCCATTCGGCTTCAATACCGTATACTTCACCTTCCTCACCGTTTACGAAGGTTGCTGTATAGTCTTCATCACCAACTCGCAAGATACTTTCTATTGGCGCCGTAATATCTTTATAGAATGCCGCAACAGAGAAGTTATCGCCATTATCCATATAGTATTCAAAGCGCGCGTCGTAGTTTTTCAGGTCACTACTCTTAAGGCCAGCTACACCGAAGGTGCGGATATCGGTTAATGGATCATAGTAGGCAACCGGTACTAACTCACGTAAGTCAGGACGTACAGTGGTTTCACCATAACCAAAACGTACTTGATAGTTACCGTCTGAAAGATACGTTAGCGATAGTGCGTTGAAGAAGTTATCTTCGTTAACTGTACCAGCTAAAATGCGCTCCTCGTCGTAAATCGTTTCCATCGTTACGCGGTCGAAGATTAGACTCGATGTTGCAAGTGACACTTGTTTAAAGTCTTCGTAACGAATACCACCACTAATACGCCAGGTATTGTCGAAGAAGATATCAAACTCACCATAGCCCGCATCAATCTTTTGAGCCGCGATATAATCGTCTGCCGCTGGTGCCTGAGGTTCGTTGAAGGTCAACAAGAAAGTGTTGTTGTTCAAAAACTCATCGTCAAGATAACCCGATAATCCATAGATCTCAGATTCATCAAAGTTTACTGGGATGGATATGCCACTTTTGTTATTTACAACGAAGTTACTGGTATTGTAAACACGCGCTCTATCCATAAAGTCGTAACCACCTTTAAGGGTAATTTCTATGCCCTCGAAGGTTAACGGTAAGGTGACATTGCCGCTGTAAGACTTTACGTTGTCTTCCATGTCTGTAAAGGCGTACGTTATACGGTTATCATCACCGGTAACGATGGAGTTTTTATAAGAACCGTCTTCGTTATAGTTATCAATAAACTTAAAGTCGATTTCTGTTGGAATATCGGTTTGCGCTTTTGACTCTGTATACTGCCAGTCAAAGCCTATCCCCCAGTAATCGAGGAACGTGTGTTGACCAATCACTTGGTCGATATCCAATGTGCGTTCTTCGTAATCAAACTGATGTGAACGCTGTGCCGCACCTGTTCCCGCTATAGTTCTAACGGTACTACCGTTAGGGCTTTGTAACACGGAAAACTCTGATTCGGTTTCGTTATCTTCGAGATAAATCTTAGAATAAGTAATGCTATGCTGATCTAAGCGGTAACCGATATTGAATACACCATTTAGGCGTTCAGTTTCAGTGGTTACTTTAGATTCTTTAAGTGTCACATAACAGGAATTGGCTGTGTCTTCTGCGGTTTCTAGTTTTGAAGTACAGTTTTCAGTTAATGTGTCGTCAATAACGCCCGTCGTGCGGTCGCTATAATTCCAATCATTGTCATAGGAACCTGCAAGCATAAAGCCTACCGTGCCGCCTAACCAATCTTCTTGGAAACTATTGCCAATGTTGGCTTTTACATCAAAGTTTGGATCTAAGGACTCTTCTTTGACTTGAATATCGCGAGGAAGCGATGACACAAACCCTTTGATCACGTCAATTGCTTGATCCGCACGTGTTAGCCCGTCTTTATCTTTGAAACCGTTTTTGTCTACAACTTCACCGATGTCAAAGTTACCACGATATCTTACAACTGCATCTTGTAGTACTTGAGGTATACCTTCCGCGGTTCCGCTGTAGGTAAAGCCTTTATCAGAATTAAAGTTTTGGCCAATACCTACCTCAATACCTGCGGTGAACTCCGATGGTACAGACTTCGTACGGATATCGATGTTACCACCACCGAATGCAGCAGGCATTGACGGAGAATAAGCCTTTTGTACCGCTAGACTTTCAATAATGCTTGCTGGAAAAATATCGAGTGGAATAACGTTTCGGGTTAAGTCCGGGCTCGGTACTGCGGCACCATTCAGGCGAGCACTTGAGTAACGCTCACCTAAGCCACGAACATAGATAAACTTGCCGTCAACTAATGTAAGACCGGTAACACGACGTAGCGCGGATGCTGCATCACTATCACCCGTTCTAGATAGCTGCTCTGCGCCTAAGATATCCGCAACGAAGGCTTGGTTTTTACGTTCTTCAATTACCGCCGCAGCACTACCTTGCAAACGAGTACCTACCGCAACAACTTCTTCGATTGCCTGTTCTTCTTCTGCAACGCTTGGTAGAGAAGTTGCGACTGTGAGTGCCGTACTGATGGCTAAAGCAACTTTTTTAAATTTCATTTGAGTATCCATATGCAATCCTGCCAAAAATCATAAAAAAGGCGCAATGACTGCGCCTTAATTGTAATAACTAAGGTCATTACGGATAATTAGTCAGCGTTTGAAGCCTCAATTGCTTTCTTAACCCACTGATACCATTCAGAAGATGTATCTTTATCAGATACCGCACCAATGTAATCAACAGTCGTGAAGAAGTTATCATTTAGGCTGCTTAGGTCGTTTGCTTCAACAGTGATCGCGGTAGAGCTTGAATTTGTTGAGAAGCCGTCTGCTGCAAGTACGTCAGCTGCACCGTTTAGAATTTGGTTAGAACCTGCGTTAACAAACCAGTCTTCTTTACCTTCACCTGCAGGTAATGGGTCAGAACCATTTTTAAAGTTTGCTGCACAAGCAAGTACAGAGCTTACGTAGTTAAGCGTATCAGCTTCAGCGTTTGCAGCAGCCTTATCATCTTTAAACTCTAAACATTCAGTGCCATTCGCAGCTGATGATTTAACTACTAATGCGTTGTAATACATACCACGGATTGCATCGTCAAACTTCATACCTTGTGATTCGTCATCATCACGAATTGAGTTACCATCAGTCGTTAACACAGTTACGTTTGCAAAATTAAGCGTAGATGCTGGTGCTTGGCTGTAATCAGGGCCTGCTGCTTTTTCACCATCGGTTTCAAAACCATTGTTACCCATGAAGCCTTCTGTGCCCGCAGGAATTAGTACCGCGTCGCCGTTGTCATCAGCATAAGTAACGTCACGCTTAGTTTGAATTGTACCGTGCTTAACAAGGATAAACTGGCCTTTACCTTGCCATCCTGCATCAACGTCAACAGCATCATCTTGAGTATCCGTTACTACGATATTTTTGATGTTTGCAGCACCACCGAAGAATTCGATACCATCGTCAAAACCTTGGTGAATGTGAAGGAATTCGAAGCTTGAACCAGAACCCACAGCATTCAGTGTTAGTGAGTTTAAGTCGTCCCCAGGGCCGCCATCACGAGGACCAGAACCTGCATACCAAATGTGCGCATATTTGATTTGACCGCTGCTATCTGCATTGTTTTTACCGCTATAGTAGCTTGTTACACCTTCAGAATCTGCATTACAAAGGTTGCCATCGCGCTCTGCATCAGTACATTCGTTTGTGATACCAAAACCGTTAACCATGATACCACCCCAGTCAGCAAACTGTGGACCGATACCTGCTAGGTTAAATGCGTCAAATTCTGCTGCTGAAGTGAAACGAATTGGCTCAGCTGCAGTACCAACTGCGTTGATTTTCGCACCACGCGCGATACGAACCACTGACTCACCAGAAGTGAATGCCATTACTGCACCTGGCTCTACAGTTAGTGTTGGGCCGTTCGCCTCGATTGTACAACCTGTTGACGTGTTACAATCTTTACCGATTAAAAGTGCACCTTTGAATACGTGAGCGCCACCATTCTCAAGCTTTTTGAATGTCACATCAGCTTGTACTTCTAGTGATTTAGAAGCAAAGTCAGTGCCGTATACACAGTGTGGTGCTTGGAACGTACCTTGAACTTCAGTGCTTCCTACAGCGCGAGTTGTACAAGGGTTAGTTGTGCCAGTATCGCCACCTGTATCACCGCCTGAATCGCCATTGTTTGTTGTATTGTTTGAATTGTTAGTGCTGTTATCGTTTACAGTAGGTGTAACTTCGATGTCACCACCACAACCAGTAAGTGCCATAGCAGCGACGATTGCAGAGACTCTGAAGAGGTTTTTTAGTTCCATTGCTAACTCCAATAGTAGACTTTTAAAAAAATTATTTTTTTACTGTGTTTAAATGATGTGACTAAATTAATGGGGTTTTATTACACGAAGATTACACAAAATGATTGTAATTAAATCTTCATAATAAAAATTGGAACTTTTAAAAATAAAAAAACCGCCCGAAGGCGGCTTTGGTGTTGCGATTATAAAATATTATAATAAAGCTTGTTTTAATGTTTCAGCATGAACTTTTTCTCGCTTCACATATTTAATCCATTGCTTGGCGAGGTTTGCTGATTTTTTGTGCTTTTCAGCTTGTTCGAATGCCAATATAGAAGCATCAAAGTTTTGCAGGTTAAACTGTGCCATTCCAAGTGCAACATAGGCGTTAGACTCAAACGTTAAATCGCCTTTATTGAGAGCAAGTCGGGCGTGATCTGCGGCATCATCATACTTTTCAAGATTTAAGTAGATCTCTGCAAGTCTCTGATCTAAATTACCATGTTCAACTTTTTCAGTTGCAGCTAGGAAAAAAGGTAGTGACTTTTTATCTTCTCTTGCTTGAACGAAAGCTTCTGCGATAAAAGTTAGGTTTTTGGCGCTGTCTTCAACGACACCTGCTTTTATTCCGTTATCGAGTGCTTCCGCTGCTTTAAAAGGCAAGGCGTTCATTAAATAGACTTGAGCAAGTTGCATATAATCAGATTTTGATTTTATAAAGCCTCTTTGCTTCGCAGTTTCAAATGTTGCAAGCTGTTTTTTCTCAGCACCTATCTCACCGTACATACCGCCAAGCTGGATCCAGTATTGTGGTTTGTCATAAAGGGTAACCATTTTCTCTAAAACATCCGCTACTTTTTCCGGCTGATTTAATGAGTAATATATCGCACGTTGAAGAACTAACCAGTTTTCTTTTGGTAGTTCACCGTCGGCTTCAACTAAATCAATCGCAGTATTTATATTGTTTATCGCATCATTATATTTTTTTAGTTGATATTGTGCTTGCGCCTTTAAAATATAAAAGTTACTTTTTGGGGCCTGCGTATTAACTTCTTTCCACTGATCAAGGAATGATAATGTACTTTCAAAATCATTGTTTGCCATGGCCAATTGAGCCAAACTAAATGTCGTAGAAAGACGCAGGGACTCAGGAATAGATTCTTCAGCAATAACGGCTTTGAAAGATTCGATGGCCTTGTCGAGCTTGTTCTCGTTGTAATAAATAAAACCATAGAAGTTATACATCATTGCCACTTCGTAGCTATTCATACTCGAAACGCGTTCTTTCACCGAATCTAATGCGGCGAGGCCTTCTGCAACTTGACCGTCGTCTGCAAGTTTTTGCGCGCGAGCCAGTTGACTGTACACTTTTTCGCGTAGCGCGGGCACACGCTTGGTTTTAGTTTCTGAGTCTGCATAAGCCGTTGCCAAATTAACATTTGGTATGACCGAAATGAGACTCGGTGCTATTAAACCTGTGCTAAATAACGCACTTATTAACGTAATTTTTTTAAATATTTTCATAATCGCAATCCTTAATGGCGGTTAGCCATTAATTTGAAATGAAATCTTATTTTGAACACCCGCAACTTCAACCGGTTCACCGTTTACGACACGAGGTTTGTATTTAAATTTCAATGCTGCATCAAGCGCTGCTTGGTCAAAGATTGATTCCGGTTCGGCGCTTACTACAACAGGGTTTCTCACGGTGCCTTGTTTAGTTACAATGAACTCAACAATCACATACCCCTCAATTCCGCGTGATAACGCACGTCTTGGATATACTGGCGCAACTTTAACGATTGGTAGATATTCACCATCACTGGACTCAAGTGCTAAACCACCCGCCAAATCTACGTCAGCGTCCACATTGGCACTGAAATCAAAGTTGCCGCCTGTTGCGTCAAGATTGTTGTTCTGCGTTTGTGGTGCATCCATTGGTGGAGGCGGCTCTTTTGGTGTTGGTGGCTTTTGTGGCTTACGCTCTTTTTTCTCCACCGTCTCTTCTTTTTTAAGACGGACGAAATCTAGTACTTGTCCTTTTACAGGATCTGTCATTGCTCCTTCCCCTCCTTGGATAAGCGCTTGCATACCCAAGAAAAGGAAAAAAGTAACTATACCTGCAATTACTAAAGCAATTAAGTAACGCATGGTATGTTCCTATGACTCCTGTGCTGCAATTGAAACATCAAATGCGCCAGCTGCGCGTGATGCATCCATTACTTTAATTAGCGTGTCAGTAGTTGCCTTTTTATCAGCTTGAATAACCACACTACCCTGTGGGTTTTCCGCTTTAAGACGCTCAATGTTTGCTTGAACTGCACGGATGTCTACTTGGCGTTTGTTAATCCAAATTTCACCAGTATCTGAAATTGCAACCAGAATATTGGCTCTTTGCTTTTTCACTGCAGTGGCCGCTTCTGGGCGGTTAACATCAATACCCGCTTCTTTAACGAAAGAGGCCGTTACAATAAAGAAGATAAGCATGATAAATACAACGTCCAGCATTGGTGTCATGTTGATTTCTTCTGCTTCTTCTTCTTGGAATACTTTTGCAAGTGGTGCTCTCATAATTCTTTCCTCACACGACCGATTAATGGTCTAGTAGCATTTTATCTTCTAACAACTCAACTTCACGCTTGGCTTTACGCTGAAGGTAGGTCGATGCAAATACACCCGAAAGCGCACCAACCATGCCTGCCATTGTCGGGATAGTTGCTTTTGATACCCCAGATGCCATAGAGCGTGCACTGCCTGATCCGGTGATCGCCATTACGTCAAATACTTCAATCATGCCGGTTACTGTGCCTAGGAGTCCTAGTAAAGGACACAGTGCCACCATGACATTGATATAAGGTAAGTTGGCGTTGAGTTTGATCCCTACGCGAGAGATAGTTGCTTGTCTTATCTGCTCTGCGTTCCAACTGTTACGCTCATTTCGAGAGTTCCAAGCTTGTAGGACTTCGTTTTTGTAGCCTCTGTATTTACCGAACACAAACATGAAGCGCTCGAGAATAAGTAGCCACATGGCGAAGGTTACGAAGCCGATGACCAAGAGAACCTGGCCACCTGTATCAAGGAATTCACGTAAAGCGTTAATTGCATCAAGCAATAAAACCACGATTACGCTCCTTTCTCGCTACGCTCAGCAATGATCCCCGCGCTCTGCTCTTGAAGAATAAGGAGCAAGTTACGAGAACGTGTGTTTAGTAGTGTGTAAAGGAATACGGTTGGGATAGCGACAACCAGACCAAGTACGGTTGTTACAAGGGCCTGAGAAATACCACCAGCCATGAGTTTAGGGTCGCCCGTACCAAACAAGGTAATTGCTTGGAAGGTGTTGATCATACCGGTCACAGTACCGAGTAGACCAAGTAGAGGTGCTACGACTGAAATAATTTTGATTAAAGTCAGGTTACGAGTGATCTTTGGCATCTCACGAAGGATTGCTTCGCTTAGTTTGAGCTCTAGCGTATCGTAAGCCACATCAGGGTATTGCTCTTTCACTTTCATCACACGACCTAGCGGGTTGTCGTCACGGGCAACGCTATCTTTAAGCTGACGATTGATTTTAGAACCCATCAACATGAGTGATACAAAACGCTCAATTGCAATAAGTAGTGCCAATAAACCTACACCTAAAATAACGTAACCTACCGCGCCACCTTGGTGTACTTGTTCTTCGGTATTTGGCGCTTGTACTAGTAGACCAAGAATTGAACCGCCCGTTGGGTCAAGGGCAAAATCTACAGAACCTGCTTTCGCACTTTGTAATTCACCCGCTGTTGAGGTGAAACGAGACGCTGGCTGACGAGTCAGTTCAGAAAGTGTTTGTGTATCGTTGTTGTAAGTCAGGTATTTACCATCAGCGATTAAGTTAAACGCACCGACGCGAAGCACTTCTTTGTTTTGCTTGGCACCACCGGCTACGATAACTTCGGTATTAAAGCGTGACACTTTACCTTGTTCTGTCATTTCACGTTGCATCTCAAACCAGACTTTTTCAATGTCTTCGATTGATGCTAGACGTGACGTTGAGCCCATCTTTTTCGCAAGCTCAGTCATGTAATCATCACGACCCTTAATTTCAGCTGATACAACTGAAGTTGCGAACTTATTTGAGCTGTCGCCAGCTACTTGCTGAAGCACACCGAATAGTTCTTTTAATGTCCCCATACGCTTGCTAAGGGTGTCACTTAGGTTGGCCAGTTTAATTTCGTTTTCTTCGAAATTGGTTTCTAGACGTTCAGATTTAGCCAACGCTTGGTTACGTTCACCCGTTAGCGCATTCAACATTTGGATTTGGTTGTTTTGCTGCGCTTTGAACTCGGCTTCACGTTGTTTGTTTTGCGCTGTTTGTGCGGTTTGCCCTTGTTCTAAGGTTTTAAGTAGTGAATCTAAATCTAATGCTTGTTCAGCATGCGCAGATGCGGTTAACGCAAGTGTTGTTGCGAAAATAGCGTGTTTAGTGAATTTTTGTACGAATTTCATAGTGGTCTCACCTATTACTCTGCAGCCTGAACTGGAAGCGTTAACATGTCAGGTGCTAACTGCTTACGTGCGATGCGAATGCCTTTATTGATTTGGCTGATGTTGGTATCTGGTAATGCGTCAAAAGCGTTACTGTCTTTGTTCCAAAAACCAGCTTGGCTGCCATCTTTTGTGACATAAAGCAGCTCAAGACGACCAATTCGTAGGAAATCTACTTCACGTTCTTGTCCATTCACGTCAAGTAATGAGGTGTAAGCTTCGATAGTACGTCCGTAGTCCACTTCAACTTGGTAAGCTTCAAGTACGCGGCGGAACTTTTCGCTTGATGAAATATCAGCTCGGTCCATCAAATTAGTTAACTGAGTAATACGCTCGGCACGCTCTTTGGGAAGGAAAGGCACATCTAATTCAACGAACTGTTTCAGACCTGTGATCATGCGCATCATGAGAGGTGTGATTTGACGCTCGATCACCGAAACTTGGTCCATAGAGGTGTTAATTGCCGCCATTTCTTCAAGTTGGTTTTTTATTTGTTTTTCTAATTGAGCGTTGTAAACAGATAGGCCGTCGATTTCTTTGTTCAACGTCTTGAACTTTTGCAAACGAGACTGCATATCGTCTGCAATACCATCGATTTTCCCTTGAGACTTTAATGCAGATTCATTGATAGCTGCACTTTTGTCCATCGCTTGATTTAATTCTGTTGCTCCGGCAGAGGCCGTTGCTAGCATACCTGCTATAAGCAAGTGGTTAACGCACTTCATCGCATACACCTTATAAATTATTGCTAGTTGCTAAAAAACTGGGTGCAGTCTAATTACGAAAAATGACAACCATGTTGCGCAACTAATACACAAATGTGACAGTTGTCATTGAAATTACATTAATCAATTAACTTATTGGTTTTAATGGGATTTTGTTGGTTAATGAGATGTTGCAGGTGTTTCGTGTCATAAAAGGATCACAAAAAAGCCGCTTTTGTTAAGCGGCTTTTAAGCTCTAGTGAGATGGCGTTAGACTCTAAACTTGAGCACCATTTGTTCTAATTCGTCGAACTGTAGTTTCAATGACTTACACTCTTCAAGGGTTGCGGTTAGGTTATTGCTGCCTTGCAGGCTGAGGTCACTAATATGATGAATGTCGCTATCTAATGTTTGGATAACAGTGTTTTGCTGGTGGGTGGCGCTGGCAACTGCATGGTTAACGCCGTCTATGGCATCAATCGAATTGCTCACTTCTTGCATTTTAGTACCTGAAGCATTGGCTCTATCGGCGCTTCTCGCTGAGTCTTCTAAACTCGCTTTCATTACGGCCACAGCTGAAGCCGAGCCTTGTTGTAGTTGAGCAATAGTGCTTTCGATTTCTTGCGTTGACTCTTGCGTGCGCTGTGCCAATTGCCTTACTTCATCGGCAACGACAGCGAATCCACGTCCAGCCTCACCTGCCCTAGCGGCTTCAATGGCTGCATTTAATGCCAGTAAGTTGGTTTGTTCGCTAACTCCCTTAATTACTTCAAGCACTTGCCCTATGCTGCCTGAGAGTTTATCCAATCCATCCAGCGTGTCTTGTGCTTGAGACATTTTTTGTGTCAGTGAAGCGATTTCTTCGATATTTTGAGTGAGCGAGTGTTGGCTTTCAACAGAAAGCTTGTTGGCGTTACTGGCAAGTTCTGAAGCATGGGTTGCATTGTTTGAGATCTCTTGTGCACTTGAAGAAAGCTCGTTGATGGCTGTCGCGACGCTATCGGTGCGCTTGGACTGATCTGTATACATAGATAAGGTATCTTGGGTTTGTGCAACCAAACTATTCACGACGTTTTCAAGTGTCACCGTGGTATTTTTTACCTGTGTAATTGAGGCATGAATTTTGTCGATAAACTGGTTGAAATAATCGGATAACTCGCCAAATTCATCTTGATTCTCTACGACTAATCTACGAGTAAGGTCACCTTCACCTTGGGCGATGTCTTTGATGGCTGCGTTGAGATTGTACATTGGGCGCATCAGATACTTGAGCAATAGTTGTAGCATCACCACAATAGCAATCACGCCAAGTAGCATATAGATAGCAGCCATATTTCTAAAAGAAGATACGGACGAATAGGCAATTTCTTTATTAATGACAACGCCAAGATACCAGTCGACATTTTTAATGCCTTTCATTTTTACAAATGAAACGAGCTTTTCTGTGCCATCAATTTCAAGCTCCGTGAAATCCCGGTTTAATGACAGGCGTTTACCAAACAGCTCTGACATCGGCTTGTCATTCAGTTTAGTATCTGGATGACTGAGTATTTTACCGCTTTCATCAAGTAAAAAACCGTAACCAAACCCTAAAAAGTCAATTTCGTTGATAATTTCTGTGATGGTTGACATGTCTATGTCCCCCCCAGCCACACCTGCAAATCGGCCTCCTTGTTTTACCGGTACAACGGCAGAAATAGTGAATTCGTTGGTGGTAACGTCGATATAAGGTGCGGTAAATGCGGTATCTTGTTTTTGCTCAGCGAGTTTATACCAAGGGCGGCTAGTCGCATCAAAATCAGCAGGAAGTTGGATACTTGGATCGTCCAACACAAATGTACCATCTGGCGTGCCAATAAAAACGTTTTTGAAATCCCCTGCAGTGTCAGCGGTTTTTAACCGTCTTCTTATCTGTTCAGTGGAGTCATCAGCTCTATGTCCATCAGCAATCGAGACTACGATTTCAAGTCTATCATTGAGCCAATTGGCGATATTCTGTGAAACCGAGCTGGAAATCTCTTGTAAAACTAAGGTAAGCCGAGCTTGAGTTTGGTCTCGCATAACGAGAAAGTTGTTTACGGTAAATAAGCCGAGCACAATCACTAACACAAGGGAGGCTGCTACGGTTACTTTGGTGGTGAACTTTAGCGCTTTAAACATCATGATCCTGTTGAACTTGTTCTTTTCTTCAGCCAAGCAATAAACTCGTTGGCCGATTGTTATTAATAGACTTAGGAGCTGGATTCCTTTGTAACTATTTTTATCAAAAACTCAAAGGTTTGTCTTTGATTATCGGCAGGAATTGAGAGAGGTTTAGTGTGAATGTTAGATAAAGGTGAGTCTAAGCTCACCTTGCGTTACAGTAACGACGCTTGATAATGTTGCCAAGCAGTATCTAATTTGACACCTGCTGATTGCTCGAAGTCTTGCCAGTCCCACTTTATGTCGTCATGTGGGTCCAGCTGAGCATTGATCTCCTGAAGTAGGTCTCGATTACTTTGCTTCGATAACCAATCGATAAAGAAAGCAGTATTTTTATAGCCATCTTTATAGTTGCCACCAGGCTTTTGGGTGTCATCAGGAATATACCCAGCTTTTAGTCTAACAACATCTGCTATTCCCTCAATGATTGGCCCTATTTCCTTGTAATTATGATCATCTAGCTGATAAGCATGGGCAATTTCATGATAGAGAATACCGATAAGTTCATCGAATGATTCTGTTTCGCTGTGCGATTTAGAAAAGTTTTCCATGTAGTTTGCGCTGATATGGATGGTTGCGCCGTTAAAATCGCCCTCTTTATATGCAACCCCTTTTAGGTCTTCAAAGACGATATGGAGTGTAGGTAGTTTAGGCGCCATTCTCATATCTTTATACAGTAATCTAGCCACGTTATAACTTATTTGCTCTATTACTTTGTTATCAATTTCTTGCCATGCGAAATGGTTAATTTTAGTTGTTTTGCTGAGCGAGACGGCTGGCAGGGGAAATTGACGCCATGCTAAGTCTGATTGAAACGCGATCGGTTTTAATCGCGCTGCGGCATTATCGGTGTCATTTGCAAGTGCGAACGGCGCACTTGCAAATGTAGTCATAGCCGCAAGAAATATTCCTGCTTTAACCATTATTTATACTCCGACAATGAAGGTGGTCTTTGCGTTTTGGATTGACCCCATGCTTTATTAGGCTTTCTGGACATTTGATACTCCAATGTACCGCCATTCATAATGTCGTTATGTGTGATGTAGCTGCGATTAAGCGGTTTACCATTCAATTTAACGGATTTGATGTATTTGTTTTTATCACTGAAACCTTTAGCAACGGTTTTAAACGCTTTGCCGTTTGCAAGTTTCAAGGTAACTTCTGGCACCTGAGGCGCACCAATCGCGTAGCTTAGGTCGCCTGGCGCAACAGGATAAAAGCCCATCGCTGAGAATATATACCAAGCGGACATCTGACCTACATCGTCATTACCTGCAAGGCCATCCGGTTTGTCTGAGCTTAAGGTATCCATGATCTGACGAATGCGCTCTTGGGTTCTCCACGGTTTACCTGCGTAGTTATATAGATAGGCAATATGATGGCTAGGCTCATTACCATGGGCATAGTTACCAATCAGGCCTGCAATATCTTCGTGCTCTTTGATCATCTCTTCAGAAAGGTGGGTATCAAACAGTGCATCTAGACGCGCTTCAAATGCATCATCACCACCCATTAATTCAATCAGGCCTGCAACATCGTGCGGTACATAGAAGCTATATTGCTTAGCGTTGCCTTCCGTATAAGGCCCCATGTATTTTGCTTCAAATGGGTCAAATTCGGGATCCCAGTTTCCTTTTGAATCTAACCCTTGCATGTAACCGGTTTCTTTATTGAACACATTTTTATAGCTCATCGCGCGGCGATAATAGTCTTTCGCTTTGCTGGTATTGCCCATCGCTTCATACATTCTTGCAATGGCAAAATCATCGTAAGCATATTCAAGAGTGATAGAAATAGATTCAGGAAGTACGTCCATTGGTACATAGCCAAATTTCTTGTATTCAGGGATGGCATCGTACACTGGGTTATTAGCCGTGTTTTCAATCGCTTCTACTGCTAAATTAATATCGTAATCTCTGATCCCTTTTAGATAAGCGTCAGCAATGACTGACACCGCATGATAACCAATCATGGTCCATGTCTCGTGGGCATGGAACGACCAAATAGGTAACATTTTTTCATAGCTTTGCTGATAATGTACTAGCATCGATTGGATCATGCCGGATACGCGGTCTGGGTCGATATAAGTGAGTAATGGATGTAATGCACGATAGGTATCCCACAACGAGAATAAGGTATAGTGCTCAAAACCTTTGCCGTCATGAATTTCACCGTCAACGCCTCGATACTGGCCATTGACATCTTGGTAGATATTAGGCGCTTGTAGTGCATGATAAAGCGCAGTGTAGAACTGACGTTTTTGCGCTTTGGTGCCTTCCACGTCGACTTTATCTAAATAACTTGCCCACTGAGACTTGGCATTAGCGCGAACGGTATCAAAATCCCAATTTGGCACTTCAGTTTTAAGATTCTCTAATGCATTTTTGCGGCTAACTGCAGAAAGTCCGACTTTAACTAACAGCGGCGTTTTGTCTAGATCATCAAAGCTTGCAACAAACTTAACGGCTTTACCTGCTGTCATTTTTACTGCAGTATTCTCAATCGTAGAGTGTTTGCTGTCTTTTCCTAAGCAATTCATACAACGATAACGGTTATTGTCTAGATTATAAAACTGATAGTCAGCGATAGGTTTTGAGAATTCGATGGCAAAATACATTTGGCGGTTACGCGCCCAGCCATTAGTTGCGCGGTAAGCAACCAATGTGGTGTCGTTTATTTTGCGGATGTCGCTCCAAATCACTTTATTCTCAAAGTTATAGATTGCTGAGGTCAAATCAAGCAATACGTGACCTTGCTTTGCTTTGTTGAAGCTGTATTTATGCATACCCACTCGCGTGGTTGCGGTGACTTCGGCTTTCACACCATAGTCGAGTAAGTCAACGCCATAATAGCCAGGCTCAGACCATTCTTGGTCATGGGAGAAGCGTGAGCGATACCCTATGTCTGGATTTTCAGCGGTACCGGCATCGAGTTTTACTTCGCCGGTCATTGGCATGATCAGCAAGTCACCAAGATCTGAGTGACCAGTACCAGAGAAATGCGTGTGGGAGAAACCAACAATAGTATGGTCGTCATAGTGATAGCCGGCGCAGCGCTTGTAGATTTCTGGTTGAGGGGAAACACCGCGCATGGGGTTATCTGTATCTGGGCTTAATTGCACCATACCAAATGGCACGACTGCGCCAGGGAATGTGTGGCCATCACCGCCAGTACCAATGAAGGTATCGACCCACTGTGTATTTGATTCAGTGGCGTGAACTGTTGCGCTTAACAACACACTTTGTGTGATTGCCAACGCCCAAGTTTTAGCTCGCATTACTCTCTCCTAGTTTTTGTTTTGAATTGGAGCGTTCCAATTTTATTTTATAATACCCTTTATGAATACGTATTCAATACTCTGCGACGAAAAAATTATGCAATAAAAAAGGCGAGCTATGCTCGCCTTGTAAACTTTCGTTAACTTAATTCAGTTTTGCTTGCCACTTTTGCGACAGCTTAACCACGTTTAATCCGTACCATGCGATGTAGACATAACAAAGCAATGGCACAATAAAGCTGATCTGAATATGGAATTTATCCGCAACCACACCTTGAATGAGCGGCACAATAGCACCACCGACAATGGCTAAACACAGCCAGCCAGAACCTTTACTGGTTAGTGAGCTCAGGCCTTCAATTGCCATTGAGAAGATTGTAGGAAACATAATGGAGTTAAACAAGCCAATCGCGAGTACGGCAATCATCGCAATGTTGCCACTGGTACTCATGGTCAATGCCAGTAATAAAATAATAACGACAGCGTTGAAAGCCACCGCTTTTGAAGGTGCAATAGTCTTTAAGGCAGCAGAGCCGATAAAGCGCCCTACCATAGCACCACCCCAGTAGTACCCGATAAGTTTTGCCGCGGCATGCTCTTCAAGTCCTGCGATTTCAGGTTCTGCAAAGTAATTTACAAGGAAACTCCCTATCGCAACTTCTGCACCGACATAGCAGAAAATAGCTACTACACCCATTACTAAGTGTGGCGCTTCAATCAGGTTATGGTGTTTCGCTTTACAATCTACCGCTTCAGTATGCTCAGCAATGACAGGCAACTTTAAAAATGCGAATACAACGGCGATAGTTAATAGTGCAGCGGCCAAAATAAGATAAGGTACTTTTACACCCTCTGCGCTTGCCGCAGCTTCAACGGTTAACGTACCGGCTGAGCCAAACAATAAAAAGCCACCAACGATTGGGCCAATAGTGGTACCTAATGAATTAAGCGCCTGAGCAAGGTTTAAGCGACTTGATGCAGTGCGAGGATGTCCGAGTGCTGCTACATAAGGATTCGCTGATACTTGCAAAACAGTGATACCAGATGCAAGCACAAAAAGGGCTGAGAGAAAGATCCAATATTCGTGAACAACAACGGCAGGATAAAACATGATGCAGCCAAAGGATGCCACGATTAAGCCCGTTAGTACGCCATTTTTATAGCCAAAGCGTTTAACTAAATACCCAGCAGGTAAAGAAATAATAAAGTAGGCACTAAAAAAGCAAAACTGGATCAGCATTGCTTCTGTGTAGTTAAGGTCAAACACGCCTTTTAGACGTGGGATGAGAACATCGTTTAAAACGGTGATAAATCCCCAAAGGAAAAAAAGCGTTGTCATTGCAATAAGCGGAAGTCGATAATTATTATTCTCGATATTCCCGCTTGTGACGAAGGTTTGATTTGTATTTATTTCGCTCACAAGTGATACTCCAATCTGTTTTCACCTTGATTCTACACACTGTTACATGAAAATCACAAATGTTTTGTTGGATCGTTCCATGTTTTATCTGCTAAAGTAACGGAAATGTTCAGCAGTAGGTTAAAAGTTAGATGAATTTTAGAACAACGCAATTTTTAGAAGCACACATTAAAAAGACGCTCAGCTTTTACGCACCAAATTGCGTGGATGAACGTGGTGGCTTTAATCACTTCTTCAGGGATAATGGCGAGATTTATGATGCGAACACGCGTCACTTAGTATCAAGTACCCGTTTTGTCTTTAACTATGCTATGGCTTATGACTATTTTAAAGAGCCAGCTGACTTAGATAAGGTTAAGCATGGTATCGAATATTTAGAAACTGTCCATAGACAAGAAAATGGCGGCTATGCGTGGTTGCTTGAAGGCGAAAATGTTGTAGATGGCACTAACCATTGTTACGGGCTCGCCTTTGTTTTATTGGCTCATGCCTGTGCGTTGAAGGTTGGTTTATCGGACAGCAAGTCTGCAATTGAGCGAGTATGGCAGCTGTTAGAAGAGAAATATTTTGAGCCTGAGTTCGGACTCTATAAAGACGAATTCGATGCAGACTTTAATCAGGCAGATAAGTACCGAGGTCAAAATGCCAATATGCACACCTGCGAAGCGCTAATAGCTTGCTATGAAGCAACACAGGATGAAAGGTTTTTACAGCGTGCATATTTGCTTGCCGACAATATGGTAAATCGTCAAGCGGCTAAGGCTGAGGGGCTGATTTGGGAGCACTATGATAGTCAATGGCAAGTCGACCTTGAGTATAACAAAGACGATCCCAAACACTTATTCAGACCTTGGGGGTTTCAGCCTGGTCATCAAACTGAGTGGTCAAAATTATTATTGCTGATTAACCGCTACATGCCAAAGTCATGGCTTGTGGAAAAAGCCGTGCACTTGTTTGATGAGTCATTAAAAGCTGCTTGGGATAATGAATTCGGCGGAATTTGCTACGGTTTTGCGCCGGATAAGTCGATTTGTGATGATGACAAGTACTTTTGGGTTCAGGCTGAGTCATTCGCTGCGGCTGCGCTACTAGCACTTGAAACCGGTGATGAAAAATATTGGCAGTGGTACGACAGAATTTGGCAATATGCTTGGGATAACTTCGTCGACCATGAATACGGTGCTTGGTATCGTATTTTGAATAACAAGAACGAAAAGTATAGTGATGAAAAAAGTCCGGCGGGCAAGACCGATTATCACACCATGGGCGCGTGTTACGAAGTCCTGCGTTCAATGAAGTTAAAAGGCGAATAACATGGCACTTGTTTGTTTTGGTGAGGCGTTGATTGATTTTTTATCGGACGGCAAAACACCAGAGTCATTTACTAAATATGCAGGTGGTGCGCCTGCAAACGTTGCGGTAGCTGCTGCAAAGCAAGGCGTTGGTGCATATTTTTGCGGTATGTTAGGCAATGATATGTTCGGCCAGTTTTTAGCTCAAGAGTTACAGGCTAATGGCGTAAATACTCGTTACCTTGAGTTTACTGATAAGGCCAAAACGGCATTGGCATTTGTTTCTCTAGATAAACAAGGTGAAAGAAGCTTTAGTTTTTATCGGCCACCAGCGGCGGATTTGTTGTTCAGGCAAACACATTTTTCTGAGGATATGTTTACAGAGCATTCTGTATTACATATATGCAGTAACAGTCTTACTGAAGAGAATATCTATAAAACCACGGTTTATGCGCTCGAGCATGCGCGTTCAAACAACATGCTTGTTAGTTTTGATATGAACCTCAGGTTGAACCTGTGGAGTTCGACTACGCATATTCTTGATAGAATTTGGCATTGTATCGCGCTAAGTGATGTCGTTAAACTCTCACGCGAAGAATTGGAATACCTGAACGCGAATAGTCATGCGGGTAAAACCAAAGCGCAAACCATAGCCGCAGTTATGGATAAGCAAACTCAATTGTTATTAATAACCGACGGCGCAAACCCAGTTGAGATTTATCTACCAAATGATAGTGCTAAAGTTGCTGCGCCAAATGTTGTTGCTGTGGATACCACGGCTGCGGGAGATGCGTTTGTCGGGGGGTTACTTGCTGAGATCATTCGAAAGTTTAAACCTACCCAAGATACTGAGTTTGTCATCTCACTGGATGAGGCAAAAGACTTAGTCGCGTATGCTGCGAAATGTGGAGCATTTGCCGTTCAACGCTACGGTGCATTTGCCGCTTTGCCGTCTAAAGGTGATATTGGCGAATAGAATACCTTTTTCTGGGATAGATGCATGCTGTACCGCAAAGCATCTATCCTAGGACCTGCTTCTTTAGTCGCTGTCTTTGTGGGGCCACTCAACAATATGCGCTTCAAAATCAGATTCTAAATCTACTTCCAGCTCAGAAATTGCCTTACCAAAAATACTGATCCCCGCATCTATCATGGCTTGTTTGGAACCATTATTTCTAAGAGGATGCCAGCTTGCCAGTCCCCTGCCCTCATGAAGTCGTCGATAACTACAACTGTTTGGCATGAAAAAGATATCTTTGAGATTTTCTTTGGTTAGCTGTACGCAAGAGGGTACTAGAATTTGCCTTTCGCTGTAGCGGCTACAACCACAGCTATTTTTATCGTTATATTGGCAAACAACATCGGTGTAGAGTAGCTCTTCTCCTTCGCGCAAAAAGTCGGTGCTCTCAAATGATTCATCTTCTTCATCGCCGTCGATAAAAGAGTGTAAACAGCATTTACCACAACCATCACAAATCGCTTCCCACTCATCTCTAGTCATTTCTTCGAGTACTTTTTCTTGCCAAAAGCTCATTACTTTGCCCCTTCATTACGCTTTTTTGCATCATATTTGATTTGTGAAGTTGGAATCGATCACATCAAACAAGCGGCGCATTCTATAGGATAGTTGAACATAATTCAAAATTGGCGAACTATTTATGGCTGACTATGATTAAAGTACTATTTTTATTTCATAATCTTTGGCGAGAGCGCTATTTGTCTGCGATTATGGAACGTAGCGAGGGTGGTTGATTGAGGCAAAGGTACGTCTTTTTATTGTTTGTACTCCTGTTGTCTCTGTGTAGTCAAGTGGTAGCTGCTGGCAAAGAGACGTTGCAACTAGAGTACGTGGCTTCAAATGCTAAAATTGTCGACGTCATAAATAACTCAAGTATCCATTGGCAAACTACCGATGATAAAGTGTTGAACTTAGGTTATTCCAACCTAAGTTACTGGGTACGTACGTCGTTAAATATTGACGAAAAAGAAGGGCCTTATTTACTTGAGATAGCCTATCCGGTGCTGGATCAACTTGATGTTTACATGCTACAAGAAGGCAATATATTTGTTCATCAGCAATTAGGAGATAAACAACCTTTCGTTGACCGCCCTTTTGCGCATGAACATTTTATTATACCACTCCCAAACGGCACGCATGGTAAGGTAGCACTATACATTAAAGTACGCTCATCCAGTGCGCTGCAACTTCCCGTGGTACTTTGGACAAACCATGACTTTTTGATAAACGACCAAGTTTTTCGTATCGTGATGGGGATCTACTTTGGTTTGATGGGGATAATGGCAGCTTATAATGTGCTCCTCTATTTTACCATTCGCGAATCCACATTATTTTACTATGTTTTATACGTTATTTGTTTAGCGCTATTTTCTGCTTGTTTGTCAGGTTTTGCCTTTCGATATCTTTGGCCAAATAGTCTTTGGTGGAACGATCAAGCAATCTTGTTCTTTCTTATCAGTTCGGTGTTAACCGGCACTTACTTTGTTATGACATTGCTCGAGATTTGTATTTCGGACAAGTGGCTTTATCTAGGTTGTCGCTT
The DNA here is from genome assembly GCF_000238315.3 of Pseudoalteromonas piscicida. Lineage (NCBI taxonomy): Bacteria > Pseudomonadati > Pseudomonadota > Gammaproteobacteria > Alteromonadales > Pseudoalteromonadaceae > Pseudoalteromonas > Pseudoalteromonas piscicida. The sequence continues at coordinate 1,201,296 of NZ_CP011925.1, forward strand.
AATTTTGGGATTAGGGCTGGTACTCTTATTTTCTTCTGTGTTTTTTGACTATGCAGTGATGATAAAACTTACCATAGCGTATGCCGTATCAGCTTGTATCTGGGGCGTATTCTGCCGTATTTTACGTTTGGCTGGGAAAAGCCGCTTAGCGACATACTATTCGATTGCTTGGAGCTCAGTGCTCTTTGGCGGGATCATTCTTGCGCTAAATAAATTAGATTTAATCAGCCAAACTTGGTTTACCGAAAATGCGCTATTAATAGGTACTGCCATTGAGGTGGCCTGTTTATCGATAGCAATAGGTGAAAAACTCAATACCGAGAAAAACAAGCGCTTTCAAGCGCAATTAACGGCATTCAATGAAATCCAAAAAGTAAACTCTCAATTAGAGAAGACTGTCGCCATCCGAACTCAAGCGCTACAGGAAGCTAACGATAGACTGGAGCTTGCGAGTCGCACCGATGCGCTTACTGGTGTTGCCAATAGGCGAGCGCTAGACGAAGCCTTGCATAGTGAATGCTTAAGAGCAAAGCGTTTTGAACACGCTCTTAGTGTTATTATGATCGATATCGATTTTTTTAAGCAGGTTAACGATACCTATGGTCACGAAGCGGGAGACGATTGTCTGATTCACATCGGACGTATACTTTCCAATTGTGCTACGAGAGCGGGAGACTTTGTCGCACGGTATGGCGGCGAAGAGTTTTGTATTGTACTTGCACAAACCGATAGCTCGCAGGCTTTTGACCTTGCAGAGAAGATCAGAATGACATGTGAGACTAGCCCATTGATAAGCGAAAGCTATTGTATAGAGATGACATTAAGTGCAGGATTACATACTCAGACTAAGCCACCATACAGCGGTAAAGAATTGCTCGCCTCGGCAGATCAGGCACTTTATTTTGCTAAGCGTAATGGTCGTAATCAAGTGGCAATCTCAGGTGAGCTGTAAATTTGGTATTCGGCTGTAAATGAATTAGCTAAGTCACCATAGAAAAGGATATAAAATGAAGACACTTTACAGAATCGCTATTTTATTGGCGCTCCTCATTGGGGTAATAGCTGCTTATAGCTATAGCAGCCACACTGGGATGTTCATTTTTGTGATATTGGGTGTGGCACTTGAAATTGCATTTTGGCTTAAGTTAATACCGCGACGAAATAATAAAACGTGAGCGCGAAAACATACTGTTGTATATCAACTAAAAGCAGGCACTTTAGTTAATGGAAGCTTGATCTCCATGTTCAACCCGCCTAATAGGCTATTAAAGGATTCAATTTGTCCACTGTGAGCTTCTACCACTTTTTTGCACATCGCAAGGCCCATCCCCTTGGATTTTCCCGAATTGGTTCTTGCTGATTGTGATTTGTAAAGCGGGTCAAATAGCTGTTGGTGCGCCTCATAGGATAGCGGAGTGCCTGAATCTTCAATGCGAATGATTAGATTGCTGTCTACGCTAAAGAAACTCATCTTTACTTGGACCTTATCTCCACCATGCTTAATCGCATTACCTAAGATCTCGAGAACGCAATTAGTCATCGCGTCTAGGTCGACGGTTATTTTTTCTGTTCCAGATATTTGATAGTTAACCTCTAATTGCTCTTTATTATCTTTAAATAGACCCGCGGCCTGAGTATGCACTGTATTTACTAGTTTGCAGATTGTGAAGTCTCTAAGATTAAGCATAGTTGCTAACTTTTCATTGTCAGTGACTAGCATTAACTGATTAATAAATTGATTTAGCTCGTCGATTTTATCCATGAGCTTGCCGTAGCTCTCCTGAACATTCTCAACGATATTGTATTGTAGAGATTCAACCTGTACCTTCATAACGGTAAGTGGTGTACGCAGCTCATGAGAGAGATCGGTAAATAAACGTTGTTCTTTCTTTTCTAATGCTTGCTGATTTTGACGGTTGAACTGTTTCTCTGTTTGTACTGTATTCGAGAGCGCATTCACCTGGGTTTGTAGCGTTGATAGCAGATTATTTTGGGCTGACTTATTTTGTTGCGCAAGTGCCAGCGTAAACAACATGACCTCAATTAAGTAGCCAAGTTTAATCGCGCTTGATATATGATAAACATTGATAAAGCCAGCATACATTGTTCCACCGATGGCAATGAAATTCACAAAAATGACATGGTTTAGCAGGCTGAGGGAAAAAGTTACAGAACCAGGAGCACTCTGTTTCAAAGACCAATAGCTGGTATAAAGAAATAGCGGGATGATACTCAAGCTTAATACTAGGTTGTAATGAACTGATTTTGAATAGATTGCCACTGGGATAAGCAGTAGGTAAGCCGCTAAAAATCCATTATATAAAAGGTGTAAGGTTTCGTTTCTATGCCTTAATTGCAGAAATTGCTTGATGAAAAGAAGGTGAAACACTGGTACAAAAGTCATCAAACAAGCTGAAAATAAGGTGGCAAATTTGCCTTGTGAAGGCCAAAAATATTGAAAAGTGAACCCTGACATATCCAACACAATAAGCAAAAACAATAGCGTCCAAAGACAATAGTAAGCGTTGGTCGCATTGGCATTAAAATAAAAGTTAACCAATACAATAACAAACACGGCTGCTATGATCCCGCTTAGTGCAGCATTGGTAACCGTACTGGTAAGAACGTTACTGTTGAGCTCATTATCATTGATTAATCTAAGGTCAGCGGGGGCATTCGCAAAAGTTTGATAGCGGACAATAATACTTGCCCCTGTTAAGTGCTCTTTTGATAATGGCAGATATAATTGAGGTGCTTCCACTTCCCTTTTATTAAACGCGGTATTCAGGGTGTGTTGCGTTAAAAATTTGACCTCGCCGTTGTTAATCAAAGCAACACTTAGCCAAGGTAATCTAGCAAAGCCAAATGCGATGTAATTTCTGCCCTCGGATACAAGCATATTTGGGGTGATCAATGCCCACTGATAAGACTCATTCTTTAGCTCAGGTACTTGGCTTGAAAGTACCTTTACAATAGATTGGCTTTCGCGCTCATTTATGCCGAGCGTTGAAGATAATTGCGCAGCATCGACTTCTCCAAAATGGATTGTTAATGGTTCACTTACTCTATGCTCGGCACTAGGCGTAAAGTCAACTGCACCAGCCGCCATAGAAAAAAGCATAAAAATTAACGAGAAAAGTCTTAACATAGTGATATAAGGCACAATAATTATAGCTAAATCCTACTTTTAAATAGTGAAGCAAATGTGGATCAAATTTGGAGAAGTAAACAAATGTAAATGCATCACATAACTAATAATCAGTAAAAACAGTATATTACTACTATTAGTTACCATTGTTTCAAAAAATGCGATGAGAAAATGAGCATACGTGTCGAGTTACATAAAATTGAAATATAACTGTAACAATTGGGTGGTTAAATGCGCGGCTGAAATAAAAGTGTAATGAATGAACATTACTTACTCTAAGAGCGAAACTATGGTTAATCAATCTCAGACTTCAGCATCAGCTAAACTTTTTAACTGGCTGTCAATCGTATTACTTGTTTACTTAGTCTTAGTCGCAGTTGGCACTGTGAGTGGCGGTTTTAAATTGGCCTCAGGTGGAAGTGAAGGCGCGAAGGAAATCTTCGCATTTGCAACCAATCCAATCGTCGCCCTACTCTTAGGGGCTTTAGCAACTGCATTGGTGCAGTCCTCTTCAACGGTAACTTCTGTTATTGTTGGCCTCGTTGCTGGTGGATTACCTATTAGTATCGCAATTCCTATGGTGATGGGCGCAAATATTAGTACAACTATTACTAACACGCTCGTTTCTATTGGCCACATTCGTAGTAAAGACGAGTTTAGAAGAGCGTTTGCCGCATCCACCGTACATGACTTCTTTAATTTATTAGCCGTTGCTATTTTCCTTCCTTTGGAAATCATGTTTGGCATGTTAGAGAAACTTGCGTCAGGACTAGCCCATGTATTTGTTGGTGATGCTGACTTATCGTTAAAAAGTTACAACTTTATCAAACCGCTAGTGAAGCCTGCGGTTAGCGTGGTAAAAGATGGTGTTAGCTTCTTAGATTCGACGGCTGCCGGTATTGCCATGGTTGTTATCGGTATCATGATGATCCTGTTCGCTGTAACTTACTTAGGTAAATTACTCAAAAAGGCGTTGGTAGGTAAAGCGAAAGAATTATTACACAGTGCGATAGGCAGAGGCCCTGTTGTAGGTATAAGCTCAGGCGCTTTAGTTACGGTAATGGTACAATCGTCTTCGACAACAACAAGCTTGATGATCCCACTCGCTGGCAGCGGCGTATTTACCACTCGTCAGATATATCCATTCACTTTAGGTGCAAATATAGGCACTACAATTACCGCTTTGTTAGCGGCGACTTCTATCACAGGTCCTGCAGCAGAAGTCGCATTAACGATTGCACTTGTACATGTTATGTTTAACGTTTTTGCGGTAGCACTTATTTACGGTTTACCATTACTGAGAGAAATCCCGCTTCATCTAGCTGAGAAGTTAGCCGAGATTGGTGCGCAGAATAAACCAGCAGCTTTGGCTTACGTATTAGGTTCATTCTTCGTATTTCCGGGGCTCATTATGCTCGCAGTACGATAAATAAAACGGACAAAGAATGCATTTAAAGCTCGGTATTGCCGAGCTTTGACTTTTGTAGCCTTTGGTTGATAAGTCATAATTCTGTAATCTAGCTTTGAGATAATTAACATTGTCTTGTAAATAACGAAAGAAAGTAATGAGTAGCAAATCTGGTATTTTTAGTTTTAATGCAGCACAGATCACAAGTTCTATGAGGGGACAGTACCGTGCTGTTCAGCCCTATGAGAAACTTAGTCTGCAACCAGGTGAGCAAGAACTTTCTTTGGTGATAGAGTTGCCAATGGATGCGCGTATTGATGACCGAGTTAACGTTGTACTAACAAAGCACGGCGAGCGAAATACTAAGTGCGAGGTCTCTTTGGTGGTTGATCCGGAGTCGTATCTCACTAAGATTGTCGAAATTAATGTAAAGCAATCGCTTGAAGCAGGCTCTTACTTTATGCAACTGAACCTAGTGGGACTCCACGATTACTTAAAGAATGCGGCTGAGTTTGATATCATTTTGAATGAGCGACTTATCGTAAGCGAACCATTATCTGAAGCGGTTACAACTCAGACTACTGGCTTCAAACGTATTTTTAACTCTGCGGTCAGCGCTGTATTATCCGTTTTTTAGCGACTATGTTGGTAATGAAATCTTACCCATAGAAAAAGGCAGTGCATCGCCATCACCTGATACGGTTTCATTCGCAAGTAGCGCAAATAAAGCGGCCTCTTTGGCATCAGGGTTGATACCCAGTTGTGAGAAATCCTTGATTAAAACACGGTTATTCAAATGGCTTTCAATTCGCTCCATTAAAAATACATTATGAATACCACCTCCGCTTACATATAGCTCTAATTCAGCCGTACTAAGTTTATTCACCGCATTTGCGATGGTGATAGCTGTGAACTCTGTCAGTGTCGTGATGATATCTTCATGATTATAATCTTTTCCATCCAATGCATGATGCACGAAAGTTTGATTAAATAACTCTTGTCCAGTTGATTTTGGAAGTGGTATATCAAAGAATTCGTGTGACAGTAAGGCTTCGAGAAATGGCAATTGAATTTTGCCACTTGACGCAATCTCACCATTTTCATCAAATGGCAGCCCTAATACGTGGCGACAATATTGGTCTACTAATGTGTTTCCTGGACCGATGTCACTGCACATACTCTGCGTTAGTGCACAATTTTGTGGTAAATAAGTAAGGTTTGAAATACCACCGATATTGAGTAAAACCCTATCGATACTCGTGTCCGAATATAATAGATAGTCACCATATTGCACGAGAGGCGCGCCCTCATATCCTTTGGCGATATGCTTTTGTCTAAAGTCTGCGATGGTGATGATGTTTGTTTTTGTCGCAATAATATCAGCGTCAACGATCTGCAACGTGCTATTTAAGTTTTCAATGTCTGCAAAGGCTTGTTTCGGACAATGGTAAAGTGTTTGTCCATGACTCGCTATTAAATCAACAGTGTCGGCCGCAACTTGCCATTCTGCCAAAGCATTATTGATGAGACTTGCGTACAACTCACCGAGCCAAGCATTTAATTGACATAACGTTTTAAGATTTACCTGAGATTTAGACGCGTGATCACTGAGAAGCTGCTTTTGCGAAGAGTTGTATTCTATCGTGGTAAATTGTTCGACCGTTAGCTGTGTATTTTTTCCTACACCTTCAATTTTACATAACGCAATATCTAACCCATCCAATGAGGTACCGCTCATTAGTCCGAGTATGTATTTGGTCTTTTTTTCCGCGATTGTGGCGAGTTTAATAATATCTGTTTTCATTTATAACGCGCGCTCCATGATCAGTGCTTTTGCCGTGTCATACTTTACGCCGGATAAGCTACCAAACCCCTCAAGTTGTCTGAATTTATATTTAGTAAAATAGGGGCAATTTAAACCTAACAAAAACGAAGTTTTGAGATGAGTTGAAAAATTAACGCCGCGTTGCAATGCAAAATGTGACGCGTCTCTTAGAATATTTCGTGTTGTTTCAATATCTAATTCCCGGTTCTCTTGTGCATTGACGATCAAATGCTTACCGCTGCAGACCCCGCAATGACCGCATTGTTCTGGAGCGTGCATATCTCCGAAGTAGCTGGCAAGCGCTTTGTGATAGCATGAGGTCAGTTGGAAAAATTTAAGTAAATGTCTTAGTCGTGCAAGTTCGCCTTGCTCTTTAATTTGTGATTGCTGATAGAAAGACTCAATCAGTTCATTAATGTTTACTTGTTGAGGAGGCTTTGAATAAACCGACGTATATTTAGCGACTTTTACGTCAATCAGTTGTTGGTTTTGCAAATATTCAACGACTTCTTGGACTTTAGTCAGTGGGATGTTTTGCTCGCTTAGTGCTTGATGTGAAAGCAATCCCCATTTCTTTTTGAATTCAAAACACGAGAATAGCTGAGTCAAAAACAGTTGCCGCTCGGGCGAGTACTTGGCTAATATTTTATCTTTGTCTTGGATGAATGCGATGCTTAGCTCTGCAAAATAGCTGTAGTTTACCTGTAAGTAACCTTGCAGTTCTAGCTGGACGATAAGTGTTTTTAGTACCAATTGATTAATATTGGTTTTGTAAGCGAGATCGTATTCATTGAGGTGATAATCTGTAGCTGGATCACCGAAAATTTCGTTAAAAAGCTGTATTAATGACTCTCGCTCTAATGCACCGGCATAAACGAAGTTCTCTAATGTAGCAATTTTTTCATTATTAATTAAAGCAACACAATGTGCATTCTCGCCATCTCTCCCCGCCCTACCCACTTCTTGGCTATATCCCTCAATAGATTTTGGCATATCATAATGTAGTACCCAGCGAACATCGGGTTTGTCTACACCCATACCAAATGCAATGGTAGCTACAACGATAAGGTTAGCCTTCGTTAGAAAGTCGGCCTGGATTTGGGCCTTTTTCTCGCTCTGCAACGATGCATGAAAAGCTACTGCAGGAAAGCCACAGGCAGTTATCATTTTTGCTACTTCTTCTGCTTGCTTTTGCTGCGTGACATAAACGATACCTGCGCCTTTTGCCTTTTTTAAAAAGGCGAGTAAATATTCGTCTTTTTGAGATTCGCTAATATGCACCGCACTTAAGAACAGATTCCTTCGATAAAAGCCCGTTCTAACGATATTTTGATCGGTTACATCGAATTTACCCGCCATATCGCGTGCTACTTTATTTGTTGCTGTCGCGGTGAGTAATAGCACTTGGTTGATACCAAGTTCATGTCGATATTTAGCCACTTTTAGGTAATCTGGTCTGAAATTATGTCCCCACTCAGAAATACAATGCGCCTCATCAATGACAAGAAAAGAGATATTGCTTTTTGATAACAAAGTACGTGCTTTTTGGCTATTCAGCCGCTCGACTGAAATAAAGAGGACTTTAAGTGCATTGTTTCGTACTGCATTTTCTATGCGCAACGTTTCTTCTTTGCTTTGAGTACTATCAAGACAAGCCGTTGCAACCCCTTTACTTTGCAGGTAATCCCGTTGTTCATGCATCAGTGCTAATAGTGGTGAAACGACTAAGCACACTCCTTGCTTCATGATTGCTGGTAACTGATAACACAGCGACTTGCCAGCACCAGTTGCAAAAATAGCGATTGTACTTTGACCTTTAAGTATAGATTCTATAACTTCCGATTGCCCCGGACGAAGTGTCGTATGTCCAAATGTACTTTGTAGTGTTTGAAAGAGTTGCTGTTGTTGAGTCATCCTGAATCTTTTCTATATTTTTCTGAGATATTCGCTATTGTGCCATTTAAATTGGTGATTGCTTCATTGACGCGCTCAATGTCACTACGCTTAAATGCATGACGTCCAAGCATAAAATGTATAGCGTTATCGTTAACTACATAAGGGTGTAGCTGAATGCTTTGATAGCCTAGCTTGTTGATATAGTAGTAGCCTGCGTCTTCATCTTCAATCAGAAAATCAACGCGGTTTTTAGCCACCATTTCTATTCGTCTGTCTAAGCTCGCGATTTCAAACAATCGCTTGTCGTACCAATCGATTTTTTTTATTTGTTTGACTTCCTCACCATAGTAGGCTCCGGGATTAGCCGTAAATGTATATCCAGCAGAAAACAACTCAATCAAGTTACTATCGAGATCTATTTCCTTGTTAGCAAACAAGCGCATCTTTTCACGCCGATATGGCGAGGAAAAATAAGCAATTTTTGCTCTATCAACGCTAAAGCTTGCGGATGGCAGGACATCAATTAAGCCCTTCTCAAGCTCGGTGATCCCCCGTGCCGACGAAGGAAGTTGAATGAACTCGATACAAAACCCAGCGCGCTCAAACACTGCTCTAGTGATATCTACGTCTATGCCATAAGGACGAGTGCCATACATAACAAAAGGCGGCCAGCTAGAGCCAATGCCGATTTTTAGGGGTGACTGACCCGCGCAGTCGGAAGCGTAGCTTTTCGAAAAAACTAAAACGAATAATAAAACGGATAAACGAATAAGCACTGCCAGAACTTATGACTCTTTTATGAAGTTCATTACGTCATTATGAAAGACCAAGCAGAAAAAGAAAGAAGAAATTGCTGATAAAAGGCAGATAATGGGTAACTTTATGTTTATGTGAATAAAAAATGAGCTTGACTGGCAAGCTCATTAATTGGGGATGGTTAGATTAGTTAGTTACTGCCTTCCATACATCTGTGGTTCCAGGTTCTTCACCTTGAGTCCACCATTTTGCTTCAAAGACATTGCTGTTATGAATTACTCGGTCGCCACCGACATAAACTGTTGATCGATCCCAAGTAGGATATTGAGCGCCACCGTCTTTAATCGTGACATTAAATGTTGTGTCAACAGCGTTAACGCCGTCTGATACGGTAACAGTTACCGGGACGGTTGTGTCGGCTGTGACATTTGCAGCAGTAATAGTCGCTGAGCTACCATTTGCTACTACGCTTAGCTCGGCTGGTACACTCCAGCTATAGCTAAGTGCTGCGCCTTCAGGGTCAGTTGCTGACACATTGACAGTAGCCGAGGCCCCTTCGTTAACCGAAATATCTGAAACCGGTGTAACGACAGGCGCTGCATTTGCACCTTCTGGGTTTACAACAACAACGATTGTTTTGGTTGTTGATAACGCCCCATCATTGACCGTTACAGTCAAGTCGTAACTTGTCTGTTGAGCGACTGAAGGAGCAGTTACAGCCACAGCTGCGGTGTTGTTAGCAGACAAAGCCAAACCAGGCGCAGCAACCCATGAATAGGTTAATGGATCATTGTCTAAATCGCTTGCTTGCGCATCGACATTCACAACCTGACCTGAGGTCACATTGATTGGTCCAGAAACCCCGATAGTAGGAGCGCGATTAGGGATTTCACCTGCTGTAAGACCATCATACATTGCATTTAGAATGTCGCCATTATCAGCGTCAATTTCCCAACCAAATAAACCAGCTAGTTGATGAGTGTTTGCATACTGGCCTTTTGCGATAACGCTGCGTGGGCTATCGTAAGTGATGAGTTTACCGTTACTTCTGTTCCAAACATATGCTGCTTGTGCTTGCTCATCGTAGCCTACTTCATAACCATTAACGCCTGAACCACCTTGGCCTACAGCGTTTGCTGCAATAGCCTTGTAATCCATAATGCCCGGCTCCCAAACACCTTCACTTGTAGAACCTGTCAATGGGCCATTACCCGGCGCCGTCATTGGATTACCTGGAATGGCTGCATTTGCATCTAGCACACCTTCCCAGCCGCGGCCGTACATTGCAACGCCCATAACGAGCTTAGAGGGCTGCACACCTTGTTGAAGTAACAACTGAATTGCATGGTCGCCAGTATATGCTGGGCCTTTACATGGCACTCCATTGTCGTCAACGCCTGTACCGTTACATTCGTCTGTGCTGAGATGAGAGCCACAATAGATACCGGTTTGATGACCCGTTTCATTGTTCCAAGCACCATAGAAGTCATAGGTCATCGCAAAGATATAATCCATATACTGTTGGGCAGCTTGGTAATCTACATCTTCAATCTTGTCATAACCCGCACCTATTGCAGAAGTGAGCTCATATTGACGTCCGGTTTCAGCCTCTAACTCATCCAGCATTGCTCGAAGTTCTTGCATTAGCGCCACATATGCTGGACCGTCGTTAATTGGATCGCCCAAGTCTGGGTTTGGACCATCACCACCTGGGAATTCCCAGTCGATATCTACACCGTCATAAAACTTCCACGTTTTAAGAAATTGTTTTACAGACGCCACGAAAGTGTCGCGGTTTGCTTTGTTTGTAAAGCCATGGAATGGGTCAGATAGCGTCCATCCACCGACTGAAGGCAGAATTTTAAGGTCCGGATAACGTTGTTTTAGCGCCATTAATTGAGAATATACACCGCGAATAGGATCTTTTGCATCCACCCCTGGCATAGATTTTTGCACTGCAGCCCAAGGGTCGTGAATGACGACTTCATAATCTTGGGAGTCAGCACATGCAGTTTGAAGCGCTCTCCAACTATTACCATTTTCGATGGATTTGAGTGATTCGTTAGGTCCGCAAATCGGAATAAAGCCATATAAAATGTGCGATAAGTTATGAGCTGGGATCTTAGTTACGTCATAATTACAGCCATATATGCCCCATTCGACGAAATATGCACCCGTTACACGGCCTGGTATTGTACCGTTATTACGGTTGTTCGGATCTACATTCATAGGAAGTGGCGCTAGATGTGCACCGTCAGTGTCGGCAATGACGATTTCTTTCCCTGCGCTTCTTGCACATACGGTACCTTCACACAGTTCTAAATAAAGCTGATGGCGACCCGATTTAGTGTAGGGGAATTGTACTACCCCACTTTTAGTACCAGCTGCAAGCGTGCCTTGGTTTACGAGGAGATCATCAAAATATACTTTATAGTTATCACCGCCAGAGCCACTCCATGCATTCCATTTGATGCTAATATCGACAACATCTTTTGCTTTTACCAGTTGCTTGTAAGAGCCAAGCCCATCTACGTTAACTTCAACGAACGAATACTGTTGTGGCTGCCAATCTAATGTTGGTGTTGAAGGGGCTGCAAGTGCCCCGCCACTCAGTAAGGCAAATCCTATATAGCTGGTTATTTTATTAAGTTTCATATCTTCAACCTTATTGTAGTTACATGTTGTACCCAATTAATTTGGGTTTTCTTTAAATTGCTTTCCAAACATCGGATGCGCCGGGCTCTTCTCCCTGCGTCCACCACTTAGCTTCATACACTTTCTGTTGATGCGTTACTCTGTCGCCTGCGACATAGGTAGTTGTACTATTCCAAGCTGGGTATTGGTTATTGGTGCTATCTTGAACGGTAATTGAGAAACTTACGGTCGTGCTTGCTTTGCCATCGGTGACATTAAGTTCAGCCTCAAAGGTTTGATCAGCCGTCACTTCAGGCGTTGAGATGGAAATCGTGTCACCTTCGCCACTAAAGCTAAGCGGTGCAGGAATACTCCAAATGAATGTTAGTGGGTCATTTTGGTCGTCAAACGCATGAGCATGCACCGTCGCTTGGCTATTTTCTGCGATGCTTTGGTTAGAAATTGGATTTACCGTAGGAGCGGTGTTGTCACCCCCTTTTACAACGCTAAGATTGCTGGTGTAAGCGGCATGTGGCAAAAATACTTCGTTTGCTAATAAGGCGTTTGCATCAAACGCAATTGAACCGTCCGGTTGCTTAACACCAATGTTGACCTTATTTCCGTAATTGCTATTAAGGTAAAGAGCCAACTCAGCTTGCCATGTTGATGCATTAGTGGAGGTTACATTCAAGTTATGGCTAATTAATTCATTCCCGGATTGATCAAACGTCCTAAACCACACGCTATCACCGGCTTTAGCATCTTGCCCTTGCTTTAAGAAATAGCCGCTGCTCACCCATTCTGGTGGCGTGCCTGTTGAGGTTATTGTGATATCAGAGCAATTGTAAAATCCCTCTCCTGCGACATCAAACCGCTGCCAACGGGTATATAAAACTGCATTGCCCTCACGGCCTTGCGGTATATCTATTTCCATTTTATAGAAGCGTTTACCTTCAGGATCCACAACGAAATCAATATTGCCAAATTCATTAATAAGCTCTAAATCATTCCAAGTCAGAGGAGATGTATCGCCATCGTAGTTTGGCTTTGACAAGAAGAACTGCCAAAAACTGGGATTATGAGGTGTTGTCGCCCTAAAGCTAATGGCAAGTTTATTTTGAGCGTTTGGCTCTACAACTGTACGCTGCCAGTGTGGTGAGACAACACTCATGCCACTTTTGTTTGGGTCACCGGCTGAGCAAAGCGTACCATTGGGGATATTCGCTTTTACTGCCTCTAGATTATTGTAGTCAGCGGTATTGGTCGAAAATTCATGCTCTTGCACAAACTGAAAATGGCCTGAGTCCAAAAAAGCCGCTCGACATGCTAGGTTTGGGATATTTGATCCATCATCCGGCCACCAATAACCTCCTTGCGCTTGACAGATCGCCTGCCTTGCTTTGGGAAAGTCCATAAAACCATGAGCTGAAACTGCGCTTGAAATCAAAGCTGAGGTTGCGCCAAAAAGACCAAGCGCATATTTACGGTGTAAACTATTCATGCTTATTCGCCTTTTATAAAGGGGAGCAAAGCTCCCCATTTATTATTTACAAGTTGCAAGCCTTGGTATAATCGCCGCTAACTGATGGTTGCTTATTGCTCCACCATTTCGCTTCATACACCGCGTTTCCTTCAACAATTAAATCACCTTGAGCAGCATGCGTGCCCTGTGGTAGGTTCGGGTAAACCACAATTTGACTGATAGGTGTACCTTTACAGCTAGTTACCGGATCTGTAGGCCCTGTACCAGGTGTTGCGATTGGTAGGTCGCTATATTCACTGGAAAATGCATAGCGGTTACCGTCTTTCTCAACCACAAAGTTAACGGGGCCAGAAATAGGCATGTAGTACATGACTTGAGCATTGATAGTTTCGCCGGGAGCAAAAGACTTAGGCGTACCACCCCACTCGTTCACAAGCGTGATCGAGAATCGGTGGAATTCGTTTTCGAAGCCGCCAATATTATTACCCGCAGCATTCGATCCATTTACGTCCACTGCCATGCCAAGCTTTTCTTGTGCATTCCAGTTAGATTTGAAAATTGCCGATGTTGCAACAGGAACATCAAACGAAATTTTTGCGCCACTCAAATCTATCGCTGAGTTATTGGTAAAGGCAAAAGTTGGTGCAATTGGATAGTTAGCATCTCCAGCTGGGAAATCTTTAGCAACGAATGTGACATCAACTGCAGAAGCTGGTTTTACAAAGGTCTTATTTCCTTGTTTAACGGAGTATGGCGTGCCACTTTGGTTAAACTTGTTGTAGGCTAAGCTTGTTAGCGATGAACCCATGAAATATTCATTTTTGCTTACATCATAATCGAAGTCACCAGTAAGCTCCCAGAACATGATTCCGCCTAGTTCTTGGTTGATGACATAGTCGACTTTCGCAGCCATTGACTCTTCATCTTCAATGGATAAGAAAACATTCTTGCTGGCATTCCAGAGCCAAGGAGCAACCGCGACGGAATCATAATGGCGGGCATAGGTACCGCTAATCTGATGCTCTGGGTTGTTAACTGGATCTAGTCCATAATCACTTAGGTAACTTCCTAACACGCCATTTTGAAGGTTTTTAACATGCCAAAGCGGATTAGAACCTGCGGGTACTTCTAAGCCAACATCGTTCTTGTCGTGCCACAAGTTATCGATACCCACAGCACCATTACCACACTTGTTCTTTTCACCGCTGCCAGTCCCCGGAGGACAATCAGCTTGGTTAGGTAATGCAGCTTGCCCCCAAAGGCCATTTGTACCACCCGTTACATCTCTAAAACCACGAGTATAATAAGGGATACCGATGTTGATGCGCCCTGCAGAGACAGAGCCTCTGAAATATTTGACCGCCCAATCAGTGTTTAGGTAACCAATACCTTCAAACTCTTTGGTGCCGTAAACATTCCACTGTTTTAGCTCGGAATCTTCGCCGGTGTCGAATAGCGATGCGTTATGGCCAACGTGCTGGTTCCACGCTCCGTGTAAGTCATAAGACATAATATTGACGTAGTCTAGATACTTAGTGACTTGGAATGTCTCCATACCACGTAGAAGGTAACCAGAAGATGGTGATGCGATCGTTAATAAATAGTGAGTATTGTCTTGTTGACCTGCTTGGTCTAATGCTTCTCTCAGTTTTTTCATTAATACTTGATAAGAAGCATTCAATGCTGCTCGACGCGGGTTTGATATCGCAAAATCATCGGGGTGACCAGAGTCGTTCATAGAAGATGGATATTCATAGTCAATATCGACACCATCAAAGTTGTATTTACGGATAAATTCAACTGAACTTGCTACAAACGCATCAATACCTGCGTGATTCACGCTGCCATCTGCATTGGTCGTCATCGTATAGAAACCGCCGCTGGCAATTCGCTTACCTGTTTCGTCGAAGTAGCCACCAGTTTCCGCCCAACCGCCGACTGAGATCAAGGTTTTAACATCAGGATGCTGTTTCTTAAATTTGTTCAGCAAGTTAAAATGACCGGTATAAGGAAGAGATGGATCCATCTCTGCACCAGCAACCCCCGGCCAAGTCATATTCGTCGCTGCATTGTTAGGAGCAGTTGGATTGCCTATTGAAACCTTGTTGTTGGCATCAACGTGCGCGAAAGCATAATTGATGTGGGTGATCTTATCCCATGGAATATCATCAACTAAGTAGCTCGGTTGACCATTCTTACCCGTTCTCCAACTGGTAAAGTAACCGATGACGCGTCTAGGGTGATCAGTACCCATTTTTTCACGGCCATTTTCATCATAGATATCACAGTAGTTAGGCGATATGTTGGGGGTCTGATAAAGACCATGTGGAACACAGCTGTTTACCACTGGCGGTGTTTCAACCACATTTGCATTGAGTATACTCTCTGCTGTCGCACCAGTATTATCTTCAACAACAAGCTTTAATGTTACGGTGCCCAGTTGCGTTGGTGTCCAAGTGTGCTGTGCCGGTGCTGTTGTGCTCTCAAATGCGACTTGGCCGTTGATAAGCAGTGTTAGTTTTGCGATTGAGCCGTCTGGATCTGAACCATCAAGAACGATGTCTACAGGTTGATTAATAACCAGGTTATTACCTCCGCCTAACGAAAGATTTGCTGTAGGTAACTGATTTCCTGTCGTATTAACGATAACATTAGTTATTAATGTGTTGGACACAGCTTGCTTGTCATCTGTTGCAACAACTGAAATTGCGTGTGTTCCAGCGGTTGCTGACCAGTTAAATGAAAAATTATCACCTGTCGCTGTGGTATCAATACCAACAGACGTGCCATCTACAAAAAACTCTACCTGCGTTACTTGGCCATCGCTATCTGTTGCATTTACAGAAATGGCAACGCTGTCATTTTCGTTAAAAGCGCTGCCGTCAGCTGGGAGTAAGCTTTGTACTGTAGGTGGTGTGTTGGTGACAACGCTGTCACAGTCGCCCAATTTTTTCCAATCATCCCATTGTCCGGAATGGGTAACTGGATCAGCCTGAGTCCACCACTTTGCTTCAAAAGCTTGTTGCGATTTTTGTACTTGAGCACCACCATTATATGCCGAACTTTGTGACCATTCAGGTAAACCATCACAATTATAAGCATATGAGTTAGCGCAGAAAATGGCTCCGAGGATCGAAGCCATTTGCGATAATTTAAGGGTCTTTACATGTTGTTTCATAGTTTGGTTCTCCAACCATTTATTGTATTTGGTTAACAATAACAACATAAACCTAACACATAAAATCAATATGGCAACAACATTTTTCTCTAGCCGGTAACGTTAACGTAAGCGTAAATTAAGCCATGTTTTTCATCAAAATGTAACACTAAATTATTGATTCATATGCTTAGTTTTGATTCACTGACACATGGAAATGAAACTGTAATTATTTAATATTAAGCGATAGTTACTAGCCTAGTTCTCTAAAGTTTATACAGTTACTAGTTTGTTTCTTAAGCATATATTAAAAAGTTATTAATCAGGTTGAAGGGTAATATTAGACTTAAGGCGTATTTTATCGGTTTCTTGTCGTGGTTTGCTTTTTGAACTAAGTTTAAATTAATTCATTTAGGAGATAGAACTTTGGAATTTGGCGAGCAATCAACGACTTCAAATGAAGCGATACGAGTACTTTGTCTCGATGATGAGACTAATGTGATACGGTCGTTAAATCGCTTATTCCGTCAAAATGGAATACACGCTGAGCTCTGTAGCGATCCACAGCAAGCCTTGGCGCTGATCCGAGACTCCTCTTTTGAAGTTGTTATTAGTGATATGCGGATGCCTGAAATGGATGGCGCCACATTTTTGCATGAAGTAAAGCGTATTTGCCCAGATACACAACGGATATTACTGACAGGATACTCTGATCTTGCTTCAACAATTAAAGCCATTAATGAAAGTGGGATCCATGCATATATTCAAAAGCCTTGGGATAACGATATACTCGTACATACCGTGAGAGAATGTTCAGAGAAATACAGGTTAAAAAGCGTAAATAAGAGACTAAATGAAGAGATAGTACAAAAAAATGCGCAACTCACTGAGTTAAATGAAAACCTTGAAGGACTTGTACAAAAACGCACTGCGCAGATCCGCAAAGTGTTAAGTCAATTAGAACAAGCTAATCAAAAAGAACATAAAGAACATCGGGCTACCGTCGAGTTACTTTATAATTTTCTGAATGCAAATCCATTTATCGATGGTAAAAAAGCGAAGAGCATAGCCAAATTATGTAAAATTATAGCTAAGAAGCTAGAACTTTCTAGTGAAGTAGCTGAAACGGCTATGATGTCAGGGTATTTAGCGGAAGTAGGTTTACTTGCTATGGACCCAGAAATTTATAAATCGCCACCCAGAAAACTAAGCGAAGCACAAAAGAAAATTTATTATACGCATCCTTCCATTGCACAGCTTATGTTGATGCCAGCGCAGCACTTATCTGACGTATCCGAGGCGATTTATCATCAGTTTGAAAAATTTAATGGTCAAGGGATCCCTAAAGGTCTTAAAGGTAAAGAAATTCCTTTGGGCTCACAGATACTTGCAGTCGCTCGAGATTATTATGACAATTTATACAGCGCTAACGGTTCTGATAAAGAGAAAGCCGATTTAGCCCTAGACCTTATCCGAACCTATAGAGGAAATTTCTACTCCCCAGAAGTCGTTGATATTTTAGAACAAGCTGTAAGTAACAACGAGCTAGGCCAAGAGCAAGTCGGTTCGGTTGATATATTGACAACTGAAAAGCTCAAGCCAGGCATGATATTGGGTTTAGCGCTTTACAGTAATCAAGGAATTTTATTGCTACCAAAAGGCCATACCTTTACCGATAAGTCGATAGATAAACTTAAGCAGCTGGAAACACAACGCCCAATCCCCTTTAGAATTATGGTCAAGCAATAATAATAGCTTATTGACTTATCAGCGACTGCACTATCGAATACTCGTTTGCTGGTGTTGTATAGATGATGGTAAATATAGCTTTTGAGTCTTTAATTGGATCAATGTTATTGAGCCGTCAAATTATAGTAGCTCGAGAATAACGGACTTGTGTTCGCGCAGTATGCCCAAAGAACACATCATACTATAAAGTGTATTTACTTAGTTTGTCTTCGGCTAAAACTATTAATAAAAAAAGCCCAGTAAACTGGGCTCGTTTAACTACTATACTAGTCTAGTAGTTTGTTAAGTGCTTGAAGCGGGTGTTTTGGCTTTTCTCCACTAAAGCGTTTAACCTGACATCGACAAGAGAAGCCGGTCACTAATACTTCACCTTGAGCCGCATTATCAATATGATGCTGCCACGAGGATTCGTAAAGTGCTCTTGAATTTTCTTGATTTTGCGCTTCGTGGCCATAAGTTCCCGCCATGCCACAACAGCCCGTATTAACCGTTTCTAAATTAGAGTTCAACCTATTAAAAATACCTTGCCAAACACTTTTAGATTCAGGCATTGCTGTTGTTTCAGTACAGTGACTTATCAACGTAAATTTTGATGGACTGATTGTCGCAGCCGTTGGGATATCGATAGTCGCAAGCCATTCATGCGCTAGTTGTACCTTAAAATCTCCCCTACTCTCTTTGAGAATATCATTATATTCATCGCGATAGCACATCACCAAAGAGGCATCGAGCCCAACTAAAGGCCTATTATATTCACTCACAGTATTTAAAAACTGTGCGGCAGTCTTTGCAGTCGATTTAAATTCCTTTAAAAAGCCTTTAACGTGTTGTGGCTTACCGTTTGGTTTGAATGGCAACACGAGTGGATAAAACCCAAGCTTTGATATAACTTGCACAAAGTCCGATACTAATTCTGCTTCATAGAAACTAGTAAACGGATCTTGAACAATAAATACCACGCTTTGTTGTTCTTCGTCGCTTAACTTTTCAAAACTTTGCTCTGAATAAAAGTGTTTGTTTGGCACTAACTTGCTAAGCTGCGTCTTACTTAGCGCAGGCGAGTCAATATAGCCGATCAGCCGTTCAACGAAAAAGTTTGATATGCGATTACTTTGTAAAGCGTTAACTAAATTTGGAAACTTAGCCATGGCAGGTAGTGCACGCTCTATATTCGCAACTAAGTAGTCTTTAAGTGGACGATTGTAACGGCTGTAGTAAAAGTTTAAAAACTTAGCTCGAAACGTAGGAACATCCACTTTGATTGGGCATGCCGTTGTGCACGCTTTACACGCTAAACATTCATCCATTGATGCTTTAACTTCATGGGAAAAGTCATATTCGTTTTTCTTTCGGGTATTGAGAAAGCGCTCCCACCAAGTGGTATCATTTTCATGACTGATTAATTGCTTTTCTGCAGCAATCAAATCGACCCCTTTATTGCTTTGTAGCCGTAACCACTCTTTAAATAACCCAGCGCGTCCTTTTGGAGAGTTTCTACGATCTTTGGTTACCTTATACGATGGACACATTGGTGAGTTGTCATCATAGTTAAAGCAAAGTCCGTTACCATTACAATTGATTGGTGCTTCGTAGTTTACTTTTACTTCAGTTGGGATTGTACGATCAAACCAAGCTCTTTTCTGTGCATCGACTGACACTAATTGATCGCTTGAATCCAGTGGTGTACAAATTTTTCCAGGGTTTAAGCGATTATTTTTATCAAACAAACTTTTAATTTTACGAAGTTCATTAAATAGTTGCTCACCGAAAAACTCGGGTCCATATTCACTTCGGTAACCTTTTCCATGCTCACCCCACATTAGTCCTCGGTATTTTGCAGTTAACGCTACTACTTTATCAGAGATCACACGTAGTAATTTTTCCTGTTCAGGATCGCACATATCAAGTGCTGGGCGGACATGTAAAACACCGGCGTCAACATGACCAAACATGCCATAATCTAATTGGTAACTATCAAGTAACTCTCTAAATTCAATGATAAAATCAGCAAGGTTTTCAGGTGGAACGGCTGTATCTTCAGCAAAAGCTAGTGGCTTTTTACTACCTTTTGCGTTACCCAATAAACCAACTGACTTTTTACGCATTGCATAGATCTTAAGGATATCCGCTTTATCATTGGTAAGTTGATAACCAATAATCCCCGCTTCTTTATTCGCAATAAGCTGATCTAATCGTTGACATAAACTATCGACTTTAGACGAAATTTCATCTTGGGATTCACCGTTAAATTCAACCATGTTAAGACCTTGCATCTCAACACCTGGTACATCTTGAATTAAGTCCGATACTGAATGCCAGATGATGTCCTCTTTGGCAAGACCTAGAACTTTACTGTCTACGGTTTCGACCGATGTAGCATTAGCGGAAACCAAGAATGGGCTGTTTCTAAGCGCTGATTCAAATGAGTCATATTTGATATTTATAAGGGTTTTATATGGCTGAATTGGCGTTAAATTAAGCTTTGCTTCGGTTACAACACCAAGCGAACCTTCAGAACCCGTAATAATTCGAGACAAATCAAAAGTAGTTAGTGAATCGTCGAATACATTTTCGAGGTCATAACCCGTTAAAAAACGGTTTAGTCTTGGAAATTTTTCAAGTATAAGTGCTCGATTGCTTCGACAGATCTCGATGACATTTGCATAAATGTGAGAAGTCTTTGAGTTTTGCTCAGCTAGTAGCTCCGCTTTATCGATCGCTAACTTCGAGGTATTTAGCTCTGTTCCATCCACTAAAAAGGTTTTAAGCCCAAGAACATGATCGCTTGTTTTGCCATAAACGAGTGAACCTTGGCCCGACGCATCAGTATTTACCATACCACCTATTGTTGCTCGGTTACTGGTGGAGAGATCTGGCGAAAAGAAATAGCCGTAAGGTTTTAGAAAGTCATTAAGCTGATCTTTGATCACACCCGCCTGAACTCGAACCCACCCTTCTTGTTCATTGATCTCAAGAATTTCTCTCATGTGTCTCGATAGATCAATCACGATACCGGGCGTAAGTGATTGGCCATTCGTACCAGTACCTCCGCCTCTAGGGCCAAAGGTGAGAGACAAAAATGGGTCTTGTTGGGCGATTTCAAGTGCAAGTTGTACGTCTCGATTTGTTCTTGGAAATAATACTGCTTGAGGGATTTCCTGATAGATACTATTGTCGGTTGACGTAACAAGACGAGTTGCATAACTCGTATCAATGTCCCCACTAAAACCTGCATCAGTTAGTTTATTTTGATAGAGGTTGATAAGTTCGTTTGCAGAATCCTGCTGACTAATATTTGCGATCATGACGGTATATTTTACTTGCTTTGAATTAATTGTATCACGAAGGATTAATGATCAACTTGAGAATTTTATGGTTTGTTACAATTGGAAATAGTTTATTTTACCACACACCTTATACTCATATTGTATAGGAGGAAATAACATGAAAATTATTTACGACCTTGCTGGTATTGTGTTTTGTATTCTAGCATTGATCTTCTTTATTGTGCCCGGTCCATCGGTTATCTTTTTACTTGCGGCCCTGGTGTGTTTCTCGATGAATCATGAAGGTGCAAAGAAGCACTTAAAAAATGTGCAGCGTTTGTTTAAGCTTGGCTGCGAAAAGTTAGATAGGACATTTCAGAAATGAAATAGCCCCAATGTGTTGCATTGGGGCCATTAAATTATTTAGTAAACTTTTCAGCTAGATAAAGCCAAGTTTCAAGTACTGTATCTGGGTTAAGTGAAACAGAGTCAATCCCCTCTTCAACTAACCAAGCAGCAAAATCTTCATGGTCCGATGGACCTTGACCACAAATACCTACATATTTGCCTTTCGCTTTAGCAGTTTGAATTGCCATTGAAAGTAGTTTCTTGATAGCTGGATTTCGCTCATCAAACAGATGCGCAATGAGGCCAGAATCGCGGTCCAGACCAAGTGTTAACTGGGTAAGGTCATTTGAACCAATCGAGAAGCCATCGAAATATTCTAAAAACTCTTCAGCAAGTAGGCAGTTTGATGGAAGTTCACACATCATAATGACTTTTAGACCATTCTCGCCACGTTTTAGACCATGCGCTTCAAGAATTTCAATAACTTGAGCAGCTTCTTCTAGGGTACGAACGAATGGGATCATGATTTCAACGTTGGTCAAATCCATCTCATTACGAACACGTTTAATGGCTTCACACTCTAATGCAAAACACTCTCTAAAGTCTTCAGAAATGTAACGAGATGCGCCGCGGAAACCAATCATTGGGTTTTCTTCTTCCGGCTCATACTGCTGACCGCCAACCAAGTTTGCATACTCGTTTGACTTAAAGTCAGACATACGAACAATTACCCGCTCTGGAGCAAATGCTGCACCTAGCGTAGAAATACCTTCAACTAGCTTGCTGATATAGAACTCTACAGGTGATTCATATCCCGCGATTAGCTCTTTAATTTCAGCCTGAAGCTCTGCATCTTGCTTATCAAAATGAAGTAGTGCTTTAGGGTGAATACCAATCATACGGTTGATGATAAACTCAAGACGCGCAAGACCGATACCTGCATGTGGTAATTTCGCAAAATCAAACGCGCGATCTGGGTTACCAACGTTCATCATTATCTTCATCGGAATAGCTGGCATTGAATCGATGCGAGAAGAAATAACATCAAATTCAAGTTCACCTTTGTAGATATAACCTGTATCGCCTTCTGCACATGATACTGTTACCGTGTCACCATTGGTGATCAAATCGGTTGCATTACCACATCCAACCACGGCTGGGATCCCTAGCTCACGCGCAATGATTGCCGCATGACAAGTACGGCCGCCACGATTCGTTACGATAGCAGAGGCACGCTTCATGATAGGTTCCCAATCAGGATCCGTCATATCGGTAACAAGAACATCGCCTTGCTTTACCGAGTCCATTTGATCAATTGAAGACAGGACTTTAACTACGCCTGAGCCAATTTTATGACCGATTGCACGACCTTCAACAATAACTTCAGACTTTGATTTTAGCTGGAAGCGTTCCATTACGTTCGCATCTTCATTTGAACGGACGGTTTCTGGACGAGCTTGAACGATATAAAGCTTGCCGTCGTTACCATCTTTTGCCCATTCGATATCCATTGGACGACCGTAGTGCTTTTCGATAATAACAGCTTGCTTTGCTAATTCTTCTACTTCTGCGTCTGTAATCGAGAATTGGTTAGATAGTGCTGAATCTACATCAACAATCTCAACTTGCTTGCCGTGAGACTCATCACTTGAGTAGATCATTTGGATTGCTTTTGAGCCAATATTTCTCTTAAGAACAGCAGGTTTAGCTTTTGCAAGCGTTTGCTTATGAACATAAAATTCATCTGGGTTTACTGCGCCCTGAACTACCATCTCGCCTAAACCATAGCTAGAAGTAACGAAGACAACGTCTTCGAAGCCTGATTCGGTATCGATTGAGAACATAACTCCAGACGACGCTTTGTCTGAACGCACCATACGCTGAATACCAGCAGAAAGCGCCACGCCTCTGTGATCATAGCCTTGGTGTACACGATAAGATATTGCACGGTCATTGAATAGCGAAGCAAAAACATGCTTGATAGCGACCATTACGGCATCAATGCCACGAACATTTAGGAAAGTTTCTTGTTGGCCAGCGAAGGAGGCGTCTGGCATATCTTCTGCGGTTGCTGATGAACGAACAGCAAAGGAGACATCTTGGCTTGCGTCACCGTGTAACTGGCTATACGCTTCACGGATTGCTTTATCTAATTCTGGTTGGAATGGTGTATCGATAACCCATTGTCTAATTTGGGCGCCGACTTTGGCTAATTCGTTGACATCATCAACATCGAGAGTATCTAGGATTGAGTGGATTTTTTCATTGAGGCCTGATTGCTCAAGAAATTCATTAAACGCATCAGCTGTTGTTGCGAATCCACCAGGTACTTGTACACCAGCGTTAGCAAGGTTAGATATCATTTCACCTAGAGAAGCGTTTTTACCACCAACTCGAGGTACATCTTGCATACCCAACTCTTGATACCAGAGAACGTAGTCTTGCACGGAACTGTCTCCAAAACAAATTGTATTAAATGTGAGAGATTAATTGACCTTTCCACTTGGTCAAGGGCATTCTACAACGGTAAGGCAGTCTTCGTAAACCGCGATGGCTTATTTTCAACAATTTCTGAATGAATAATAGCAAAATGAGAACAGCATTTTATATTTCCGATGGTACCGCTATCACCTCTGAAGTGTTTGGTCACGCAACGCTTTCAATGTTCCCTGTAGAATTTAATCATCAAACGATACCATTTGTAGAAACAGTGAAAAAAGCAAATGAAATCAAAAAACTAATAGACTCTGTTGCTGAGACTTCAGGTGAAAAACCATTGGTGTTTTTTACATTCGTTAATCCAGAATTGTCCGATATTATTTTATCGTCGCAAGGGGTTTGTTACGACTTTTTATCTTATGCGAGCGAAATTGTAAAAAGAGAGCTAAAAGTTCAGCCGGTGCCAAAAATGCACCGCACGCATAGCATTCATGAATCTTCGTATGATTTTAGAATAGATGCAGTTAACTACGCGCTTGCAAATGATGACGGTGCAAATATTAAAGATTATGACGAGGCAGACATCATATTGGTGGGTGTCAGC
The DNA here is from genome assembly GCF_000238315.3 of Pseudoalteromonas piscicida. Lineage (NCBI taxonomy): Bacteria > Pseudomonadati > Pseudomonadota > Gammaproteobacteria > Alteromonadales > Pseudoalteromonadaceae > Pseudoalteromonas > Pseudoalteromonas piscicida. The sequence continues at coordinate 1,226,009 of NZ_CP011925.1, forward strand.
CGCAGCGGTAAAACGCCGACAAGCTTATATTTAGCTTTGCAATATGGGATAAAGGCCGCGAATTATCCGATGACAGAAGATGATTTAGAAAGTGGAAAACTACCCAAATGTCTGGATAAATACAAAGGTAAGCTCTTTGGCTTAACCATAGATCCCGAAAGACTAGCTGCAATCAGGCAAGAGAGAATGGCAAACTCCAAGTACGCATCAATTAGACAATGCCGTATTGAAGTCAAAGAAGTCGAGATGCTATTTAAAAAGAATAAAACGCCTTACTTGAACAGTACACGCTATTCCGTTGAGGAAATCTCAGCAAAAATTATTTCTGAAACTGGGCTAAAGCGCCATAAATACTAAAAAGGCCGCTATGCGGCCCTTTGTTTGCTATTTATACTGTTTTACGAGCATCTTTTAGTAGATCAGCAACTAAAAAGCCTAGTTCTAAAACTTGGTCTGCGTTTAGACGCGGATCACACTGGGTGCGGTAACGCTGAGATAAGTCTTCGTCTGATAGACCGTAGGCACCACCAACACACTCAGTAACGTGTTGCCCTGTCATTTCTAAGTGCACCCCACCAGGATAGCTACCCTCAGCTTTATGAACTGCGAAGAACTGACTGATTTCTCTTAGGATATTGTTAAAGCTACGTGTCTTATATCCAGTGGTCGCTTTTTCAGTGTTTCCGTGCATGGGATCCGAAGTCCAAATAACTTTGCGGCCTTCTTCTTGAATTCTGCGAACTAATTTAGGCAGCTTTTCCGGCAGCACATCTGCACCCATGCGTGTGATAAGTGTTAGACGACCAGGAATATTATCAGGGTTAAGCGCATCGACAAGTTTAATTAACTCATCTTCTTGCATCCCTGGGCCAACCTTTACGCCAATAGGGTTTTTAATACCACGGAAAAATTCGATATGTGCGTGATCTAATTGACGCGTACGTTCACCAATCCACACAAAGTGAGCAGAACAATCGTACCAATCACCGGATAAGTGATCTCTTCTCGTTAACGCTTCTTCATAACCTAATAGTAGCGCTTCGTGTGAAGTATAAAGCGGAGTTTCCTTCAGACTTGGTGCAACTGTTGAATCAATGCCACAAACTTCCATAAACTCAAGTGCTTCTTGAATACGCTCAGCGAGTTGTTGAAACTTGTCTTTTAACGGATTTGCAGCTACGAAACTCATATTCCAGCGATTTACCTGATGCAGATCTGCAAGACCACCCTGCGCAAACGCGCGAAGTAGGTTAAGCGTTGCTGCAGACTGGTGATACGCTTTCATCAATCTATCAGGATCTGGGATACGTGCTTCTTCCGTAAACTCAAAGCTATTAACGATATCGCCACGATATGAAGGTAAGGATGTACCATCAATAGTCTCAAAATCAGAAGAACGGGGTTTTGCATACTGCCCTGCCATTCGAGCAATTTTAACTACCGGGCATTTGCCACCATAGGTTAATACGACAGCCATTTGCAAAAGTGTTTTGAACGTATCACGAATATTAGCGGCACTGAAATCAGAAAACGATTCGGCGCAATCACCACCTTGCAATATAAAAGCTTTACCTTCACAAACATCTGCTAGGCTTTTATACAAGCTTCGCGTCTCTTCTGCAAAAACGAGCGGTGGGGCTGAATTTAGTTCTTTTTCAACTGATTTTAACTTCTCTGAATTTGGGTATTCAGGTTGCTGCAAGATTGGTTTATCTCTCCAGCTATTTGGGCTCCAATTAGCCATTGTATTTTCCTCATTCCAATATGTGTTACCACCATTGAACAGTACCCCAAACCCCCTTATTCATCAAGGAAAAACTTTAGTTTGTTTCAATAAAGAACACATCATACATTTGGCGATAAAGATAAATAGACACAATTGCTAAAACTGTTCAAAAAATTCTTTCACGATATAACCCTTGTTTAAGAAAGTTAATTTTTAATACATCTCTTCAACCAGAACGAAAGCGAACTTCAATTTGACAAATATCGGACTTTTAAGATCTAGGCCGTTATAATGGGCTTTATTGTCGATTTAAGATCCTAAAAGCGATATTAATATCAAACATAATCTTGTAGACCTACTAAATGGCGCTGTCGGATGGTAGCCAGTTCAAGACTTTGTTCGCAACAATGGAATTCTACCCTATCTCTTCAGTAAACCGTTTTGCGAAGTATTTATATAGCAAGACAACAGACAGATTTTGGTCACCTATTTGTATTATGTTAAATTGATTGCTTTTTAAAGTTTCATCTATGAAAGGTAAAGGTGAAAGTTAGCAACTCGTAGTATTTTATGAGCAGGAAGGGAGTAAGAAAAATGAGTCGTATTGTGACAAATCATACATAGTTTTTGGAAATGTTAACTCACACAGATACTTCCAGCTGGCCTCTCCCCAAATGAGAGCTCATTACTTAAAAAACTGGAGAGATCGTTCTTCAGTTCATTGGGTTATTTAAATAAAATGAATTTTCTTGATTAAGCTATCTTATACGATGAAATCTCGCCGACCAATCTAGACTAACTAGATAAAACTCTACTGTTAAAAAGGTGGTATTGCTTACTATAGTACTACTGAGTTTGCTCTTGACCCTCATCCTTTTCTTGATTTCTAACACAACAACTTTTTTCGTTCATCTATTCTTACAGCATCAAGAGGACTCTGCCTAAGGTGACTATTAATATGATTACTCGCAAAATAACTTAAACGCTATTTTCATTTCCAAAATCCCCATCAACTTCGAGACTGTTAATTTCAGAGATATTTTCCTATTGTAGTGGCATAGTTAATTTGGCCACCCATTAAGAAAGAAATGTTATGCTATTTGCATACAAATTTGGGTGAAAAAATGACGAAATTAAAACGCGCAACCTATTCTGCGGCAATCAAATTAGAAACAGCTCAACTTGTAGTTGACCAAGGCTACACACAAGAAGATGCAGCTAAGGCTATGGGGGTTGGTAAATCAACTGTAAGTAAGTGGGTAACTCAATTGAAGCAAGAGCGGAATGGCCAGACCCCCACAGCGTCACCAATGACACCTGAACAAATTGAAATCCGCGAACTTAAAAAGCAAATCCAACGTATTGAATTAGAAAAGGATATATTAAAAAAGGCTACCGCTCTCTTGATGTCCGACTCCCTGAACAATTCTCGTTAATTGAGAAATTAAATCAACGAGAGCGTTACCCAATTAGCGTGTTGTGTAGCGTATTCAATGTGCATCGCAGCAGCTATAAATATTGGGCCATACGGGATACAACGCCTACACCAGAGCAAATAAGGCTAGAAGCTGAAGTTAAAGCCATACATGCAATGAGCGGCGGTTCAGCTGGGGCACGGACAATCGCAGCAATCGCAACGAATAACGATTTTGAATTAAGCCGTTATCGCGCCGCTAAGCTAATGGTTAAACTAAAACTAGAGAGCTGCCAAGTACCACAACATCAATATAAAAGGGGTGGTAATGAGCATCTTGAAATCCCAAATTTGCTAGACAGGCAGTTTGATGTTGTTGAGCCGAATACGGTGTGGTGCGGTGATGTGACGTATATTTGGACAGGCAATCGCTGGGCCTATTTAGCGGTCGTTGTTGATTTATTTGCACGTAAAGTCGTTGGTTGGGCAATGTCGTTGTCGCCAGATACTAGCTTAACGCTAAAAGCGCTTGAACTCGCGTATGAAAGCAGAGGTAAACCAAGTGGATTGATGTTTCACTCAGACCAAGGAAGCCATTATACAAGCTTGAAGTACCGCCAACGTTTATGGCGCTATAAAATTACACAAAGTATGAGCAGGCGCGGAAATTGTTGGGATAATGCGCCAATGGAGCGATTTTTTAGAAGCTTTAAAACGGAGTGGATGCCAAAGGTTGGATACGAAAACTTTAAAGATGCTAAATATGGTGTGAGTGATTATATCAACGGATATTATAACAACGTTAGGCCTCATCATTATAATGCTGGTTTAGCGCCAAATGAATCTGAGGTTAGATACCAAGATTCTAAAACTGTGGCCAAAATTAGTTGACCACTACAGCTCTTCTTTATTTAACTTCGGTACAAATCGGGTAAGGAAATATTCCGGCGAAATTTGCATAATACTGAAGTGCCTGGTTTAGCTATTATAAAGTTAGTGCTATCGTTGCAACTTCGAACTGAACATGTATCAAAAGAAACTTGCACTATATTTTAGTCAGGTAAGACTGCAGAAAATGCGGATATTACTTGAAGATTCATTGCAAAGTAAAAGAAGTGGTACGGTTGTTCTCCAAGAAAGTGTAAAATTAAATTATTTAGAAGTAAGTACACGCTTACTTTTTACATCTCAACTTATCAATCACCTTCCCTTTACGGTCTAACTAGAATCTATTAAATCTTCACGTCTACATAAAAGCGCTCGGTCGAAATAAAGTTTGTGAATACTTACTATGGGTTTTCACTACCAAAACCTCTTGACAGTAACAAGACAATGTCGGGATCAACAAGTTGACTTTAATTTATAAAAAAGAGTACCATCGCGAGGATTTTACAGAGAACACATCATACAAACTGTTAATCAATATGAAATCACCATTAAATTTAAAAATTAATCAAGAAGCTGAAAATTAGCATTGCCATTCTGATTGATTACTAGCCACCACTTTCTATTTGAGTATTGTCCGTTAAGAACTCCCTGCAAAAATTTATCAAAATCCAATTTTATAAGAGAAATGCAAAAAAATTTGATATAATTTAGCTCATAAAAAAGGAACACATCATACTAAATATAAATTAAATAATTTGACCTATAAAAAGCTGATTAACATTTTCATCAAAATAAAATAGAGTTAATTCTCTATTTATAGAATTAACTAGGGCCTGCTTATCTTTCAAGTTTGTTTTTGCAGCTGTTGGCAGAACCTGCGTAGCATAGTTATCCTATGTGAGTCAGGCGATAAAGATACAAAGTACCTTTACCCAGCACTTCTGGTGCAACAATGAACCAAAACAAAAATCAAACAATAAAAGGTCCCTAGCTGATCATTTGATTTCTCCAAAGTCTTGGCGCTCTGAATAGAGGCTAAATAAGTGAAGATAAATATGAGCTATCAGAATATTTTTGATATAATCTGAATACACCTAGAAGAACACATCATACTTACTTATTAGGTAAACATGTACACTGTTACTGCATCACTCATAACTAATTGGTCAAATAACTAACTACTTAACACTGATATTCTATATAAGATATCCAGCTTAATTTAGCAAACGCAGGTCTAGTGAAAATGATATGGTTAGTTTTTCCATTAAATACTCATAGTAAAATCGCTTAGCGAGATTTCATTCTTTTTGATATAATATAAAAGAGATAATAAGAACACATCATACAATGAATAAATTTAATATACGTTCAACTTTCGATATTCTTAACGAACATATTAATCAGCTATGCCATGAACTGACTGAAGCCGATATAAAAAAGGCAACTTTTTATGAACTGCCTGATATAAAAAAACAAGATGAAGAAACCGCTCCAACAAATATAGCAGTTACAAAAATAGAAGGTGAAAAAGCACTTTCTAAATGTTTAGATGCTTATCGCGATCTCTATTTAAACGACCGCGAAAGCGGAAAGTTGTTGCAAAGGTTCCCAGGTCTTTTGTTAGTTAATGACCCTAATGAAGTTATCAAGTCTAGGGTGAATGCTGTGAATCTTGCCAAAGAAAATTTTAAAAATGCTATTCTGGAAATTTCTAACAATGATGCCAGATTCGAAGCTGTTCATAGTGCAGTTCCTAATTTAATGACTTTGGCTGCCTATCGAAAAATACATAGCGAATCCATAACTCCCTATTCCGTTCGATTTACCTGGATGAAAAAACATGCAACCAGAGTTTTGAGTAAAGAACTTGCTATGGAGATGTTGAATCGCTCTTCACTATATTCAAATCCGAGGATGATAGATCAGGAAAAGTGGCAACAACTAGTAGAACAAGAAAAATATAGAGTTTCTAGTCTATCAGAAAATGCTAAGCTCAGAATTAGAAGGCCAACCCGAGTAACGCCAGAGGTGAATGTAAGATATACAGCTCAGAATCGCTATCATGTGAGTGCCGCACTTCCATTTATACTCTTTAACCCGAATCCAGACACTAAACTTGGAGAGCTAAGTCATTTTACACAAAAAGATGATCATCCAAGAAAGCGAGAGTACAACTTTCTAGTCGATAGAATTTATTTAGAAAGATTTAAGTAATAATAAGGAATTCATACGGAATCTAAAGATAGTACGAAATTTAACATAATCTTGTTAAATTAGTATAGTCCATGGCAAGTGCTAACTGAGTAGTCCTCATTATAGTATGATGTGTTCTATCCATTTTAAAACTTATACCTATTAACTTGATTAAGTGATCTCTTTTGAGGCGAAGAAAATTTTGTCGATAACACCATTACTGCGTCCAGCTATCCCCAAGGTACTTACATCCGTGTAGGCAAGGCGGAAATCTTGCTATTTAGTTGTTCTAAATGAGAAATTTTTAACGCAGTTAGCATCAGATTTGCTCCTTCAAATTGAACAAGTATCAAGACTAATTGGTATTATAAGACTTTGATGAAATCGTTATCTTCACAGATTAAGTACTAAATTTCTTCAGGTTAAATTTTGATTTATCATTAAATTTTAAGCTCTGAAATAGCTTATCGACCACGGACTCGTATCTAGAAATCACTAATAAATTAACTACTATCGGATAACAAATTTTTTCTATTCGATTGTTCTAAATAGGAAGGTTTGAATTATTGATATGCTTGTTCTCTCTTCTAAGGATTAGAGAATTAATTTTATCCGCAGATGTAGTTTCAAGATTTATTGATGTCAGTATTTTTTCACCGCAGAAAATTTTTAAGAAAGCTTTTAGCTCTCATCGTTTTGAAAAATTGGATTGTAATAAATTTCGGTTAGAAAGTATCTTCTGTTGAAATAGAAATTAGCTTTGATATAGAAGTTTTTTGTTTTGGCTAGAAGTACCGCTCTAGCCAAAATAAGAAATCCTATTTTTTAACGATTTCTTCTAATGTATCTTCATCAATTACTTCAACATTTTCGACGATACGTTTTCCACCTTGAATTTCGATACGTTTATGGTGTTTATTGAGAGCCAATATCTCGTCACAGAATTGAGCAGATGGGTGCATTTCGTACACATAATCAACGATTTTTCCGGACTTTTCATCCTTAACATTTGAAATATTGTATTCGGATATCGCCCCTTTCTCGATCAAATCTTTCATTGTTGTGGTCATATCACGACGAAGTGCCTTCAATTTATTCTCTGTAATTTCATCATCAGAATAAATTGAGCCGTATTTTTCCATAATTGAAATTAGGCGAAAATGATAAGTTTTACCTGGAGCTGCGTAACGCCATAGATGATACAAACGTAGCATCATCCAACGAGATAAACCACGTTTTAACTCTTGAGCACTGTTGAAGTAATAACCTTTATACTCCAAGTTATCGATCATGTTATGAACAAATGCATTTAAACATGCAACACATTTTATGTTCCCGCCCTGTCCTTTTTTACCACTAAAGTGTAGCGACGACAGAAAGTTCATGTTTGATTCGTAAAATGAATCATCAATACTTGGGTTTTTAGTATCTGTAGCCGTATATTTGAACGAAAGTTTAGAACCTTGAAGGGCTTCCAAAGATTCCTTAATTTGTGGATAAGGCATTGATTGACCAACAGCTTTTAATTCTTGAGCAAGCTCGTTCATCGAAAAAATAACTGCGTATTGAATACCGGACTTAAAATTTATTTTAACAATCTTGCCTTTGGAAGCTAGACGGATCAGCGCACGCTCAACCTTTTCTTCTCGGTCAGATGGCCAAACTAAAAACTCTTCGTCATCACCATCTTTTTTAGTACTAACAACAGCAGGCGTAATTTTTATCTCACCTTCGTATAGAATACCATCTACTTTTTCAGAAATTTTCCTCGTTACGATCGTTTTTTTAGGCGCTTCTTCTAACGGTAATTTTTTATGTCCCGAACGAACAAAGCGTCCCCATAAATCGTAATGATTAAAGGTGTTAGAATAAGCTCTTAACCCATGGGCAGCATTTTCTAAAGATACTCGAACATCTTTATTATCCGTAAACAACGCCAAACTTTCGTTATCGATTGCACTTTCTACACCATGGATCTGTCCACGAAGTGAATCGGGCAAATTGTCAACAGAGATGTTCACCTTCCGGCTCATTGTTTTACTTCCAAATTTTCATGACGTCTAATAACAACATATTCGACAGAAAAAGTTAATGATTAAAGTTAGTAAAAAAGTGATCCGAAGGAACTTTTTTTGTTAGGATCATTTTTTTACTAACTAGGGGCTATTTTCAGATCAAGCTTTTACTAACAGAGATGAAATTAACGCTGAAAAACCTTTGTTTAAGGCCTATTTAGCGAAATTACAACGACAAACCAGACGTCCTTGTGGAAAACTCTACCATTAATTAGTAAAGATCTGATCTATGCTAGGTAGAGATCAGATCTATACATACCTTAAAGTACTTGATCTTATACCATCTGTGCATAACTATTTGATCTTACTTAGTAAAAAATTGATCTCCACCACCGCATCCGTGAACAATTCTGTGCATAAGCTGTTTATATATATCTTTTTGAAATAGTAGTTAGTAAAATTTCGATCTCGGAGTTATAAGAGATCTGATCTTAACCTAGTAAAAAGTAGATCTATAAAAATTAAAAAAAATGATGTAAAACAGTTGGATAGGTTATAAT